>NZ_CP052766.1:3081563-3697876 GCF_002499975.2 Alteromonas pelagimontana
GAGCAATTTCTGATCTATAAAGAAACGCTCTCACAAAAGCTCATAATGCCTTATACCATAATGGCGGGAGTGTTATTTGTACTGATTGGATTACTAAAGTTTGCACCGTTACCTGAGATCCAGCCCACAAGTGATCCTAGCGGCAGTATTGCGACAGCCGAAAAGAAATCTTCAATTTTAAATTATCCTCAGGCAGTGCTGGGTGCTTTTGCATTATTTGCTTATGTGGGGGTTGAGGTAATCGCCGGCGATACGATAGGCTTGTATGGTGCATCACTGGATGTCCCTAATTTCTCCGGATTAACTTCCTATACCATGTTTTTTATGGTTATAGGTTATGTGCTTGGCATCATTTGTATTCCGCGTTTTATTTCACAACAAAAAGCGTTAACTCTTTCTGCAGTGGCAGGGAGTGCCTGCATCGTGGGGATTATTACAGCTTCGCCGGACTCAGTAAGTCTGTCTCAGTTACTGTGGGGCTGGACAGGAATTCCGGTATTGCCGAACCCGGTGACATGGGTCGCATTAATGGGGCTCGCTCACGCATTGGTCTGGCCATCCGTATGGCCCCTGGCTTTAAAAGATCTTGGGCAGCACTCAGCTCAGGGTTCTGCGCTCCTTATTATGGGAATATCCGGAGGGGCGATTTTGCCGCTGGTATTCGGTAAAATTTCATCCGCCACCGGCGACTTACAACTTGCATATCTTGTAGGCTTGCCGTGCTATTTGTTCATACTTTTCTATGCGCTGAGAGGCCATAAAATTCGCCGTTGGCCATGGTCTGCGAGTACGAGCTCAATGGGAAAGCGATAAATTGGTGCATCTTGTTATAGCAATGGCCAACGGGAAAGATGGTGACTATCAGATTGGTTGCCGTTTTACTATTTACTACTTTATAGGCCGATGCTCACGTGATGCAATCGACAACTTCCACATGTTGACTCTCTTTGCCCAGTAAATGAGGACATAATTAAAAGGTCAGTTATGGGAAGAAAACCGTTTGCCTTCAATATCGGAAATATAAACTGCACTTGGCTTAGAGATACTAAGGGAAGACTTTGCTAGTCTCATTTTTTCGATAAAAATCAGCATAAATGAGCCGTGCGAGAGGGACTAATATCAACTTGTCAGGAGATGTTGTCAGATTTCATACAATATTGCAGGCAGTATTTGTTTCCTATGCTACATGCTCACAATCTATAGCTAATTCGGGCGTTGTTGATCAAATAATTGCTTCTATTCCTTTGGGGTTGGGCGCTCCGGCCGATTAATCAGTTTCCTGACGAACAGGCACACTAAGCCCAATGACCCTGTTCATTATCTTAACACCCACCATCATTTCCGCGACCTGAGCATTATGACTGCGCAGACTTAATCGGTTGCTGACCAAGGTTTTATAACGGTACATCGCGGTTTCTGACAGGGAGCGACGATGGTAGCCGCTTTCCTGCTTCCAATCTGCCAGTTTCCCCGCTTTGAGTGCCTTCACTGCATTGTTACGAGGATGACCTTCTTGCCAGAAGCCTGCATTTTCTCGCGGCGGGATACTGGCCGCTACCTTTTTCTTCATCAACAACTGATGGCAGCCTTTGGTATCATAGGCTCCGTCGGCGCTGAGCTGATCTATTCTGCGCCGAAGCGGATTTAGTAGTGAGGGCAATACTTGGTTATCGCCCACATTTTCCATACTCATTTGTGCGGCAATGACTTCATGGGTATCGCTGTTCACCGCGACGTGTAGTTTACGCCAGCGCCGCCGTTTCTCTCTTCCGTGTTTATGAGCATGCCATTCGCCTTCACCATAGATCTTTAATCCTGTGGCATCAACGACCACGTGGGCGACAGGGCCACGAGAGCGGCATTTATAATTAATCTCAACCGTCTTTGCTCGCTTGCTCAAGCAACTGTAACCAGGAGAGCGGCAAGGCAGTTTCATCAAGGCAAACACTGAATTCAGAAATCCTTCTGTGGCTCTAAGAGGCAAACTAAACACAGCTTTTATCGTCAGTGCCGTTTCGATGGCAGTATTCGAAAACTGAAATCCTCGCCCCCGACCACCATGATGTGTTTCGCAGTGCCAGGCAGCAATAGCTTTGTCATCTATCCAGAAGGTAATCGAGCCGCGATTAACCAGTGCCTGATTGTACTTCGACCAATTGGATATCTTGTTTTTTGCCTTGCCCATGTTCATTCGCCGCTAATGAGTGTGACGATCTGATCCGGCAAACGCAGGAAAGTTCAATTTAGGCAACAACGCCCTCCTAGTATCAAAAAAATTTGTAGCTTACAGTAGAAAAATTAAATTTTGGTAAAAAGTGGGTCAGGGTTTGTGCTTTCAGGTTTTCGAACGCACCATTGCGGCCACGCGGCACCGGATATGAAATACTCTGTAGCGACGAGTAGAGAGAGAATAAAATAGTGGTCTCATGGAGCCTTCTGAGTGAACCTACGTTTAAAAATCATTATGGCTCATAGTTGCACTTTAACAGGAGAACGAGCTGTAGTGTTTACTTATCTGAATGACCAACACCGTCCGTTATGAAAGCTGCTGCCGGAAAGCGTAATTATTCATGAAATTTATCACGTCACTCCATTAAACTCGAAGAAGCTTTTAGGTGAACATGATCATCCGAAAAGTCTGAGGTATCGCTTAAGATTAAGCAGAAAATTCCGCGTCACCGGGTACCTTCAATGTTTCTGTCATCAGCGGGCATGATGCAGGAGAAAAAAAAATCGCATCGGCGACAGCGCCGGATTTTACCTTTAATACGGAATAGTAGGTGGCGGTAGTTGACTGATCCTTACGTTGCCCGATGTACTTCAGAATTAACTGGTTAACGTGAACTGTATCAAGGCCGTCGGCGAGGCTTCTGGTTAGTCGCCGCGGTAAACGCCATTGCCTTTAAAATCTGGTGTATATTGTCGAGGTATGCTTCCCTGCCGCAGGTTCAGTTTTTTACGTTTAACACCGGCACGGGATGTATGAGGACTTCAACGGAATTGGTTTCTCATTTACTGAGCGACCAAAGGTTTGAGCAAGTGTTGTAGAATACCGCTTCCAAAAGTTATAGGGTTCGACTGGCCTGAAACGAGAGCAAAACTATTTGATTTGCTGTATTTACAGCCAAGGACTAATCCATCAAATGCAGATGTCCTGTTAGCGGTCGCGTGATATAAAATTCACTGAATTTTCTTTATGTTGGACTGGGGTAGAACAAAGATTGAAAGTATTGCATGCAACCGACTTACACTTTAACAAAAACGCGTGTGAGTGGCTTACCGTTAACCAGGCGTGTGCCGACGTAGTATGTTTAACCGGCGACTTCCTCGACACAAGAATTGATGCGGCTGAACCGCCCGAATTACAGGTATTATTCTTTTTAAAATGGTTTCAATCATTCTCGCGTCCTCTGCTGGTTTGCTCGGGAAATCATGATGTAAGTTATAGAGAAGGAAGCTGGTTAAACAATGAAGGAGTGAAGGACGTTTACGGTGATGGAGCGAAAGTAAGGCTCAATGGCATCACGTTTGGATGTGTGCCCTATGTCGGTAATCTGGACGTGTACAGGGAGTGCGACGTATTGCTTCATCATGAGCCACCCGCGCGATCAAAAACGGCAGTTCAGGACGGTATTGATTACGGTTGCACTTCCCTTAGCTACGCGCTTACGCATAAAACACTTTTAGCCAAATATGTTTTGTGCGGGCATGTCCATAGACCCAGCAAATCAGCAGTGAGAAAAGGTAACTGCATCGTGATTAATGCAGGAGGTACGCACAGTCAAACTCAAGCGAGTCATGCTTTGATTGAAGTAGACGAGAAATGAACACAACCAACAATGAAAATTTCATTTCTGAACTGATCCCATCGTTATGGATGCAAGCCTTTGCTGGCTGAGTGGAGCTTCGGCTTTTGATCGTTGAAAAGCAATTCTATCGGCTTATGTAAATGGAGTAGTGGACTAGCTTACCTTACCTTCAACAGTTTTTACTGTCCCCCTTACTTCCCATGCCACCTGGTACTCTGACTTTACTGTACCGAAAGGGTAGAGATATTTAACAGATGGCCTTACGAGTGTTAGTGACTAGCTGTGCATCAAAGTGCATCTAGTTTGAGGCAGCATTGTAAGCAGTAGAATTAGAGCTGCATGTGCCAATGAGAATGGTTGACCTGATCAATCGTCAGCGATGTGGGAATCTCCCGATTATGGGGTAGAGCCAGAGTGAATAAAACCGTTAGGACTCTTCCAGGGACTCTTCATGGAAGGTGTGGATAAAATATGTTAGTGCCTACATACTATGAAAGCACTGAAGAACTTGGTGGCCCCAGCAAGACTCGAACTTGCGACCTGCCGATTATGAGTCGGATGCTCTAACCAACTGAGCTATGGGGCCATTGGAGATGTCGATGTAAAGCCGGACGGTTTTTACAAGCGGGGCGAAGTATAAGCAGTTTTTTCGGCCTTGTCACCCCATCTTAATACGGTTTTTTAACGCTTGATGGTTTCTTATACAGTCTCATTGCTTTGTGGCTTTTAGACGTCTTAATTTTTGCTTTTGGCTACACTGTCAAATAGGATGCAATGAATGATTGACTGGCGAGAACAAAACCGTCGTTCTTAATGATGTTGCGCTAACACTGTTACTATGGTTAAGTGTGGTTACACCCAGTGTTTTTATGCGTAAGCCTTGCCTTTAATTTAATAAGACTAAAATATGTTACCTGCTAAGAATTTCGGTTTATTCCTGTTAATTTGCCTATGTTGTGCTTGCGATACTATGTCATCGAAGTCTTCCGGTCCTGGCGATATTCCCATCAGGTTTGTGGATTTACAAAAAGGTGAAGATTGCAGCTATTTAGTGGATATCAATCATGAGTTATGGAAAGTTAACTATCTGTCTTTTTATCTGACCGAGCCTGAACTGAAAGTAGAAGGCAGATGGGTGCCACTTAATTTTGATGAAAACGAATGGCAGTCGAAGAAGGCGTCACTGCTGCAGTTTCACAATGCATGTGATGCGAGCGCGAACAATACCCACATTAAATTAAACACCAACGTTAAGCTATTGGCGCGTGCTACCTCTTTACGTTTTTCAATGGGCCTGCCTTTTAAAGAAAACCATGCGCCTGTGGCCGAGCAGGTGGCGCCATTAAATAATGCTGCTATGTTTCAGTCGCCTCGCGTAGGGCATTCTTTTATGCGCCTGGAATTGCAAGATGCCAAGAACTCTACTTCCATATGGTCGTTTATGTTGGCCAGTGGAAACTGTCAGTCTGAAGATTCAAAAACGCCGCCCACTGTCTGCCAATATCCAAATCGGGTGACCGTGGAGCTGCCAATGGCGCAAAATGTGTCGAACTTACGATTAAACGCGCGCTTGACGCAGCTATTGTTTCGGGCCGATTTACGCGCGCAGGCAGAATGCAATATGGCCAACCCAGGAAGTGCAAGTTGTGAAAAAGTGATGCGTAACTTAACTTCTAGAGAATGGCTGCGCTGGGATGCACCGGATAAAGTTTACTTGCGTTAGATGCGGAGTCGGTCGAAAATAAGTAAATAATCAGGCTTAGAAGAGAACGTGAGGTTAGTGCATCATTTCCCTTTCTTTGCTATCTTTGGCAACTATTTATTCAGCACCAAGCCAGCGCGGAGATAAAAATGACTGAAAAGCCCTTTCTGGTAAGTGGTAGAAATACAATCATCCACAAAATTCGGAAGTTCGACCTGTTAATTCTCAATGGTGATGAGAACCCGCCTATTTTGGTTACGTTTCGAAGCATCAAGCCCTACGAAGGGAAAATTCCCGAAAACAAACGCGATGCAAAAATGATGGATATGGAACTGGTAGATATCACTACCGGTGAAGTATTTGGTGATGAGAAAACGCTGCTGTTTATTCAAACCCTGAATGGGAAAGAATATAAAATAGATTACAGTAAGGCGGGCACCGATATGTTTATAAAAATACATCAGGATAGCTTCTTTTAACCCGCTTAGTTAGGCGGTGCTGTCGTCGTTAAGTAGCGCTTCGGCTTTTTCGATGATATACCCCAACCATCTGGTAGCAGCGAATTGAAGGTTTCGATTACGCTGCTGTTTCCTTTGATTTGTTTCTATTACTCGCCGAAAATATTAAAGCTGCAGATGTCGATCCGTGTTGTTTTTGCTGCATTTGTGTCTTTTGCTACGCCTGATGTATTTTATACTTCTGCTACCCGCTTTGAGCAAAACCAGCGTTTTTGATTCTTATTAAGCGTAAGTTTGTGCCAAAATGGGTGATGCTCGAGTCAATCTACCGCAGTGCCAAATAATTGCCAGATATCGTAATAGATTTATTAATTAGATAGTTCTGGCTCAATGATGAGATTTTTGTACATAGCAAGGCTGGGGTTCATGCGTCATAGCAGACTATGACCGGAAAGCACAACGGTGCCAGGCGCAAAAAGGTCGTTATTGAGTGGCGCGGCTTATCTCGAATTAGGGTTACTTGACGCAAATAGACGGGAAAGAAGCGGGTTTGCGCGCTTGCTGGCGCAGCGTAAAGAAAAGATCGCCTCTATAAGTTCAAGGCTACTGGTTCTTTGAAAGCTCCTTAGTTACTATGAAATTCTAAGTCGCCAATAACTGCGTAAAATAAATGCTAAAGCATCATCTGGTGGGCTGGTTTTGGCTCCTTTTTAGTTTCTTTCTCGGCGAGTTTCTGGTGGCATGGTTTGGTATCGCCATTCCGGGCGCGCTTATGGGGCTATTGCTACTACTACTATTTTTAACCCTTCGAAAACGTACGCCTCTGCCGTTAACAACGGCATCACGGCCGTTGCTGAAGCATATGGTTTTGTTGTTTGTGCCGGCAGTGCTCGGGGTGGGGCTGTACCGGGATGAAATAGCGCAAAACCTTTTCGCTGTTGTCGGTGCCATTGTTATCACTACTACAGTTTCATTAGGATTGACGGCGTGGGTAGCTCAGCGTGTATTAAGGCATGGGAGGCAGGAAGAGTAGATGGCAAACGCGTTTGAAAGCATTTTCACCCCTGTCTATGAAGCGCTGGGTGCAGCGTTTTCGCTCGCTGGCCTGTTGTGGATATCGGTAACGCTGGCAGCCTATGTCTTTGCTGTGATTGTGGCGCGCATGAGCAGAGACAATCCGATACTCCATCCGCTGGTTATAACTGCTGGACTGGTGGCCATAGTGCTGGCGCTGACTAGCACTCCTCTTGCTGAGTATTTACTTTCTACCCGCAGTATTCATTGGTTGCTTGGGCCGGCCACCGTTGCATTGGCGCTGCCGATGTACGCTCAGTGGCAGCGAATTCGGCAGAATGGCTGGCGGCTTACAGTTGCGGTTATGATCGGGGGCGTGGTTTCTCCTGTAATCGCTTGGAGCCTGTTGTACAGTTTTGATGCCCCGCTTGCTATTCAGATGTCAATGCTGACTAAATCTATTACCACTCCCCTGGCTATGGAAACCAGTGAAATCATCGGTGGCGTGCCCGCAATGGCAGCCGTATTCGTTATAACCTCTGGGATTGTTGGTGCCATTACGGCGCCCTGGGCGTATCGAATATTAGCCGTTAATTGTCCACAAGCGCAGGGGATAGCGTTAGGGGCGGTATGTCATGCAATCGGCACCGCAAAGGCTTTGCAAATAAGTGAAGAGGCCGGTGCGCTGGCCACTCTTGGCCTGTGTTTAAACGGTATTATGACAGCCTTGGTGTTGCCCGTATTGATAAGCTAGAAAAGAATTCCTTAACTCGGTTTATGGACATTTGGCAGATAAATGCTATTTGTTAACTGTACGATTCGGTTTTTCCGTGTCACGTTACTTTATTCAATATGCTGGCGCATAAGCGCCGGTTTTCCATGCTTATCTGCGTAAGCATTACATAAATGGTAGTCTCGCTTAATGTATTCAGTGCTGGTTTGTGATGATTCTCTGGTTGCGCGGAAACAAGTTGCCAAATGCCTGCCGCAAGACTGGCAGGTTGCGGTGCATTTTGCCAAAAACGGTAGCGAAGCGCTCAATAGTTTGCAACAAGGCAAAGGGCAACTGTTGTTGTTAGATCTTAATATGCCGGTAATGGACGGTTACGAAACCCTTAAAGCTATTAAGGAGCAAAGGTTAGATACCAAAACCATTGTTATTTCTGGTGATATTCAACCGGAAGCCTTTGAGCGGGTGACCCAACTCGGGGCCATAGATTTTATTCGTAAACCGGTGAATCCAGAGACGCTTAAGCAAGTGCTGGTTAGCCATCAAATTTTGGCGGGCGACGAATCTGGCAATACAGATACGTATGAATTGGATCCTGACATTCGCGATTGCTATCAGGAAATCACCAACATAGCGATGGGGCAGGCCGGTGATCATCTTGCTCGTATTATGAACGTATTTGTGCGGCTACCTATCCCTAATGTGAATTTAATTGAAGTGTCAGAACTGCACATGATGTTGTCTGATATTGAAAGCCATGAGCAGGTTACCGCTGTCTGCCAGGGATTTCTGGGGCCGGGAATTCGAGGTGAAGCCATTTGTATTTTAAGCGATTCAAGTTTTGAAGATGTCGCTAAAATTTTGGATATTCAGGAAGACGTTGACGATCAGGTGCAGTTAGAGTTGCTAATGGACGCCGCCAGTATTCTTATCGGCACCTGTTTAACCGGCTTGGCAGGTCAGATGGACGTTAATTTCAGCCAAGGGCATCCGGTAGTCCTGGGGCAGCATCGAGCAATTACTGACATTATCGGCATGAACCGCCTGAAATGGCGGCGTACACTCGCCATCGAATTAAGCTATGGCCTTGAAGGCTACAATGTGCAGTGTGACCTTATTTTGCTTTTCACCGAGGATTCGATGATCACGATGAACAAGAAGCTGTCTCATCTACTGGAGGATTTCTAGTGGCCGATTCAGATTTGGAAGAACTGCAGTCATTCCACTGGATGATGGATATGTTGCAGACGGTAGATGTTGGAATTGTGGTACTGGACCGTGAGTTTAAAGTAAAGGTATGGAATGGCTTTATGGAAAGCCATAGCGGTATGCTACCCAGTGAAGTGCGCGATAAATCTTTTTTGTCCTTGTTCCCTCACATAGACCCGCAGTGGTTTGCAAAAAAATCCCGCCCTGTTTTTGAGCTAAAAACCCGCGCATTTATGACATGGGAACAACGGCCTTATTTGCTCAAGTTTCCTAATTACCGGCCGATTACAGGCAATGAGCAGTTCATGTACCAGAATATCACGCTGTCTCCGCTAACTTCTGCAAACGGTAAAGTCGAATATCTCAGTATGATGATTTACGATGTTACTGACATTGCCGCAGGTAAAAAGCAACTTGAAGCCTTACAGGTGTTGCGTAGCGAGGAAGAAGAACAAACGAATAGACAACGCTGAGCTTTGTTCGGCATGCTGCTTAATCTCAGCACACACTAATGTGTGCAGTTTATCTTTTGCATTAACTATGGATGTAGGCATGCGGTACCGTAGCGCTTCAATAATATCTTTCTTTTTTACTTGTGGGCGATCTGCAAACCGTAATATCAGTCAAGGGCTGGTTGGGTTAGTAGTATTGCTGTCCGTTAGCGGCTGCGGGGGCGGTGGTTCTGATTCAGCTTCTTCATCAGATAATATCTTCATCAATGCTGGCGCCGATCGCAACGTTACCGAAGGCGCAACTGTTACCTTAACAGCTGAAGTCAGCGGCGGTTCCGAAAGCCTGACCTATCGCTGGTCTGCTTCACCTGCTTTATCGATTACGCAAGCAGATAACGCAGCTCCTACTGCCACCTTTACCGCACCAGCGGCGGCTCAGCATACAGAATATACGTTAACGGCAACGGTAACTGACACCAATGGGCGTACGGCCACCGACACTGTAGTGATCATGGTGGTGCCGGATAACATTGCTCCGGTGGCACAAATAGTTGTGCCCACTTATGAAGATTTACCCGTCAATACCTTCCCAGCAGGGGCAAAAATTACCTTAAGTGGCACCGGTAGTAGCGACGCCGATGCGCCAGACACAACAGATCCAATCGCGAAATGGGCCTGGCAACAAACTGAAGGTACGGATGTTGTTGCTGATGTAGAGAAAAATAAACCGCGGCTGACTTTTACCACACCCATTGCCAATACTGCACAAACTCTTAAGTTTGAATTGGTAGTTACCGATGCCGAGGGCGCGACTAATACCGCTGGCGTTGCCCTTTCTATTCAGTCCGGTTCTGATACCAAGCCCACGGTGACTGCAGGTGAAAATCACGCAGTGTTCAGTGGTGAATCGATCATATTAAACGGCACTGCCGATTCTTCCGTCCCTTCAGCATTTCCTTTGCAAAGCCAATGGGAAGCAAGCGGAGCGCAAAGTGTGCAAATCCAGCAGCCTGAGAACGTATTAACGTTTGCCGTTGCCCCGGTCGTATCGAGCAAAACCAATCTAACTTTTACACTTGGTGTAACAGATGCCAACGGTAATCATGTAGAGAAGGAAATTGAGGTCGTGGTGCGGCCTTTTCCTGTTCCTCTTATTAATGACACGGGAATGATTACCCAAGGGACAAATAAAGACATAACAGACACACATCAAAATGCCTGGCCCGGACAAGATGGACAACGTGGCGCTGACGTTGTAGCAAAAAGCGGTTTTATTGAAAAAGCGGGTCGGGGCGAAGCCAGCTTTGATTTTACTAAGCTTAATTCAAATGGTGATGAGGAAGATGGCGACGCTTCAAACTGGTCTTGCGTTCGGGATAATGTGACGGGATTGGTATGGGAAAATAAAACCAGTGACGGCGGCATTCATGATGCCGGAAATTCCTATAGCTGGTATCAATCGGACGATAATGGCGGCTACTCAGGGGCGCTCGCCAGTGCAGACGCGGTATGCACTTTATCGCAATGCAATGCACAAGCTTATGCCCAGGCGGTAAACGCAGAAGGACTTTGCGGCTTCTATGACTGGCGCTTACCAACGCACTTTGAACTTATGTCGCTGGTTCATTTTGGAATAAAGAACGGCGCCATGATAGATGAAAGCTATTTTCCTTTTACAGGAGATTTGAGCGATGCGCCGCTATGGTACTGGACAAGGCAGCCCGGTGCCGATGGTGTTCAGGGCGATGTGGCGAACAATGCCTGGGCATTAGATTTTGCCTCCGGGGTAGATAATTTCTTAAACAAAGCTGAGGTTGCTCACGTGCGCCTGGTAAGGGCAGGGAGATAATATGAAAGGCCTATTTTGTTTTATTGCCTTTGCGGTATCTTTTTCAGCACTGGCACAAACCTGTTTAACTGACGCAATTGCAACCACGCCTACACAGGATTTTGTGGAACTTCAAAATGATGAAGTATGGCATCAAACCACGGATTTGGTGTGGAAACGGTGTGCTGAAGGACAAACGTGGAACGGCACGACTTGTGCTGGTGAGGCAATAAAGTATACCTGGCAACAGGCACTGACGTTAGCGCACACTGCCAGCAAAGAAGATTTGCTTGGATGGCGGTTACCAAACGTTAAAGAGCTGGCGTCGGTTACAGAGCGTTTATGCGTTCGACCAGCAATCAATGATTCCGTTTTTCCGCAGACACCCCCAGACGATTTTTGGACATCAACACCTTCTACCCGCGATCCAGAAAGGGCTTGGGTTGTAGCCTTTTTTAACTCCAGCCATTCCATAAAACAAAAAGACCGGTTTGTGTATGTTCGGCTAGTGCGTACGTATATTGCAGAAGAATAATTCAGGTGCGAATGGAAGGTGCTCAGCTCAGAGCTTTCTTCCTCTGAGCTGAGCACACATCAATGGGTATTAGTATTATAGCTTGCGCGCAGCAATTTAGTTTTCAGGCACAACTCTGAGTACAGAATCAGGGCGAGACTCTGAACATTTATTAAACAATAAGTGAAAATATCTTAACCGAACTTCTGGAGCATGGGTGCTCCGGCAGAGCCATCAGGAATGATTTTGCGGCATTTCGGATAAGAAACTTTTACATATTTTCACAGCTGATGTTTTTTGTTCACTCAGGCGGTTGCCCTGAGTACAGAATGGTCAACAATCCCTCGAATGTCGCGACGTATTCAACCTGAATTTTAGCGAGTTGGGCTTATCCCGGCTTTCTATTTTCAGCAAAGGTCGACACAATATCAGCATGAAAATGCGGAAATATCTCTCTGTTGCCCAATGGGGCGCTTTTGCTCTTTTCAGCTGGCCATTAAGTGCTTCAGCGGAATTGACTTGTGAAATCGATTTTGCCTACGGGTTGGTTGTCAACGATCACCAACTGAGAGTGATGGACGATTCTCGCACTGTTTTACAGGTTAATGAAAAAGAAGAACTTTTCATTGAAGGACGTTGGCAGTCCCTTACTCCTGAGCAGCAAGTTTGGCTGCATGACTACGCTACAGGTTTACACTACGTCGTGCCAAAAATGATAATACTGGCTACTGAAGGCGTTGACCTGGCTATTGAAACGATAGACCAGGTTTATCAGGGGTTAGTGGGTAGTGATCATGACAGTTATGAGAAACTACGTACAGCTATGCAACGGGTGAAAGGTCGCGTAAAAGATAAGTTCAGGCATGTGAGTAACCATTACTCCATCGGACCCGGTTCATTGGAAAGCGTAGATGAATTTGTCGACAGTGAAATCGAAGCGCAACTGGAAGAGGCTATTTCTACCTCCATCGGGGGCATTCTCTCGGCTATCAGCGGGATCGACGCCAATAACTCAGATGTAAACAGTGACAAAGTGGCAGCAATTACCCGTCAGCTGGATTCGATGGGAGAACAGTTTGAGCAGGATGTTGATCCTAAAGCCTCTACGCTTAAGGCTAAGGCACAATGGTTTTGTGACAAGCTAAAAAGTCTTGATGAGACTGAAGAAAAGCTGCGTAAATCTGTACCTGGTTTTGCACCCTACGATATTATCACGTCAGAATAGTACGCATTTTCCAGTAATTTTCTCACGCCCTTTTTTGCATCTTGTGATTATTAACCAGCAACAACCGGGTATACGGTATACGCCCGACATCCAAATGACATTAATAGCGGTAAGCGCGGAGTTGACGCTGCATAGTATCCACCTGCTCGGCCAGCGTTTTACAATTTTTCTCAAAAGAGTTGGCAAAGCTGCGGTTTTCTTCTCCCATGGCTTTAATACGTTCGATGCTCTCGCTGGCTTTCACGGCAACATTTTTTTGTTCAAGAGCCATAGCGGCATTTTGGCTGTTCAAGTCGCTGATAGTAGCCACCGCGGCTAATGCCTGGTGCAAGCTTTCACCAGCATTGCGGGTGCTGGTAACGGTTTTAGATGCTGTTTCTTTATTTAGCTGCATTCGCGTGGAGGCATCACGACTGCCCAGCTGTAACCGCTCAATCATGCCCCGTATTTCTTCTGTGGATGTCTGCGTGCGGCTGGCCAGGGAGCGCACTTCATCAGCGACAACAGCAAAGCCGCGCCCCTGTTCTCCTGCCCGCGCGGCTTCAATAGCGGCATTGAGTGCAAGCAAATTAGTTTGTTCGGCAATATTGCGAATAACGTCCATTACACCGCTGATTTCTTCGCTGGCCTTTGCCAGTTGATTAATTAACCCCAGATCGGCTTAAGCAACAACCATCGCATTGCGCTCAATGTCACTGATATTAAGGGATGGCTTGTTTTCTTTAAGACAATAAGCCACCAGACCAGCCATTAAATTGAGTGTAAAACCATTTATACTGCGATGCCTTGAGTGCTCAATGTATGAAATGTTCTTTAATTGGTCGTTGATAGTTTCAATAATGAAGCGCTTCGATAGCATCGCTCTGTCCCATAAAGACATCGCTTTTGCTTTCATATTTTTGCGAACCGTGGTGATAAGTTTGACGCCTTTCTCAAATAAATTAGCTTCTAATGCTTTGCTCAAATACCCTTTATCGCCATACAATTTGTCGGGTAAATGTCGAGCTAATTCTTCGACAGGTTTTGTGTCATGGACATTCCCCGTCGTCACTTTTGTCGCCACGATTTCACCCAGATGGCTCACTATCAAGTGTAGTTTAAAGCCGTAAAACCAGCCCATTGTTCCTTTTCCTCTTTGCGCTATCCCGTCAAAGGTTTTATGGCGAGGTATGCGAATGTTATGGCAAACCTTTAGGCTGGTAGAGTCAATGAATTCAATGCCTGTAGGCTTTCCCTTTAAAGTACTGAAGTAGGCACACATGGGCACAATTGTTCGCGGCATTACTTCTAAAAAGCGCGTATAACTAAGCAAATCCGGAAATGCGTTGCGATAAAATACTCTTACATATCCCGAGTAATAATTCTTAAAATCGCGATGATGTGACATGTGAAAACCGATGATGATTGTCATCATTTCACTCATTGACATACGGCACTCACGTCGTCGTCTTCTGGTGCCGTCTTCAAGTAGCTGCTTTTGCCATTGGGGAATAAAAACTTTGCAAAAGTCATCGACATCGCAAAATAATTCAACTAGATTCTTCATGCCTGTTCCTTGTTGATTTGGTCATTTCTTTGTCGAAAGATCCGATCTTGGAACAGGCTTTTAGTTCAATTTCTTAAACAGGATTGGGGTTAATTACGGCCACCGACGCATCCACATCTTCAGCTTGTCGTTCAATATCGCTGATAGACATATTCAACACGCTGACACTGTTGGTAGTATCTTTATCAGCGGTTTGGGCAGCTTCATTAGCTAACGAGGTATTCGACGCCACACGGCTGGCGTTTTCCTGTAACTCATCAATAGCGTTGGCGATACGATCGGTTTGTGACGTTAACGACATAATGGAGTTATTGGATTTCACCGCAGTGGCCTGTAATTCGCTGCTTCGCTGTAACAGTGAATCGGTGGCAGAACTTACCACTTGAATGGTGGTTTGTAACTTTGCCAGTAAAAGATTGAAGCCGTTGGCCATACGGCCGAACTCATCGTTGCGGGTGCTGTCAAAACGGAAGGTAAGATCTCCTTCACCGCTGGCGATATTTTCTACCACATCGGTAAAGTGATTAAGCGGCTTCCCGACAATGCGTTTTACCAGAAAATAAATCGTGACTAAAATCGCGCCGCCAGCAATAAGAATTTTAATAAAAAGTATCCCGAGAGCCTTAGCTAACAAACCTTCTGTTTCGTCGTGAGACACCGCTAACACGATATCATAGTTCCAGAATTCAAAGGGGACTTCTGTAATTGTCCATTCGTCTGTGGATGAACGTAAGATGGATTCGGCTTGTTCTGTTGTGACATGATCTGAATGAATGCGAACAGATCCGTTACTGTCTCTTAGCGCCACAAAGCCGCTTTGCAATATCCGGCTGTCAGCAATTGCTTCTTTCAGAAACTTCATATCGGCAGAATAGCCTACATACCAAATTCCTATTACATTGCCGCTGCCATCCAGCATAGGTTCGTAACCGGTAAGATAGGGATTCCCCAGTATATCCACCTGGCCATAAAACGGCTGCTTTTGCTGGATTTTCTTTATAGCCTGGCCGTCAGTAGCAAGGCGTGTGCCTATTGCTCTTTCGCCTTGATTTTTTACATTGGTGGAAATGCGGATAAAATCGCTACCTGTCTTACTGAATAAGGTAGCGGTTCCACCCATCACATCAGTAAGTTCATCCACTAACGCAAAATTATTAGCTTGTGGCTGATTGCCAAGTAACAGTTGGTACGCAGATGTTGCCTTTACCCTGATCATATCGCCCTGAGCCGGCAAGCCAAGTTCCGCTCCTCGTTGCATCAGCAGCTTCATACTGCTTTGCACCCGATCACGCATGATGGTGTCGGTAACGCGCAATATATCAATAATTTGCGACGTAGCGGCTTTTTGTTCTTTTTCGATCTGCGCTTCTACTGTTCTGGAGTTGGTATAAATACTATACCCAAGAACTACCAGCGTAAAAAATCCGATAACACCGGCTACCGAAAACAAAAACTTTCGTTGTATCGACATACCATCTCCAAGCCGTGGATGCCGTGTTTCCTCGACCCACAACTGCTATTCACTCCGAATGATCGAACAGAGAGTTACGTTAGGAAATTACATCATGAGCCAAGCGTAGTAAAATTTGAACAAAAACAGCAACTAATTCCGTAAAACAAAGCATTAAAAGCCGGTAAGGGTGAAATATCAGACAAAACATGACAGCAGACTGTTTAAGTATCGGCGGCCTTTCTCGGTCACCTGCCAGTTTGTTTGGCTAATAGTCAGCAATCCTTGTCGCTGAGCATCGTCAAGAGCAGCTTGCTGAGCCGCAGTAAGATGGGTACCGGTGAGCAGAGTAAAATCATCGATAGGACAGGGCTCCACCAGACGGAACCGGTTCATAAAAAATTCAAAGGCGAGGTCGTCCTGCTCGACGTTTGTGGCCTGATCCAGATAGGGACGAGTGATATCCATGTAGCCGCGTGGATGTTTGGTTTTCACAGTGCGGGTAATAGTGTTGTTAGTGGTATCGGTAATTTTGCCGTGAGCGCCGCAGCCTATACCAATATAGTCGCCAAAGCGCCAGTAGTTAAGGTTGTGCTGGCACTGATAACCAGGCTTACTATAACCGGAAATTTCGTATTGCTGATATCCGGCCTGCATCAAAACATCATGACCTTTTGCCTGAATATCCCACAAAACATCATCATCGGGTAACTCAGGAGGGCGCGAATAAAATGGCGTATTGGGCTCAATGGTAAGTTGGTACCAGGAAAGATGATGAGGTTTCAATGCAATAGCCGTGGCTAAATCTTCCATGGCATTGTCAATGCGTTGATCTGGCAGACCGTGCATTAAATCTATATTGAAACTTTGTAAACCTGCCTGATGCGCCTGTGTAACAGCGTGCTGTGCCTGTGCGGCATCATGAATACGGCCTAAAGCCTGCAAGTGCTTTTGCTGAAAGCTTTGCACACCTATCGATATACGATTGACGCCTGCTTGCACATAACCGCTAAAGCGACCCGTTTCCACCGTGCCAGGGTTAGCTTCCAACGTAATCTCTGCATCTTCTGTCAAAGGAATACGCTCTCGCACCCCTGCCAGCAACGTGGCGATGGCATCCTCAGAAAACAGGCTGGGCGTGCCGCCGCCAAAAAAAATTGTATTAACTGCGCGCTGCGGAACGCGCTGAGCATCCAGCGCCAGATCGTCGAGCAGGTGAGAAACGTATTCCTTTTCAGGAATTACCGATTTTACCCCGTGGGAATTAAAATCACAGTAGGGACATTTTTGTACACACCAGGGAATATGGATATACAATCCCAAAGGCGGATTACGCAAACGTTTGTCTCATGTTTTCAAGCAGAAAACTCATTGCTTTACCACGGTGGCTAAGCTGATTTTTTACCTGTCTGTCCAGTTGTGCCGCCGTACGTTCCTGGGTGGGAATATAGAACACGGGATCGTAACCAAACCCGCCAGCGCCATCAAGTTCGTGAGTGATAACACCGTGCCAGTGTCCTTCAGAAATGAGCGGAACCGGGTCATCACCATGGCGCATAAAAGCTAAGGTACAAATAAAATGCGCTCTGCGATCTGCTTCATCCTGTAGTCGTGAAAGCAATAGCTGAATATTGTCACTGTCCGTCGCTTGTTCCCCGGCAAAGCGTGCAGAATAAATACCCGGCGCACCACCTAAGGCGTTCACCACTAATCCAGAATCATCAGCGATGGCGGGAAGACCTGTTAGCCGCGCCGCATGACGGGCTTTAATAATGGCATTTTCAATGAAAGTAGTGCCGGTCTCAGGAACGTCAGTTACGCCTAATTCCTTTTGCGGAACAATGGTCACATTCATTGCCTGGAACAGTTGTGTGAACTCTTTGACTTTACCTGAGTTGCCGGTGGCAAGAACAATCTTCTGTGGAAATGCCATAGTATGTAACCTTATTTCTTTTTCGCGGATTTTTTCTTTGCCGTAGCGCCAGACTTCTTTACTTTTTTCTTTTTTGAGGTAATTTTAGGCGCTTTATGTTTGGGGCGTAAGCCTTCAATGTAGCGGGCTTTTAAAGGCTCTTCGGTATAGCGGCTGATTTTACCAATAACTTCAAAATCGTGGGCTTCTACCAGGGATATCGCGGTACCTTTAGCGCCAGCGCGTCCTGTGCGGCCAATGCGGTGCACGTAGATGTCTGCCTTGCGCGGCATATCGAAATTAATAACATGGGTGACATTGGGGACATCGATTCCGCGGGCCGCGACATCTGTGGCAACAAGTACCGGTACCTCACCAGCCTTAAAGCGCGCCAGAGCAGCATTACGCTTATCTTGCGGCATTTCTCCCTGCAGCCAGCAAACAGAAATTCCCTGGCTGGTTAAATAATCTTTGACTTCCTGCAGCCGATCCCGGGTTTTCACAAACACGATGGCGGTGGTGACGTGTTCTTTTAAAATGTGCACCAGCAGCGCGCGTTTATGATTGATGTCATCAGCCAAATGATACCACTGATGAATTTTTGCTTTTTCCTTGCGCGAAGGATGAGCTTCAAGAATGGCCGGTGTATCCAGCAATTCTCTGGCAAACTGCTGAACGCCGCCGCCTTCCAGTGTGGCAGAAAACAGCATATTCTGTTTACGCCAGCGAGCTTCTGCTGCTATCTGGTTAACGATACTGCCAAAGCCCATGTCGAGCATACGGTCGGCTTCATCAAGAATAAGGCATTCAATGTCACGGCAATCGGCGCTTTCAGTATTGATATGCTCAAACAGACGGCCCGGTGTTGCCACAAGAATATCCAGATTCTGCTCAAGCGTATCCCGGTCAGTGCCGTAGTTAATGCCGCCGGTGATTACGCCGCAAATTATATCGGTGTGGACAGTAAGGGCTTTCGCCTGTTCGTAAACCTGCAACGCCAGTTCGCGGGTAGGCGTGAGAATAAGGATGCGGGTAGCGCCAGGTTGTTGTCTGGGGTAATCCAATAAAAACTGGCAGACAGGCAGCAGGAAGGCGGCAGTTTTGCCGGTTCCCGTTGGTGCTGAGGCAAGTATGTCCTTGCCTTCCATGGCAACGGGGATCACCAGACTCTGGATAGCAGTTGGCGTGGCGTAACCCATTTCGGCGACTGCCTGGCAAAGGGAATCATCCAGTTCTAATTCTTCGAACGTCATATTTTGGCTATTTAGCTAACACGAAACCACTATTGTACCACCCTGTGACAATTGACGGGCATAGCGAATGAATTATTTTTCGGAAGTTAATTTTTCATCGTACTTCGTAATAATTCAAGGCGTTGGGAACGCAAAGCGTCCCGTATGGCTTTTCCATGTTTGCCGCTGGCAATGATTTCCTGAACATCGATGTTTGCAGCGCGGCTTAAAGCGCGTTCAAACGCTTTACGTTTTTTGGTGATATTTTCTTCATCGGCTGTGGCCGTGATAGCCTGGAATGAGGCGACTTTCAGCAGTGCCTGGAATCGTTCAGGTTTACGCCAGGCGTCGGCTTTATCTAAAATTTCTAACAACGCATCCGGTGATTTTGTATGGGTAAGTAAACTGCTAAAGGAGGCCGACAATAATGCCAGTTCCCTGTAGGAATTTGGAGCCTTTAACCGCTGACAAAGAGCCGTTGCTTCGGATTGGCTAAGCCCTAAAGCTAATGCGGCAAAACGTTCTTCATTGCTGGCTTTGCTGTTTGCTGCCAGAATCAATGGTTGATATTTATCATCACCAAATTCCGCTAGTTCTGGAAACCAGTGTGACAGCGCGCCGCATTGTTGTAATACATGAAAATAAATGGCGGGTGATTTTTCCATCAAGCTACGGCGCGTTTCCAGCCAGACGCGTTCGGCGCTCAAACTTTGTAATTCTCCACTCGCTGCCATTGACTTCATAAGCGCAAGAGTGTCATCGGCGACTTTAAAACCGAGATAGGCGTAACGGGCGGCAAAACGCGCTACGCGAAATACCCGTAAGGGATCTTCTGAAAAGGCGGCTGACACATGCCGAAGGCGCTTTTTCTCAAGGTCGGCTAAACCATGGTACGGGTCAATGATTTTTCCTCTGCTGTCCTTCGCCATCGCATTAATGGTGAGATCACGTCGAAGTAAATCTTCTTCAAGGGTAACGTCAGAATTAGCAACGCAGACAAAGCCAGTGTAGCCGGAGCCCGTTTTCCTTTCGGTACGTGCCAGCGCGTACTCTTCTCTGGTCTCGGGGTGCAGAAATACCGGAAAATCTTTGCCCACCTGAGTGTACCCTTTTGAAAGCAGTTGTTCTGCGGTAGCACCGACAACAACCCAGTCTCTTTCTGTGACTTTACGATGAAGCAGCTCATCCCTAACCGCACCGCCCACCAAATAGATTTTCATGACATTCCTTAAGCGTGCAGAAACCCTCGACGATAATGAGATTATACCACTACTTTTGTCCGGTTGAGAGAAGAGAAGCGCTTCAGTGTTTATCGATAAGAACAACATTTGTTGCCACTTTCGCGGGAACATTTTGACATCTGGCGGTCGGGTGGTTAGTTTAATTCGCGTCTGATCATAAACCTCATTTGTATTGCATGTATTTAAACTATTTTGGGCTCAACGATAATCCGTTTTCCATCGCTCCCAACCCTGATTATCTTTATATGAGTCCGCGTCACAAAGAAGCGTTGGCTCATCTCACCTTTGGCCTTCGCGAAAGTGGCGGGTTTGTCATGCTGACCGGAGAGGTTGGCACAGGGAAAACCACGGTTTCGCGTAAACTGTTACAACAGCTTCCGGAAAACACGCAGGTGGCAATCATCCTGAACCCGACGTTATCTGCCCTGGAACTATTGGCCACAGTTTGTGATGAACTGGGAATTCAATATAACGCCAGCAAGGCAAGCTTAAAATATTTTACGGACTGCATATTGTCCAAGCTGGCGCAAAATCATCAGGCTGGGACAAATACCGTGTTAATGATTGACGAAGCACAACATCTAATGCCCGAAGTGCTGGAACAGTTACGACTGCTGACAAATTTAGAGACTAACCGGGAAAAGCTGCTGAAAGTGGTGCTAATTGGACAGCCTGAATTGCAGCAGCTGTTAAAGCGCAACGAACTGCGTCAACTGGCGCAGCGTATTACCGCGCGATATCATCTGCTACCACTGACGCCTCCTGAAGTGCGCGCTTATGTCGCTCACCGCTTGAGTGTCGCCAATGGCGATATCAGTATTTTTAGTCAAAGCACCTTACGCGCCATTCATCAAATTACCGGCGGCATTCCCCGGGTTATTAATTTGCTTTGTGACCGAGCGCTTACGCTGTCTTTCACAAAACAACACGCGGTAGTGAAAAAGCCTATCTTTTTGGCAGCCGCAGAGCAGATTTTAGGTGGCGATGTGGTGAGTCAGCGTATTCAAAATCAACGTAAAGCGCTGATGAGTACCGTATTTGTGGTTGCTATTGGAGTGGGCTTTGCCGTGGGGAGATGGTATGTCTGAACGAATATCAATTGATGCGCTTCAACCGGGTATGGTTATAGTGCAGATAACTCGCCAAAACGGACCGGTAAAAATTCGTAAGAGCGGACTGGTGACAAGCGCTGCCATGGTGCAAGGTCTGGCGGAAATGGGTGTGCTGGAGTTGGAGATTGATCCTGAGCAGACTGTGGAAATCGATGTTCCAGTACATTATGCCACGCAAACCCAGGCACTGCTGCGGGGGCAACATGATACCGGCGCCAGCAGTCGTTTTGAGCATTCACTATCTGATCAGTTTAATCGAAGCTTGTTTTTACCCACGGTGCAAGGATTGCCTTCGATTTGGAAGGTATATGTTAGACAGGTGGTGATAATTACATTGTTGATAGTCGGAGGGTTCAGCATTGGTTTTACGGCGGCTACACCATCGCGCTGGTGGCCAGCGCTGACGCAGCAGCAACAATCAGCCATACCTTCAATACCACCAACAACCGTAGTGCAAACAGTAACACAAAACCCGGAACGCGCAGGGCAAACTACAAGCGTGGTACAAGATTCACGACCTGATGAACGTGACCCGACTGCCGTATCCGCAGCCAAAGAACCTAAAAACGCTAACGCAGAAAGTGCGCCACCGACAGATAAAGTGACCGCCGAAGACGCTAAATCGGAAGCTTCTACGCAAGCCGATGCAGCAAATAACGTAGGTCGCCAAAACGATCGTCCTCAAACGGCTCAGCAGGATCTTGGCGGTGAAATTCTTAATGACAGAGAAGAGTCGAACGTTAAGGTTTCGCCTGAATTACTTGCAAAGTTTAATCAGGCTGTAGAAGAGCTTGATGACAACGTGGTGGACAAAGATAATCAGCCAGAGATTAAATTGACAGTTCGGGATGATATGCCGCGGGTAGATCAGTTGCCGGTGAGAATTCTCACCCGCTTACCCAGTATGAGTTTTAGTGCTCACATGTACGCATCTCGTCCATCGGATCGGTGGGTGAGGGTGAACGGGAAGCAGTTGGGCGAGGGCGATTGGATTGGCGAGGACATTCAAATTGTCAATATTGAAGCTCAGCGCGTGATACTTTCTTTTGAGGGAGAGGTTTTTAGCATGGCTGCGCTAACAGACTGGTGAAAAGAAACAGCCCGCATTCTGCGGGTAAATGCGGGCTGTTTCTTTAGTGGCGGCTTTTACAGCCAGGCAGGCTGACGGGATTCAAATGCTTTAATCGTCGATTCCAGTTCAAGCGTTTGACCAATAGCATCCAATCCTTTTATCAGATTTTGCTTATGATGCTCGGCAATATCAAAGTGCCAGGACAGATTGCCAACACTGACCATCTGCGACGGAAGATCGACCGTAATTTCAGCCTGCGGATCATCGTATACTGCCGCAAAAAGACCATCCATTTGCACGGAAGACAGCGCCACAGGCAGCAATTGGTTATTAATACAGTTGCCGTAGAAGATGTCGGCAAAACTGGTGGCAATGATAACATCGAAGCCAAAATCTGCTAGCGCCCAAGGCGCATGTTCGCGGCTGGAACCACAGCCAAAGTTTTCTCTGGCAAGAAGAATGGAAGCGCCCTCGTACTGCGGCTGGTTCAAAGCAAATTCAGGATTAGGTTCTTGCTCGTGCAGATCCAGATAACGCCAGTCGTGAAAAAGGTGCTTGCCGTAACCAATTCGGGTTACCCCGGTGAGAAACTGCTTAGGGATAATTTGATCGGTGTCGACATTTGCCTGATCTAGTGGGCAAGCTCTTCCGCTGTGTACAGTAAAACCTTGATTGCTCATTATTTACTCCTGAAAATCGCGGACGTCTGCAAAATGCCCGCGGATTGCTGCAGCTGCAGCCATGGCTGGACTCACTAAGTGAGTGCGAGCACCGCGGCCCTGACGGCCTTCGAAGTTACGGTTGCTGGTGGATGCGCAGCGGTCACCGGCTTTCAGAATATCGTCGTTCATGCCCAGACACATGGAGCAGCCAGGCAAACGCCACTCGAAACCGGCAGACGTAAACACTTTATCTAAACCTTCAGCTTCGGCCTGGCGTTTTACTGCCGCTGAACCCGGCACAACAATGGCGGTAACAGTGTCAGCCACTTTACCGGTAGCCGCAATTTTTGCCGCAGAGCGCAAATCTTCAATACGGCCATTAGTGCATGAACCGATAAAAACATGGCTTACCGGCACATCCGAAAGCTTATCGCCTGGTTTCAATCCCATATAGGCAAGAGACTTTTTAGCACTTTCCAGTTCGACTGGATCGCTGAAATCTGACGGTGCCGGAACAGGTGTATTAACACCGATTACCTGGCCGGGGTTAGTTCCCCATGTCACCTGTGGAGCAATATCAGGAGCGTATAATTCTACTACGGTGTCAAATTGTGCTCCTTCATCGCTGTGCAACGATTGCCAGTATTCTACGGCGGCATCCCATTGGTCATCTGCTGGCGCAAACTCCCGGCCTTTCAAATAGGCAAAAGTGGTGTCATCAGGGGCTATCATGCCTGCCTTTGCACCCGCTTCAATACTCATGTTGCAGATGGTCATGCGCTCTTCCATTGATAACGCACGAATAGCTTCTCCGGCGTATTCAATAACGTAACCGGTCGCCCCTGCATGGCCGATTTTTCCGATGATAGCCAAAATAATATCTTTGGCGGTAATGCCCTCGGCTACCTGACCTTCAACTTTAATTAACATGCTTTTGCCGCGCGATTGCTTCAGCGTTTGTGTTGCCAGTACATGTTCAACCTGAGAGGTACCAATGCCGAATGCCAGCGCCCCAAAAGCGCCATGAGTGGCAGTGTGGGAATCGCCACAAACCACTGTCATACCTGGAAGTATTAGCCCTAGTTCTGGCCCCATTACATGCACAATGCCTTGCTTGTGGTGGCCTACAGGAAATAGTTGTACGTTGTGTTCTTCACAATTTTGCGCCAGGGTTTGCAGTTGTAACTGATTTTGCGGACCGCAGGCATCCAGTGCCAGTGAGCGGGTAGAAATGCTGTGATCCATGGTTGCTATTGTGCGATCAGGGCGTCGTACCTGACGGCCTTTTTCATTCAATCCGGCAAACGCCTGTGGTGAGGTGACTTCATGAATCAGGTGGCGATCGATGTAGATTAAGCTGTCTTCACCCAATTGGTCGATAATGTGTGCTTGCCATACTTTTTCGTATAAGGTCTTGGCCATGGTTAAGTATTACTCCTGATCCAAAATCTGTCGGACAACTTCATCGCCGACTTGAGAGGTAGAGGCTGCCTGCTGGCGTTTATCAGCCGGTAGCAATTCGCCGGTCATCACACCAGCCTCCAGTGTTTTTATTACTGCTTGTTCGATGGCGTCGGCAGCATCACTTAAATTAAGACTAAAGCGCAGCATCATGGCGGCAGAAAGAATTTGCGCGATAGGGTTGGCAATACCCATACCCGCGATATCGGGAGCCGATCCGCCAGCGGGTTCATACAAGCCAAAACCCTGTTCGTTCATACTGGCCGAAGGCAGTAGACCCATTGAGCCTGTCATCATTGCGCATTCATCGGAAATAATATCGCCGAACAGGTTTGAACACAGCATGACATCGAACTGTGCTGGGTTTTTCATTACTTGCATGGTCGCGTTGTCGATATAGATATGTTCCAGTGTGACATCTGGATAATCTTTAGCGACTTCTTCTGTGACTTCGCGCCATAAACGGCTGCAAACCAGCACGTTAGCTTTGTCCACAGAAGTGACTTTGCGCTTTCTTTTTTGGGCGGCTTCAAACGCGGCAACGGCAATACGGCGAATTTCCCGTTTGGAATAACGCATGGTGTCAAAGGCATATTCCTCTTCACCACTGCCTTCTCGACCTTTTGGCTGACCGAAATAGATGCCACTGGTGAGTTCACGCACCACCAAAACATCTACACCGCTGGCCGCAATATCTGCCCGTAACGGAGATAACGCTTCTAGGCCGGGATAGATTCGGGCGGGGCGCAGGTTACTGAATAAATCAAAATGGCTACGTAACGCAAGTAGTGCTGCGCGTTCCGGGCGCTGATCAAGAGGCAAGGTATCCCATTTGGGGCCACCAATAGAGCCGAAAAGAATGGCATCGGCACTTTCGCAGCCTTGCAGAGTTTTAGCAGGTAATGCCTGGCCTTCTGTGTCGATAGCATAGCCGCCAACAGGGTAGGCGGTACGGGTAAAGCTTACGCCATATCGTTTTTCAACTGCATCCAGAACTTTGTTGGCTTCCTGCATGACTTCCGGACCAATTCCGTCCCCGGCAAGGACGGCGATAGTAAACTCGCTCATTTATACTCCTGCGACACGTTCTTGAAGATGTTTCTGCTGATCAATTTGATCAGCAACATAGGTATTATTGATAACATAAATTAGTGCTTTAACCCCGGCTTCCACAATGTCTGTTGCCAGACCAATACCATGGAAACGTCGCCCATTGTATTCAGCGATAACGCTTACCTGAGCCAAAGCATCAGCACCTTCACCCTTGGAATCAAGCTTAAAGTCAACGATCTCTAAGTCGTTGTGGCCAAGAATATTCATAATAGCGTTGTAAGCAGCATCGACAGGACCATTGCCAATTGCGGTTTTGGTAATGGCTTCATCGCCCACTTGTAAACGCACCGTAGCACTGGGAATAATTTCGCGACCGGAGTTAGCTTGCAGGTACAATAATTTATAGCGCGCTTCGTCATGCTTTTGTTGATCAAAAAACAGTAGAGCTTCTAAGTCGTAATCGTAAACCTGGCCCTTTTTATCTGCTAATTGTAAGAAGGCGCTGTAAACAGCTTCTAAGTCATAATCTTCGGTTTTGTAACCCAGTTCTGTCAGCCGGTGTTTGATCACATGGCGGCCGGAACGAGAGGTCAAGTTCAAGTTGTTTTTGTTGATACCCACACTCTCGGGAGTCATGATTTCGTATGTGTTCTGCGCTTTTAGCACACCGTCCTGGTGGATACCTGAGGAGTGGCTAAACGCATTTGCGCCCACGATAGCCTTGTTCGCTTGAACCGGCATATTGCAAAGCTGGCTGACTAACTTAGAGGTGCGGGAGATTTCTTGGGAGCGGATGTTGGTTTCAAATCCTAACATCGCCTGGCGGGTTTGCAGGATCATCGCAATTTCTTCCAGCGAACTGTTCCCAGCGCGTTCGCCGATGCCATTGATGGTACATTCCACCTGACGGGCACCTTGTTCAATTGCCGCCAAAGAGTTGGCCACGGCCAGTCCTAAATCGTTGTGGCAGTGTACGGAAATGGTAGCTTTATCAATATTAGGTACGCGGTTGAACAACTGAGCAATTATGCCGCCGAATTCTGAAGGAATGGTATAACCCACGGTATCAGGGATATTGACGGTGGTTGCGCCAGCATCAATTGCCGCCTCAACCATTCTGCATAAGTAATCAATGTGAGTACGGCCGGCATCTTCGCAGGAAAATTCTACATCATCGGTATACCGGCGAGCGTGTTTTACCGCCGCTACAGCCATTTCGACAACTTCGTCCTGCGACTTTTTCAGCTTTGCCCCAACGTGGATTTCTGATGTGGCAATAAAGGTATGAATGCGAAAATGGTCAGCGACTTTTAGTGCTTCGCCGCAGGCGTCGATATCTGGCTTTAATGCTCGTGCTAAGCCGCATATCGTCGCATTTTTAATCTCCCGCGCTATCATTTGCACCGAGTGAAAATCGCCTGGCGAAGAAACCGGAAAGCCGGCTTCAATAATGTCTACGCCGAGCCGTTCGAGTGCCAGTGCGATCTGTAGTTTTTCTTTGGCACTTAAACTGGCGGGCAGTGCCTGCTCGCCGTCACGCAAGGTGGTATCAAAGATTTTTACCTGATTCGTCATGACTGTCACTCGTATGTTGTAGTTAAAAAAAAACCCGTGCCTGGCACGGGTTTTTGTGTGTGAATCGCTGGTCGCAATCTACCCGTGCAGTCTCGCTGCCGTAAGGAGTAGAAGAGATAGAAGGATGTGCTGCATCATTGCAAACGTGTTTCCCGACCAGTTGATAACCACAATGTAACCAGCCATGCCAGACAGGTCAACCTTTGTTTACAAAGAAGCATATAACAAATGGATATAACTTTTATTCCGGTTATACAAGTGCGGTTAGGACTTTGGCTGCGCAGGAGACTGAATTTTTGTTAAATTAAAATGTTTCCAGTCAATAGTGGTAGAAAGCAGTAGTTCTCTTAAGGTAAGGGAGCGGGGGGATATTTTACCTTTATGGTTCCAGCTATGGCCACAGCAAGCTGCCGTCATAATGGTTTTGGTAGGCTTGAGTAGTTGAACCTGGGAGTAGCTATCTTCTGCTTTTTCCAACGAATTGCCAGCAAAAGTAAACCATCCATGCTTATTAGTATGGACAGTGAAATTGTTCGGCTCAACGCGATCAATGGAATCAAGCTCAATATGTTCGTTGTCCATCTCTTGCACGCGAATTCCCACCACTAGTCCGTGGGCCGCATGTTGTGAATACCATTTTTCGGTACGCTCGGGATCGCAGTTTCTGTTTACCGGACATCGCGCTGATTGTTTTGCCTGCCAACTGCCGTTGTGGGTATCGACGGTGAGGGGGGAGGAATTATGCGCAAGAAAATAAGCCGCACGCTTAATATGGTGGGGCAAGCCGCTGAGCTTTCTTTTAAGCACATGCGCGTGAGTCGGACCGTAATAGGCAAGATATACTAGCTCTCGCTCATACAGAGCAGTACAAATTTCGGTGAATTCAGGATGGGCACTATGATGCTCGCGGGTTTGGTCAAAAATGTCTGTTTGATTTAACGCGTGATCTGAGCTGGACGCCATAATGCTTTTAAAAAGAAAGGGAATAGGCTAACGGTAACAGCAAAATAGACCGGTAGCCAAGACTACCGGTCCAGAAAATTACTGACCTTTAATTTCAGTACGACCACGATAAACGGCTTTTGAACCTAATTCTTGCTCAATGCGCAGTAATTGGTTGTACTTCGCGACGCGGTCAGATCGGCATAGAGAGCCCGTTTTAATCTGACCCGCAGCAGTACCTACTGCCAGATCTGCAATGGTGGCATCTTCAGTTTCACCAGAGCGGTGAGAGATAACAGCAGTGAAGCCTGCATCTTTCGCCATCTTGATTGCATTCAGCGTTTCTGTAAGTGAGCCAATCTGATTAAACTTGATAAGGATTGAATTACCGATGCCGTTATCAATGCCGCGTTTTAAAATTTTTGTGTTAGTTACGAATAAGTCGTCGCCAACCAGCTGAATTTTGTCACCAATTTTCTTGGTTAAGCTTGCCCAGCCTTCCCAGTCACTTTCGTCTAAACCGTCTTCAATGGAAAGGATAGGGTAGTTGGAAGTCAATTCTGCCAGATAGTCGCCAAAGCCTTCAGAATCAAAGCTCTTGCCTTCGCCAGACAGATTATATTTGCCATCTTTATAGAACTCGGATGCCGCGCAATCCAGCGCCAGAGTGACATCTTCATTCATTTTGTAGCCAGCTTTTTCTACTGCTTCAACAATAACGGATAAAGCTTCTTCATTTGAACTTAAGTTAGGAGCAAAACCGCCTTCGTCGCCAACTGCCGTGCTCAACCCTTTAGCTGATAACACTTTTTTCAGGTTATGGAAAATTTCCGCACCCATACGTAGCGCTTCTTTGAAGCTACTTGCGCCAACAGGCTGAACCATAAATTCCTGGATATCAACGTTGTTATCCGCATGTTCACCGCCGTTGATAATATTCATCATCGGAACCGGCATGGAATATTGCCCCGGCGTGCCGTTCAAGTCAGCGATATGTTCATACAGCGCCACGCCTTTTTCTGCTGCGGCTGCTTTAGCTACCGCCAGTGAGACGGCTAGAATAGCGTTTGCGCCTAGTTGTTCTTTATTTTCAGTACCATCAAGTTTTAGCATGGCATTGTCGACGTCGGCTTGTGCCAGTGGATCCATTCCCACCAATGCCGGTGCGATAACATCATTGACTGCAGCAACAGCTTTAAGTACGCCTTTCCCCATATAACGCTCTTTATCGCCGTCACGTAGTTCCAACGCTTCGCGAGAGCCGGTAGATGCACCTGAAGGCGCAGCAGCACGACCCATAGCACCTGATTCCAGATATACGTCTGCTTCTACTGTGGGGTTACCGCGAGAATCTAAAATTTCGCGTCCGATAATGCGACTAATATTCGCCATGTTTTTTCCTCAACAATTGGTGGGGGCATCCAACGGGAGAAAGAGTACCCCTCTTTTTTTAGAAACTAATGATTTTCTTTCTGATATTTACCTGCTGCGGCAACAAACCCGGTAAATAACGGATGCCCGTCACGGGGCGTTGACGTAAATTCCGGGTGAAACTGACCTGCCACGAACCACGGGTGATCAGGCAATTCTATTACCTCAACAAGACGTTTGTCAGTAGATAATCCGCTCACTTTTAAGCCTGCGCTTTCAATCTGGTCGCGCAGGTTATTATTTACTTCATAGCGGTGGCGATGACGTTCGTAAATTTCAGCGCTACCATAAATATCATGGACTTTGGTGCCCGGAATTAAATAACATAACTGGCTTCCCAAACGCATAGTGCCTCCTAAATCGGATGTTTCATCACGAATTTCGGTACTGCCACCTGCGTCTAACCATTCGGTAATTAGTCCCACCACCGGATAAGGGGTATTCGGATCAAATTCTGTGCTGTTTGCTTTTTCCATACCCGCTACATTTCTCGAAAATTCAATGAGCGCTACCTGCATGCCCAAACAAATACCTAAATAAGGAACGGCATTTTCACGTGCATAACGCGCCGCAGCAATTTTGCCTTCGATACCGCGCTCGCCAAATCCGCCTGGCACCAGAATAGCATCAAGTTTTTCAAGAATTTGCACGCCTTTACTTTCAATATCCTGGGAATCTATATGATGAATATTGACGGTAAGCCTGTTTTTCAACCCAGCGTGTTTGAGTGCTTCATTCACAGATTTGTAGGCATCAGGTAATTCAACATATTTACCCACCATACCAATATTGACTTCAGCAGTAGGGTTAGATTCAGCGTAAAGTACCTGCTCCCACTCAGTGAGGTCTGCTTCGTTACATTGAAGATGGAACCGATCCACTACCAACTGATCCATACCCTGGGCGCGCAGCGCTGCGGGTATACGGTAAATGCTATCTACATCTTTTAACGAGATAACCGCTTTTTCTGCCACATTGGTAAAAAGTGCAATTTTGGAGCGTTCATTGGCGGGTAACGAGCCTACAGAGCGGCACACCAGAATATCAGGCTGTATACCGATGGAACGCAGTTCTTTAACTGAGTGCTGGGTAGGTTTGGTTTTCACCTCTCCGGATGCCGGCATATAAGGCACCAGCGTGAGATGCATGTACATGGCTTTTTCGCGGCCTAGTTCGGTTCCTAACTGGCGAATGGCTTCAAGAAAGGGTTGCGATTCAATATCACCTACGGTGCCACCAATTTCTACTATCGCAACATCATGACCTTCAGCGCCTTCAATAACGCGTCGCTTAATTTCATTGGTGATATGCGGGATCACCTGAATAGTCGCGCCAAGATAATCGCCCCGACGTTCGCGCTTTAACACTTCTTCATACACCCGTCCGGTGGTGAAGTTGTTACGTTTTGTCATGCGGGTGCGGATGAACCGCTCGTAGTGCCCGAGGTCAAGGTCGGTTTCGGCGCCGTCATCGGTAACAAACACCTCACCATGCTGAATTGGACTCATAGTGCCCGGATCCACATTAATATACGGGTCGAGTTTTAACATGGTAACGGTGAGACCACGCGCTTCCAGGATTGCAGCAAGTGATGCAGCAGCAATGCCTTTCCCTAACGATGATACAACACCACCGGTGACGAAAATATAGTTTGTCATGCGAAACCTAAGGCTTTGGATTGTATGGGTAACGTGCTGATTTTCCTTGGAGAAGGAATCAACACTTGGACGGCGCAACAGTATACCGAAAGAGTAGCAGGCAAACAATCGCTTTGCCTGCTACAAAGGCACGAGACGTAGTTTTTATTGCCTCTGCCCTAGGATTCGCTAAGCCTTTTCAGCGTATAAAGAAAATCAAGCGCCTGCCTGGGGGAAAGCTCATCCGGCGAAATGCTGTCTAACGCGTCTTTCACCGGATTTGCCATATCGGAAAAGCGCATTTCAGCCTGACCTGTCGCTTGCTTTTGATCTGTTGATTTTTGTGGTGTCGCTATTTCTGTTGAATTACTTGCCAGCTTCTGGTTCTCCAGTTCATGTAACTTAGTGCGGGCAAGATCAATAACGGGTTTGGGAACGCCAGCCAGTTGCGCCACTTGTAAGCCGTAGCTTTTGCTGGCAGCGCCTTGTTCAACGGTGTGCATGAAGCGAATAGTTTCGTTATGTTCCACTGCATCCAGATGAACATTGACTACGCCTTGCTCTTGCTCGGGTAGCTGGGTCAGTTCAAAGTAATGGGTGGCAAACAGTGTATAAGCACTTAAGTTTTTCGCAAGGTAGCAGGCGCAGGCCCAGGCAAGGGACAAACCATCATAGGTACTGGTGCCGCGGCCAATTTCATCCATCAACACCAGCGAATGCGCGGTGGCATTGTGCAGTATATTTGCCGTTTCTGTCATTTCCACCATAAAAGTGGAGCGACCGGAAGCAAGATCATCGGAGGCGCCGATACGGGTAAAAATGCGATCTACCTTGCCAATGACGGCGTTTTGGGCGGGCACGAAGCTGCCAATGTACGCCATTAATACAATGAGTGCCGTCTGACGCATGTACGTCGACTTTCCGCCCATGTTGGGGCCGGTGATAATTAGCATACGGCGCTGATTATCCAGTTGCAGCGGGTTAGCGATAAAAGGGCTTTCCATGACTTGCTCAACAACAGGGTGGCGACCTGCCTCGTAATGAATTTCCTGGCCTGCAGTGAGCGAAGGGCGATACAGCTCAAGTGTCTCGGCACGCTCAGCTAAACAATTGATGACATCCAATTTTGCCAGCGCCGCAGCGGTATCTATTAAAGCATTCAAGAAGGGATGCAGTAATTCAAAAAGATTGTCGTACAATTGCTTTTCGAGCGCCAACGCACGCCCCTGACTGGTGAGCACTTTGTCTTCGTGCTCTTTCAACTCAGGCGTAATAAAACGCTCAGTGTTTTTTAGCGTCTGCCGGCGGATATAATCTGCAGGTGCTTGGCTGCTGGTTGCGCGGCTCATTTCAATAAAGAAGCCGTGAACGCGATTGTATCCAACTTTTAGCGTGGGCACGCCGGTGCGCTCCCGCTCGCGCAGTTCCATTTGATCGAGAAAGTCAGTAGCCCCTTTGGACAAATTACGCAGTTCATCCAGTTCAGCATTGTAGCCTTCGGCTATGACTCCGCCATCGCGCAGTACAACAGGAGGATTATCCACAATAGCCGCGTTTAGCAGAGCCTGAATTTCAGGATAGGTGTTAATTTGTGCGGCCAGTTCATTCAGTAGCACATCGTTCATTGGCTTGAGAAGGAGTTGTAAATCAGGAAGCTCGTTACAGGCATTGCGCAAACGTGCAAAATCTCGTGGTCGTGCAGAACGAAGCGCCAGACGCGCCATAACGCGTTCAATATCGCCAATGCGTTTGAGCGTGTCAGTGAGCTCTCCGCCAGGGCCATCCATCAGTGTGGCAATGGCATTTTGCCGATTATTCAGTTCGTATAAATCGGTAATAGGAGAATGTAAAAAGCGCTGGAGCAAACGGCTACCCATGGCCGTCGCCGTTGTGTCTAAAACACTGAACAACGTATTATCGATACCGCCATTGAGGCTTTGGGTCAGTTCCAGATTTCGTCGGGTAGCAGCGTCCAGTTGTACGCGGGAATCCGGCTGTTCCTGATAAATGGCTCGAATATGGGGCAGAGCCGTGCGCTGGGTATCTTTAACGTATTGCAATACGCAGCCGGCAGCCTGCAGACCGTAGGTTAATTCAGAAACACCAAAGCCGGTAAGTTCTTTAGTCTGAAATTGAGCATTGAGTTGTTGTACAGCGGTATCGATATCGAACTCCCACTCCGGACGGCGACGCAAACCTTTGCGCTGCTGAATCAAAGGCAGGTTGGCGAATCCCTCAGGATAAAGCAGTTCCGCTGGATTAATGCGTTGCAGTTCCGCCAGCAATTGCTCATCTGAGTGACATTCGCTGACAATAAAGCGCCCGCTGCTGACATCTAATGTCGCCAGGCCATATTGCATGGCATGCCCGCAGACGGCAGCCAAAACATTATCCCGCCTTTCTTCCAGCAACGCTTCATCTGTAACCGTGCCTGGCGTAACAATGCGCTGCACCTGGCGTTCCACAGGACCTTTGCTCGTCGCCGGGTCGCCCACTTGTTCACAAATAGCAATAGATTCGCCCATCTTCACTAGTCGCGCCAGATAGCTTTCGACAGCGTGATATGGTACCCCGGCCATGGGAATCGGCTCTCCACCAGATTTTCCTCTGGCGGTTAAAGAAATATCCAGTAAATGCGCTGCCCGCTTGGCATCTTCAAAAAACAGCTCATAAAAATCGCCCATTCGATAAAATAGCAGGATATTCGGGTGCTGCGCCTTGATTGCGAGATACTGGCGCATCATGGGGGTGTGTGATTCCAAAAAATGCCTCGATTATGATTACAAGTAAGGTAACTTAATATTGATTACAGGATCGTTATTTACGACGACAGTGCTACAATTTCACAGACATGATAACAGCTACGTATTATTAATATGAAACAAGGATTTTCAACCGTTTCTGTTGAAGAGTGTTTTCAGCAGAAAATTTTAGAGTTAGGCGAACAGCTTCGGCAACGTGGCTGGACACTATCATGCGCTGAATCCTGTACCGGTGGGGGCGTTGCATTTACGCTTACGTCAGTGGTGGGAAGTTCAGACTGGTTTCAGCAGTCTTGGGTAACGTATTCCAATGACGCTAAGCAACAACTGATCGGCGTGGCATCTGGTACACTGGAGAAATACGGCGCGGTTTCTGAGCAGGTTGTGACAGAAATGGCTGCGGGAGTGGTGCAACGCAGTGGTGCACAGCTTGGAATTGCCGTCAGTGGTGTTGCGGGACCAGGAGGAGGCTCAGCAGATAAACCGGTGGGAACCGTTTGGTTCGGCTTTGCTATGCATGGCAGAGTACAGGCGGTTAAGCAGTTCTTTAAGGGCGACAGGCAGCAGGTGCGTAGTCAATCTGTGGTATTTGCGATTGAATTTCTGAACAAATGGCTAGTTGAATACCACTAATAGTATTGTCAAACTGTAAGCGCAGATAAAAGATGCTTGAAGCTGTATGTACATACAGTGTATCATGCAGAGGTAAACAGTTGTGCGAGCCGATAGATGCGCACCGTACGCTTTAGCTTATCCCATTAGAATATAGGATAAGTTGATCAAGCTCTGACTCCCTTTATACCGGTGAAAGGGCAATGTTGAGGGTTTAATTCAGTGCTTTTTATAAGAGAATTTAATTAAACGTTCAACGAAGCCATTTGTTACTTTTATACGAAAACGTATAAATACAGAATTAATTCAGGAATCTATTATGAAACAAGACAATAACAGAGGCGACGCTTTAAACGCTGCGTTATCACAAATTGAAAAGCAGTTCGGTAAAGGTTCAATAATGAAGCTCGGTGAAAACCGGACTATGGACGTTGCTACAATATCTACAGGTTCATTAGGTTTAGATATCGCGCTAGGTGCTGGCGGCTTACCAATGGGGCGAATTGTAGAGATATATGGCCCAGAATCTTCAGGCAAAACGACGCTTACCTTAGAGGTTATTGCTCAAGCACAACGTGAGGGTAAGACCTGTGCATTCGTAGATGCTGAGCATGCCTTGGATCCTATTTATGCTCAGAAACTCGGGGTTGATATTAACGAATTACTAGTTTCTCAGCCAGATACCGGTGAACAAGCATTGGAAATCTGTGACATGCTCACCCGCTCCGGTGCCGTTGACGTAATTGTTGTCGACTCTGTTGCAGCATTGACGCCAAAAGCAGAGATTGAAGGTGATATTGGAGATTCCCATATGGGGTTGGCTGCAAGAATGATGAGCCAAAGCATGCGGAAAATCACCGGTAATCTTAAACGAAGCAATACCATGCTTATTTTCATCAACCAAATTAGGATGAAAATTGGTGTTATGTTCGGCAACCCGGAAACAACGACAGGGGGTAATGCCCTGAAATTCTACGCGTCAGTTCGTTTAGACATTCGTCGGATTGGGGCAATAAAAGAAGGTGATGAGGTTGTTGGCAACGAAACGAGAGTCAAGGTCGTTAAAAACAAGATAGCACCTCCCTTTAAGCAAGCTGAATTCCAAATTATGTATGGTCAGGGGATTAGCAAAGAAGCGGAGCTGGTTGACCTAGGGGTTAAGCACAAGCTAATAGATAAAGCTGGTGCCTGGTATAGCTGCAACGGCGACAGAATTGGTCAGGGTAAAGCTAACGTAGTTAAATATTTACAGGAAAATAAAGAGTTAGCTAAAGAAATTGAATCAAAGCTCAGAGCCGAATTATTGATGGCGAAAGCTGAACCTGAAAAAAAGGATGAAGCACCTTCAGATATAGAAGCTTAGTTAAGAAATTTCTGGGTGAAGGGCGAGCTCGAGAGCGATGAAATTGCTTTCGAGCTTTTTACTCTTAACTGGAATCTCTATTGCGATTCGTTGGATTAACTGCATTAATCGCAACTAATAGGCTTAGCAACTTGCCGACCGGTAAAGAAAAATGAACCTGGCGCCAAGGTGAGATCGCGGATATTTAGAACATAAGCGAATATTTAAGCGATAAGGGATTAACGAAAGGGGTGAGTAAACAACAAGTGAAGGTTTGTTAGCCAGAATTTCTGGAGCCCTGACTTCCAACTGGTTAAGTAGAAAAGGTTTTACGATTTTTCGGATAGGAAATTGTACTTACTTTTTATAGCTGATGAATGTTTCTTCAGTCATGTACTTACTCTGAGCTACGCTATCAAAAAATAGTTATTCATTGTCTAGTTCCTCAAAGCCAGCGACTTTCCGCCGGTATCTTCCGCTTGAGCAGGTACTAATTTAATGTGATGGTCTCCTCCCAGGTTCGGCATCCAAGTGTCATAATGAAATTTACAATCAAACGGGAGAAGACCCCTTACGAATTCGGAATAGACCGCAAATTTGAGAAGCGGCGAACGCGTTTAGCTTCATTTTGAAAACAGGTGTTAAACGAGCTGATCAAATCCCGGCAGCGAATGCTCCCATCCTTTAGGCACCCGACCTTGCAGCACATAGGAGTAGGCGATGAGTTCAGCAATTACATAGTAAAGAGACTCCGGGATTTCCTGACCTACATCTAAGGTGGCAAGTATTTCGCTAAGATAAGGGTCTTCGTGCACCAGAACGCCAGCTTCTTCGGCCGCTTCAATAATAGCTTCGGCGAATTCTCCGTATCCTTTTGCAACAACGGTAGGAACTTTGTCTCCCTGTTCAGAATTGTATTTTAATCCAATGGCACGTCTTATCTTTGATTTCACACCGTAGCCTCAAATAAATGATAGGGTTTTTCGTCAAGAGAGGCGGGAATCTTTCCTCGTTGGAAACTGGAACTTTCTATGTATAACCCTAGCGCTTGCAGACGACGGATGAGATAGGGAAAAGTATCTCCAACTTTGACAAGTAACGACTCTGAAGAGGTGTATAGGTTCAAATCTAATGTGTCGGCGGTAACACGAGATTTCACCAGTAGTTGACCTAAATCTTCTATTTCCAACTTCATAGTGAGGAGCCAGGTTTTTTTGCCGGTGCCAGATTTACTATCCTCCTGAGGGTTATCTTCGCGTCGTATCAGCACCTCAGGCGGCGCTTGTTTTTCACCGGTTACTGGAAGGATGAAGTGAAAATTATCCTGTCCTTGAATACGAGCTTCTGCGTTATTCAGCTTTTGCTGCTGGTGATTGGCCAGTAACGTTTTAATTTGCGTTAATGTTTGGGAGCGACTGTCAAGTTGCGCAAAATCTTGTGCTACGCGAGCTGCTCCCCCGCCCTGAGGCAGACCCGCGGCACGCGCAACCACTGAATCTGGATTGTCCGCTGCTTTGGCAAGACCAGGCTGCTGGCGCACCGCACGGCCAGCCAACGTAACTTGCAATAAGGTTATGAGCCCACTTAAAAATTGCGATGAGGAAGGCGGCGCCATTAAACTTAAACCCGTGACGGGCAAAGCAGGGCTCGCAAATAGACTTTGTAAACCCTGTATTTTTGGTGGTTCTGGCTGAGTTTGGGGTTTGCCATCAGCGGACGAGGCCGACTTTCCTCCCGCCTCTGGCGCGATATCAGTTACCCCAGACGATAATTTATTATAAAGCTGTTGAGCTAAGTTTTTACTATCAGTTGATACAGTTTGGCCAGGATTATTTAGCGCCTGCAACAACTGTGTTAGCGCCGCTTTCGTTGAGCCAGTCTCTGCTAGTAGTTGACGGGAAAGCCGAATAATGCTGTCGTGCACAAGCTTTTTATCTGCTTCTGAAAGCAGGTTATTTACCGGCGGCTCCTTGGCGCTCGCAGCGGTTGGCGGATTGGAGCCGCTTGCTGATAACGCAGTTTTGTCAGTAGGAGTAAAGGACGGTAGCTTTGCCAGTACATCGGCTTTACTACCCAAAGCGCTGGTCAAGGTTGATGGCGTAGCCGGTAGTTGAGAAGACATAGTCTCAGACAACTGAAGTTTTCCTACCCCACCCACCGTTAAACGTTGGATATGCACGGTATCATTAATCAGTCGGGTGAACTGTTGAGTCAGTAAGTTATTCGTCGCACCGGGCAAGTTCAGACCAGGCAAGCTTGTGCCCTGACTGCCTTGCGTTATCAGTCCATGGTTTTTTAACTGATTTTGGATGATAGTATCGACAAACGCTGATTTTGCGGCCAATTGTTGTTGCAGCGACCCTTGAGGCTCTGCATGCGCACCCGCTTTTCTCACGTTGATCTGCCAGCTGCCGTTCGGGTTGGCATTGACTTGAATAGTAACTCTGTCACCTGCTGATATTGCGTGCTGGCTAGCTGTCAGTGGTAAAGTTACAGTGGCATTTTTACCGCCCTCAAGACGAAACGTCAGCGCATGCTGCGAAACTTCTGTGATCCGCGCGTTAACTGTTAAAGTTTGAGGCGGCTGCGCTGTTGCTATCGCCTGGCGTAGTTCCGAGGTTAGCTGTTGTTGTTGTGGCGCCGACAATGTTGCCTGAAGATTTTGCGTGGTAGAGGCAAGCAGTACAGCTTGACCAGGATTACCGGATCCCGCTTTGGCTAAGTAATAACTTGCGCTGCCGTCAATAGCCAGGTTCTGCGGGACTTTTAGTTCAATTGGTGACAGGGCGGTTCCTGCTGATAAACTGGAAAGCTGCAAAATATGTTCAGGAAGCCTCGCCACAGTTACCTTAGCAAGCGTAGCCAGTGAGGTCGCATTTGCAAGTTTGTCGCCCGCGCCGCTACTTACCCCCGTGGCAGAGGCAGTGGGTGGTGCAAAAGTGGGAATTTGCAGTGTCATACCTGAGTTATCGGCTGCTAACAGTACAATTTAAGCAAAAAGCAGAAAAATGTGCTGTCAATTTCTTATTCGTATTGAAGTAAATCATAATTTAGCCAAATAGGCGAATAGTCTGGATGCGAAAAATGCCCGCTGTGTTAGAATGCGCTGAATTTTTTGTTATTCATATATGGGGAATTAGATTTGTCAGGATTGGCCGCCACGGGCTTAACCTGTATCAAGCGTGACCGGGTGTTGTTTGACTCCTTATCTTTTTCATTGCAACCTGGCCAACTGATATATCTGCGCGGACCGAATGGCGCGGGGAAAACCAGTTTACTTCGTATTCTGACGGGGTTAAGCCAGCCAGATGCCGGAGACATTTCCTATTGTGGCAGGCCGCTCAGCTACAAGTTTTTTCACAACCTCATCTATCTTGGCCATAAGCTTGGCCTCAGTATGGCCTTTAATGCGCTGGAAAATCTCTCTTTTTGGTGTGCGCAGCATCAAACTCCTGTTCAAGCCCCGGTGCTTTACGATGTGCTAAATGAACTTGGCCTCGTTGGTCTTGAAGATGTGCCGGTCAAATATCTTTCAGCAGGGCAGCAGCGACGGGTAGCGCTGGCGCGACTGTGGTTAAAGCCTGCCAAATTCTGGATAATGGATGAACCTTTTACAGCGTTAGATACAAAGGGCGTTGCCTTGATTGAAGAAGTCTTTGCCAAGCATATAAACAGTGGGGGAGCTATTTTAACCACCTCTCATCAGGCCTTATCGCCACGCGCGGGAGAGGTGACGCTTTTTGATTTGGAGTACCAACTTTGAGCGGCGTCGTTAAAGGGGTATTCAGCCGTGATTTAGCGCTGGCGTTCCGGCAAAAATCGGAGCTGGTACAGCCGCTTATGTTTTTGTTAATGGTGGTTTCTCTGTTTCCCTTAGGGGTGGGGCCGGGGCCAGAAACGCTCCAACGGATAGGGCCTGGCGTTATCTGGATAGCTGCTATTTTATCCTCTTTGTTGGGAATGGAACGTTTGTTTCGCGATGATTTTCAAGATGGCTCTCTTGAGCAGATTATCTTATCCGGTCAGCCGCTATATCTGGTAGCCGGCGTAAAGGTACTGTGTCACTGGCTGGTGAGTTTTCTGCCGTTGCTGGTGTTGTCACCGCTGTTAGCGTTGTTTTTAAATCTCACGGTAGATATGTACGTGGCGTTATTAGTGACGCTGATATTGGGAACTCCATTACTATCGCTTGTGGGTGCAATTGCCGTTGGGTTAACGGTGGGTTTACAACGGGGTGGTTTACTATTGGCGCTATTGTTAATTCCGATATTTATTCCGTTACTGATTTTTGCCACCTCAGCAGTAGATTCTGCGGCTCTGCAATTACCTTATGGAGCACAAGTTGCTATTATAGGCGCAATGCTGATGCTCGCCATGGCTGTGGCACCATTTGCGATAGCTTATTCTCTTAAAGTGAGTCAAAACTGATGTGGAAGTGGTTACATCCTTACGCAAAAACAGAACGTGCTTATCAGTTGTGCCATACCTTACAACCGTGGTTTTGGGGAATTTCACTGGTCTGTCTGCTGGTCGGAACTGTTTGGGGGCTGGCATTTGTGCCCAGAGATTATCAGCAAGGAGATTCTTTTCGCATTATCTATATTCATGTGCCTAGCGCCATGCTGTCTATGAGCACCTATGTCGCTATGGCAATTGCAGCGTTAGTCGGAATGGTCTGGCAATGGCGTACCGCTTTTATGGCAATGATTGCCATGGCGCCAGTGGGCGCCGCTATGACATTTATTGCTCTGCTCACCGGCGCAGCTTGGGGAAAGCCAATGTGGGGTGCCTGGTGGGTGTGGGATGCGCGATTAACTTCTGAGCTTATTTTATTGTTTCTTTATTTTGGAATTATCGCTCTTTACAGCGCGTTTGAAGATAAGCAACAGGCTGGTAAAGCGGCAGGCGTGATGGCGTTAGTTGGAGTGGTTAATATCCCAATCATTCATTATTCCGTCGAGTGGTGGAACACGCTGCATCAGGGCGCGACGATAACGAAACTGGATAAGCCCTCTATTGCTCCGGAAATGCTTTGGCCGCTTTTAATCAATCTGGCGGGGTTTGCCATGTTTATTGCCGCGGTGACACTAATGCGTATGAAAAATGAAATTATACGTCGGGAAATGCAGCGTCCCTGGGTTCAGAAGATGGCGCAACAACACGCGGGGAAACGCCATGCACTTTGACAGCTGGCAAGCCTTTTGGCAAATGGGCGGCTACGCATTGTATGTATGGCTATCTTTCGGCGTGACCATAATAGTCATGGCGAGCATCACTATTGCCAGTGCACGGGAGCACCGGCAGTTATTGCATAAAGTACTCAAGGAACAAGCAAGAAGGGCCAGGATTCGCAAAGCCCGCGAAATAACCCATTCCTCACCGCCGAGTGAAAAGCGACAGTTTGATTAGAGTGGTAAACACATGAACCCTAGAAGAAAGCAGCGATTGGCAGTAGTGGCTTCCATCGGTATTCTGGTTATTGGCGCCATCAGTCTGATGCTTTACGCATTGACTGACAGCATAGATTTATTTTACACGCCCTCAGAAATTATTGAAGGGAAACAGGGGCAACGTCCAGAAGTCGGCCAGCGCTTGCGCATAGGCGGCATGGTTGTGCCGGGGACAGTCAGTCGCAATAGCGAGTCTCTCGCTGTCAGTTTTGATCTGGTGGATGTCGGCCCTAAAGTGACCGTTCGTTATAGCGGGATTCTGCCCGATTTGTTTCGTGAAGGGCAGGGTATTGTAGCCACAGGTGTGTTAATTAATGACACCACTATTGAAGCGCAGGAAGTGTTGGCTAAACACGATGAAGAATATATGCCCCCAGAATTAGCGGAAAAAATGAAAGGGATTAAGCACGTTAAACCTGAAGATGCGAGTTATTAGGCCGTGATACCAGAATTAGGTAATGTTTCCCTTACATTGGCTTTAGTAACAGCCATTTTGTTAGCAATTTATCCGTTGTGGGGCACATTTAAAAACAACAATGCTTTAATGTCCACAGCAAAGCCGCTGGCTTTTGGCCTGTTTGTTTTTACTCTGCTTGCGTTTCTGTGTCTGGTATATGCTTTTGTCACCGACGACTTTAGCGTCGCGTATGTCGCCCAGCATTCCAACAGTCAGCTACCCGTTTATTATAAAGTGACTGCCGTGTGGGGCGGCCATGAAGGATCGTTTCTGCTGTGGGTATTGATGCTCTCTGTCTGGACGTTAGCCGTAGCAATTTTTAGCGGCGGTATTCCGCAAGCGATGGTGGCAAGAGTGCTATCTGTCTTGGGTGTGATAGGTATCGGTTTTTATCTGTTTATGCTGTTAACCTCCAACCCTTTCAACAGCATGTTGCCGTTCTTTCCTGTCGATGGGCAGGATCTCAACCCCTTGTTGCAGGACTTCGGCATGATTATTCATCCGCCGATGCTATACATGGGATATGTGGGTTTTTCCGTTTCTTTTGCTTTCGCTATTTCCGCATTAATCTCTGGCCAACTAGATTCCACCTGGGCTCGATGGTCGCGGCCTTGGGTTATTGCGGCCTGGTGTTTTCTAACGGTGGGAATCGCTTTGGGGAGCTGGTGGGCCTATTACGAATTGGGCTGGGGCGGATGGTGGTTCTGGGATCCGGTGGAAAATGCCTCATTTATGCCGTGGCTGGTCGGCACCGCACTAATGCATTCTTTGGCGGTGACAGAAAAACGCAAGGTGTTTAAGTCCTGGACAGTGCTACTAGCTATTACTGCGTTTTCGTTGAGTTTGCTCGGCACCTTTTTAGTGCGCTCAGGAGTAATAGTTTCTGTGCATTCGTTTGCCAGTGATCCCACGCGGGGGTTATTTATACTAGGTATTTTAGTGGTCTTGTCGGGTTCTGGTTTATTATTATATGCGCTGCGGGCTTCGCAACTTAAAAGCCCTGGCCGCTACCAGCTTTTCTCTCGCGAAGTGCTGCTCATGGGGAACAATATCTTCTTATGCGCAGCGGCGATAGTGGTTATTCTCGGTACGCTTTTGCCTCTTGTTCATAAAGAATTGGGGCTGGGGTCGATTTCAATTGGCGCACCGTTTTTCAACCAGATGTTTACCATACTTATAGTGCCATTTGTACTGTGTCTGGGTTTAGGGCCGCTCACACGATGGAAACACCAACCGCCCGCGGCGTTGATGAAGCAGGTTTTAATTGCTTTGGGGTTAAGTGTTAGTGCGGCGGTATTGGTCAATTTTACGTATGACACGCCTACTTTTATGGCAGTGTTAGGCTTGGTCCTGGCGTTCTGGATCCTCATCACGTCAATTCAAGAAGTGTTACAACGGGTTAATGCGCTTCCTTCTACAACACCATTAATGAACCGACTAAGGCAGTTAACATTGAGTCACTGGGGGATGGTGTTGGGTCATCTCGGCTTTGCTGTGACATTGATTGGTATCACGTTGGTAGCAAATTACGAGCTGGAGCGTGATGTGCGGGTGGCGCAAGGTGAAACCGTGTCGCTTGGCCAGTATGACTTTAAGTTTATGAGAGTTGAGCAAAAACAAGGGCCGAATTTCACCTCATCGGTGGGTATTTTTGATGTATACCATAACGGCGAAAAACTGGTGCATCTTGAACCGGAAAAGCGGATCTATACCGTGCAGAGGATGCCGATGACAGAGGCCGGAATATATTCTACGCTTATGCGCGACCTTTTTATTGCTATGGGCGAACCGCTGGAAAATGGTGCGTGGGCAATTAGGATTTATATAAAACCCTTTGTAACCTGGATCTGGGGGGGCGCAGTAATAATGGCGTTGGGCGGAATTTGTTCTATTTGCGACAAACGTTACCGCATGGCAAAAGTCGCTAAGGCGAAAGCGGTTCTGCAAAAAAGAAAGCTCAATGTTGAAGCGGAGCAAAACGTATGAAAAAGCCACTTCCCATGATCTTGCCACTGTTGTTGTTCTTACTGTTAGTTATTTTCTTATTCCAAGGGTTGTTCAATGATCCTAGGGCATTGGATTCGCAAGTGAAAGGGAAGCCTCTACCCAGTTTCTCTTTACCCGACTTAATGCATCCAGAGCAAATTTACTCTCCAGAATCATTGAAAGGTGATGTCACTATCGTGAATGTATGGGGGGTATGGTGTGTAACTTGCGCAGTAGAACTGCCTTACCTGACCCATTTAAGCGAGCAAGAGGGAGTCCGAATTGTAGGCCTGTACTTCGACCAGGATTTGGACCCGGACTTTGGCACTAAGACGCTTTCACGAGTGCAGCAGGAAGTGACGGAGATGTTGAGCCGTTATGGTAATCCTTACGCTTTTAATATCTTTGATGTGTACCGTGATACATCGTTAGATCTGGGTGTAACCGGTGCACCAGAGCATTTTGTGATTGATAAAGATGGTATTGTTCGCATGCACCATATCGGCGATATCAATGAGCGGGTGTGGGAAAACAAAGTAGGACCTTTGTACCGGAAACTGAAGCAGGAACTTGCTAATTCCCAAACATTTCAAGAATCTCAGATATCTCAAAGCGGAGGAGAATAATGAATAAGATTGTTGTTTTCTGCTTAATGTTTGGAAGTCTGGCATTTTCTTCGCTGGCGTCCCAAGACAATTTTTCCTTTGATGATCCCGCCGAACGAGCGCTTTTTTTGCGTCTTACTAACGAATTGCGTTGCCCAATGTGTCAAAACCAGAATATTGCTGATTCCGATGCGATGATTGCGCATGACATGCGACGTAAGGTGTATTCCCTGCTTAAGCAAGGAAAATCAGAGCAAGAAGTCATCGATTACATGAAAGCCAGATATGGCGATTTCGTCTATTATAACCCGCCTGTTACTTTTGCAACGGTGTGGCTTTGGTTACTACCCGTGCTGTTTGCAGTGGGAGCGGGACTCGTTATTATTCGCCGCAGAAAACCAGCGCTACCTGAAGATATGGCTGTGAAACTTGAAAAGGCCAACAAGATGCTGGAGCAAGATAAGTAATGTCGTGGACATCATTTTACCTGATTGTGGCAGGGTTACTTGCATTTACAATGTTGCTTGTATGTTGGCCATGGTTGCGCCGTCGCAATAGTATGGTTCAGGATTCATTGACGAATGTGCAAATCGTTAAGCAGCGGCTGGAAGAGCTGGAGCGGGAAGCTTCAGAGGGCGTTATATCTGAACACGATCGGCGCCAGGCAAGCGACGAACTAAAGCTCGCACTGGTTGATGAGACATCATTGCAAAAAGAAGGCTCACGTACTGGCGTCTTACCTTTATCTGTTGGGGCGATAGCTGCGCTTTTAGTCGGAATAATAGTCTATTTTAATGTGAATCAGTTGGATAAAGTTGCGCGGGTTCAACATGCTATTGATGCTTTGCCCCGATTATCAGAACAGCTTGCAGCGGGTAAGAGTGAGCAGTTCAACACCGAGGATGTGAGAGACTTGGCTTTGGCCATCCGCCAGCGCCTCCGCGGTTCACCGGAAGATGCTCGTGGGTGGATGTTTTTGGGGCGGTTGTGGATGTCGCTTGGTCAGGATGTGCAGGCTATCGAGGCCATTGAGCGCGCGCTTGCCATTGATCCTCAAAGTACGGCTACGAGGATAAGTTATGCACAGGCACTGATGGTGACAGGGGAAGCAGCCAAATTTCAACGTGCTCAAGAAGTGTTGCAAGGGTTACTATCTGAAAATCCTGAAAATGACAATTTAGCATTGATGATGGCAGTGGTGTCAGCTCAACTTGGTGATGCAGATACCACTCGCCAATACTATGAACAAATAAAAAATAAACTGCCTGAAAATAACGACATGCTGACGCAATTAGCCGGTCGTCTGGCGGAGTTAGAGAATCAGATTCAGGATGTACCACAGGGAAGCGAACTTGATACAACAGCTACCCCGGGATTTACTATCGAGGTGTCGATAGCCGAAGAGTTAAAAAGTAAGTTACCTGAACAAGGCTTCTTAATCGTGTTTGCACAGGATGCGAACAGCGATAACCGCATGCCGGCAGCAGTGGTAAAAATGCCGTTACAAAATTTTCCTGTAAAAGTAACGCTAACCACGGATAATGCCATGTTACCCAGCTATTCTTTAGCTCAACTTGAACAAGCTCGGCTGGTTGCTCGCATTTCTACTGATGCAGACGTTGCTCCTTCTCCCGGTGATCTGGAAGGGGAGCTCAACGCAAAGGTGGTCGCGGGACAAACTTCAAGCCATACCATAATCATCAGCAAGGAACGGAAGTGATAGCAATCAAAAAAGCCATGCTCGTCGGCCTGATTCTGGCCTCTGGCGCCATAACAGGATGCGCCAGCACCTCTTCTGAAGAACAAGCACAAGCTGTTCAACAGCAGGATGCTGGAGATCCGCGGGATCCCTTAGAGCCAGTCAACCGGGTAGTATGGGATTTTAACTGGGAAGTGTTAGATGCCTATGTATTACGCCCGGTTACAGTGGGTTATGTAACAGTGGTGCCCCAGTTTGCCCGTACCGGATTACTCAATGCTGCAGAGAATCTGGAAGAGCCAGGTAACTTTTTTAATAATTTGTTGCAGGGAAAGTTTGATCAGGGGATGGACAGCCTTGCGCGCTTTCTTATCAACTCTACAGTAGGGTTGTTGGGGACCATTGATGTTGCTGACAAAATGGGAATAACGGTTAAAGAAGAGGATTTCGGCGAAGTTCTCGGCGTTTGGGGGATTGGCACCGGGCCCTATCTTATGGTGCCGGCAGCTGGGCCAAGTGATCCTCGCAGTTTTACCGGACGAGTCGTAGACAATATGTATTATCCGCTTACTATTCTTAACAGCAACTTTACGCTGGCACGTTGGGTTGTGTCTGCATTAGAAGGGCGGGCAGCGCTTATTGATCAGGAGAAGCAACTTGAGCAATCTGTAGATGACTATGCCTTTGTTAAAAACGCTTATTTTCAGAATCTTGAATACAAAGTCACTGATGGCAAAAGCGGTGATAAAGCGATAGAGGAAGATCAGCTAGATGATTTTGCTGAATTTGAATCAATGCTTGGCGAAATGGATGCTCCAGAACCAGTAGAAGAAGAGCAGTTAGAAGAAGCGGAAAAGGAAAATTAAAATTTCTTGGGGCGGGCGTAAAATTTACTATTAGTGTTACGCCCAACTCCTGGTCATGTAATTCTGGCTATTGGTTCCGTGGTGGATAACCACCAGAATGAATGGCTGGATAGCGGGAAAACAGCTAGCAGTAGCCAAAAGCCGCTTCTACAAAGCGTGGTTAGCAATTCATGCTTCATAACGCCATGTTGAAATTTAACGCGGCAGTCTTTCATGGTTCAAAGGGCGTGATGACCCAGGGCAACCGCATGAGTGAGCGAAAAACCATCAGCTGTGAAAATATATAAAAGTTTGTTATCCGAAACGCAATAAAATCATCCCTGATGGCTCTGCTGGAGCATCCATGCTCCAGAAGTTCGGCTAAGAAACTTCACTTTTCGTTTAATAAATATTGACTCGCCCTGCGTGACGTCCCTTCCTGATCAATTATTTTGAGTATCCAGAAGGATTTTTTGATTGCCAGTGCCATACATCCTGACACATATCCTCAAGACTTTTCTCGGCGTGCCAGTTTAATTCCGTTGCCGCTAATGTTGGATCAGCGTAACAGGCGGCAATGTCGCCACTGCGTCTGGGGGCAATGCGGTAGTTAATGGATTTGCCCGAGGCGGCTTCAAAGGCATGAATCATTTCAAGAACTGAGTACCCTTGGCCGGTTCCCAGATTATAAATATCTAAGCCGCTATTTAGAGCAAGACGATCCAACGCCTTTAAATGACCGCTAGCAAGATCCACCACATGAATATAGTCTCTTACGCCGGTACCATCTTTGGTATTATAGTCGTCTCCGAACACGCTCAATTGTTCAAGCTTGCCCGTAGCGACCTGGGAAATATAAGGCATCAAGTTGTTAGGAATACCGTTTGGATCTTCACCAATTTGCCCCGATTCGTGAGCGCCCACCGGGTTGAAGTAGCGCAGCACAACGATATTCCAATTGTTATCTGATTGGTATAGATCGGTAAGTACGTGCTCGACCATAAGCTTAGACATTCCATAAGGATTGGTAGGATGTCCAGTGGCCATTTTCTCATGCAGGGGCAAAGAGACAGGATCGCCGTATACGGTAGCTGAGGAACTGAATACGATATTCTTAACATTATGACGGCTCATCGCTTTACAGAGCGAAAGCGTGCCATACACGTTATTTTCGTAATATTCGAGAGGCTTCGCCACTGATTCACCAACGGCTTTTAATCCTGCGAAATGAATAACAGCATCAATGTTGTTCTCGCTGAAAATCTCAGTAAGAACAGCATCGTCTCGAATGTCTCCTTGTACAAAAGTGACGGTTTTATCAGTAAGAGCCTCTACACGACGTAAAGATTCTGCGCTGGAGTTAACCAGATTATCCAGCACAACTACCTTGTAACCTTGCTCCAGTAATTGCAGGGTAGTGTGGCTGCCGATATAGCCGGCTCCGCCTGTTACCAGAATCGTTTTCATTCTCACTCCTTGGATGCTTGTTGAGGCAAATATTTTGCACTTATAGAATATTGAATTGGCTTAACAACGCTGGGATAAAGTAAAAATACGGCGCCAGCCCAAATTAAGGATGACCAGTCTGTTGCTGTTCTTAATATCAGCGCAAAGACGGGGACTATAATTAAAAGCTTAAGAACGTTAAGAAAGGTCTTCTCAGGTGCAGTCATTTTTCTTGCTGCAGCTTCCAAGCGCTGCATTCGTTCTGAAAGCGGCAGCCCCTGCAGTTGTGGAATATGTCGGGTAGTAAAAAATAGCGCCATAAAGTCTCTGATAAAAGCAAGCCGCTGCACGGGAAAACGTTTACAGCGGCTTATTGTAGGCTAATGTGGGGCGGGAATAAAGCCGCTTTGCATTTAGCGTTTTTTCCTAACGGGAGACAGGAAGATCTTCATCCTTGTGCTCTTTGTCCGCCAGTTCTTCCCACTTCTTAGTTAGACGGGAAAGCACAAGCACCACGATACCAACACCGCCTGCAAATACCACGATATTCAAAAACAGCTCGCTCACTTCGGATTCTTCGCCTCCAAACGCACCGGCCAACACGCCAGCAATCACGTTGCCGATAGAATAGGTGAGAACAAAAAGCCCCATCATTTGTCCGGCGAAGCGCTTCGGAGAAAGTTTACTGACTGCGCTAAGTGCAACGGGACTTAAGCAAAGTTCGCCCACTGTATGCAGGAAGTACGTCGCGACTAGCCAGTAAGGCGCGACTTTTAGTCCACTGGCCGCCAACTGAGCAGCAAAAAACATGACAATAAAGCCGCTGGCCATAATGAGAATTCCTAACGCGCATTTTAGTCCGTAGGAAGGGTCCATCATGCGCTGCCCAAGCTTTATCCACAATACAGCGAAAAATGGTGATAGCGTGATAATAAAGATGGAATTGAGAGACTGAAACCAGGCGGTGGGAATTTCGAAATCGCCGATCATTCTTTGGGTATTTTCAAAGGCAAACACGTTTAAAGAAGAACCTGCTTGCTCAAATCCCGCCCAGAAACAGGCGGATACAATACATATCAGCAGTAGGGCAATTAAACGCTTCTTCTCATCACCCGTCAGATTCCCCATAAAATAGATACTGGCGTAGTAAAGACAGAAAATAGCGGTAAAAATATATGCAACATAGGTGGCAACAGCCACAACATCAATAACCAGAATGCCTAGAGAAGTTAGTGCAGTAACAATGACAAGCGCGATCAGAAAAGCAATAACGGCTAACCAACTGCGCTGCACTCCGGCTTTTGACATTTCAACGGTAGGAGCACTGGAGATTCCGTGAAGCTTAGGTTGTGTTATTTTGTATTGGATTAAACCGATTGCCATTCCGATAGCTGCTAATCCGAATGCGAGATGGTAATCGTAGTTGGCAGCAAGATAGCCACAACCGATATTACCAATTATCGATCCAAGGTTTATCCCCATATAATAGATGGTGTAGCCACTATCTCTGCGCGCGTCTTTTTCACCATACAACTGCCCAACCATTGCGCTGATGTTTGGCTTCAACAGCCCGGTGCCAAGTACAACCAGAATTAAGCCGATAAAAAAAGTGTTGTTAGAAGGAATAGCTAGAACGATGTGCCCCAGCATGATGATGATACCGCCATACCAAACAGCTCTTTGACCACCTAGGAGTCGGTCAGCAATCCAGCCGCCGGATAGTCCCATAAAATAGACAGCACCGGTATAAAGACCATAAATAGCGTAAGCATTGTCTTTTGAGAAACCAAGGCCTTGTTCCTCAATGCTTATCATCATAAAAATGACGAGAAGCGCCCGCATACCGTAGTAGCTCATGCGCTCCCACATTTCAGTAAAAAATAGGGTTTGTAAGCCGCCTGGATGGCCGAAAAAACTTGTATCGTTAGAGATTTTTGTTGTCACAATAGAGTTCCGTATAGGTTTTATTATATGTCTTTTGCGAAGCGGGTAGCTATGTCGTTATTAGCCTCTTCTGTTTATAAGATCCGCAAAAGCTAGAACGTTATACTAAAGGATCCGAATATATACAAGCAAAGCGGCGGAGGAAAGTGGAGAAGTGATGAGAGGCCTGGCAATAACGGTGGTTTACGCCAACACACCGAGGGTGTACTCCCGGTGTGTTATGCTTTTTATAGCTGATTTTTTAACAAAGGTGCCCACCAGCTTTCATTATCGAGATACCAGTTTAATGTCTTACTGATGCCTGAGTTAAACGATTCGAAAGGAGTGTAACCGAGTTCACTCTGGCTTTTCGTTGCATCGATAGCATAACGTCTGTCGTGGCCAGGACGATCAGTAACGTAGGTGATAAGGTCTGCACTACAGCCATTTGCAGCATGCGTGGCTTGAGCAAAGCGCGAGGCCAGCTCAGGATTTTGCGCGAACTGCTCATCCATAAGTTTGCATACCAGCTTGACGATATCAATATTAGCCCATTCGTTGTGCCCACCGATATTATAGTTTTCACCGATAGCACCTTGCAGCAGGACTTTTTCTATTCCTCGTGCATGGTCTTCTACATATAACCAGTCGCGAATTTGTTGACCATCACCGTATACCGGTAATGCCTTATTATAAAGAATATTGGTAATAACTAGCGGAATAAGCTTTTCAGGGAAGTGAAAAGGACCATAGTTATTTGAGCAGTTACTCGTGGTCACTTCCAAGCCATAAGTGTGGTGATACGCTCTAACGAGATGGTCGGATGCCGCTTTACTAGCCGAATACGGCGAGTTTGGTGCATAGGCCGTAGTTTCGGAAAAGGCGGGATCGTCCTTCTCCAGCGTCCCATAAACTTCATCAGTCGATACGTGGTGAAAGCGATGGGGCTTTGGCGTGCCTTTTTCAGCAATAGCATCGTCTAGCCACACCTGCTTGGCAGCTTTTAACAACGAATAGGTACCCAAAATATTCGTTTCGATGAAAGCATCGGGCCCTGTAATCGAACGATCTACATGGGATTCCGCGGCAAAGTGAACCAGAGTATCAATTTCGTGTTCTTTGAATAGATTAACTATTAATTCACTATTGCAAATGTCGCCGTGGACAAAAGTAAAATTAGCATTGTCTTCTACCATCGCCAGGCTTTCGCGATTGCCTGCGTAAGTAAGTGCATCCAGCACAACCACCTTATCATCGGGATGATTGGCTAACCAATAGTGGACGAAGTTTGCTCCAATAAATCCGGCGCCGCCGGTAACGAGTAATGATTTTTTCATATTATTGTAGGCGTTTGTCATTTAACTAAATCCGTCATCATTTTTTCCAACTGGTTTTCCCAATGATCTTGTGGCAACTCAGCAAATACCTTTGTAAGGCTCTGTTTATCCAATACGCTATATGCAGGCCGGGCAGCCGGAGTGGGGAAATCGGCAGTAGTTATGGGTTGTATAGGGATAGCTGTATTTAAAAGCCCTTGTTTGACGCCAATACGTTGAATAGCTACGGCAAAATCATACCAGCTCGCTACACCAAGGTCTGTCCAATGATGAATTCCTGAAACTTTACGTTCCGCTGCAAAAATACATGCTGCAGCCAAGCCTTTCGCCCAGGTTGGTGAACCAATTTGATCAGCGACCACACGTAACTGCGGTTTTTCAGCCATTAAACGCAACATGGTGTGTACAAAATTATTTCCGAAAACAGAGTACACCCAGGCAGTGCGAATAATGCAATATGAAAGTGCTTCGATGTGCTCAAGCGCTTCTTCGCCCGCCGCTTTACTCGCGCCGTATACCCCTAAGGGCTGACGTGGGGCTTCTGTTGATATTGGAGAGGAGTGCGTGCCGTTAAAAACATAATCTGTAGAAACCTGTACTAAGTGTATGTTTCTGGATGCGCAGTATTCACCGAGATTTTTAACCGCCGTGCTGTTTAGAGCGTACGCTGCCTCTTTTTCATACTCGGCTTTATCAACTGCTGTATAGGCAGATGCATTAATGATAGCGGCAGGTTTGTGGCTATCAAGTGCCGTTGCAATAGCGCCGTGAGACATTAAGTCGATATCGTGGCGACCGAGCGCTCGCTTCTCAAATGAAGATAGGCTCTCTTGTAGTTCGCTCGCAAGTTGACCACTTTTTCCTATAATAGTTATCATATTTTTCTCGAAAGAGCGTTACAAAAAGAAAGGAGCGTCTGCAAAGGCATAACCTTCCTGATCTTTTGCTGAAAGTGAAGGAGCAATTCCATTTACTAGAGGCCATGCGATATTTACCGAGGGATCATTCCATGCTAGAGAGACTTCGGATGCGGGATGATAGTAGTCTGTACATTTATAGCTGAACTCAGCAAATTCAGAAATAACATAGAACCCGTGTGCGAACCCTTCAGGTACCCACAACATGTGCTTATTCTCAGCCGTTAAATGTACGCCTACCCACTTTCCATAAGTCTGAGAAGACTTGCGCATGTCCACAGCAACGTCAAAAACTTCACCTTCGGTAACCGATACTAATTTTCCCTGAGTCTGTTCAAGCTGATAATGCAGTCCTCGCAGGATTCCCTGTTTCGAACGGCTACGATTATCCTGAACAAATTGTACGTCAGCACAGTGTTTACGAAACCAGTTGTCGCGGAAGCTTTCCATAAAGTAGCCGCGTTCATCACCGAAAACTTTTGGCTCTACAATTTTTACATCATTTATTGCAGTTTTAATTATTTGCATAATTAAAAAATATTTTCGTTCAGAATTTGTATTAAATATTTACCATAACCGCTTTTTACCAGCGGTTTAGCCAGGGCTTTAAGTTGCTCTTTATTGATGTACCCAGAGCGATAAGCTATTTCTTCTGGACAGCACACTTTGAGTCCTTGTCTTTTTTCTATAGCAGCAATGAAGTTTGCCGCATCAAGAAGACTATCTATAGTACCGGTATCCAACCAGGCGGAACCACGGCCCATTACCTCGACATCAAGCAGGCCTCGTTTTAGAAATACGTTATTTACGTCTGTAATTTCTAACTCCCCGCGAGAGGAGGGCTTTATGCTTTTTGCAATACTTACGACTTCAGGAGGATAAAAGTACAAGCCGGTAACCGCATAATGGGATTTGGGTTGAGCAGGCTTTTCTTCAATACTGGTAGCTTTACCGTTTTCATCGAAGTCGACGACACCGTAACGTTCGGGATCCTGAACATGATAGCCAAAAATTGTCGCTCGGTCTGGTTTGTCAGCTGCAGCTTTTAAAGACTTAACCATATCATGGCCATAGTAAATATTGTCGCCAAGAATAAGTGTGCTGGGGCGTCCGGCAATAAATTCTTCGCCCAGAATAAAAGCCTGGGCCAATCCATCAGGAGAAGGTTGAACGATATACTGTAAATTTATCCCTAAATGACTACCGTCATTAAGCAGTTCTTGAAACCGCCCTTGCTCTTCAGGCGTAGTAATAATGAGAATGTCACGGATCCCAGCTAACATAAGCGTAGACAGCGGGTAATAGATCATCGGTTTGTCGTAAACCGGCATCAACTGTTTGCTTACTACTTTGGTTAAAGGGTGTAAACGGGTTCCTGAACCTCCAGCGAGGACAATGCCAACACGGTCATCCATCATTCGTACTTATAACTCTTTTATTGTAGCTACAATAATTCTTATTGTGCCGTATAAAACAAATAAAATAACAGCGAAGAGCGTTAAATTATAAACAATTCTGGGATATTTATTTTCTTCTGGAAAGGTGGGCTTTTCTATCGTTACAAGATGTTGTAGTTGCTGATATGCTTCAACCCTTGCGCTTTCCAAAGTAATAAGTGAAGAAGAATATGCCTGGATGGCCAGTTGAAGTTGCACTTGTAAATTACTGTACTGAGCCATGAGCTCGCTGACAGAAATTTGCGAATCTAAGTCATCAGGACCACTGATCTTCTTTTTTTGTTCATTTATTTGCTTTTGAAGAGCTTTTATCTGGCGCTTAGCATTTTGTACCTCTGGAGCAATATCCGACATCATAGTAGTAAGCGTATTTAGTTCTGCTTGTTTCTGCGCTAGTGTGGCTTGTAGAGAAAAACCTATTTGTTGAAATGCAGCGCCTTCAGCGGTGGGATCTAAAACATTATGCTTAGATTGAAATTCAAGAATTTGCGTTTTGGATTTTTGAAGTTTATTTTCTACAATATCATGCTCACCTTGAGCAAAACGTAGTTTAGATTTTGCCAGATTATTGCTAATTTCATTGATGAACGACTCTGCGTGACGAACAATAGCTTTATTAATATTATTAGCTATTTCAGGCGTAAAACCTCTAGTGGTTAAAGTAATAATAGAAGATGCAGAATCTACACTTACTTCAATATGGTTAAGATAATAATCCATTAGCTCTTCTTCACTAAATGCGTGGGTTAAGCGGCTAAAAATATCCGCTTTTTCAGAACGATAGTGTTCACTTAAGTTCAGTTCACGATCTAAATAGTGGAGCATGTCAGAAGAGAGTATGAACGCTTCTACAAGTTGACTGTCAGTGGCACTTGTGGCAACAGATACTGTCGATAACAGCATTGACGGATCAAAAGAACTTCCCCCATCGGTAGATTTAATTATCAACTTGCTCTGACTTTCATATTGCGGTGAAGCAATAAATACCAAATAAAGTGCATAAACTACCCATGGAAAAATTACCAGAATAAGAGAATTCTTTTTTACTGTCTTTATGTATTTCTGAAACTGTTCTTGCACTATTTTTATACCTAATACGAGTTAATCGGCTTTATTTTTTACCTTCTTCGGTATAAGCCGAAATGCCTTCTTCTAAATCTTCATAAAACTTTAGCTTGCCTTTTTGAATTAAGACCGCAGAGGTACAATACTCGCGTATTTGATCCAGTTCATGGCTCACCATTACCACCCCAGAAGTTTTTGCTTTCTCTTTCAATGTGACTTTCGCCTTTTTACGAAACCCTGGGTCACCTACTGATGTAGCTTCATCAATTAAATAAATATCAAAATCTATATTCATACAGCAAGCAAATACGAGCTTCGCTCTCATACCCGAAGAGTAGTTCCTAACCGGTAAGTCAAATTGTTTTCCGATTTCGGCAAATTCCTGTACAGCATTTTCATATTGAGTTAAAGATCGCACATTATTAATGCGACCGATAAATCTTGCATTTTCTCTGCCTGACATATGTGGATGAATCCCAGTTTGCAAGGCTACCGGCCACGACATCGTTTTATTAGAAATAATAGAACCGCGATCAGGATATTCGCTTTTAGCGAGCATGCGGAATAAAGTTGATTTACCCGTTCCGTTCTTACCTAAAATGGCAACGTTATTTTCCGTGGGAAACGTAAAATTCAAGTTCTTGAATACATATTGAGGGCCGAGGCGGCTTGGATAGCTTTTGGTTAAATTGGATATTTTAATCATCGCGCCAGTAACTTTTTCCAAGAAATATGATATACGGCTAAACTAAAAAACACTGTGATTAATGTACATTCCGTAGCAAACTGCAGACTCACCCCTTTATCACCATAAGAAGGGAAACAGGCATATCTTGCCAGTTCAATAAAATGTACCAACGGGTTCCACGTCAGCCAAGGCCAGTATTCTTCGGGAATATCTTGAAGACTGAAAAAGGTACACGAAATAAAAAAGAGAGGCCGTGTTAACATAGAACGTAGCTTGTTCACTTCCGGAACAAACGATGCCGCTATGCCAAAAAGTAAGCTTAAGGAAATTGAGAATGCCCACAGGCTTAAAAAAAGGTATATCAGAAGTAAAGGATCGTCAATTACAAAAGTGCTGTCCGTTAAGTATAGTGCAAGGGACAGTAAGAGAATAACGCCGCATTTGATAATAAACTCTAAGAAACCAGAAGTTATCACCGATGATAGTGGCTGTACCTGCCTAAATGCGTAAAGAGGCTTATTCTTTTTTATTGAACCAGAGACATTACTTAGTGAACTCATAAAAGATTGAATGCCAACCAAACCTATCATCATAAAGGCAAACAGCGGAATGCTGTGCACTATCTTGCCGCTAATAAACCCTCGAACAAATGACATTACAAAAATAAAGAGAAAGGGTTCAAAAAAAGCCCAGCTCAGGCCAAGCTTATCATTAAATTTGCTTTGTAATTCCCGTAGATAGAGGGCGAAAATCACCTTTTTCCACGCAGAAAGATGCTCTCTGAAAGAAATCACACTTACTCCAGCGCAACGTTGGCCGCAACAGCGATTTGATAGATAATTTGCGTGATATCTTTTATTGCCTGTAAGGACTTAACGTCGATTGCAGGAAGAACGACGATTTGATCGCCGGCTTCAAGTGTTAAATCTTTTTTGCCCGCAGACCAAAAGCTTCCATCAACGCTGTCGAACGCTACATTTCCATTTTTGCGGATGATTAATATGCGTTCATCGTCCGCTCTCTGCGTGAATCCACCTGCCCAAGCGATGTAATCTTCAGTGGTTGCATCAGGGTTAAAAACGACAGACTGGGGTAACAACACTTCACCACCGATATGAATAAGATCCGTCACTTCTGGAATAACGATGGTGTCGCCAGACTCTAATAGAATATTAGCAATGTCTCCATTCTCAGACACAATGACTTTTCCCAGAGGTTCAATTTCACGAGCGCGCGCAATAAAGTCTGAAACCAGTTGCGCTTCTTGTACGCGTATAGCGCCTTCTCCCGTCGAACCTATCGGTGCAGTCAGCACACTTCGCTCAAGACGCTGCAATCCTTCTTCAATAATCTCCTTTTGCTTAACTGCTACACTTTTTCTAAGCAAATAAACATTCTGGGCGTCAGATAAGGAAGGATCAATTTCAACGAAGTTAAGCACATCTTGTAAACGCGTGCCTTTATCTACCATAATTTGTGACGCACTGGTATGGCTGCCAGCGACATTTATTCGATAGATTTGCTCTTCATGATCGTCAACAAATTCAACGAGATCTCCACCTTGAAGAGGAAAATTAGTGAAATCGTTTAATGCGAAATAGCGAGCAAATTGCCCGTTTTCTCTTACGCCAGCTACTGAAACGTGACTGATAAAATCATTAGGTCGCGCGTATTCTGTTAGTGTCTCACCTAATAACTCGTCGCTTTTAAATTCGAATGTAAAGCTGTTTCTGGCGCCATTTTCTACTACCACGGTTTGGCCAATGGGTCTTACCAAAATAGTATCGCCATCTTTAAACGCGACTTCGGGTAAATAGCCATCTTTAATAAAACGGTATAAATCTGCAGATGCTATAATTTTCCCGTTCCGGCGTATATCAATCTGTCTGAAACTGCCGCGAAGAAAATCAATACCGCCAGCTCTTTTCAAATAATAAAGTACGCTATCAGACGCTTGTCCCGCATACTGACCTGGACGCAATACGGGTCCGGAAATAAACACAGAAACTGGCGTAGAGGTTAGTAAGTTAACGTAGACGTTTGTATCGTTGGTATAGACCTGTTTAATGGTTGACGTAACAGTCTGGTTTACCGATCCGGCCGGGGAGTTAGCAAGATGAACCGGACCGATATTCGGAATAAAAATGTTTCCTTGATTATCAACAGTAACAACATCTGAATAGTTAACTGCGCCCCACATCCAAATAGAAATTTTATCTCCAGGAGCGATAAGATAGTTATCATTTAATCCGTTTGTACGTTCTGATTCGAACCCTCCAATGAAAAGGTTGGCAGCAAAAGGAGGGTTAACTATAGGCTCCTGGGCAGGATAAACCGTATCTATGGTAGGTTCGCCAGGTAATGGAAGGCCAGCGCGAGGCTGCGAAGAATATTGTCCAACTGACGGTTGACTGGCGTTTGCGCTTTGAATAGTACGAGATGCAGAAGAGCCTAGCGACATTGGTGACACATTGGCCGCAGCAGCAGAACTTGTTCCGCCTTGTTGCTGCACTTGCTGGCGAAGTTGCTCGATTTGTTCGGCGGATTGTGCATAAACATCACGCATTATCACGGCAGATAATAAAGTACCTGCTACCAATAGCATGCGTGCTAAAGAAAAACCTTTCATTACCTGTTATCCTGCTTCTGTTAGGATCTTCGCGGATTGCACTAAAGGGCTGAGTAACAACCAGCGCCCATCCATTTTACACATTGACCGCTTTACATTTGCAACTGATGCAGATGAGTCGACCAACAACAGTTTCCGGCATTCCTGTCCACGAGCGGACCAGTATTTTTTGCCCACTTGATAACTGTGGTTATCTACTTCGATAAGTTGATCGGTCGGGTAGATTCCCGCTGGAATGAAGATTGCATCATCAAAAACAGCGGCCTGCGTGAGGTTGGCATGAACCAAGGGAATGTCTGCCTCTACACTTGTCGGTTGTGAAGCGCACCCCGACAAGAAAACGGAGAGGCCAATCACGCTTAAAAAGATTCGCCGTTTGCTTACCATTCTAATATGACGTCCTTAGAGCAAATTGGCGCATAGCATACCATAAAGTTTAAAAATTACAGTTCCTACAGAGACTTTTAGTGCGTTTGAAAGAGGAGTTGGTTAAAAAATGGCTTACAACAATAAAAAGTGCGGGCGTAGTCAGGTATTTTATCATTTAGGGCTGGTCAGCTTTTTGAATGTTTACTATCATATGGCGAGATTTCAGATCCAGACTCTCATTACTGGATTACGTCTTGTCTGGCAGAAATAAAATGGAAGTGGTTGTAAAATGGATTGCCCCAGAATTCATAGAACGAAGCGGCAAAATTGCATTGGCAAAAAGAAGTGCCTGGCTACAAGGGACCTTAGATAAGAATGTTTGACTATTTGCAATTTGTACCGTTATTTACGGCTTTTTTTGTTGCGCTGATACTCCTGGTCGTAATGACGCCTCTAGCCCACCAATTCGGATTGGTGGATCAACCCAGCTTTCGCAAACGACATGCTGGTATTGTTCCCCTTACCGGGGGAGTAGCCATTTTTATGGCTGTGTTAGTAGCCAGTGTGGCTACTGATGTGTGGATGAAAAACAACCCCTTATTTTTTACTGCCTCGGCGTTTATTGTTTTATTGGGAATGATGGACGACCGTTTCGAACTCAGCGCGAAAGGACGCTTGGTGTGCCAATTTGGCGTCGCCTCGATTATGGCGTGGAGCGCGCAGAATTACATCACTTCTCTAGGCGATATTATTGGTATCGGAAATGTCACGCTTGGTTTGGGCGGTTATTTTTTCACCATTGTTTGCGTGGTGGGTGTTATCAATGCCTTCAACATGATTGATGGTATTGATGGACTTGCAGGGGGAATGAGCCTCATTGTGCTTTTAACTGTCGTGGGTTTTCTTCTCGCGACAGGCAATGGCGGCGCGATTATGGAACCTCTGATTATTGTGGCCGCGATAGTTCCATTTCTTGCCTTCAATTTGAGCTGGAAGGGTTTCAAGGGCAACAAAATTTTCATGGGTGACGCTGGCAGCATGTTTGTAGGGCTTACGATAGTGTGGCTTTTAGTGGATCATACCCAAGGCAGTTCTGCAGCGTTCAGGCCAATTACGGGGGTGTGGCTAATAGGTTTGCCATTAATGGATATGGCTGCGATCATGTATCGACGTGCGCGAAAAGGACAATCTATGCTGCGTCCTGATCGAAAGCACCTCCATAACATTTTTATGCGAGCGGGACTGAGCTCCAAACAAGCTCTCGTGGCTATCCTTCTACTCGGCTCTTGCTATTGCCTGATCGGCGTACTTGGTGAGTTTTATCGTGTTCCAGAAGCTGTCATGTTCTGGGGTTTTATTGGATTGTTGATGATTTACAGCCTCGTCATCCAGAATATCTGGCAATTGATACGAACCGTTAAAAACTGGCGACACGCTTAAGCGTGTCCAGGGAATTCTTTTTTGAAAGCGGCCACTACTGGTGGCACGCTCCTAAATAGTGCAGGACTCTTTCCCCGTTTTTTGCTATGTTTCCCCCCCTCTAATTTTAACTACTTCTTTAGCTATTGGCGGGTCTTTTGTCTACTTCTTTTAAAATCTTGTCTGATGCAGCTACTTTACCGTCGTGCGATACACTAATCGCAATGGCTGTATATAACGGAGACAGAGTTAACTGGGTTGAACAGGCCGTCAACAGCATTCTTCAGCAAACTCTGGATGCTTTCGTTTTCGTTATTGTTATTGATGGAACCATTCTCGCAGAGCTTATGGAGCTGCTTCTTGCGTTTTCCGAGCGAGACTCCCGAATCGTGTTGCTGCAGAACGAAACCAATATAGGCCTAGCAGCAAGTATGAATAAGGCGATCGAATGGGGTTTTTGTATTTCGCCTAAATATTTCGTTAGAATGGACGCAGATGATGTTTCTAAGCCAGAAAGACTGGAAAGGCAAATCAGTTATTTACAGCATCATGAGCATGTAGCTGTTTTAGGTTCGGGTTTAACTGAAATTGATGAAGAAGGCAATAAAGTGGGGGCGCGGGTAATGCCTGCTTCCCACAAAAAGATTGTCAGAATGCTACCTAGAAGGTGTACACTAAATCATCCTACGGTGACCATTCGGTATGATGTTTTTGCTCAAGGCTTCCGGTATGATGCTGATCTACTAAATACACAAGATTATTTTTTGTGGATAACATTAGCTTCGCACGGTTTTGTTTTTAGGAACCTTAAAGAAAGGTTGCTTGAATTTAGAAGAGTGAACGACTTTTATAAACGCAGAGGGTTTGCTAAGTCTGTTAATGAGTTTAAGGCGCGTATATATGCTATGAAAGCGCTTCGTCGTTTTACCCTTTGGAATGTGACCTACGCGTGTGGCGTGCTTTGTTTACGTTTAATGCCTGCAAAAGTAGTCAAGCTCGCTTACAAGTTTGACCGCTTACTTTTGGAAAAAATTATAAAACATTGAAAGTCGGTGCCGTTATCATTCTTTATCATCCTCAGATCGCGCATCTGGAGAAGATGATAAACAAACTAAATGAGATAAATTGGCCAGTGGTGCTGGTCGATAATTCTCCTGTTCCTCTTTCCCATCAAAATTTCAATGTTAAGTACATCCACTGCCCCGCGAATGTTGGCATAGCCGCAGCACAAAACGAGGGAATTCAGGCGTTACAGGATATGGGCGCAGAATACGGATTGGTGCTGGATCAAGACAGTCAACTAACGGAAGAGTTACTTTTTGGTTTACTCTCCGAATATCAATCTGCGACACATCACTTTACTCAAGTAGCAGCCATTGGACCCATGATTGTCTGTGAGTTTAATAATGCGCCTGTGCAACCGCGACTGCAAAAGGCCTTACAACTTAAAGACGGATTGGCGGAAGTACGTCAAATTATTGCATCGGGTATGCTAATAAATTTATCGATGTTTAATGCAATTGGTAAAAAGGACGAAGCCCTTTTTATTGATGGTGTTGACCACGAATGGTGCTGGAGAGCTCGTTATAAAGGCTTTTCCATTGTCCAATCTCATAATATAAAGATGCGTCATCGTCAAGGAGACGCGCGTCATCGCATACTAGGATTGAACTTTAAGCGCGGTGCGCCAGTAAGATTGTACTATCAGGTACGCAATGTGCTTATACTTTCTCGACGCCAGTACGTTCCCCTATATTGGAAGTGCCGTCACTTACCGGTTTTACCTTTACGTTGGGCGGTAAATAGATGGTGGTTTCCGGAAGGGAAGCTACGTGGACACTATGTTCTGCGAGGTCTGATTGATGGCATTAAAGGCAGGACGGGAAAAATTGACTCTATGTGATGTCACGAGCGTGTCATGAGTCTCCTGTAAAAATGTCGCACTTTCGAGACATTTTTACTTTGGATGTTCCCGACAGGAAAGATTTATTAACTACGACAAAACGGAATGTTTTTAAGGAAGGGTTGTGAAAGTCACAGTTTTCGGTATTGGATATGTAGGTTTAGTACAAGCAGCTGTGCTTGCTGAAGTGGGTCATGAAGTTGTTTGTATTGATGTAGACCAGAACAAAGTGGATAACCTTAAAAATGGTGTTATTCCGATATATGAACCCGGCTTAACACCGTTAGTGACCAGCAACTACGAAGGTGGCAGATTAAGCTTTACTACCGACGCGCAGAAAGGCGTTGAGCACGGCGAACTTATATTTATTGCAGTAGGCACGCCGCCAGACGAAGATGGATCAGCTGATCTCAAGTATGTGTTAGCAGTGGCAAAAACCATTGCTGAGCATATGACTTCCCATAAAATTATTATTAACAAGTCTACGGTGCCAGTTGGCACTGCAGATAAGGTGAAAGCCAAAGTTAACGAAACACTGACCGCGCTGGATAAAAACGTCAGCTTCGATGTGGTATCTAACCCTGAATTCCTTAAAGAGGGAGCTGCGGTAAGTGACTGCATGCGTCCTGATAGAATAGTGCTGGGTACAGATAGTGAAAAAGCAAAAGATAAGCTTCGTGAGTTATATGCGCCTTTTAACCGTAATCACGATAAAGTGATTATCATGGATATTCGCAGCGCCGAGCTCACGAAATATGCGGCTAACTGTATGCTCGCAACCAAAATTAGCTTTATGAACGAAATTGCGAATTTGGCTGAGCTTTTTGGGGCAGATATTGAAAACGTGCGCCGCGGTATAGGTTCAGATCGTCGCATTGGCTACCAGTTTATTTATCCCGGATGCGGCTATGGCGGGTCTTGTTTCCCCAAGGACGTGCAAGCGCTCGTTCGCAGTGCGAATGGGGTCGGGTATAAAGCCCGGATTTTGGAATCAGTAGAAGCGGTAAATTACGAACAGAAAGAAAAGCTTTTTTCCTACATTCAACGCCATTTCAAAGGCGATATTAAAGGGAAGACTGTTGCGCTGTGGGGACTATCGTTTAAACCTAACACCGACGACATGCGCGAAGCGTCGAGTCGTGTATTAATGGAAGCGCTTTGGGAAGCCGGCGCTTGCGTTCAGGCTTACGATCCCGAAGCGATGGAAGAAACCCAAAGGATTTATGGTAGCCGCAGCGACTTAAAACTTATGGGAACTAAGGAATCTGCCCTTGACGGTGCTGACTTCCTGGTTATTGTAACCGAGTGGCAGGCGTTCAGAGCGCCTGACTTTGCGCTAATGAAAGAGAAATTGTCTGAACCGTTAGTGTTTGACGGACGTAACCTGTTTGAACCAGAACGCATGGCAGAATATGGATTAAAGTATTATGCCATCGGTAGAGGACTATCAGTACAAGGAAATTCATCAATATGAGTCAAGTAACGAAAGCAGTTATACCGGTAGCAGGATTGGGAACCAGAATGTTGCCAGCAACAAAGGCCATCCCTAAAGAGATGCTTCCGCTGGTTGACCGCCCAATGATCCAATATGTGGTGAACGAATGCGTGGCTGCCGGATTAAAAGAAATTATTCTTGTTACTCACGCCAGTAAAAACAGTATAGAGAATCACTTCGATACTTCATTTGAGTTAGAAGCGACGCTTGAGAAACGTGTTAAGCGTCAACTGCTTGAAGAGGTTCAATCGATTTGTCCCAAAGATGTGACTATTATGCATGTACGTCAAGGTCATGCTAATGGTCTGGGACATGCAATTCTTTGTGCTCAGCCGTTAGTGGGCGATGCCCCGTTTGCGGTCGTACTGCCGGATGTAATCATTGACGATGTGGCAAGCAATCCGAAGAAGGATAACCTGGCAGACATGGTTGCTAAATTTAATACCAGCCGCGTCAGTCAGGTAATGGTTGAGCAAGTGCCACAAGAAGATATTACCAAGTTTGGCATTGTAGATTTAGAAGGCGCGACGGTAAAACCGGGTGAGTCAGCGAAAATCCATCAAATGGTTGAAAAGCCTGCACTTGAAGAAGCGCCTTCGGACTTGGCAATCGTGGGTCGTTACGTGCTTTCAGAAAGAATCTGGGACATTCTGGAAGTCACTCCTCCAGGTGCCGGCGGTGAAGTGCAACTAACTGACGCCATCGATTCACTGATGAAAATGGAGCAGGTAGACGCTTATTACATGAAGGGAAAAAGCCACGACTGTGGTAGTAAGCTCGGCTATATGAAAGCAAATGTCGAGTACGCGCTACGTCATCCTTCTTTAGGCGCAGAGTTTAAAGAGTATCTGGCGAAATTGAACGGCTAGGTATCTTTAAAAACAATAGCAGGAGTAGTACCTTTAGGCAAAACAGGCTTCTGTTAGGCACCAATTTCCATATCGATCCGAGTGTATGTATTACACTCGGATTTTTTGGTTGTTGAAGCAGAAGTTTTACAACTGAAGTGATTCCTGTTGTAGCGCACAACATAGCGCACTCGCTGTTGACGTATCGTAAGAAGTCAAATCATAGCATCATCTTTCTATGCCCGTTCCATAATGGTAATGACTTCCCATTTCAACGGCTGGCTCGTTTTCTTGAGACCAAGGTCCTTGCATTGCAGTTCGGAAATTACAACTATCTCTTCAGTTAAACATTTTGTATTTAAGCGCTTAGTTAAGGCATGGTGAAGTCCCGCCTAAATTCTAATGTGTGAAGGCTTCCAAACCTCTGGAGCAGGAATGCGTCAGTAGCGTAATCAACTAATGTGTTTGCTGGCTACCGTTACGAAAGCTTACTTATTTTCAGAAAGTACCGGCAATCACTGCCTGCAAGGCTCGTCATAAACCTGTCTTGCTGCTTGTTGCACACCATTTACTTAGGTGACCTTTTTTACCACGAAGGGGCTTCATAGCTCACGGCACAATCAAAATAGGCTTATTTTGAATGAAATTCGGACAGCAAAGGTCAACACGCCATAGAGTGGGTTAAAAGGTTTTTTCAGATAGTAGGTAAATACGAATGTCGCTTCCTGAATATGAGCGACATTCTGAACCGATTATTTTACGGCAATTTTGTCGCGAACTTTTGCCAGCATCTTTTCGCCGATACCTTTAACTTGGGTAAGTTGTTCTACTTCTAAAAATTCCCCCACTTCGTCACGATAGGCGATAATGGCATTTGCTTTACTTTTACCAATACCTGGCAGAGTCATAAGCTCCTCCACTGAGGCCGTATTGAGATTAATGCTTTGTTCTGACGATACACTTGTACTTGTAGCGCTATTTTCTGCTGTTATTGCTGTTTCAGCAGCAACAGCATTCAAACCCGCAAACGAGCTAAAAAATAATGCCAGAAAAATTAATTTTATTTGTTTCATTGTTTCGTCCTTGTTCCTTTTGCCTGTACAACATTGTACAAGGTCAGTGTAAGGCAACAGGCTGACTAAATGAGGATCAGAATTAGGACAGTATTGTAGGTAGGGCGGGTGTAGAAAAGGCAAGCCTGAGGGCTTGCCTTAGGATAAAACTACAGACGATCCAGCAACGCCTGAGTAAATTCGGTAGTGCCGTGCTGTCCGCCAAGATCGCGCGTAGTACGGTCGCCACTTTCAATAACATCTTTTAATGCGGCCCGGATTTTCTCTGCTTTGTCTGCCATTTTCAAGTATTCAAGCATTTGAATTGCGGCAAGAATAACAGAGGTAGGATTGGCAAGATTCTTACCGGCAATATCAGGGGCGGAGCCATGTACCGCTTCAAAAATAGCACAATCTTTGCCGATGTTCGCACCAGGAGCCATACCCAGACCACCCACTAACCCTGCACACAAATCAGACAAAATATCGCCAAACAGGTTAGTGGTAACAATAACGTCAAATTGATGCGGGTTCATGACTAATTGCATGCAGGTGTTATCTACAATCATCTCCGTAGATTCAATATCTGGGTAACGCTCACCGACCTCACGAGCCACTTTTAAAAACAATCCTGAAGTGGATTTCAAAATATTCGCTTTATGAACGGCTGTGACTTTTTTCCGACCTTCCCGGCGAGCAAGTTCATAAGCAAAAGTGACAATTTTTTCAGCGCCATCACGAGTAATTTTGCTTAACGCTTCTGCTTCATTGCCATCTTCTGAGACAACCTGACCCAGACCAGAATACATTCCCTGGGTGTTCTCGCGGACAGTAATAATATCAATATCTTCGTAACGCGCTTTGGTACCTTTAAACGACAGCACCGGACGTACATTCGCATACAATTCAAATTTCTTACGCAAACTTACGTTAATTGAGGTAAAACCCTCACCGACCGGTGTAGTAAGCGGTCCCTTCAGGGCGACCTTATTCTTCGCTATTAAATCCAGCGTGGCCTGAGGAAGTAATTCGCCATGATTTTCCAACGCGACAAGACCTGCGTCGGCGTAATCGTACGCGAAATTGCACTCCACCTTGTCTAAAATTTTGATAGTAGCATCGATGATATCTGGACCAATGCCGTCACCGCGAATGACTGTAATGCGTTGCTGAGTCATGTGGAGGGATCCTCTCGTGATTTTGTTTTCTAAGTCGTCAGGTTGCTATTAAGAATAGCGTTTGTTTTAATTTTATGTGGCGTGCCAGCCCGTTAGTGCGTGATTCAATTTTAAGAGAAATAAAGGCACAGCCAAAACACAAGTATTCTATCTGATGCATCGCTTTAGGCATAGCCTGAAACCTCGTGAGAAACATGAATTTGCTGAATACTCACCATAGAAATATCAGAGCGATAAATGCGTAAATATCTGGTGACTGAACTGCTCCTGCAATATGGCTTCGGTATCTTCATCTAAATTAAGGAGAGTTGAGGCCTGATTTAACGCCTCTTGAGTGTCGCTACAGGGCGGTGATGAAGCAAATAGCCATTTTCTCGACCAGTATAGACTCAGCATAATTATTCCATATTCTCTTTTTATCGACTCGGGACATTCAGCAGGCAGCTTTCCCATCTGAGAAATAATGGCAATATGTAACTGTGGTTGGTGCCAACTCTTGGCTAAGTCTTTGGCTAAATCACTCAATCTCATTCCAGGCGCCAATTTTATCAGGCAATTAATATCGAAGTGCCGCAGTTCACTATGGGGGAAACGACATAAGATTTTCAGCGCGGGTATGGAAAAGAGTGGGCCAGTGAGAAAAGTACTTATTAGTCCGGCCGACTCAGACGTTAACCGTGATTTTGTCATGGTGGCGAGACAGGACGCAACTCCTGCTGCTAACGCACTAAACTGATAGCACGTATGTTCTAAAGGATAAAACCGCTGTGTAAGACGTTGCGTTAACGCCTGCTGTACCAGCATATCGCCAACCCGCTCAAATCCGTAGGTCAGAACTGCCTGCTTCACATCGTTAACCGGTAGCTGCATCCGGTTGTCCTGAGTTGCGGCCTGAGTCAGTGCTTTTGAAAATAAAGGTTCCTGTGTTACCTCTGTCACTAAAGTGGGAATATCAGTATCGCTTTTATGAAGCATATCGATGATGCGTAAAAGCCGTGCCGGTGGATAACTCACTGGAAACGTTAGCGCATAAGGCCAGTCCGGTGACTGGAGCGCTTTACATTCATGAGTGTACTTTTCTGCGTACTTTGACCAGTTTGCCAATGTGACTGTAGAGGTCGCTTCGTAGCACAATTCTTCGCTTGAGAGTGTAATAAACTCTGGCGGTGCGTGGGCGTGAAACCTCACTGCGCCAAGACATTTTTTGCTCACCGTTAACAAAATTATCCGGTCGCCATGATATACACACTGAGAGCCAGGTAAGTACTCGCCGGGAAATGATAACCATTGCGCCATAAGCGTATGAAACCGCGCCGGTATATAAGAAACAATTTGCCGAATAATCTGGCTAAGCGGCTGTTTAGGACTTTCCTTCGCAATGTAAGCTGCAAGTAAAAACCATCGCTGACTGTCATTAAGCGCACCACTGGTTATAAAGCTGATGCTGCGCTCATGATTGACTAAGCGATGGGTTTTAATAATATCCCGCCATAAGCTAAGCTTTAAACGAGCGCACTTTTGCGCTAACAGATTAACAAGCCTACTTTTCTTTCCGTCTATAATATCAGCATGACCATCTGGAGGAAGACAGGCTGTTAAGCAAAACGATGCGCCTATCAGATGTTGCGCATAATGCTCGTTAAGCTGACTGCGATAGCTGAGGATCGCTATTATCAATGCCGTTTTGAAAGCGGGAATATGGATTATTGATTTGTCGTGCGCTGCGGCTGCAAATGCAGATAATGCAGCGTCTGGATGGTGGCGAGCAAAATGTAGAGTGGCTTTAGCGGCTTTAAGGCCGCTTTCAACCGGATTAACTTTATCTACACCCGATGTAGCGGCTTGCGTTGCTCGATTAGTCAGTAATACTAGCTGGCGGTATTCGTCTGTAATCAATGACAACCTCTAACTGTTTAAATAGCTTTGATAAGCTCCTTCACCCCAGGCAATAAGTTGCTCATTTTCGAACAGTAGCGGCGTGCACTCATCCTGCGTTGTCAAGCCATCCGCGCGTACATGTTGGGTACGGTAGAACATCACCTGAATAGTCGTGCTGTTTTCCAATTTTGCTTCTGTGATATCAGGAGACCCAAGTAAAGCGAGCACCTCTTCTCGCGTACTGCCGAGTCTTAGTTTGGTGATCTGAACCTTGTTATATTGTTCTCGGTCCTGCCAATCCATATTTTCAGGTTTGTCAGGATAAAAAGAGATAACCAAAAAAACAAACAGGGCATACGCCGCAGCACCCAGCACTATCAGCCGGAAAACCTTACTATTCATCCTTCTTCACTATTCACATCGGAGTACAACCAGTGTACCCCAAAAGGAACAAAATAAGGAATGCTAAATCGTAACCACTTACGTCAATTTGCCCGGCTGATCGTATAACAGGGGCGATATTCACTGCCTGGAAGCTTCATACGTTGCTGCGCCACAAAAGATTTAAGCAAGTTATCGATTCTTGCCATCATTTCCGGCTCGCCGGTAAGATGGAAAGGACCGTGTTCCTTAATTTGCTTCACCCCTTCAGCTTTCACATTACCTGCCACTATTCCCGAAAATGCCTGACGCAATACCACTGCTAAGTCTGCAACGCTCTGATCATGATGAAGCGGCAGTTCGCTCATGGTTTTATGGGTGGGGATGAACGGGTGCTGGAATGGTTCGTCAATCTTTAACGACCAGTTAAAACTAAAAGCATCGCCCATTTCTAACCGATATTGCTCCACTTTCTTTAATCCAGCCACCATGGTTCTGGCAACTTCTACTGGATTATCGACAATAACCGTGTATTTACTCTGGGCCTCTTTGCCTAGTGTCTGACCAATAAATTCATCAATAGCGGCAAAATAAGCTTCAGTGCCAGCAGGGCCGGTTAGTATCACGGGAAAAGGTTGTTGAGCATTACGCTCGTTCATCAAAATACCCAGCAGGTAAAGTAGCTCCTCAGCAGTCCCCACGCCCCCGGGGAAGATAATAATTCCGTGCGCAAACCGCACAAAAGCTTCAAGGCGCTTTTCAATATCGGGCATAATGACAAGTTCATTTACAATCGCGTTGGGAGGCTCAGCCGCAATAATGCTCGGTTCAGAAATACCAATGTATCGCCCATTTTTATACCGTTGTTTCGCATGACCAATGGTGGCGCCTTTCATGGGGCCTTTCATTGCACCAGGACCACAGCCAGTGCATATATTCAGCTCTCGCAACCCTAATTGATAGCCAACTTCTTTGGTATATTTATACTCGGTTTGATTGATGGAATGGCCACCCCAGCACACCACCGTGTTCAGTTCATCGTTGCCTTCTAATGCCTGAGCATGGCGCAGCATATCAAAAACCATATCGGTAATGCTGGGGCCATCGGCGGGAGTATTCTGCTTAATGAAAGCGTATTTATTCCCCATGAATAGCATATCGCGCAGTACCGCAAACAAATGTTCATGTACCCCGCGCACCAGCCTTTTATCAACAAAACCGACTTCAGGAGGATTAATTAATTCAATTTTCACGCCACGTTCGCGACGAATTAATTTCACATCAAAATCGTCATAGGGAGCAAACAGCGCTTCGTAATTATCTTCGTCTACACCGCTGTTAAGCACGGCAAGACAACAATTGCGAAACAGTTCGTATAATTTGCTGTTGGTAGTATCCTGAAGTTGTGCCACCTCTAACTGAGATAACTGACTCATCCATCCCACTGGATTTAACTGCACTTTATTCATTAACTTTTGTCCTGATCTGTGACCACACAATTGCGACCGGAATGTTTTGCCTGATAAAGATGTTTATCAGCGCGTTCAAACACATCTTCCGGCGATTCATTGTTCTTAAAGCTGGCGCCGCCGAAAGATGCTGAAATGGAAATCTTTTCCTCTTTGAACTTAAACGGAATTTTTTCCAGGGTAGTTCTCAATAATTCCAGTTTTTCTACCAATGCTGACGCATCTGTGCCGGGAAATAACAAGACAAATTCCTCGCCACCCCAACGCGCGATAAAATCCTGCTCATCAAGGACGCTGCGAAAATGTTTGCCCACCACCTGCAGAGTTTTATCGCCTGCGGCATGGCCGAATTTATCATTAATTGACTTAAAATGATCGAGATCGGCTATGGCTAAAGCCAAGGGTAGACCGCTTTGTTGCGCTAATTCGGCTTCCTGTTGCAGGCGATCATTGTAGGCCTGACGATTAGGTAATCGGGTGAGCGTATCGGTGTGACTGGAAATCAGTTGTTCAGCTAACTTACGCCGATAAAATTGCGTCTGCTTTTGCAAATGAACAAGCTGGCCCTGCATGGCGGTTAATAACGACATCAGCGCTTCCTGCTCTCTTTTTTCTGCTTCTTCCCGATGATCCAGCGACGAAGCAATAGTCGAAACGTGAGCCTGAGCCTGCTGCTTTAAAGTCTCTAGCGATGGACTCTGTTTTAATGCATCTTCAATAGAATCAAGCTGGGTTCTAATTTGATGATCGGTACGTTGGCGTGCGGCAAAACTTAGCTGTGACTGCTCAATGCTGGTGTTAACGTTTTTATTCAAAGAACCCAGCGCACTATGAAGGCTCTGTATCACTTTACCTGTTAAACTGGCTTCTGATAGCGAGTCATTCACTACCAGTCGGATAATCATGAGGCAAGACTTTAGCAATTCCTCTTCAGTCATCCCCTCAGCCAGCTTGCTGCGCAAATTCGCCAGTTGTTCATCATCTGGAAGTTTACTGGCATAGGTATCGATAAGCTGGTTTAATTCGGCAAGAATTGCTTTGTATAAATGATCAGAAGGCGGCTTGTCTTCAGGTCGCTTAACTGAATCATCAATATTATCTGGAAGTCTCTTAATATGAGAAAACAGGTTTGCAACCTCAACACACAGCGCCTGTAGCGCAAACAGATTAGCGATTGGCTGGTGTAGCGCCACCAGCACTTGCGCGCTTTTTTGTTTAACTTGAATGTCTTGCTTGAATACTGTTTGATACGCTTTTACAGCTTGCTCTAGCTGTGAAACCGTATCGCCAGTATATTTTTTAATATTGGCCTGCGCAGATTGAATTTCTCTATTTAGCTTATTGATACTCAAAGCGGCCAACGTAAAATTAGGCTGGCCCGCCAAGTGCCCTCGCAAAATCTGTAATTCAGTGTCCAGTGGAGTCGAAAAACCTTCGTAAAACTTGGACAGGCGAGTAATGGACTGCGCAAGAATTTCTCCATGTTGTTTTATGGATTGTAGTTGATTGGACTCCATCACTTTCCTTTCTGATTACTAACTGCCTGAGGGTCTCTGCTCCATTTGTGACGCAGAGCGTTAAATGCGCTTACTGCCTGGCAAGACGATGATTAGGATAGGGGAGCTCGAAATTCGAGCGAAATGGATTAATATCCAAGCCACCGCGACGGGTATAACGAGCGTACACCGTCAGCTTTTTCGGCTGACAGCGCGCCAGAATATCGCAAAAAATACGTTCTACGCATTGTTCATGAAACTCATTGTGTTGACGGAATCCGATTAAATAGCGCAGTAGCGATTCTTCGTTAATCTTCTGCCCCTCATATTTAATAAGAATGCTTGCCCAATCCGGCTGGCTGGTAATAAGGCAGTTTGACTTTAGCAGATGGCTTATCAACGTCTCGGCGGCTGAGTCATCCTCACACCACAATGACTGATTCTCTGGCGTGTAGTTGGTTACTTCAATATCGAGATCATCAATAACCTTGCCAGAAAACTCCTGTATTTTAAGACCGGTAAATTTCTCCGGCAGCACTACCGCCGCATAGACCTGCTCCCCGGCACAACCAGATAAATCTTTCGTCAAGGTTTGTTGTACCGATTCTACAGAGGAAAACCGGGTTTGGTTAAAACTGTTTAAATACAACTTAAACGACTTAGACTCAATAAGGTTTGGTGACGTAACCGGGACGCTGCACTCCAGCATCGCCACCTGCGGCTTTCCTTTTGCATTTAGCCAGGACAGTTCATAGCCTGTCCAAACATCACTGCCGGAAAAAGGAATGGCATCCTCATCTAGACCAATAGCATCTCTGCCCAAGGAACGCGGGACAGATTGAAGCAAGGCGGGGTTGTAAACCGTCTCATATTCCACGGTCTTTCCCAGCGTTAAATGCGTTGGAAGTGTAAAGGTAGTTGAGCTGTTCATAATCACCATTTAAAAAATAGCAACCTCAGTCTCGTCGGTTTACGCTTAGCAGGTTGCTACGGAATTTTGTTACATACAATGATAACCTATTTTAACCGAAAACATGATGTTGCGAATATGACTAACCACGTACTCACTCAAATAGATGCTTTTGTAGATGCAACCTTGAAGCTGGCGGAGGCTTCGCAAATGCCTTTGTTAATCCCGTACGACAGGGAATGGCTTTCTCCCTGTTATCAAAAAACTGGCGAACAGGATGCCATGGTCCCTTGGTTGCCAGCGCTACAACAGAAAAGCTGTTCATTCGACAATGTGGAAAAGGCGCTCGAGATGGTGCTAAATGAACAGTATTGCCTTTATTTTACGCACTATTTTAGCAATAACTTGTTAGCTAGAGCGCCTCAGGGAGACTGCGAATTACTGCAGGTATGGAATGAAACAGATTTTTCACGCCTGCAGGAGAACTTAATTGGTCATCTGCTGATGAAAAAACGGCTAAAGCAGCCGCCTACACTTTTCTTCGGTTTAACCGATGACGAAGATTATATTTTGAGCGTGGATAACGCATCAGGCGAAGTCGTGCTGGAAAGGGTGGGTAAGGTGCCAGAGCGATCTCTTGCCCCTGATTTGGCTACCTTCCTGGCAGAACTCTCGCCCAGACTTGGAGTCCGTTAAAATTTGCTTTATTCAACGGACCATATTCCGTTAAGGCTCGCTCGTTCGCGTTGCGAACCGGGTTGTGGCTGGACAAAGTTCAAGGCTAAAATCAGAGTTTCTAGCTGGAGGCAATATTATCGAGACGCTCTTCTAGCGCTGCCACTGCGGATTCAAGACGTTCAACCTGCTTTTCGAGCGCAGCGATCCTGTTGGCATCTTTCGATATTTTTACCTTGCTGTCATCGGATTGTTTACTGCCACCGGCATTAAACCGTCGAATTGCTTCAATTGCTGTGGTGACCGATATCTTCATCGGGGCTTTGCCCCGCAGCAACGCAACGCTCGGTTGCTGGCCATCTTGTTGCAACTGATGGCAAATCATCAACAATTTTTGAATGGAATCCTGATCCACGATAGTAATTCCCAAACAGAATAAAATAGCAAGCATAGCGGAACCTATTGCTAAAACAAACGCATAATCTCAGTCCGCAGAAACTGTTGACTACTTGGTAGGGCCGAAAGAGCAAACTTGCGGATGGTAAAACACCGAGTGATGACCGTTTAAATTTTTCGAGGGAAAGGGTAAGAGCATGAGTGATTAAAAATCCAGCAGTCTCAAGGAATAAGCAAAACTTCTCATCAGAAACGCCGTAAAATCATCGCTGATGGCTCTGCTGGAGCATCCATGCTCCATAAGTTCGGCTAAGAATTCTTCACTTATGGCTTAAAAACCATTCGCGATCTCTCCTGGTCCTCCGAAGGAGATTTATCACTGGTTAAAGTTTTACGTTATCTTCATTAGAATGAGTGTAAGTTACAGTTGCGTAACTTTTGAGTTTCTCGCCATTTTAGCTATTTCTTAGCTTGTTTGACCTGTCGATTATTCAAAAAATAGCAGAGGCTAAGGCACAAGTGTAATAATATCAAGGGGATATAGAGTTGGCCTCTAAATTGATTGTATGGCGTTAATAATCACGATAAACAAACCGAAAAAAAATTAAGGATGAAATGATGAAACACTGCGTGTTGATACTGGCTTTACTGGCACCTATAGCTCTTTCAGGTTGTGTTATTTCAGTTGGAGGTGACGAAGGGAATTATAGCTCTGACTGGGAAGATAGAGAGTTCAATAACCGCCAGCATATCTCGAAGCTGCAAGAAGATATGAGCTATGAATCGGTAGTTCAGAAAATGGGCGTTGCGGACTTCAATGAATTGCATCAAAAGGAGGACGGCGTCTATCGAATTCTTTTCTACCGCACGCAGCGCACGATGGATGACGGTGTCACTACTAAAGATGAGTGCACTCCACTTGTTTTCAAAAACGGTAGCTTAGTCGGTTGGGGCGACAGCGCCTACGCTCGAATTTAAGTTACTCTGTTCGGCAGACGTTCTGTACTTACGTCTGCCTATGCTTTTCCTAGCTCCCTCGTCTTTTACTTCTTGTTAACGCTATTGGGTTCTTAATATACTGTTGTTGTCGTGCCAGCTTTGTTGATGACTGATATTGCAGAAGTCTTTGCGTTTAAACGTATACTTAACCCCAACTCGGCTAAGCAACCTTCACTTATTGCGCGTAAACGTTCACGATCTCTCCCATGAGATCCTCATGATGAAGTTGAACATAAAATTTATTTTAATCTATGCTTAAAACACAAATTGATTAGGATAGGGAGACACCATGTCTGGCGTTGTAACCACTGAAGAAAACATTGAAAATGTTAAAGCGGTTTATTTAAGCGCTGATGATTTAAAAGTTGCTGCATCAATTTTATATAATGCTTACTTTGACGATCCTCTTTTCATGGATATTTTTCAGGCGGAAAGAGAAGGATATGAAAGTCGTCTGCGGTCAGCAATTCGGGAGGAACTCACCGCGTTTTGGGATGCTAAACAGCCAATGATTGGTCTGTTTGATGATTCGCGAATACTTTCTGTCGCTTGTTTAACCCGGCCGTGCGTTGCCTTCAGTTCTGGCCGGTTTTGGCACTGGCGGTTGAAGATGTTATTGACGGCAGGACTCTTTGGAACCAGACAAATGGTAGAAAAGGAAGAAAAAGTTCGCGCTTGTATGCCTGCGACTAAATACCATATGCTGTCCTTCATTGCTGTTCATCCCGATCATCAGCACCACGGTCTAGGGCACCAGTTAATGGGCGCAATCGACAGCGTTTTAGAAGATGAAGTTGACAGTGAAGGGGTGGGGGTATTTGTCACTGTTCCTAAGTACCGCAGCTTCTTTGAGCATGGGAATTATGAATTGATTTGTAAGTTGGAAGTTGGTCAGGTTTCAGGTGAAATTATGTTTAAAAGGCGTTCCGGCTGATTTCCGGTAAAACCCATTTGTATAGGTTTTTTCCCTCATTTTTCCCATTCACCCAAAAGTTTGTACGACATTTCCTACATTGTTGTAAGAGTTTTTGGCCTTTTTCATGAAACTGAATGTGCAATCGTAGATGAAATGGCTGATTTTACAAGGTTTTTCCTAAACCTCACTTCTTCCCCCACAATAGTTTCCTAAATCACCTGTAAATGTACATCGCAAAGAATCTAGAGCTGCGTAATATAGTCGTTGTCACAGGGAAACACGACGAGTCAGGAAGACACACGGAAACACCCAGGACAACCTAAGGAATGGGAATATCAACGCAGGACGGTTGATGTCAAGGAGCTCAAGGAAACGGATAACAGTCAGGATGACTGCGAAGGACAACTTCAGGATGAAGCATACTGTATCAGGATGTGCAGTGTCAGGACGAAAAGGATACGAGCAGGGATATCGGCAGGACAAGTCCATTGATGGAGAATGCTACATTGCGGATGTGTAGTCATAAAAGGATTCATGGAAAAGGGAAGGTAGTCAGGATGACTGTAAAGGACAACTTCAGGATGAAGAATGCGCCACGCAGGATGTGTCGTTAAATCAGGGAACAAAGGAAAGGGATCTGCTTAGGGATGAGTAGCTCACGGAGGATATCGTGAGTCAAGAAGGAAAGGGGCGTATAAGGATTTGGATCGGGATGATTTTAGTCGCAATGGAACGCTGAGAAGGACGCTCAAAATTCAAGAAAAGCGATAGCCTCAGGCTACCGCTTTTTTTGATGCATAAAAAAGATTCTCTATGACTGGAGCGGTAATACCCCGGAGTCTTGTATGCTATCGCTAATTCACGCGATAGGGGGGAAGATGGGTTCGTATCACTTTTTTTCCAATCATTTCCATTTCGCCAGCATATCTGTCTTCGCCGTTACCTGAAAATTCAAATATAAAAACGGAAAACCAGTCCATCTTGCCATACTTGAAAGTGGGTTTGGTACTCTTTCTGGCAATGGATAAAACTTGCAGACCGTGGGTTTCGCAATAGCGGTTAACATGTTGATAGGCCTGCTCCGAAATACTTCTTATCCGCCAGAACTGCATGCCGATTAATCCTATCAGTAACAAAAGCGTAACTTCGCCCAGTGTCATAATGTTTGCTCTTGCTGTGTGTGGCTGAATAGACCACCAATGGCTTTTGCAAGAAGGTCGCTTCGCGTGGGCGAACGCAACAGGCTCAGTACCTTGCCTCGCAATTGAGGAATCTGTACGAGATCTGAGAAAAAACCTTTAAATAGCAATCCTTGATGTCCTTGATTGTCGTCCAACTCAGCAGCTCGCTCGAAGAATAACTGGAGCAGTTGCTCGTCAAACTGGTTGTAATGACGTGCTGCCACAACGCTTAAGGTGTCAACATCGCTCAATGTAGTTTCTGAAAGCAAATTGTACAGGACGTCCCGTAATTTTTGAGACGGCGTTAAAGATGAAAGCCCTCGCAAAGCAGCTAAATCTGGTCGTTTGGGATTGGCGGGAGTTAATCCTTTTGCTAGGTGAGCATAGAATTCCACCTCTACCGCCTCGTTAATCAATACGCTTTCAGCTGCTTGCATAAGCGCAATTTGAAAATCGCTGGCGCAGGCTGAGAGATTGCCAGCAACGAGATGTGCTTCGTGATCCTCTGATAACCTGACTGCGAAGTCAGCGATACCCTGCACAGGGAGATTCTTCCAGTCGTGCGCCGCCGGATCGCTAATGTACTGTGTAACCTGTTCTATCGCCGGGTGTGAGGGTAACCGAAGGTGCAGGCGAGTATGAGCATTAAACTGTGCCATGGTTAAATGTCCCGGCACAAAGGAATAAGGATTATCCGGAAGAGTTTGCTGATTGTCACTGGTGAGGCTTTCCCCTACTGCCTCGATAATGATTTGCAAAAAATGATTTCGGGAGGCTGCAATGATCAAGCCCTGCTCGTCCAATGGTAACTTGATAAACCAGATATAATGCTGGTTAGCCTGTTGCCCATTCCAGAAAACGATACCAAACCAGCCGTATTGTTGGCGGGGCCGGGGAGCCGGTACCTGGGCATTTTCAATATCGAGAAAAGTCTGGGAATCCAGAGGAAAAATTCCGCGGCCTAAATCGAAAATACGGAAGTTTGTACCAGCGTGAAGAAGAAATTCGCTGATGGAATGAATAGAAGATGCGCTCATTGTCTCTGCTGACCCGTTTGGAAAGAGACGGTATTCTAACCATGCCTCTGCGTATTTGCTACCAGGGAGAGATAGCGAATGATTTTTACAGCGTTTCGGATGAGAAATTTCGTTTATTTCCTGTAACTGCTGAATGTTTATTCATTCATGCTCTTGCTCCGTACTTGCTACCCACCATTATTTCTGTAAAGTCATGGTATACTGATTCGCATTTACTGCTAACTAAGTTGCAAGTAGTCGTGGCGAATTACCCTATTTTACAGAGTCAACTTAAGGCTCTGGAACAATTATTAACGTCCCGGGATCTATGGTCGGATGCTGCACCCACAGCGCAAGCTCTTGCCAGTAATCAACCTTTTTCCTGTGATACGCTACGTTTCGAACAATGGCTGCAATTTATATTCATTCCCCGGTTCAAACAGCTGCTTACAAATGGTGAAGCGCTTCCCAATGCCATGGCCCTGGCGCCAATGGCTGAAATGTCTTTACCTGATCACCCAGACGTTATTGAACAATTGAAGTGTTTAGATGCGCAGGTGAAGTTAACGCAGGATCAAAATGGAAAATATTGAAAGCTTAAGCATCTTGTATCAGGATGACTATCTTGTTGCGATAGACAAACCCGCCAGCTTGCTGGTGCATCGAAGTCCGATAGATAAACGTGAAACCCGGTTTGCTGTACAGCTTCTGCGGGATCAGGTTGGGCAGCATGTGTATCCCGTTCATCGCTTAGACAGGCCCACCTCAGGGATACTGCTTTTCGCCTTCAGCGGAGATCTGGCAGGCATGATAGGAAAGCAGATGATGCAAAAGCAAGTTGCTAAAACCTATCATGCAGTGGTGAGAGGGTTTATTGTAGGCAGCGGATGCATTGACTATGCACTATCATTTAAACGGGATAAAATTGCCGACAAACATCGCGGTGAGAATATAGCGCCGCAACCTGCAACAACGGATTATCAGGCGCTGGCCCGATATGAATTGCCTTATGCGGTCGGCCGATATCAAAGCGCTCGTTATTCCTATGTACGCTTGCACCCATTCAGTGGAAGAAAGCATCAGCTACGTAGACATTTAGCGCACATTCATCATCCTATTGTTGGTGACACCACTCACGGAGACGGGAAACAGAATAAATTTGCCCGCAACCAGTTTGGTTTTGAAAATCTGGCCTTAAGTTGTACTCAGTTAGGTATTCAGCATCCCGTAACTAAAAAGTGGTTGTCGATAACGTGTGGGATAAACCCGGCGCTGGAGAAGCTTCTTCATAACTGGAAGGAGTTTGAGTTTAATGAATAAAAATGAATGCAATGAAGAGGGCGTTGAATGACAAAGTTAAGTATTTTCTCTGGCAGTGTTTATGGTAATGCGCAACATGTGGCAGAGCAAGTAGAAGAGAATTTGGCAGAGCAGGGGCATGATTGTGAGTTGTTTAGCGACCCGGATGTTTCCGATTTTACTGAAGCTGAAGCCATTTTAGTTATTACTTCTACGACCGGTCAAGGCGATGTACCTCCTAATATTGAGTTTGTCTATTCTGATCTCAAAGAGCAGTTCCCACTGCTAAATCAAAAACCTTTTGCTGTTGTGGCGTTAGGCGATAGCAGTTATGGCGAGACATTTTGTGGTGGTGGAAGGCAATTCCACGAGTTACTGACGGAACTGCAAGCTAGGTCGATAGCAGATTTGCTTAAAGTTGATGCTATTGAAACGCTGGAACCAGAAAAAGATGTTATAGCATGGGTCAACGGCATCAAAGACAAATTGTTTAATGAGTAAAAGCCGAACAAGAGCGGTGACATCGGTCACCGCTCTAGAACAATAAATTTATTCGACGTTGCGAAGCAATGCGTTAATTCCTACTTTGGCACGCGTTTTAGCATCTACCTTTTTTACAATGACAGCCGCATAAAGGCTGTAGTCTCCGCTCCCGTCTTTACCTGGCAGGTTGCCAGATACGACGACAGATCCAGCAGGCACACGACCGTAGTGAATCTCGCCGGTTTCGCGATCATAGATGCGGGTACTTTGCCCAATGTACACTCCCATCGAGATCACTGAACCTTCTTCAACGATTACGCCTTCCACTATTTCTGAACGCGCGCCGATAAAGCAGTTATCCTCAATGATGGTAGGATTAGCTTGTAGCGGTTCCAGCACGCCTCCGATACCTACGCCACCAGACAAGTGGACATTCTTGCCAATCTGCGCGCAGGAACCCACGGTCGCCCAGGTATCCACCATCGTTCCTTCATCCACAAACGCACCGATATTGACATAAGACGGCATAACAACAACGTTTTTTCCGATAAAAGAGCCTGTTCTCACCGCCGCGGGGGGAACAATACGGGCACCTTCTGCGGCAAACTGCTCTTCTGTGTAGCCCACGTACTTAAGCGGAACCTTGTCATAATACTGGCTTTCTGCACCAGCTATAACTGTATTGTTATGTAAACGAAAATAAAGAAGTACCGCCTTTTTTAACCACTGATGGACCTCCCATTCACCCGCTATTTTTTCGGCAACTCTCGCTTTTCCCGAATTAAGTAGAGCAATGACGTCATTCACCGCCTGTCTTACCTGTTCAGAGGCAGATGTGGGAGAAATGGTGTCGCGGTTGTCAAAGGCGTCTTCAATAATGGCTTTTAATTCATTCATGGTATGTTGATATCTTCAAGTTGATCGAGTTTGAACAGGATTTGCTTTTTTAACGCTACCTGCTGTTCCTGCGTTAAAGCTTTACCAGCGTCATTGCTGACAATAAAAATATCTTCTGCACGCTCGCCGATTGTCGCAATTTTTGCCAGTTTTAAGGTGACACTGGTATCGACAAAAGCGTGGCCGATTTTGGCAAGAATGCCAGGTGCATCCAACGCTTCTAATTCTATCAATGTATTTTCTTCACCAAAGTTAAAGAAACGTACTTTGGTAGGTACATCTAACTGGCGCATCTGGCGAGGAAGCTTGCGCTTATTATCATGAGCGCGGCCGGGTTTCTCCAGTTGTGCAATAATAGCCTTTTCCAGGCTTTGGATTCTTTCAGGGGTAGATAGCCGGGAACCGTTATTTTCCAACACCAGTAAACTGTCGAATACGTATCCATCCCGCGTGACGGTGATATGGGCGTCATGGATGGAGCAGTTTCGGCTATCCAGCACCGACGCAACTTGCGCAAATAACGCTTTGCGGTCTTTTCCATAAATTAAAATTTCGGTGCCGCCTTTGGCAAACTCATCATTGGCTTTAACCAGCAGAGCTTGTTCGTTTGCGGGAAAGAGTTCACGTTCAGCTTTTATAATCTCGCGGCTGTGCCACGCAATTTGTGCAGGTTTGAAACGTACAAAATAATCATCATCTAATCGGTTCCACAATACATCGACTTTTTCCAGATCGCTGCCACTTTGAATGAGAAGTTGCCGCGCATGCTGCATATGCGACTGCACACGTTCGTTAATGGTGGCCTGACACTGAAGTCCGTTATCCAGTGCTTTTTGAGAGATCAAATAAAGCTCTCGAAGCAAAGAGGCTTTCCAGTCATTCCAGAGATTGTCGTTGGTGGCCCGAATATCGGCTAAAGTTAGCACGTAAAGCAAATTTAAGTGATTATGACTGCGCATAGCGGTGGCGAATTCACTAATGACGTCAGGATCGTAAATGTCCCGGCGCTGCGCCACTACCGACATTAATAGATGATTTTCCACCAGCCAGCTGATTAATTCCGCATCGCTTTTTTCTAGATCATGCTGCTCGCAAAACGTTTTAACGTCCGCGGCACCCAGCTTGGAATGGTCGCCGTTTCGACCTTTGGCAATGTCGTGAAAAATTGCAGCAATATAGAGTAGTTCAGGTTTATCCAAATTCCGCACAATGCGGCCGCAGCGAGGAAATTCGGTATTTTGCGCAGAAAAGTAATGGTTTACATGTTTTACCAGCCGGTGGGTGTGTTCATCGACTGTATAAGCGTGAAATAAATCGAATTGCATCATGCCGACAATTTTGTCCCACTCCGGCAGATATGACTGCAAAATGCCGTATTCGTGCATAACATCCCATGCAAAGTCGAAAAAGTGAGGATGCCGGAATAACTGCATAAGCCGCTTACGGCAGGCGGGACGCTCCACATAATATTGCGATTCAAACTTCCGCCGTGCATTGCGTAACTGGCGTATGCAATCTGTGTCTAGGCCCTGAGTCTCCCGGGTTTCAGCGATAATGTAAAGGAAATCTAATATGGCTTCGGGAGTGGCAAACACATCATCGTGCTGAGGTGAAATCATGCCATCAAGCAAACTAAAGTTGTGGTTAATGGGCGTGTGGTTCTTGACCGTTTGGTTGAGCATGTCGTAACGAAAGCGCTGCAGTAACATTTTGTTAAGTTCAGTCACTCTGCGAACGACGCGGAAAAAGTCCCGCATCATCGCTTCTACCGAATTTTTACCTTCTTCACCATATCCCAAACGCGCAGCAACATCGGGTTGATAATCAAAAAGTAGCCTGTTTTCGCTCCGACCCGCCGTTAAGTGCAGCGCGAAGCGCATCCTCCATAAATCTATACGACAATCGATGAGTTCACTGTGCTCTTGCTCAGTAAAATAGCCATGACCGACTAAGGAAAAGCCGTCGTATTCTTTGAAATGTTTTTTTGCAACCCAGCCAATTGATTGAATATCCCGCAGGCAGCCCGGGTTTTCTTTAACGTTGGGTTCCAGGTTGTAGGAGGTGCCATTGAATTTAGCGTGACGCGTTTTTTGCTCTTCGTACTTCGCCACGAAAAAGTCTTTACTGCTCCAGGAGTGCCGCCCGTTAACCTCTTCCCATAGTTTTTCAAATATTTCTATTGAGCCGGTTAGAAGCCGACTTTCTACGAGATTGGTGGCAATAGTGATATCATCTTTCGCCAGTTTAACCGTTTCTTTAATAGTGCGAACAGATTGCCCGACATCCAGGCGAATATCCCATAGCAGGGTAATGAATTGTCCGACTTTTTCTTGTGTTCGCGATGCAAGTGTTTTGCGACTTACGATTAACAAATCAATGTCTGAGTACGGTTGTAAATGACCACGACCATACCCCCCGACAGCGCAGAGAGCGATATCCTTGTCCTGATCTAACTGAAATAAGTGCCACAAACGAAAAAGCAGTGCATCAACAAAATGGGCTCTACCTAGTACCAGCCGATTGACAGGGGTGGTTCCAAAGGCTTCATCCAACCACAAATAGCTGTCTGTTACGCATTGCCTGATTGCTGCTATATCGTCGACTGTGGTAATGGATTCAATTTGTTCAGTCAGTTTCTGTAAGCTCAAAATACGCCTTCTCGTTACACCGGGGTAAGCCTCAAGAACCTTATCATGAAAAGGAGAAAAATCGCAGTAGCAAAAAGAGGCATAAAGGCTGCCAAAAAGTGCATATTTATATCAAAAGGTTATTTAGGCAAGGCTGCTAAGTGGCGATAGCAGCCATGGTAAAGAGGAATTACTAATGATTGATAACGCGAGGCAAATCTTCTTCATCACGTAAAGTAAGCACTTCTACGCCTGTTTCAGTTACGAGCAGGGTGTGTTCCCACTGCGCACTTAAACTGCGATCTTTGGTGACCACAGTCCATTGATCGGGCAGAATTTTGGAATAACGTTTACCGGCGTTAACCATAGGCTCGATAGTAAAGCACATGCCAGCAACCAATTCTTCACCGGTACCTGGTCGCCCATAATGGACCACTTGCGGCTCCTCATGAAAATCAGCGCCGATGCCGTGGCCGCAGAACTCTCTGACAATTGAATAATTATGCGATTCCGCGTGGGATTGACAAATATACCCAATGTCTCCTAAGCGCATTCCGGGCTTAACTTGTTGAATGGCCTTATACAAGCATTCCTGCGTTACTCTTACCAGCCGCTCAGCAAGAATACTGGGCTTTCCGACGATAAACATTTTCGACGAATCGCCATGGTAACCATCCTTAATAACAGTGACATCAATATTAAGAATGTCACCGTCTTTTAATTTTTTATCAGAAGGAATTCCATGACAAATACAATGATTGACAGAAGTACAAATTGACTTTGGAAATGGCGGGTGCCCATAGTTTAGCGGAGCGGGTATTGCCTGCTGTTCATTAACAATATAGTCGTGACAGAGTGTATTAAGCTCGTCAGTTGTCACCCCTTTCTTTACATGGGGCGTGATCATTGTCAGAACATCAGCTGCAAGTTTGCCAGCAATGCGCATTTTTTCTATTTCTTCAGCGGTTTTAATATTAGCTGCCACTGGGATCCTCGAATAAGTTAATGAATGCATTAGGAGGGAAATGCGTTATGTAAAAGCTGCATTCTCCCAGCCACTTTGTGTTTATGGTAACGCTTGCGAGAGTGGCTGTACAGCCAGCGGGACATTGAGATTATGAATAGTTGTCAATAACGAGCGCTATTACTTGAGAAATTAGCATCGTCATGGTATAAAGCGCCCGCCTTTGATAACAGGGTGATTATTCTTTGGGAATGTATCGCTACAAAGGTACGAATATTACTTAAAACACACATATACCGTCACTTGTTATCGGGGTGTCCAGAATATGGATCGATACAAGGGGTGTATGGAGGCCTAACCCCAATAGAGGACTAGACATGGCTAATGTTTCAATGCGTGACATGCTGAAAGCCGGTGTGCATTTCGGCCACCAAACCCGTTACTGGAACCCAAAGATGAAGCCTTTTATCTTTGGTGCGCGTAATAAAGTTCATATCATTAACCTGGAAAAAACAGTGCCATTGTTTAATGATGCGCTGAGCTATCTTTCCAGCGTAGCTAACAGAAAAGGAAAAATTCTTTTTGTTGGTACTAAACGCGCAGCTGGTGATGCAATAAAAGATGCAGCAGTAAAATGCGATCAGTTTTATGTAAATAAGCGTTGGTTAGGCGGCATGCTGACTAACTGGAAAACTGTGCGTCAATCAATCAAGCGTCTGAAAGAGCTAGAGCAACAAAGCCAAGATGGTACGTTTGACAAGTTGACCAAAAAAGAAGCATTGATGCTTCAGCGCGAAATGGACAAGCTGGAAAACAGCTTGGGTGGTATCAAAAATATGGGCGGTCTTCCTGACTGTATTTTTGTTGTTGATGCTGATCACGAACACATCGCTGTGACTGAAGCCCGTAATCTGGGTATTCCAGTAGTTGGCGTAGTTGATACTAACTCCAATCCAGATGGCGTTGATTATATCATCCCAGGTAACGATGACGCGATTCGTGCTATTCAACTGTATCTTGACGCTGCAGCCGATGCCGTGAACAAAGGTCGCGACAGCAACCTTGAAGTTCAGGCCGAACAGGACGATTTCGTAGAAGCTTCTGAATAATAACTTTAGAAGCTGACAGTGACTGCTTCTGACATGGCGCTGTCATAAAATCAAACGAATATCTTTAATAGGGGCACATCTGCCCCTTTTACTCATTACTTAATAGTTAAATGCTGAGGAATTGAAAAATGGCAGTGACTGCAGCACTAGTTAAAGAACTGCGCGAGCGTACTGGCGCAGGCATGATGGATTGTAAAAAAGCTTTGGTTGAAACCGACGGTGATATCGAGCTGGCCATTGAGAATATGCGTAAATCAGGGCAGGCTAAAGCAGCTAAAAAGGCAGGTCGTATTGCCGCTGAAGGTGTCATCCTGACGCAAGTAGCCGCAAATCGGGCTACCATGCTTGAACTTAACTGTGAAACTGACTTCGTTGCTCGTGATGAAGGGTTTTTGAGTTTTGGTAACAGCATTATTGCGGTTGCGCATGATAACAACATCAATGACATCGACGCACTTAACGACGCAGAACTGGATGGCAAGAAAATCAGTGATGTTCGTGACACCCTGGTTACCAAAATTGGTGAAAATATCGCTCCCCGTCGCGTTGTGAATGTGGAAGGTGATAACTTAGGTGCATACGTCCACGGCGGCCGTATTGGCGTAATTGCCATTTTAACCGGTGGTGACGAAGAGCTGGCGAAAGATATCGCAATGCACGTAGCTGCAGCAAATCCTCAGTTCGTTAAGCCAGAAAATGTTCCAGCTGAAGTGGTTGAGAAAGAAAAAGAAATTCAGCTAGAAATTGCTATGCAGTCTGGCAAACCTGCTGATATCGCAGAAAAAATGGTTTCAGGCCGTATGAAGAAATTCACCGGCGAAGTCAGCCTGACAGGTCAACCGTTTGTTAAAGATCCTTCCATTTCTGTGGCTGATTTGCTGAAGAGCAAAGGGGCAGATGTGGTTAACTTCATCCGTTTTGAAGTAGGTGAAGGAATCGAAAGAAAAACAGAAGACTTTGCGGCAGAAGTTGCTGCGCAAATGGAAGCGGCCAAGAAATAATTGGCCGTTTGACTTTTGCATTAGGCGAATGTCGGATACACTACTGAGCACCTCTTCGGAGGTGCTTTTTTATAAGTATGGTATGCTTCTTGCGTTTATCAATAAAGTTTAAGAAGCAGTCAGGATTCTGAAGCACATATTCTAATCAGGGTTGCGTTTTTGAATCGGTTTGCATCATCACTTGCTGGCGCGAATGATGATGCAAGCCGAGTTCATGAGGACATATCGAATAATGAGTATCACACCAAAATCAGCTTACCGACGTATTTTGTTAAAACTCAGTGGCGAGGCTCTAATGGGAGCCGAAGGGTTTGGGATTGACCCCAAAGTTCTGGACAGAATGGCCCAGGAAATTAAAGAGCTGGTAGAATTAGGTGTGCAGGTTGGCCTGGTCATCGGTGGTGGTAACCTTTTTCGCGGTGAGGGCCTGGCAAAGGCAGGCATGAATCGGGTTGTGGGCGACCATATGGGCATGCTGGCCACGGTTATGAATGGCTTAGCAATGCGCGATGCCTTACATCGGGCGTTTGTTAACGCCCGCTTAATGTCAGCCATTCCATTAAACGGCGTGTGCGATGCTTACAACTGGGCAGAAGCTATCAGTTTGCTAAAATCGGGTCGCGTAGTCATCTTTTCAGCCGGGACGGGAAATCCGTTCTTCACTACCGATTCTGCAGCATGTTTGCGTGGCATTGAAATTGAAGCCGACGCTGTTTTAAAAGCCACTAAAGTTGATGGTGTTTACAGTGATGATCCGGTGAAGAATCCGGAAGCGACGTTGTACAAGCAGTTAACTTATAATGAAGTGCTTGAAAAAGAATTAAAAGTTATGGATCTATCGGCTTTTACTTTGGCTCGTGATCATAGCTTACCCATTCGTGTGTTCAATATGAACAAACCGGGTTGTTTAAAGCGAGTGGTATTGGGGGAGCCTGAAGGCACTCTGATTGACCACGCTGAAAAATTATAGAAAGTAAAAAAGGATAATTATTGTGATTGATGAGATTGAAATAGATGCGCGTGAGCGTATGGAAAAAAGCATCAGCGCACTGAAAAGTCAGTTGAGTAAAATTCGCACAGGTCGTGCTCATCCCAGTCTTCTTGATGGGATCATGGTTTCGTATTACGGCACTAATACCCCGCTTAAACAAGTCGCTAATGTGGTGGCAGAAGACAGCCGTACACTTGCTTTGACTGTATTTGATAAAAGCGCTATCCAAGCGGTAGAAAAAGCCATTATGCAGTCCGATCTGGGTTTAAACCCGATGAGTGCTGGTGCGGCAATCCGTATTCCTCTACCACCACTTACGGAAGAGCGTCGTAAAGATTTGATCCGTGTTGTTCGCAATGAAGCAGAGCAAGGGCGAGTGGCAATCCGCAATATTCGTCGCGATGCAAACAGCGATCTCAAAGAATTGCTGAAGGAGAAGGAAATCAGCGAAGATGAGAATCGCGCAGGTGAAGAAAATATTCAGACATTAACCAATGATTTTATTAAAAAGATTGATGTGATGTTGGCGGATAAAGAAAAAGAGTTAATGGAAGTATAATACCAGTCATGTTAGGAAAGCGGTCTAGCGCAGAAACCCCGACGGCAGCGGTCGAAGTCTCATCACCCGGCCCGCAGCATGTTGCCATCATCATGGATGGCAACGGACGCTGGGCACAGAAAAAGGGAAAAATTCGCACCTTTGGGCACAAGGCAGGAGTCGAATCGGTTCGGGCAGTAGTAAGATTTGCGCGAAAAACAGGTATACGTTCGCTTACGCTTTTTGCCTTTAGCAGCGAAAACTGGAAACGGCCGGAGGAAGAAGTCAGTGTACTGATGGAGCTATTTAACCTGGTGCTAAATAGCGAAGCAAAGCGACTTCATAAAAACGGCGTGCGGCTGAAGGTAATTGGTGATGTGTCAGCATTTGACGATAAACTGAAGGCAAAAATTCGTAAAGCCGAAGCCATGACTGAAGATAATTCTGAGCTTGTACTCAATATTGCTGCCAACTATGGAGGCCGCTGGGATATTGTAAATGCAGCTAGGCATTTAGCGGCGAAAGTACAAAACGGCGAAATCGCTGTGAGCGATATTAACGAAGAGCAGCTTGATACGCAGATTTCGACAGCCGGACTTCCTGAATTAGATTTACTTATTCGTACCGGTGGAGAACGCAGAATCAGTAATTTTCTGTTATGGCAATGCGCTTACGCTGAGCTCTACTTCACGGAAGTACTATGGCCAGATTTTGATGAAGAAGTTTTTCAACTGGCTGTGGATGATTTCAATATGCGCCAACGCCGGTTTGGCTTAACCGGCGAACAAATCAGCATCTCAGGAAGCTGATCATGCGCCGTGGCACAGGGCGGACCCTGTAAACAGGAGCCGGAAGCCGATTATGCTAAAACAACGGATAATAACAGCATTAGTGCTGGCGCCTCTGGCGTTGATAGCAGTTTTATTTTTGCCAATATGGTGGTTCGAAATTGCCATTGCTGGCGTTGTAGCATTAGGTGCCTACGAATGGGCGAATATGTCGGGTATTGTCGGCAGACCTAACAAAGCTGCGTTTATGGTGGCAATTTTTGTCGCCTGCATACTCTTATCGATGCTTGTTGAAGTCGAGATGATCTGGTATCAAGGCCAGCTTCACCCGTTGTACCATGCTATTCTTGGGATAGCCGTGTTATGGTGGTTAGTCTCTCTTGCAATGATCATTGCTTATCCCCGGTACTCGCTCAAATGGCGAAACAGTAGATCCATCCGAGGTCTCTTTGGTGTGCTAACACTAATTCCCACATGGGTAGCGGTAATCAGCTTACGCACAAGCTTACATGATATTGATCCTCTCTACGGCTCGTCCCTTATTTTCTATGTACTCGGAATAGTCTGGGCCGCCGACATCGGCGCTTTCTTCGTGGGCGTGAAATTTGGCCGCCATAAGTTGCGCCCCAATGTTTCTCCCGGTAAAACCTTAGAAGGGTTACTAGGCGGCGTTGCTGCATCTTTAGCTATTATCGCCTTTGCTGCGCTTCACTATCAGGTTGCACCATCACGCATTTGGTTACATCTGGTAATCGGTGGAATTACTGTAGGCGTTTCTGCATTAGGCGACTTAAACGAAAGTATGCTTAAGCGCTGCGCAGGAATTAAAGATAGCGGTAAATTATTGCCTGGGCACGGTGGCGTACTCGATCGTATTGATAGCCTAACGGCTGCCTTCCCCGTATTCGCTTTTTGCTATGTTACGTGGATGGCATGATGCAAACTGTCACAATTCTAGGAGCCACAGGCTCCATTGGTTGCAATACGCTGGATGTAATTAATCGTCATCCTGATCGTTATCGAGTGTTTGCCATCACCGGTCACACTCAGATTGCAGTGTTAATGCAACAAGCCAAAGCTTGTGCGCCCCGTTACGTAGTTATAGCCGATGACACCCAGTATAACGAAGCAAAAAAGCTTGCCAAAGAATATGCTGTAGAAGCAGAATTGCTTTGTGGTTCCAGAGCTTTAGAAGACGTTGCCAACGCGCCTGAGGTCGATATTGTAATGGCGGCGATCGTAGGCGCAGCGGGCTTGCTTCCCACTCTTGCTGCAGTGCGCGCTGGTAAAAGGGTATTGCTTGCTAATAAAGAGGCGCTGGTAATGTCCGGTGCGTTATTTATGGACGCTGTTAAACAATCTAAGGCAACAATTCTTCCTATCGATAGCGAACATAATGCGATATTTCAGTGTCTGCCCAGAGATTTTTGCTATGGCGAACTGGAACGCTCTGGGATTCAGCAAATCCTGCTCACAGGCTCTGGTGGCCCTTTTCGAACGCGTGAGCTAGTATCATTTCCTGATATTACCGTTGATGAAGCCTGTGCGCATCCTAACTGGAGCATGGGACGAAAAATCACAGTAGATTCAGCCACCATGATGAACAAGGGGCTGGAGTTTATCGAAGCCCATTGGTTATTTGGCGTCGCAGCCGATAAGATAACGGTAGTGTTGCATCCCGAGAGCACGATTCATTCCATGGTTCAGTATGTTGATGGTTCGGTGATTGCGCAACTGGGCAATCCTGATATGCGGACACCTATCGCTTTTGGCCTGGCATTTCCTGAGCGGATTGATTCAGGCGTTGCTCCACTGGATTTTGCGACTTTACACGACCTGACTTTTACCACTCCTTGTTATGAGCGTTATCCAAATTTGAAGCTAGCTATTGATGCTTGTAAAGAAGGACAGGCGGCAACCACCCGTCTTAATGCAGCAAATGAAATTGCTGTACAGGCTTTTCTTGAAGGGCGAATTAGCTTTACAAAAATCGCTGAAGTGAACGCAGAAACTTTAAACACGTTGGAACCTAAACAAGTTACGTCACTCCAACAGATTCTTGAGCAGGATAGGCTGGCAAGAGAAACAGCCACCGGTGTAATTAGAGGCTTGTCGTAGTGTTAACTTTTTTATGGAGTTTGGGTGCCTTCATTGTTGCCCTGGGTATTTTAGTGGCAGTGCATGAATGGGGGCATTTTATTGTCGCTCGTATATGCGGTGTTCACGTAGAGCGGTTCTCGATCGGGTTTGGTAAACCTTTCTGGCGCCGCACTGACAGCAAAGGCACTGAATTTGCGATTGCCGCAATTCCGCTAGGGGGTTATGTACGCATGCTGGATGAGCGTGTCGACAGCGTACCAGCGGAACTGAAACACAAAGCGTTTAATAACAAATCCGTGGGTAAACGGATGGCTATTATTGCCGCTGGTCCTGGAGTGAATTTTCTTTTCGCCATTCTTGCGCTGGTAATCATGTTTCTTATCGGCCAAAACACGGTTAAGCCCGTTATTGGAGATATCGCAGCCGATAGTTACGCCGCGAAAGGAGGGCTGAATGTTGGCGACGAAATTATTCAAATTGGTGAGCAAAGGACTGTCGACTGGGAAGCGGTAAATATGGAGTTGGTAGCTTCCATTGGCCATGAACAAATCAATATAAGTGTAAAGAATGGTGAAGGATTAACCAAACACCAGGTATTACCATTGACCGGCTGGAACTTTGATCCTGAAAAGCAGTCTGCTTTAGACAGCGTAGGAATAATACCTTTTCGACCCGCCCCTACGTTAACACTCGGATTGGTCAGTAAAGGCAGTCCGGCAGAGCAGGCGGGGTTAAAAGCAAAGGATGAATTGCAAGAATTAAACGGTAAACCTGTCGATAATTGGCAGCAATTTGTCGACCAGATTGTAGAACTACCCGGCGAAACGGTAGAAATATCCATTCTACGGGATGGACAAGAGCAGGTCATTAATGCCACCATCGCCCGCCGCGATACTCCCGAAGGGCAGAGCGGATTTTTAGGCGTAAGTCCATTGTCAGAGCCATGGCCTGATGGCTACGTTTTTAACCATCAATACGGGCTGGTAGAGGCGATCACCCATTCGGTGAGTAAAACATGGCGTCTGATGGTGCTGAGCGTAGATATGCTTGGTAAGCTGGTGACCGGTGATGTTTCGATAAACAATTTGAGTGGACCTATCTCCATTGCTCAAGGTGCGGGAATTAGCGCCGGATATGGATTGGTTTATTTTTTGAATTTTCTTGCGTTGATTAGTGTCAGCTTAGGCATTATCAATTTGTTGCCCATACCGATGCTGGATGGTGGTCATTTACTGTATTTTACAATTGAATGGCTTACGGGCAAACCAGTATCAGAAGCGGTACAGGAATGGGGTTTCAGAATAGGTGGCATGTTGCTTCTAACGATAATGAGTATTGCCATCTTTAACGATATTAGCCGCATCGCTTAAGTGCGTAGCGCTAACCATTAACTAGAGCTAACAGCAAACGCGGCCAGGAATAAAAGAATAGATGAAGTTAAGACAGTTAGTAGCAGCCGGAGTCATGTTATCCAGTGCTAGCTTTGCCAATGCTGCGACATCAGAAAGCGAATTTGTCGTAGAAGATATTCGAGTAGAAGGATTACAACGTGTTGCATTAGGTGCAGCGTTGACTTATTTGCCGATTCAGGTGGGTGATGAACTAAATCCGTTTCGGATAACGCAAGCTATCCGCTCCTTATACTCATCCACTCATTTTGAGCGAGTATCCATCCTTCGAGACGGTAATACTCTGGTGGTGCGCGTTGCAGAACGCCCAACCATCAGTAACATTATCTATGAGGGTAACGACGACATTAAAGATGAGCAGTTGCAGGAAAGTCTGGATGGCAATGGCGTAAGAATAGGTGAGCCATTGGATAAAACCGTCTTAACATCCATTGAGAACGGTTTGAAAGACTTCTTCTACAGCATTGGTAAATATAACGCTGATGTAACTGCTATTGTTACGCCACTGCCGCGTAACCGGGTGGATTTAAAATTGCTGTTTGAAGAAGGCGATGCTGCTGAAATCAAACAAATTAATATAGTTGGAAACAAGATTTTCACTGATGAAGAATTGATGAAGGATCTTGAGCTTCAGTTTGACACCCCGTGGTGGGATTTTTTGTCTGAAACCCGATATCAGCAGCAAACTCTTCAAGGCGATATGGAAACCCTGCGGAATCATTATCTGGATCGTGGCTATCTACGGTTCAATGTGAATTCTACACAGGTGTCGATGACGCCAGAGAAAGATGGTATTTACATCGCAATGAACGTGGCGGAAGGTGAGCAGTACACTATATCTGGTGTTGAACTGGTAGGTGATGTATTAGGGCATGAAGAATACATCGAAAAAGTTTTACCTTTAACGCCAGGCGAGTTGTACAACCAGGCTGAAGTCACCTACACCGAAGAGTTTATCAGTAAGTATCTCGGCCGCTTCGGCTACGCCTATCCGACTGTGACTACAGTTCCTGAAATCAACGACGAAGATAAAACCGTTAAGTTAACCTTGTCTGTTGATCCCGGAAAACGTATCAACGTTCGCCGAATTAACTTTAACGGCAACTCTGTGACTTCGGATAATGTGTTGCGCCATAACGTCGTACAGATGGAAGGGACATGGCTTTCCAACGGTCTGCTGGAATCTTCAAAAAACCAGATGTCGCGCCTCACTTATATGGAAAATGTTGAATTCGAAACGATTCGCATCCCGGGTGAAGACGATGTAGTTGATGTAAACTTTAACGTTAAAGAGCAGCCTTCAGGTTCATTTAACGCCGGCATAGGCTATGGCGATAGAACTAAACTGAGTTTACAGGCTGGCATTCAGCAGAATAACTTTTTAGGTACAGGCAAGCAGCTAGGTTTAAACCTGAGTACTGTTTCTTACCAGCGGTCAGCTCAGATAACCTATAATGATCCTTATTTCACCATAGACGGCATTAGCTTAGGCGGAACTCTAGGTTACAGTGAATTTGATGGTTCCGATTTCAACGTTATTCAGTATAACTCGAAGCGGTGGTCGGTCGGGGCCAACATCGGCTACCCCATCAATGAGTTTAACCGAATTAACTTTGGACTGACGTATGCGAATGTTGAACTCTACAATACAGGGTATTATGAGCAAACCGAGGCTTTCTACAATCAGTTCCGCAACAATGATCCGGAATCTCCAATTGATTACGAAAGCTATTTAGCAAGTATTAGCTGGAGTAGAAGCACATTAAACCGCGGGTTGTTCCCCACTGCGGGGTCTTCACAACGTGCATCCTTTAGTATTACTACCCCTAATTCCGATGTTAACTACTTTAAATCGGTATTAGATTCCAAGTTTTATTTTCCCCTGTCGCGGAACCAACGCTGGTCTGTACTAGCGAGATTAAGGTTGGGGTATGGTAATGGCTATGGTGACATCAATGGTAATGAACAAATTCTGCCGTTTACCGAAAACTTTACCGCAGGTGGAGCCGATACGCTGCGAGGATTTGAAAACAATAGTGTGGGACCGCGTGGAATACAGCGCATACCCAGTGTTTCCTTGACTGGACCCAATGGAGAAAGTTATCCAGGTGATCCTTCCACTGATGTATTGAACGTCTACCAACGGAGTCAAGGCGGTAATGCAATGGCTCTTGGTGGAGTAGAGTTAATAGTACCTACACCATTCGTTGATGTAGAAATGGATAACACGGTACGTACAAGTCTCTTTCTCGACGTAGGGAACGTATGGGATACAGAGTTTAATTACGATAAATATAAAGACCTTCGGATCAATAGTGCAGATGGAGACGGATTGTTAGACTATTCAGACTGGAAGTTGTATCGTAGTTCCGCTGGTATTTCTGTACAATGGATATCACCAATGGGCCCAATGGTGTTCAGCTTCTCAAGGGCGATAAAAGAGCGTGAAGGAGACGATGCAAAATTCTTCACCTTCAATATCGGGCAAACATTCTAATGATAACTCGGCAACAAGCCGAAAATAAAAATTAAAAAGGAGTTCCTTTTGAAACAGTTGGTAAAACATATCTTTGCAACCGCAATGTTAGGTAGTGCGCTATTAAGTACATCGGTCATGGCTGAACAAAAAATCGGCATAGTAGATGTTCAAGGCGTGTTTCAGGCTATGCCTCAGGCCGCTGAGATTTCCAACAACATCCAGATGGAATTTAAAGAGCAGATTGATGAAGTAAACCAGCTGCAAAAAGATGGTCAGTTTTTTGCAGAGCGTCTTCAACGTGATGCTGCTACGATGAATGAACAGGAAAAGAAAGAACTACAACAAAAAATTCTGGATGTAAGAGAGAAGCTCGCTGAAAAAGGCCAGCCTTTACAACAGAATATTCAACGTCGTAGCAATGAAGAACGTAACAAGCTGTTAGGTTTAATCAAGCAAGCGATAGATTCAGTGGCTGCTAAGCAGGGTTATGATCTTATTCTGAATGCAGGTGCAGTGTCTTATGCTAAAGATGAAAATGATCTCTCTGAGCAAGTGCTTGAGCAGGTAAAAAAGATTAAGTAAGTAGGGCGTTTGCCGCTAATGCGGCATCCCCTTGCGCAGAAAATACGCACAAGCTAACAGACTAACCCTGAAAAGTGTTGGTCTGATTTGTTTTTTACACTTAAAAGCGTATGGTTGCGGCCGTTCTGATATATTAACGGCATGCTACTCCGGCGGGACCCCCTTCGGAGTAAGTTTTGGCATAGGAGACACTTTTTGGCCAACTCACTCAATACTATCGATATCCAGGAAATTCTTGAACTACTTCCTCATCGATATCCGTTTCTTCTGGTTGACCGGGTTACGGATTATGTTCTTGGTGAATCAATCAAGGCATATAAAAATATTACCATGAACGAGCCGTGCTTCACTGGTCACTTTCCCGGCCGTCCTATTTTCCCTGGCGTATTAATTCTGGAAGCGATGGCGCAAGCAGCGGGTGTGCTGGGTTTTAAAACTATGGGCAGTAGCGATAAGCTATACTTATATGCCGGTATTGACTGTGCCCGGTTTAAGCGTCCTGTGGTACCGGGTGACAAATTGGAATTTGACGTCAGCCTGTTGAAAGAGAGAAGAGGGATCTGGAAGTTTAAAGGCACAGCCAGTGTTGCCGGCGATGAAGTCTGTAGCGCTGAATTCATGTGTGCAATCAGAGAGATAGTATAACGTGATCCATTCAACTGCCGTAATTTCTGAAAAAGCAACAATCGGCAAAGATGTAAAGATTGGCCCTTACTGCTATGTGGGTGATGAAGTGGAACTTGGCGACGGCTGTGTGTTGGAATCACATGTGGTTATTAAAGGCCCAAGCCGGATAGGAAAAAATAATCGTTTCTTCCAGTTTTGTTCTATTGGTGAAGACTGCCAGGATAAAAAATACGCGGGGGAGCGTACAGAACTGGTAATTGGTGATGACAATATTTTCCGAGAAAGCGCTTCAGTTCACCGCGGAACATCACAGGATCAAGGGATCACTCGCGTCGGTTCCCGTAATTTGCTGATGATAAACGCCCACGTCGCACACGATTGTGTGTTAGGTGATGACATCGTTCTTGCGAATAACGTATCATTAGCTGGGCATGTACATCTTGGAAACTATGTCATTTTCGGCGGAGGTGCCGCTATCCAGCAGTTCGGCAAAGTCGGCGACCATGCCTTTGTCGGTGCTGGTGCTATCGTGGTAAAAGACGTGCCACCTTACGTAATGGTAAGTGGACAAAAGCATGTTGCTGCGGGAATTAATTCCGAAGGCTTGCGTCGCAGAGGCTTCAGCAAAGAAGCCATTATGGCTATTAAGCGGGCTTATCGCGTGATTTATCGAGAAGGGAACACGGTTGAGGAAGCTATCGCCAGTCTGCAAGATGCCACCCGATCTCACGCTGAAGTAGCTGCATTGGTTACTTTCTTGAAGGCAGCCGATCGCGGCATTATCCGCTAATCAATGGCTGACAAACCATTACGTATAGCTATTGTTGCGGGCGAGCCATCAGGAGATGTGCTTGCCGCGGGAATGATAGCCGAGCTTAAAAGACGTCACCCCGATGCCATTATTGAAGGTATCGGCGGTGACAATATGCAAGCCGCCGGCTTTCGCTCGTTGTTCGACATGGAAACCTTGTCCGTTATGGGGCTGGTGGAAGTATTATCTCATCTACCTGCTATCTTGAAAGTGAAAAAGCAACTACTGGCCCATTTTGCTGCGAATCCGCCTGATGTTTTTGTCGGTATTGATGCACCTGATTTTAATTTACGGGTGGAAAGGGAATTAAAACGCAGGGGAATTAAAACTGTTCACTACGTTAGTCCCACCATATGGGCATGGCGAGAAAATCGTATTCATAAAATTGCCAGAGCTACCAACAGAGTTCTGGGTCTTTTTCCGTTTGAACAAGCGGTATATGACAAATATCAGGTGCCGTATACTTTTGTTGGCCATACCATGGCAGATGCCATTGCCATCAAGCCAGATCAAGGCGAAGCCAGAACACAACTAGGTATTAATAACGACAGGCCAATCCTCGCGGTTCTTCCCGGTAGTCGAGGTGGTGAATTAAAGTCTCTTCTGCCTGTCTTTGTAGAAACAATGAAACGCGTCAAAGCTTCTATTCCAGACTGTTTTTTTGTCATTCCTGCGGCCAATAAATATCGCTTTAACACGATTGGGGAATATCTGGGCAATGATGAACAGCAGTGGCTAAGCCCCAGCGATTACTTGCTTACCCATGGTATGTCTCGAGAAGCCATGATAGCGAGTGATGTTATTTTACTGGCTTCAGGTACAGCAACGCTCGAAGCAATGCTCTGCAAGCGACCTATGGTAGCGGCATACAAACTTTCCCCTACCACATATAAAATTATGCAGTATTTATATAAAGCCCCTTTTTTTGCTTTGCCGAATTTACTTGCAGGTGAGGCGATTGTTCCGGAATTGCTTCAGGATGATGTAAATCCGCAGACGTTGTGCGAACATTTGCTGCCTTTTTTTACTTCGGACAATTCACCATTGATTGAGACTTTCACGCAACTCCATCAAGCGCTGCGCTTAGATGCCGACAAGAAGTCTGCTCAAGCGGTATTGGAGGCGATAAATGAATGAGTGGATTGCAGGCGTAGATGAAGTGGGACGCGGTCCGCTGGTAGGAGACGTGGTGACCGCAGCGGTAATTCTGGATCCGCGAAAAACCATCCTCGGGCTTACTGATTCGAAAAAACTATCGGCGAAAAAGCGTGAGTTACTGGCGGTGCAAATTAAGGAAACTGCAATTGCGTGGGCAATTGGTCGCGCCACTCCAGACGAGATAGATAAATTAAATATTCTACACGCTACTATGCTCGCGATGAGCCGGGCGGTGGAAGGGCTAGCCGTTACTCCTTCATGGGTAAGGGTCGATGGCAATCGCTTACCTGTGTGGTCATATCCCGGAGAAGCTGTGGTAAAAGGAGACAGCCTTCATGCGGAAATTTCCGCTGCTTCGATATTGGCCAAAGTTGAGCGGGATAACGATATGTTTGTGCTGCATGAAGCGTATCCCTATTACGGTTTTGCGGGTCATAAAGGTTATCCTACCAAAGCACATTTTGCTGCGATTGCTGAACATGGTGTGCTACCGTGTTATCGAAAAAGCTTTAAGCCTGTTCAGGCCGTAATCGCGCAACACGCAATTAAAGAGTAGATCAACATGTCGTCGCCGTTCATTCATCTTCGTGTTCACAGTGACTATTCCATGATGGATGGCCTGAACAAGGTCAAACCCATTTTGGATAAAGTTGCCTCTTTATCTATGCCTGCGGTGGCTATTACCGATCAGATGAATATGTGCGGTTTAGTCAAATTTTACTCTGAGGCGCACAACCGCGGGATAAAACCTATTATCGGCGCGGATTTTTGGGTTCAGAGCGAAGACATGGGGTCTGAGCCCTTTCGGCTGACGTTGCTGGCTATGAATAACGAAGGATATAAGAACATCACTGTACTTATGTCCAAAGCTTATCTGCGCGGGCACGTGGCTCATCGGGTAGTTATCGACCAAGTATGGCTTGCTGAACATTCAGAAGGTGTGATGATACTCTCCGGCGCTCAGCACGGCGATGTTGGCATTGCCCTTACGAAGAATAATCCCAAATTTTTAGAAAATTCGCTTTCTTTTTATCAACAACATTTTGCTGATCGTTTCTATCTTGAGCTTATCCGCAGTGGTCGCGCAGGAGAAGAAGATTACCTTCACCGGGCGGTGGAGCTTGCCGAAAAACAAAACCTGCCTGTTGTTGCCACTAACGAAGTGTGTTTCATCAGTAAAGAAGGTTTTGAAGCGCATGAAATTCGCGTTGCCATTCATGATGGCTTCACCTTAGCCGACCCAAGAAGGCCAAAACGCTACAGCGAGCAACAGTACTTGCGCAGCGCTGACGAAATGAATGCGTTGTTTAGCGACATTCCTGAAGCCATCGAAAATACTGTAGAAATTGCAAAGCGCTGCAACGTCACTGTTCGTCTGCACGAGTACTTTTTACCGCAATTTCCAACAGGCGGTATGACCACTGAAGATTTCCTTATTGCGCGTTCTAAAGAAGGTCTTGAAGAAAGGCTTCAGTTTTTATTTCCGGACGAGCAGGAGCGCGCAGAAAAACGCTCCCCTTACGATGAACGGCTGGATATCGAACTGGGCGTAATTAACCAGATGGGTTTCCCCGGTTACTTTCTTATTGTCATGGAATTTATCCAGTGGAGCAAAGATAACGGTATTCCTGTCGGACCTGGTCGCGGTTCTGGTGCGGGTTCTTTAGTGGCGTATGCGCTTAAAATCACCGATTTGGATCCGTTGGAATTTGATCTGCTTTTCGAACGGTTTCTAAACCCAGAGCGGGTATCAATGCCTGACTTTGATGTGGATTTTTGTATGGATCGCCGCGACGAGGTCATCGATCACGTAGCTGATCTCTACGGACGTCAGGCGGTGTCGCAGATCATCACTTTTGGCACCATGGCAGCAAAAGCTGTTGTGCGGGACGTGGGGCGCGTTCTCGGTCATCCTTACGGCTTTGTAGATAGAATCTCCAAACTAATTCCTTCTGATCCTGGCATGACCTTAGCGAAAGCGTTTGAAGTTGAGCCACGTTTGCCCGAGCTTTACGACTACGACGAAGAGGTCAAAGACCTCATTGATATGGCGCGCATTCTGGAAGGTGTGACGCGAAATGCGGGTAAACATGCCGGTGGAGTGGTCATTGCCCCTACCACGATTACTGATTTTGCTCCTTTATATTGTGATGATGAAGGCAACAATCCGGTAACGCAGTTCGATAAAAACGATGTCGAAACCGCTGGGTTGGTAAAATTTGACTTTCTTGGCCTGCGCACGCTTACCATTATTCAGTGGGCGCTGGATATGATTGCCGAAGGCCAAGGCAAAAACATTGATATTTCTGCTATTCCATTGGAAGATCCTCGCAGTTTTCGAACCTTGCAAAATGCTGAGACCACTGCGGTATTCCAGCTGGAATCCCGCGGAATGAAGGAGCTGATAAAGCGCCTTAAGCCAGACTGTTTCGAAGATATCATTGCTTTGGTTGCATTGTTTCGCCCAGGCCCCTTGCAATCCGGCATGGTCGATAACTTTATCGATCGGAAACATGGTCGTGAAGCGATTTCTTATCCTGATATCGAATATCAACACGAGTGTTTACAGCCAATCCTTGAGCCCACCTACGGCATTATTTTGTATCAGGAACAGGTGATGCAGATTGCTCAGGAGATGTCCGGATATTCACTTGGCGGCGCGGACATGCTGCGCCGGGCTATGGGTAAGAAAAAGCCCGAGGAAATGGCGAAGCAGAGAGCTGTTTTCCAAGATGGCGCCAAAGAGAATAACATTGACCCCGACTTGGCAATGAAAATTTTCGACTTGGTGGAAAAATTCGCCGGATACGGATTTAACAAGTCGCATTCAGCCGCGTATGCATTGGTGTCTTACCAGACGCTATGGTTGAAAGTGCATTATCCCGCCGAGTTTATGGCCGCCGTAATGTCGGCAGATATGGATAATACCGACAAAATCGTAACGCTGGTGGATGAATGTAACCGAATGGGTTTGCAAATACTGCCGCCAGATTTAAATGCCGGCCGATATAAATTTACAGTGGATCAGCAAGGTCGCATTGTTTACGGGATTGGAGCAATTAAAGGCGTAGGCGAAGGCCCTATTGATGCTATCATTGCAGCGCGCGAGACCCATGGCGCTTTTTCTGACTTGTTTGATTTTTGTGCTAAAGTGGATGTCAAACGTGTTAACAAGCGGGTGCTGGAAAAGCTTGTGTTAGCCGGGGCCATGGATAACCTGGGGCCGCATCGAGCTGCCATTATGGCGTCGTTGCCCGAAGCGATAGCCGCTGCGGGGCAACATGCCAAAGCTGAATCCTTTGGACAATCGGATATGTTTGGTCTGTTAACGACAGAGCCCGAACAGGTTAAACAAGCGTTTGCTGATGTGCCTAACTGGCCTGAAAAAGTATGGCTTGATGGAGAAAAGGAAACGCTGGGTCTGTATTTAACCGGGCATCCTATTAACCAGTACGCCGAAGAGCTTCGTCATTATACTGATGGCCGATTGGTGGATTTACGCCCAACGGGCAAAGATCAGATGGCGACCGCGGTCGGTTTGGTATTAGGGGTACGGGTGATGACAAACAAAAGAGGTCGTCGCTGGGCAATTGTTACCTTGGATGACAAGAGCGCGCGCATGGACGTCAGGTTTTTTCCTGAAATGTACGAACAATTTGAAAGTATTCTTGAATCTGACCGTATTCTATTGATAAAGGGACAGGTCAGCTTTGATGATTTCTCTGGCGGCAATACAATCACCGCCCGTGATGCAATGGACATTGTGCAGGCACGAGAGAAAAATGCCAGGGCACTCGCATTGCATCTTGATACACAGCGATGGGAAAACAATACCATGACATCGCTTCAGGCAATTTTGCAAACCTTTAAAGGAGGAAGTTGCCCGGTTCAATTGCATGTTGTTCACCCTGATGCAGAGGCAATTCTGGCTTGTGGTGCACAGTGGTACGTTACCCCTGAAGATCAATTGCTGCACGATTTGAAGCAATGTCTGGGAGAAAAAGCTGTCGAGCTATGTTTTCATTGAGCGGCCGGGGTAGAGGGTAGTAGAGATAGGACACATAATGAGTATACAGTTTCTGAATTTTGAAGAACCAATAGCCGAACTAGAAGCAAAAATTGAAGAACTAAGGCTGGTTAATCACGGCGGCGATTTTGATGTAGGCATCGAAGAAGAAATTACGCGTTTGCAGGGCAAAAGCGTGGATTTGACCAAAAAAATATTTTCCGACTTAGGTGCATGGCAGATTTCGCAGTTGGCTCGACACCCAATGCGACCGTACACTAACGATTACATTGGCCGTGCCTTCACTGATTTCGACGAGTTGGCAGGTGATCGCGCTTTTGCCGATGACAAAGCGATTGTTGGCGGCTTGGCAATGCTGGATGAGCAGCCTATTATGTTGATTGGCCATCAAAAAGGGCGAGATACTCACGAGAAGATTAAACGTAACTTTGGGATGCCTAAACCAGAAGGTTATCGTAAAGCGCTTCGCTTGATGAAAATGGCTGAACGTTTCAATTTGCCAATCATCACCTTGATTGACACTCCCGGAGCTTATCCTGGCGTGGGTGCGGAAGAACGTGGTCAGAGTGAAGCCATCGCTCGCAATTTATTTGAAATGGCAGAGCTTCGCGTTCCGATTATTTGTACGGTTATTGGCGAAGGCGGCTCAGGCGGTGCGTTAGCAATTGGAGTCGGTGATCGTGTGAATATGTTGCAGTATTCTACGTATTCGGTTATCTCGCCAGAAGGTTGTGCTTCCATTCTATGGAAAAGCGCAGAAAAAGCGCCTTTGGCCGCAGAAGCGATGGGAGTCAGTGCAACGCAAATTAAACAGCTGGGTTTAATTAACGCAATTGTAGAGGAGCCTTTAGGTGGTGCTCATCGTGATCATGACAGCATGGCCGCAAATCTTAAGGCGACACTGAAGCAGCAATTAAGCCAGTTGCAAACTCTGGATGTGGATACGCTAATGGCAGAACGCTACGAACGGCTGATGTCGTTCGGGTACTGCTAATCTCAGATGCGGGTCAGCCTGCTTAGGAATTTTGGTGTCTAGCGCATTACTTACTCTTAAAGCAAGTCTGACCCGGCTTCTACGCCAATCACCAGAGCATTCTTCCGATGCTCTGGTGATTGCCTACAGCGGCGGCGTTGACTCTACTGTACTTCTTCATTGCGTAAAGCAAATCGCTCAAGATCTGGATCTTCCTCCTTTATTTGCTTTTCATGTTAATCATGGTTTGAATAAAAATGCGATGTTGTGGCAGAGCCATTGCGCCACTTTTTGTCAAACGTTGAACGTCCCTTTTGCTTCAGCCACGGTGGAAGTAAAGCCGCGCCCACGGCAAAGCTTGGAAGCCGAAGCGCGAGATCAACGTTACGCGGCGCTAATGGCGTTTTGCCAGGAGAAAAACGCAGCATTGTTGCTCGGGCAACACGAAGATGATCAGCTTGAAACTTTACTGTTGCAGTTGAAAAGAGGGGCTGGACCAAAGGGTTTATCAGGCATGGCAGAGTCTCATTGGCGGGATAACGTGCTGTTGCTGCGGCCAATGCTCAACATCTCCCAAAGCGAGATTCACAAATACGCAACGGACAATAATCTAAACTGGGTGGAAGATGATTCTAATAAAGACACCCGGTTTGATCGTAATTTTCTACGTCAGCAAATATTGCCGGTGTTGCAGCAACGGTGGCCGCAATTCGCTACTACGGCAAGCCGAAGCGCAAGATTATGTCAGGAGCAGTCTTTTCTACTACAAGAGGTAATCACTGAGAGGTTAGCAACGTTGCGCACTACCACCGGTGCATTGGACGTAACTCGGCTGAATCAGTTTAGCTATCATTGGCAAAAGCAGCTACTTCGTACGTGGTTGGAAGAGTCAGGTTTAAAGTTGCCGTCGAGCGCGGTGCTTGACCAGATAGTCAATATGCTTACGGCAAATCAGGATCGCCAGCCGCTTGTGCAGCTAGATCAATATCAAATCAGACGATTTCAGGGCAACCTAAAAATTGTAACGCCCTTACTCCCAGCGCCAGAGACTGAGGTCATAGTTAATGAGAATACTCCGCTTAGTTTAAGCTGGTGGCCCGTAACTTTTGAGCTTACCGGCTCTGGCGGTTGTACGCTAATTGCAGGTTTACCCTCGATTATCATTCGGCCTGAAGGGAGTGATGTAAGTAAGCCGCTGAAGACGTGGCTGAAGAGTTGGCACGTACCCCCTTGGGAGCGAAAGAATGTACCTATTTTATTTAAAGAATCTCAGCCGGTAGCCGTTATACTAAAAGACACAGTCAAGATGCTATATAGCAGCCCGAAAGGAATTGTAGTAAAGCTATATTAGTTTTATGAGCGGCGGAAATTTGCCGCCTGCCAATGGCAATTGTCCTGCAAAGGAGAATCACGCGGCGCGATAATCGTTTTTGCCAGTTTTCTTTACCTTATAAAGGGCAGAGTCAGCGCGATCGAATAGCGTGCTGATATCATCACCTTCACGATAAATCGCACCGCCAATACTGCAGGAAATTCTTCGCTTACTTAAATAGGCAGATTGACTGATACTGTCCTGCAAGCGGCTAGCCACCAAACTTAGTTGTGTGGCAGTCTTACAATCAAGAAGACAACAAAACTCATCGCCGCCAAATCTAAACGCTTCATCAGCACCACGCAGAGCTTGATTGATTTCTTCAGAAACCGCTATTAAAACGCTGTCACCTTCCTGATGGCCGAGTGAATCATTAATTGATTTGAAGTTGTCTAAGTCAATAACCAGAAGCGCAAAGCTGTGTCCATAACGCATGGCACGGCTCATTTTGCGCTCGCAAGCTTCGTTAAAGCCGTTTCGATTGCCCAAACCCGTCAGTGAATCTTTTGTTGCCATTTGCTTCATCCTTTCGAATTCAAGCGCGTGGTTAAGCTGCTGACTAAACAATAAATGTAGCTCTGCCAACAATTTTCGCTGTTGCCGACTCGGATCGCTGCTAAATACATAATGGACATTTTTGCCATGAGAGTTATCGCTAACTCTGCACATCGGCAGGTCTAATTCGACAGAAATGGGAGAATACTGACCAGCAGTGCCATACATTAATCGGCTGTCAAAGTCAGACAAACTCAGCTGGACTATCGGCAGATGTTGTCTTAGCTGATGGTAATAAACTGAACCCAATGTGGCTACATCGATAGTAGACAACATTTGATTCATGAAGGTATTCATTTGCTGTGTTGACATAATAGGATCAGAAGAGCCTGATAAAAAGTAATTCTCTTGTACTGTGCTATCGTAAAGAGGTGTAGAGAAGTCCATTTTATGGCTCCTTGCTGGACCATTTTTATAGGTGTTATAGGGTGACCGGGTAAGATTGACATTAACCATCAATAATTTTACCGCTCAGCGTTAATATTTAGGCATGGTGCAAGTATTATGCCTAAGGCTGTGATTATCTTTCTAAGGGGCGCGAATGCTACAAAGTGGCTTTGGTCAAGTTATCATTTTGATGCTCTTAGCAGTGCTAAGTGTCGCTATTTTCAAACGATTACACTTACCTCCCATTCTTGCTTATCTTTTCGCGGGTTTGCTTGCTGGGCCAGAAGTCATGTCTCTCTTCGCTCATATTGAAGATATGCATCTGCTTGCAGAGATTGGTATTGTGTTTTTATTGTTCTCTCTTGGTTTAGAATTTTCTCTGCCGAAACTCCTTGCTATGCGCAGTCTCGTTTTTGGGGTTGGGTTGAGCCAGATGATTCTGTGTACGCTGGTCTTTGGTCTCATTGCCATATTTATCTTCAATTTACGACTGACCACTGCCGTAGTGATAGGAGGAATGATAGCCTTGAGCTCAACTGCTATCGTTATCAAACAAGTGACAGAAATGGGGGTGTTAAACAACCGACGCTCGCAACTGGCAATAAGTATCTTGTTATTTCAGGATTTGGCAGTGGTGCCATTTCTCATCGTTATCCCGCTTCTTTCTGATCCTCAAAGTGTAAGTTTATCGACTATGCTGATCCAGGCCCTGGTCAAGGGAATATTTGTTGTCGCATTGCTGCTGTCGGTGGGAAAGTGGGTGTTACCGTGGGTATTTACAGAAGTTGCCAAAACCCGTACCGACGAATTGTTTGTTCTCACTACCATTTTGATTGCTCTACTGGCAGGAGGACTCACTTACGTGTTTGGATTATCCATGGCCCTAGGCGCCTTTCTGGCAGGTATGATGTTAGGAGAGAGTCAGTACAAGTACCAGCTAGAAGCCGATATTCGTCCGTTCAGAGATATTCTTATGGGGCTGTTCTTTGTTACGGTGGGAATGCAGCTGGATCTTGCAGTATTGATGCAAACTGGTGGCTGGATAGCGTTTGGCGTGCTTTTTTTAATGGTGATAAAGGTACTTTTAATACGCGTTGCCGCATGGGTTATTCGGTGTGATGCCACAGACGCCTGGTCGGCCGGTATTAAGCTTTGTCAAATCGGCGAGTTCAGTTTTGTGATTGCCGCTCTGGCTAAAGCTCAGGAAGTAATAACACCGGAACAATCGTCTATTATCATTGCCATGGGGGTGATAAGTATGGCATTTACGCCCTGGCTAATTGAAAAGAGTTTACCTTTGGCGCAAAAAATAGTCGGGCTGCCAGCGGTTCCAGCCTCCGTACAGCTGAACTCCAGAGCAGCGGAAAGTTCTCAGGATCATGTTGTTATCGCCGGGTTTGGACGAGTAGGGCAATCTGTCGCCCGAATGTTAAAAATGGAGGGAGTTGCTTTTATCGCTATTGATATCGACCCGATTCGGGTACACGAAAGCCGTAATGCGGGAGAGCCAATAATATTTGGCGACGCGAGTCAAAAAGATATTCTTGAAGGTGCCAGCGTAATAACTGCGAAACTGGTGTTAGTGACTTTCGATCAGCCGGCTAAAGCGACGCAGGTGATTCATGCCGCTAGACAGCTAGCGGATACCATAGAAGTAATGGTACGAACAAAACGCGATTATCAACTCGAAAGCCTTTATGCGGCGGGGGCCTCGCAGGTGGTTCCCGAAATTCAGGAAGGAAGCTTAATGCTGATTTCACAAGTGTTACATGGTGCTGGTGTGCCGATGTCACGAATATTAAAGCGGATAAGAGCGGAACGTAAAGGACGTTATGATCACCTTCATGGTTTCTATCCCGGAGAAACTACTCAAATCAGCTACGGGACAGAAGATAAACTTGAGTTCATACATGCAGTTGTGCTCAATCAATCCGCATTTTGCCTGGGTAAACGTCTGGAAGATCTCGATTTAGATAAAATGCGGATTACGCTACGGGGACTTCGTCGAAATGGTAAAGAAATTACCAGTCCCGACGCCACCACTTATTTGCACCAAGGTGATGTATTAATCATTGCAGGTAAACCCAGAAGAGTAGAGCGGGCAGAACGCTATCTACTGGAAGGCGGAAGCTAAGTTATCCAGCAGATAGCGTTACAGCAGCAGTTTACATTTTATTTATCACTCGGCCTTGAAAGCTCATCCTAAGCGACTTTGTCTTTATCCAGATTGCTAAACTGCTTTTTCAGGTCATAATTTTCATCAGTTACAATTTTTTCCAGAACTTCGATGCGCTCTTTTAACTGAGCGATTTGATTTTGAAGTTCGCCCGAATTTTTGCTTTCTTGTTGTTTTTTCTTTTTGTCTTTTGTCGTTTCAACAATGGAAACAACAGCCCAGGCAATAATCGCAATAATAGCAATAGCAGTTAAATTCATGTGGATTCCCTCACGCGATGTAATGATTAAAGTGTAATGCGAAATAGTAAATTTTTCTTCATCAATTGTGACGATTTACTATGTCCGTCAGATAATGCTTATGACAAATGTTGCAAGCGCTTTGCCATAATTAAATTTACTTATCTTTCAGTAGCTTATACTATAACAACAATATACGGCAGCCGATCGTCGCCACATTCGCTAATAAGATAGTAAAATTCGCCAATGAATGAAGAAAACCACTACATTGATGAAAAATGGATGCGTCATGCTCTTACACTGGCAGCCCGCGCTGAGGCACTTGGGGAAGTGCCTGTGGGGGCGGTGGTCGTTATTGACAATTCCGTTGTTGGTGAAGGGTGGAACGCGTCCATCACTGAACACGACCCCTCGGCTCATGCCGAAATGCGAGCACTTCGAGCAGCAGCAAGAGAAATAGAAAATTATCGCGTGGTCGATGCTACCTTATATGTCACACTGGAACCTTGTTCAATGTGCGCTGGTTTATTGGTGCATGCACGGGTGAAACGTGTGGTTTTTGGCGCTTATGATCTTAAAACCGGGGCGGCAGGTTCAGTCATGCAACTTCTGCAACATCCCCAGCTTAATCATCAGATTGATGTCCAGGGGGGAGTATTAGCAGACACATGCGGCGGAATGATTTCTGCATTTTTCAGGCGCAGGCGAAAGGAGATAAAAGCGTCCAGGCAAAGTGGGAAGTAAAATCAGGTAGCCTTAGTGGCAATTTGAGAGAACATGTCACTACTGATAAAAAGCCTACGACGTTGCAGCACTCTTTGGTGGGCACGCTTAAACATCATTCTTCGACGATTGTTGTTTTTCAATGTATGGGTTCTTCTTATAAAATGGTTTCTTTTCATCCACCCTCCTGTCTTTTTAATTTTTAGTCAGGTCTTGCGGTGTTTGCCTGATCGTAAAACTACGATGGTTTTACCCTAACGCAATAATATGAAGGCAATATGACAAATTTCAAGTTGTCAGTGGATACTCGCGCTGAGTGAGCACACACATCAACGCCCTAGCGTTATTGCAAAGCAGATTCACGTTCTTCCAGCCACACCAATGTATCGTAATAGCGGCGAATATTTTCGACATATTGGCGGGCCTCCTCACCGCGAGCATAACCGAATTTGGTCTGACGGTAATACCGTTTTTGCTGAAGCATTGGCAAACGCTGTTTAACATCAACCCATAGATCAGGATTGCCGCCCTGACGCTGCGTCAACACTCTGGCATCTTCTAAATGGCCAAACCCAATATTGTAAGCGGCAAGTGCCATCCATATGCTATCCGGTTCGGTAATGCGTGCCGGAATGCGGTGCAGAAGCCCTGAGAAATACTGCGCACCGCCGCGAATACTCTCTTCGGCATCTAAGCGAGACAACACATTCATATCCGTAGCCGTGCCTTGGGTTAACATCATAAGGCCGCGAACGCCAGTGTAAGAAGTCGCCTCCTCATTCCAGTGACTTTCCTGATAACTCATAGCGGCCAATAGCCGCCAATCCAAATCGCCAGCATAGTCTTTAAACCACGGTGAATAATAAGGTAGCACGGACTCAACTGCCGTAATAAAAGCGCGGGTATCGACGTAATTAAATTTTCTTACATGACCGAAGTACTTGTCTTCCAGCCGCTTAAACACGCCGTTTTGTTGAATGATGCCAAAATATTCAATGATCGCTGCCCGTAGCGAATCATCCTGCGTGGGGTTTAGCAGCCACGCGATGGATTGCAACTGACTAACAGTAAACCCGATACTTAGTTGAGGAAAACGTCTTCGTTGTAAAGCAAGGCTGTTAGTATCCACCACCGTATATGCAAGTGCTCCTTCCGCTACCATTTGCAGTATCTCAGCAGTATCGCGCTCTTCAGTAGCTTGCCATTCGAGAGCCGGATAAGCGTGACTTTCTGCAGTTAACGTTTGCGCATGGCTACTGCCCTTCACTACTGTTATGGGGGAACGAATATCGGTGAAACTACGGGGGCGGTCTTGACCCTGCCGGAACACCAGCTTCTGGCTGACCTGCTGATAAGCGGGGCCTAATTTAAAATGTTCAGAGACGACAGGCGTAACCGCATCACCCGTTGCGGCAACGTCCATGTGACCACTGGTTAATTGCGAAAAGAGTTCATGGTAAGAAAAGAACGGAAATACCTGCAGCTCGATACCCAGATAATCGGCAAAGCCTTTTGCCAGTTCATATTCAAAGCCAGTAGGGCCGGCAGGGCCATGATAGAACGTGGTGCGGCCGTAGACTGTACCCACCTTTATCACCTTGCGCTGCAATAATTCCGATAATGCATTAGGCAGACTCAGCGGCGTGCAGCTTTGCGTCTGAAACAATAAGATCAGGAGTAAGCCACATCGGATAAACGGACGAGTAATATAGTACTGCATAGGCTGTGTTATGCTAATTCACTTTCCCAAACACCGAAAAAATTAAAAAAATCGGCAACTTGTCCGCAATGCAGGTTATCAAGTGGCCGGAATTCCTCTATAATTCGCGCCGAAAACTCCTCAATCCCAGAGATAGCGTTTTGAGCTGTCATGCGCTGTTTCCAAACAACCAGGTAAAGCGATATGTTGGTCCTTCGAGGCGCCCCCGCACTGTCTGAATTTAGACAAACTAAACTGATTGAAAGGCTGGGTCAATCCGGCATCACCGTTAAACGTATTTATGCTGAATTTATCCATTTAGTCAACGCAACATCTGAGCTTACTGACGATCAAACAGAAATTCTGCATAAGCTGTTGACATATGGACCGAAGAAGCAGGCTCAGTCGCCACAGGGTACATTAGTATTCGTCACCCCCAGACCGGGAACCATTTCACCTTGGTCTTCTAAAGCCACGGATATTACCCATAACTGCGGGCTCAACGTCATCGAAAGAATAGAGCGGGGTTGTGCATATTATATCGAAACCGAAAGCGCTTTGACTGGCGAACAGCGACAGCAGGTTGCCGCTCAGCTTCATGATCGTATGACCGAATCGGTGTTTTCAACGTTATCTGATGCTGCAGTGTTATTTGCACAAAAATCCGGCAGCACCTTTGCATCGGTGGATATTTTACATGACGGAAAACAAGCGCTGATTGATGCTAATCGAAGATTAGGGTTAGCTCTGGCTGATGATGAAATAGAATATTTATTCACCAGTTTTTCCCGACTTGGCCGTAATCCAAACGATGTTGAACTATATATGTTTGCCCAGGCGAACTCTGAGCATTGCCGCCACAAAATTTTCAACGCCAGTTGGAGCATCGACGGCGTAGAACAAGATAAATCCTTGTTCAAGATGATTAAAAATACCTATGAGCTATGTCCAGACCACGTGCATTCTGCTTATAAAGACAACGCTGCGGTAATGGAAGGCTGGCCGGCAGGACGCTTTTTTCCCGATCCTCAGTCTCATCAGTATGAATATCACCATGAAGATATAGCTATCTTGATGAAGGTAGAAACTCATAACCATCCCACGGCAATTTCGCCATTTCCTGGCGCAGCCACTGGATCGGGCGGAGAAATTCGCGATGAGGGAGCAACGGGGCGCGGCTCTAAACCCAAGGCTGGTTTAGTGGGCTTTAGCGTCTCCAATTTACGTATTCCCGGCAGTGAGCAACCTTGGGAACTGGATTACGGTAAGCCGCAGCGCATTGTCACGGCATTAGATATAATGACGGAGGCGCCGTTAGGTGGTGCCGCGTTTAATAATGAATTTGGTCGCCCGGCTCTATTAGGTTATTTTCGCACTTATGAGCAGGAAGTTACCAGTTTCAATGGCACTGAAGTAAGAGGCTACCACAAACCTATCATGTTGGCTGGCGGCTTGGGCAATATCCGCCAGAATCACATCGAAAAGGGTGAGATAACTGTCGGAGCCAAGCTGATCGTGCTGGGCGGTCCTGCGATGAACATCGGTTTGGGCGGCGGTGCAGCTTCATCAATGGCGTCGGGTGAATCCAATGAAGATCTGGATTTTGCCTCTGTGCAACGGGATAATCCTGAAATGGAACGGCGATGTCAGGAAGTCATTGATGCCTGTTGGCAGCTCGGCGATGACAACCCCATCCAGTTTATTCACGACGTGGGTGCAGGCGGATTGTCCAATGCGCTCCCTGAATTGGTGAACGACGCTGGCCGAGGCGGTAAATTCGAACTGCGTAATGTGCTGGCGGATGAAGCCGGCATGACACCACTGGAGCTGTGGTGTAATGAATCTCAGGAGCGTTATGTTCTTTCTGTTGCCGCAAAAGATATGCCCACTTTCACTGCCATTTGTGAACGTGAAAGAGCGCCTTATGCCGTCGTTGGCGAAGCAACGGCAGAACCACATTTGCTGCTAAACGATAATGAATTTGGTAATCAACCCATTGATATGCCGCTGGATGTGCTGTTAGGAAAACCGCCTAAAATGCACAGAGACGCAAAATCTGCAGCAATTTCAGGCAGCGCGATAAATCGTGAAAACATCCAGATTGCTGAAGCTGCACAACGCATTCTGCGCCTGCCTACCGTGGCAGAAAAAACCTTTCTTATTACTATTGGTGACCGGTCAGTAACAGGTCTGGTAAACCGGGATCAAATGGTAGGACCCTGGCAGGTGCCGGTGGCGGATGTGGCAGTGACGGCGACATCCTATGATACCTATTGTGGAGAATCTATGGCTATCGGTGAACGTACGCCGGTAGCATTGCTTTCTCACGGGGCATCTGCTCGATTGGCTGTGGGTGAAGCCCTTACTAATATTGCGGCGTCTTACATAGGTGATATCAAGCGTATTAAACTCTCTGCGAACTGGATGTCCGCGGCTGGACATCCCGGAGAAGATGCCGGTTTATACGAAGCGGTTAAAGCAGTGGGCGAGGAGCTTTGTCCAGCGTTAGGGCTTACCATACCGGTGGGTAAAGACTCCATGTCGATGAAAACAGCATGGCGTGACAACGACGAAGAAAAAGCTGTCACCGCGCCGCTTTCCTTAATCATTACCGCATTTGGCGCTGTAAAAGATGTAAGAAAAACCCTTACTCCTCAAATTCGCACTGATAAAGGCGCTAGCCGATTAATGTTAATCGACTTGGGCAACGGCCAGAATCGCTTAGGCGCGAGCTGTTTAGCGCAAGTTTATCAGCAGCTTGGCGATAAACCTGCCGACGTTGATAATCCTGCGCAGTTACTCAACTTTTTTAACGCCATTCAAGCGTTGATCAAGCAGGATTTGTTGCTGGCATATCATGACCGCTCTGATGGTGGTCTTTTCGGTACGGTGGCTGAAATGGCCTTTGCTGGGAAAACTGGCGTGTCAGTGTCGTTAGATGCGCTGCCAGAAGATGATCTTGCGGTATTGTTTAATGAAGAACTGGGCGCTGTGATTCAGGTTGCTGAAGCAAATATCGACGCAGTCAATGCTGTGCTAGCGCAATTTGAGCTGGGGGATTTGGCTTACGATATTGGCACGATAAACCGCAAGGATATGATTGAGTTCTTACGCAATGATGTGGCGGTACTCACTGACAGCCGTGTCAATCTCCGTACTATCTGGGCTGAAACCACTCACAAAATGCAGCGCCTGCGAGATAATCCCATCTGTGCTGACGAAGAGCATGCGGCAAAGGCTGACGCAGCCGATCCTGGCTTGCACGCAGAGCTTAGCTACAACGTAAACGAAGATGTCGCGGCGCCGATGATAGCCACCGGTGTTAAACCCAAAGTGGCGGTACTTCGCGAGCAGGGCGTGAACTCTCATGTCGAAATGGCGGCAGCATTTACCCGTGCAGGTTTTTCGGCAATTGACGTTCATATGAGCGATATTCTCGCAGGACGTGTGAACTTAGCAGAGTTTTCCGGACTGGCTGTGTGCGGCGGCTTTTCCTACGGCGACGTATTAGGCGCTGGTGAAGGGTGGGCCAAATCGGTGTTGTTTCATGCGCGCGCTCGGGATCAGTTTGAAGCCTTCTTTGCCCGCAGTGATACTTTCTCGCTGGGTGTGTGTAATGGCTGCCAGATGTTGTCAAATCTGAAATCTTTAATTCCTGGAACAAAGCACTGGCCCCACTTCGTAACCAATTTGTCTGAACGCTTTGAAGCACGAGTGGCAATGGTCGAAGTGATGGAATCGAAGTCGGTTTTGCTACAGGGAATGCAGGGCTCGCTAATGCCTATTGCGGTGTCTCATGGTGAAGGTCGTGCAGAGTTTTCTGATGCGGCTTCTTTGGACGCCATTGTTCAGGCAAATCAGGTAGCGCTTCGTTATGTTGACAACTATGGTCAGGTTGCGTCCCACTATCCGGCGAATCCGAATGGTTCGCCAATGGGAATAACGGGCCTGACATCTGAGGATGGAAGATGCACGATTTTAATGCCGCATCCTGAGCGGGTATTCAGAGCGGTAGCAAATTCCTGGCGGCCGGATGATTGGCAAGAAGACGGTGCTTGGATGCGAATTTTCAGAAATGCCAGGGTTTTTGCTGGTTAGTGTCAAAAAACTGGCTACAAGGTGCCAATTTAATGGCATGGCACCTTGTTATCGACCCGATGCTGCTTTACAGTAGTAACAGCTAAGAAAGGCGATTGCGAGACAGGGATCTGTGAGGGTAGGGTTTGAAGTGGTGCAAGACCACTTCGTTGGAATAATTAGAGACGACTATGAATCGTTCTTCAAAGGGGTTTGGTTTAACAGGTGTGGCTGTTGCAGTGCTTCTTATGATTGTTACTGCCGTTTTCAGCTCCACAGCAAGTTCAGCAGTAATGTGCGCTAAAGATTCCCGGTTGACGTTGGTACAGGAAAAACCGTTACACAACAATTTGTGTCGTACCTAAGCAGTAACGTCAAACATTAATGCAGTCAGAGAGGCTAAGACTTTTTCTGCACCAAATTCGTGATACTAATAGCACCCGTGGCCGTCAGCGCCGCCGATTTTTTTCCCGATTGATTAGCTTTTGCTGAGGATGCTTTTTCAGCAGGACATAGGTTGCACGTAAGCCGCCATGTTGTGGCTGTGCTGTGTGAAAAGCAATTACATCCTCCAGTTCCCCAAGCCAGTGCTTTACGTAACTTTTTTTCAAGGCCGGGAAGGGTTGGCTGTTTTCACCTTTACCATGCTGAACTAATATCGCTCGAACACCGCGCTCATGGCACTGACGAAGGCTTGAATAGAAAGTGTCACGCGATTCTGCAAGCGTTAAACCTTTTAAGGATATCCGGTGCTCTATTTCGTATTTGCCCATGCGCAACTTTTTAAATACACCGTCCTGAATTCCGGGCTGCTGATAATCAAGAAAATCATCAGGTTTTATCGGCTGGACGCCTTCCATACTTAGCGGGTTATAAGCTTTATTAGATACTTGTTGTGCCGCAGCGCGACGTTGTTTTTTTGCCAATGCCTCGGCGGGGGAATGAGAATAAACCTTATCGTTTTCCTTAAGAGGTTTGATATCTCCCAGCTCATCAAAAAAAGACTGTAAATCATCTGATTCAAGTTGAGACATAAACTACCCCCACTTTGCATTTAATTGTTGCGGAATTTCTCTATTTTGTCACACCAATCCCTAGTGATAAAGGCTCGCTCGGCATCCAGCGGTTGATGAACAAGGCTTTGCTATGCTTGAAGATCTTATCATCACGCTGACATTTATAATATTCGGATAAAAAAGCGCCACTGAGCGCTTGTTTGCTTTTATACGCAATTTTTACGCTTACGATTACTACCGCCCTGGGTTGTGCAAAGAATCTATTTTACACCGCATGATACGGCTAACGTGGTGCGGTAGTAATGTAATGTTTCCGTGCGAGTCTCTGTTACTCACCTTCTACCTAAAGCTTACCGATATGACAGCAAGCGATTGCTCAGGAAACAAGCGAAAGCATGAAGCGAAAATAGAATGACAGCTTCTATGTCGAAATACCATCGAAGTCATGCGCCAGTTATAAAAGCAGTTGGCGTCCCCACCGCGACTTGAACGCAGATCTAAAGCTTAGGAGGCTCTTGTTCTATCCAGTTGAACTATGGGGACATCAGCCCCCATTATAACGAGCCATTTGAGAAGGTGAAGCTTTAGCGTTTCGCAACAAAATCGTTCGGTTGAATATTAACCAGAATTCCATTGTCTAACGCTTCTACCGTGGCAGAATCTGCGTAGGCTGCTGTGACTTTCACCTTTGTTGGATAGAGGTTGTATTGCAGGAAAGATAAACCATGAGGATCTTTCACCTGTTTTGTTTGATAAAGAAATAATTCGTCGCCCACCTTAATACCATGTTCACGGCCAATGGAGACCTGGATGCGCTCATTATTAACGTCAATAACTCTGCCGGTAGCAGGTTGGCAAATAAGAATTTCTTTGACGTTCTCAACAACGTCTGTCAATAGAGCAATCAAACGCTGCCCATACTCGGTTCCCCAAAACGCGGCGCTGGTCACATCGACTTTTGCAAACCGATCATATTCCCACGGCGCGTTGAGCACGTAGTCTTTTTCCAGTAACGTGGCGCCGTTCATGCCATCAATCAGATTAATATTAATGGAAAACCGGCGCTCCGCAGTGTCGCTTTTCCAAAAAGCCAATGCTGAGCTGGGTGCGGGGCGATGAATACTTAAATCGGTAATGACCGCTGCAAGCACAAACTGAGATTTTTGTTGCCGGGCTAGGGCGGGGGCTTGTTCAAGGACCTGGCGGTCAAACCACTGAGCAGTGTAAGGAGCGATACCGTTGATGGACACGCTATCGGAAAGCGCCGCAAACTGATCGCGCAGCTTACGCACGACACTTTGAGATAACTTTTCCAGTTGACCATCAACGGCCTGTTCGCGATTTTGTATGGGAAAATACGTTGTGGCGATGTTTTTCGTAAAGGTTGCAGCCGGACAGGAGCGTGCTTGCGGAAATATGTCAGCACGAATTTTGACGGTGACAAAATCCTGGTGCCAGTTTTCGCTAATCAGTTCTACATTATTGACTTCACCTTCCGCAGTCACCTGAAGGCTATCATTCGCCAACAAGCCATTAGTGAGTGTTTGCACGCTTTTTACCGAGGCCCCCGCAAACAACAATGCCTGTTTTATCGCTTCCTGTGTGGCTTGGTGACGCGCCATTTCTTTGTTGTTATTAGTAATCAGCGCCTGACCCTGGGCTTCAAACCAGGCGGCAGAAACTTGCCCATGCCAGAACCCTGGAAGGCAAAAGAGCACAGCGATAAATTTTCGCTTTAAGCGGGAGGGCGGAAAAAACTGAAACATATATGGTAAAATCCGATAAATAGGCCACGGTAAATTTGACCAATCTGCCGTCGCACGTTCAGCAAATTGTCAATCAGAACCTTTCTCTACTTCACCTAGCATAATGTGTTCCTAATTTAGCATCATTTTTCTAACACCTATTATTATTTATCGGGCGTGATTTTTGCTTAGTAGGTTTAGGTTAGTCTAATTGACCTAAGTGGTGCTGTAAAAATACTTCGTAGTAACCCAAGGTGCCGCTTTAACTGAAATATTGTGAGTGGAAGAGCAAATTATGAAAGCCATGCGACTGATAGCTCAAGCTGTAACGGGTTTGTGCCTGCTGGCGGGAGCTGCCGGATGTACTTCACTTTTCGACAAGCAGGTGGAGTGGGAAGTAGTGGAGCCAGAATCTTATCCTGTTCTGACGGCGGTAGGGTATGCGCCTATTGCCTCGCAGGTTGGCGATTCTGCTGATGTACGTACGTTAATGGCTATGAAGGCGTCTAAACTGGATGCTTACCGGGAGCTAGCAGAGCAGGTATATGGTCAACGAATTGACGGCAATGAGTCGTTAGCCAATCTGGTGGTAAATAATTCCACCCTGCAATCTTCGGTTGCAGGCGTTATTCGCGGTGCCAGAGTAATAAAAGCTTATCCGGTAGGTGAAGACACTTACGCCACCGAAATGGAACTGGATATGCGCAGGGTATACGAAATTTATTTAGCCACTACAAAGCCGAAGCGTATCAAAGACGTAAAGTACTATTAGTATCAGAGGTAAACACAAAAAAAGCGCCAGAAGGCGCTTTTTTTTATATTTTCTTAGCTGACATAGCTTTTTAACCCCAATCCTGTTTAAGAAATTGAACTAAAAGCCTGTTCCAAGATCGGATCTTTCGACAAAGAAATGACCAAATCAACAAGGAACAGGCATGAAGAATCTAGTTGAATTATTTTGCGATGTCGATGACTTTTGCAAAGTGTTTATTCCCCAATGGCAAAAGCAGCTACTTGAAGACGGCACCAGAAGACGACGACGTGAGTGCCGTATGTCAATGAGTGAAATGATGACAATCATCATCGGTTTTCACATGTCACATCATCGCGATTTTAAGAATTATTACTCGAGATATGTAAGAGTATTTTATCGCAACGCATTTCCTGATCTGCTTAGTTACGCGCTTTTTAGAAGTGATGCCGCGAACAATTGTGCCCATGTGTGCCTACTTCAGTACTTTAAAGGGAAAGCCTACAGACATTGAATTCATTGACTCTACCAGCCTAAAGGTTTGCCATAATATTCGCATACCTCGCCATAAAACCTTTGACGGGATAGCGCAAAGAGGAAAAGGAACAATGGGCTGGTTTTACGGCTTTAAACTACACTTGATAGTGAGCCATCTAGGTGAAATCGTGGCGGCAAAAGTGACGACGGGGAATGTCCATGACACAAAACCTGTCGAAGAATTAGCTCGACATTTACCCGACAAATTGTATGGCGATAAAGGGTATTTGAGCAAAGCATTAGAAGCTAATTTATTTGAGAAAGGCGTCAAACTTATCACCACGGTTCGCAAAAATATGAAAGCAAAAGCGATGTCTTTATGGGACAGAGCGATGCTATCGAAGCGCTTCATTATTGAAACTATCAACGACCAATTAAAGAACATTTCATACATTGAGCACTCAAGGCATCGCAGTATAAATGGTTTTACACTCAATTTAATGGCTGGTCTGGTGGCTTATTGTCTTAAAGAAAACAAGCCATCCCTTAATATCAGTGACATTGAGCGCAATGCGATGGTTGTTGCTTAAGCCGATCTGGAGTTTTTTACTAATCCGTAATGCTGTGTGCTCTGAGTTGATCACACGTCACAGTGGATTCAAATTACGCGCTTACGCCTTTTCCTAAGCCTGAGCCTTTAGGTTTACCGCTTTTATCATAGGTGAGGGATTCTTTGGCGCGAACTTCAAGCATTAAATTGCGCAGATGTGTCAACCGTAGCTGACCCTGTTCTACTGCTTTTTGATTAATAGTCGTTTTGTACTTACATTGATCTACAAGCTTTTTCGCATCATCAACCAGAGCGTCAATATCGTCCGATATTTCATTCTGAGCCGCTGATGCCTGATATTGCTTGTCGACTGCGAGATCCAGGCGCTGAACTTCTTCAAGAGTCTGCTCCTTTTCCTCAAGCAAATTCATTAGCGCTTCAGCATCTCGTGAGCTAATAAGGTGCAGTTCTTGATCAAGCAAGCTGGCTAATTTTTCCAGGTTAGTTACCTGATTCTCCAACATTGACTGAAGTGACTGCACCATGAATTACCTCTAAGATTTCAGGCCAAAAACCTGGCCTTCTAAATGGGCGATCTTTTTCGCCACAGAATCAGCATCGACACGATATTCGCCGCTTTGAATCGCCTTTTTAAGCTTATCGACCTTTTCCTGATCAATTGGCGCTTCTGCACTTTTCTTCTGCACCTGATTTAATTGCTGTGCAGACTGAGTCAGCGAAACCGAATCCTGACGAGGCGCCGTGGTGGTTGCAGCTTTGTTAGCTACCTCCTGCTGAACAGCACCCTGATTCTGTTGTTGCTGATTACTGATTTTCGTATTATCCAGTGGCGCTTTTGGTGCCCCACTATTTACATTATTAATTGCCATAATTATTCATCCGCTACCTATAACACCGCCTCGAATATGTTATCGGCAGGGCTATCCTATTCTTTAGCACATTTTTTGTCTACTTGGCGAGCCGTAGCCACTAATTTTATCACGCAAATTTTAAACCCGACAAAACGCTGCCAAAACATACGCTAACGGATAACAACGCTTTTATAAACGAACCACGACTTCTTGCACACTGGCGACTTCCGCGATAACAGATTTGCGCGAGCTAGCGTTTAATACTTCAATATTATCACCTATTACGCCATCCTGTTGAGCGATTCCTGCCGTCTTTACCTGCATGCCAGATAATTGAGCGCTAATAGTAATACGATCGCCTTCGCAAACGAAGCATAACATATTTGCTTGAATGGGTTGGCCCTGCCGTACACGATGTTTCATTCGCGCGCCGATTAAGGGCTTGATGTCGTTATACGCCGTGTGACGCAACCGATTAATTTCGATATCGGCCAAACGTAAATTTTCTGAAGTTAATACTGTTCCCGGGCTTATCATTCCCGCTGTAACTGCAATTGTGCGAGTTCGCAGCACTCTTGCGTTGGTAAACACATACCAGTCATTTTGTTTGCAGCTTACGCGAACAGAAATATAAGACTGAGCCAGTGCTTCTGAATCGGCGTGATACTGAAAATCGGTGGGGCAGGAAGGTATAGCAATACGATCATCAATATCAGCAACCTCAATGACGATGTTATCCTGATTGTGTCGATCTCCGATGGCTTCAAGAAGATAAGCTTTGGCGCCGTTTTGAAGATCTTTATGTTTATTCTTCTCAGGCTGTGCAAAAGCCGTAAAACTGGTTAAGCTCACCAATAACGCGCCGATTAAGGCGGGGACAAAGAAAGACGTTTTCATATTCATTTCGCGCATATTCACTTTTTCATGTTCAGTTGGTGTCATTTTGTCTATGATTAAGAGAGCAGAGTCTGACGGTACGCCGCACGTTAAAAGTGTCACTTTTTTGGCGATTTTACTGCTAATCATTTAGTGATATGGTTCAACGCAATGATCGTGCCCAATTTAAAGTAGAGGTAATGTATGTCAGGTATTCTTGACTCCGTTAACCAGCGGACACAGTTGGTAGGCCAAAACCGGTTAGAGTTGCTTTTGTTCAGACTTAACGGCAGACAAAGGTTTGGTATCAACGTTTTTAAAGTCCGTGAGGTTTTACAGTGTCCGCCTCTAACGGCGATTCCTAAGCTTAATAAACTAGTAAGAGGCATTGCGCATATCCGCGGGCAGACTATTTCTGTTATTGATTTAAGCATGGCCACCGGCGGACGACGCATTGAGGATTTATCTTCTGCCTTTATTGTTATTGCAGAATACAACCGCTCGGTACAGGGATTTCTGGTAGGTGCGGTCGAGCGCATTATTAACACCAACTGGGATGCTATAATGCCGCCTCCGCAGGGTACCGGCAGGGCGAGCTATTTAACAGCTGTTACCCAGGTTGAAAATGAACTCATTGAAATTTTGGACGTAGAAAAGATATTAAATGAGATTTCCCCGCTAAATACGGAAGTAAGCCAGGATGTAGCGGCTACGTTATCTACAGAAGGTAATGAAAATAAAATTATTTTTATTGCGGATGATTCTTCGGTTGCTCGTAGCCAAATTAAAAAGGCATTAACCGCGATTGGGTTGGAAATTGAAGTCGCCAAAAATGGTCTGGAAGCACTGAACCGCCTGAAGGAAATTGCGGCAGAAACCGGCGATGTTACCAATCGGGTGGGCGTGTTGGTCTCTGACATTGAAATGCCAGAAATGGATGGTTATACCCTAACCGCCGAAATAAAAAATACACCGGAACTGTCTAAGCTTCATGTGGTTTTACATACATCGTTAAGTGGTGTTTTTAATCAGGCCATGGTGCAAAAGGTAGGAGCTGATGACTTCATTGCCAAGTTCCATCCGGATGAACTGGCAACAGCAGTACAAAAATGGCTGGTCAAAAATAACGGTTAAAAAGGCGCCGATAGTTTGAAAAATAAAGAAGTGTCGCTGGAAAGTTACCGTCAATTTGGGCGCTTTCTGGAACAGCAGTGCGGCATCGTATTAGGTGATAACAAACAATATCTTGTTCGCAGCCGCTTGTCATCGTTACTTTATCAGTATGATTATGACAGTTTAGATGCCCTTGTTAACGCTACAATTCAAGGCGGAAACCGCGGGTTGTTGCAATCTGTTATAGATGCTATGACCACCAATGAAACCTTGTGGTTTCGTGATGGTTATCCTTTTGAACTGTTAATTAAAGACATTCTTCCTACCTATGCAGCGGCAAATAAACGTCTTCGCATTTGGAGCGCTGCTTGTTCATCAGGACAAGAGCCATATTCTATAGCAATGTCTGTTCTGGAATATCAACGACAAAAACCCGGCGCTATGCGTGGAAATGTGGAAATTATCGCCACAGATTTGTCGTCAGTCATGCTGGAGAAATGCGAACAGGGGCTTTATGATGAATTATCGCTGGCCCGTGGGTTGTCCCCTGAACGACGAGATCGATATTTTATTCCTCATTCCAGCGGGCTGATGCAGGTAAAGCCTGAAGTACGCAATATGGTAAGTTTTCGCAGCATGAATTTACTGCACTCTTACGCTGCTATGGGGCGTTTAGACATTGTGTTTTGCCGTAACGTGTTGATTTACTTTGCCCCGGCAGTAAAACAGAAAATACTGCAACAAATTGCCGCTCTGCTGCAGCCCGGCGGCATCCTTTTCCTCGGCGCGTCCGAATCTATCAGTAGCGCCAGCGATCTTTTCAATATGGTAAAGTGCCACCCAGGCCTTTATTACCAGCGTAAAGACTAATCCCAAGGTTAGATTTTAACCGTCAAAAAATATTTGGCATCTCATTTGCACAACCCCTACGCAAATGAGGAGCTTTATTTATGGCAATTAATCTAGACCGTCTTGTCGGTTTTCATCAAACAGCGTTAAACATCCGCGAACAAAAGATGGAAGTAGTCGCAGGAAACCTGGCGAATGCCAACACGCCCGGTTACAAGGCGCGGGATATTGACTTTAAAAAAGCCATGGCATCTGCCGAAACCCTTCAGAAGAATCAGAACATGGTACGTACCCACGATAATCATATCGCCGGAAAAATGAATAGTCAGTTTGACGTGCAGTTTCGCATTCCTAATCAGCCGGATACTGGTGACGGTAACACGGTTGAAGTGCAAGCAGAGCGAAATGCTTTTCTTGATAACGGCATGCGCTATCAAGCGAGCCTGCAATTTTTAAATGGAAAATTGCAAGGCATGAAGAAAGCATTAAGTGGAGGGCAAGGTTAATGAGCCTTTTTAATATAATGAATATTTCCAGTACAGGCATGGAGGCGGAAAGCCTTCGCCTGAATACAACTGCGAGTAACATTGCTAATGCTAACAGCGTTAGCAGTAGTTATGAAGAAACCTATAAAGCGCGTCATCCCGTTTTCGCTGCTGAGTTACAACGTGCAACAGATAGCCAAAAAGGCGTTGGCGTGCAGGTAAAAGGGATCGTCGAGAGCGATGCGCCTCTGCAGGTGGAATATTCACCGAATAACCCTATGGCTGACGAAAACGGCTATATCTATAAACCTAATGTCAATATCGTAGAAGAAATGGCGAACATGATGTCTGCTTCAAAAGCTTACGAAACCAACGTTCAGGTCGCGGATACAACCAAGAAAATTTTTAATCGTGTATTGCAGCTCGGTCAGGGTTAGTAATTCTGGTAACGTGTTTTTGAGGAAACAAGCGTGAGTACGATAAATAACTCTGGTAGCTTAACAAATGAAATGTATTGGCAGGAAGAAAAGGTTCCTGTTGTTGATGGTTCTGAACAGAACCTGACACAAGAGGATTTCTTTTCTCTGCTGACAGAGCAGTTGGCTAATCAGGATCCTACTAAACCAGTAGACAATGACCAGATGGTTGCCCAGATGACGTCATTTACGATGGCCGAGGGAATTTCACAGCTCAATGAAAAATTTGAAGCATTCTCATCGTCGATGACTTCCAATCAGGCACTGCAGGCCTCAAGCCTTATTGGACAGAGCGTACTGGTAGAGGGGAATATCGGTTTTTCAGCCACAGAAGGGGCAGGTTTCTCAGGAGTGGTTGTTAATGAAAAGACAGTTCAGAACATGACTATTACTATTGAGAATCAGTATGGCGAAGTGGTGAAAAAAATTGATGCAGGATCTCAGGCGGCTGGAAATATTCAATTTACCTGGGACGGAACGGATAACACCGGCAAGGCAATGCCGGCAGGAGAGTATGTAGTCAATGCGACCGGTCAACTTGATGGCGAAGGTGTTGCCATTCCCACCGCAATGAATCGTCAAGTAGGTAGCGTCAGCCTGGCTGCAAGCAGTCAGGGAATTATATTGAATTTGGATGGTGATGTTAGCATTAGTCTTAAAGACGTCATCCAAATTGGCAGTTAGCAGGAGAAGAAATAATGTCTTTTAATATTGCACTGAGCGGCGTATCCGCTGCGCAAAAAGATTTGGATGTTACCGCCAATAATATCGCCAACGTAAATACGGTAGGTTTTAAAGAGTCCCGTGCTGAGTTCGGCGATGTGTATGCATCATCGTTGTTGGCAGGCAGCAAAACCAAAGTTGGCGACGGTGTATTGACGCAGGAAGTGGCGCAACAGTTTTCACAGGGTAGTTTGCAATTTACTAATACTGCATTGGATTTGGCAATTACAGGAAATGGTTTTTTTGCCACCATACCTGAAATCAGCTCTCGCGATTATTCATTTACCCGCGCCGGTCAATTTAAGCTGGATAGCGATAACTTTGTCGTTAACAGTGCTGGTGACAACCTGCTGGGTTTCCCCGTGAACGCTGACGGCACCAGTGCATCTGTTGCTTTAAGTACCGCAGTTCCGGTACGTGTTCCTGATTCATCTGGCTCGCCGCAACAGAGTTCCGAAGTTAACTTGCGAATGAATCTGCCTGCGGGAGATTCCGGTCTTGACCCCGCGCAATTTAATCCTGAAGACCCACTCACATACAATTCATCTACCTCGGTAATGGTTTACGATTCTTTAGGTGATAGTCATGTAATGACCTATTACTTTATTAAAGACAACGCAGCCGCTGCTGAAAACGAGTGGTATGTGGCAACTGCCGTTGATGACCAGTTGGTCGATATGGTGAATTCCGATGGTACAGATTCTGATGTTGCGACTGCGACTAATACCGTAGGCACCAGTTCGGGAAACGGTGTAACTGCAGCAAAGTTGCAGTTTAGCCAAGGCGGAGACTTTATTGGTATTCAGTCACCTGATGGTATTGCGCAGTCCGATTACAAAATTCGCACAGAAGCGCTTGGCGAAACGATTCTTCCTAATGGTTCTAACGCTTCCCAACAAATTGCCATCGACTTTAATTTAGATCCTAACAGCGCTACGCCTAATGAACCAACACAATTTGCGTCAGCGTTTGAGGTAACGTCAGCGGAGCAGGACGGGTTGCCGGTTGGGCGGCTGACTGGTATCGACATTGGTCCAGACGGATTGGTACGTGCCACGTTTTCCAACGGTACATCTGAGCCTATCGTGCGGGTGGCATTAGTGCGTTTTTCTAATGAGCAGGGACTCACTCAGGAAAGTGGAACCCAATGGAAAGAGAGCATCTTATCTGGCGAACCACTTGCCGGCGAAGCAACCACTGGTACTTTTGGTGAGATTAACTCTTCCGCATTGGAACAAGCTAACGTAAACCTGACCACCGAGCTCATTGATCTAATTATTGCTCAACGTAACTTCCAGGCTAACTCGCGAGCGCTGGAAGTGAATAATCAGTTAAACCAGACTATCCTTAACATCCGATAGTACTCGACCTTCGATAGTTGTAAATACGTCACTTTCAAAGGCCGCTTCAAGCGGCCTTTTTATCAATTGAATCCATTCCTTAGCTCCTTCTTCTGTACGTTCTTTACACATTGGCATTTCCTTTGCACAAGTAAGCATAATCATTGGTAATCGTCAAAAGTCAGTCATGGATAAATTACTCTATATCGCCGCCAGCGGTGCCAAGCAGGACCTGCTAGCGACGGGGGTGCGGGCCAACAACCTGGCAAATGCGCAAACCACCGGCTTCAAAGCACAACTGGAGCAGGCGCGAGCTATGCCGGCCTACGGCGAAGGTTTGCCGACCCGGGTATTTTCAATGACCGAAAGTCCGTCCAATAACTATGAAGCGGGCGCTATGGTACAAACCAATCGCGATCTAGATGTGGCGATTCAAGGCGAAGGCTGGTTCAGCGTTCAGGATGCGTCAGGCAACGAAGCCTATACTCGAGACGGCAGCTTCCAATTAGGTGCTGACGGAGTTTTGACGGATATGCATAACAACATCGTGATGGGAGATAACGGCCCAATTTATTTGCCTGTCCCGCTGGACAATTTAAATATTGCAATGGACGGCACGATTTCTACTCGTCCTTTAGGCGCGCCTGAAAATGTCTCTGAGGAAGTGGGCCGACTGAAGCTGGTTAATCCTGACCTCGACGCAGTCAAGCGCGGTGATGACGGATTGTTTCGCATGAAAGATGGCAGCGTCGCGGAAGCTGACGGTTTTGTCAATGTTCGCACCGGTATGTTGGAAGGTTCTAACGTGAACACGGTGGCGGAAATGGTGAATATGATTAGCTTGCAACGGCATTATGAGATGCAAATCAAAATGATGAAACAAGCGGATGATCTTGCCACGCAAGGCAATATGCTGCTGCGTATTCTGTAACTTATTTTTTATATTTCACCACTTGAAGTGGTGTTTTGGAGGTCGATATGCATCCAGCTCTTTGGATCAGTAAAACCGGACTTGATGCTGCACAAACTGATGTAGCAGTGGTATCAAACAACCTGGCAAACGCCTCAACCGTAGGCTTTAAGAAAGATCGCGCAATTTTTGAAGATTTGCTCTATCAGAATATAAACCAGCCTGGCGGCCGTTCTTCAGCGGATACAGAGAGACCATCGGGCTTGATGTTGGGAGCGGGCTCAAAGGTTGTTGCTACGCAAAAGTCTCACACCCAAGGCAACATGCTGACCACCGATAATGCATTGGATATGTCTATCCAGGGCCGGGGCTATTTCGAAATATTGCAGCCTGACGGTACGGTTTCGTATACCCGAAACGGTCAGTTTACTCTAAACGACCAGGGACAGATAGTGACGCCTGGTGCCGGATTTTTGCTTCAGCCTGAAATAGCGGTACCTGAAGATGCGCAGCAAATTACCATTTCACAAGATGGCGAAGTGTCAGCTTCAGTGCGCGGAGAAGCTGAGCCTCAGGTGCTTGGCCAAATTAACGTTTCCGATTTTGTTAATCCAACTGGCTTGCAGCCAATCGGTCAGAACCTGTTTGTAGAAACCGCGTCCAGTGGTGCACCCATTCAGGGCGTACCGGGATTGCAGGGATTAGGAACAATTTCTCAAGGCACGTTGGAAACGTCTAATGTCAACGTGACAGAAGAGTTGGTGAATCTGATTGAAAGCCAGCGTCTTTACGAAATGAACTCCAAGGTTATTTCATCAGTGGATCAGATGCTTGGCCAGGTTATTCAGCAGTTATAGCGGATAAGATAATGCGTATTTTGTGTCTCGTTACTTTTTTTGGGTTGCTAGCCGGATGTAGCTCCACGCCCCAGCCACCTGTTCAGGCGAATGATCCGATGTTTGCTCCTGTGATCCCAGATTATCCACGAGAAAACATTGTTGAAGATGGAGCGTTGTTCCGCCCTTATATGGCCAACAGTTTGTATTCTGATGTTACCGCTCGACGGGTGGGAGATCTCATTACTGTCACGCTAAGCGAAAATACCAACGCCTCTAAATCTGCGGGAACCACAACTTCCAAAGAAACAGGCGTTGATGTTCAGCCTATTACAGGTTTGGGTGGCTTACCCATAAACATTGGCAACCAATCGATTCAGATGGGCGTGAACTCTTCCAATGAATTTTCCGGTGACGCCCAGGCTAATCAAAGCAATAGCCTGAATGGCAGTATTTCCGTCACCGTAGTGGATGTGTTACCAAATCAAAACCTGGTAATACGCGGCGAAAAATGGCTAACGTTGAACCAGGGCGACGAATACATTCGTCTTACCGGCATTATTCGCCCGGCGGATGTCAGCCCCGAAAATGAAATTCTATCGACCAAAATTGCGAATGCACGCATCCAGTACAGCGGTACAGGCAGTTTTGCCCGTGCGCAGGAAAAAGGCTGGCTAACGCGTTTCTTCTCTTCCGAATGGTGGCCGTTTTAAGGGGTAACCGCATGAAATTCATGAAATATGGCTTAATGGTAATATTGGCAGTGTCTACCACTATGGCCAGCGCCCAACGTATTAAAGACGTGGCTACTATTCAAGGAGTACGCGCAAACCAATTGGTCGGGTACGGGTTAGTGGTGGGTTTGCCCGGCACTGGTGAACAAAGCCCGTTCACCGAACAAAGTTTCAGAACGATGCTAAGCAACTTTGGTATCAGCCTGGATCCCACGCGTAAGCCAAAAATTAAAAATGTCGCGGCCGTAGCGGTTCACGCCGAGCTTCCTGCTTTCATCAAGCCGGGTCAGAAAATCGACGTAACCGTTTCATCGGTGGGTGAAGCTTCCAGTTTGCAGGGTGGCACTTTGTTGCAAACTTTTCTGCGCGGTGTCGATGGAAAAGTGTATGCAGTTGCTCAGGGAAGCTTGATAGTAAGTGGCTTTGGCGCGCAGGGAGGAGATGGTTCTAAAATTGTAGTGAATACCCCTACGGTAGGGCGTATCCCCAATGGTGCCTTCGTAGAGCAAGCCGTACCCAGCGGCTTTGCCAACGGCGATACCCTGACACTGAATTTGCATTATCCTGATTTTTCTACAGCTAAACGTTTAGCCGACACCATTAATGAACGCTTAGGCGCGCAGCCTGATCAAGGGTATTCCATTGCGACGCCAATTGATGCTGCGTCAGTTCGGGTTACCGCTCCCCGCGATGTCGGTCAGCGAGTGGGATTTTTAGCAACCTTGGAAAATTTCCAGTTTGAACCTGCGGATGCGCCGGCCAGAGTCGTCATTAACAGCCGTACCGGTACCATAGTGATTGGACAGGATGTGCGCTTATTGCCAGCGGCAATTACCCATGGTGGCCTTACGGTTACAATAGCCGAAAATCAAGTGGTGTCTCAGCCAAACGCGCTTGCAGGCGGTGACACTGTTGTCACACAACGTTCAATTGTGGACGTGGATCTGGCTGATAGCAGAATGTTTAAATTTGAACCTGGCGTTACGCTTGATCAGTTAGTGCGGGCGGTGAATGAAGTGGGGGCTGCGCCAGGTGATCTCATGGCCATTCTCGAAGCACTTCGTCAGGCTGGTGCACTGCGTGGCGAGTTGGTGGTCATTTAATGGAAATTCAAACCCGCAATCAATTGGAAATGGCGCGTAACGTCAATGACCTGGGAAGTATTAATAATCTTCGCGAGGCCATGGCCAGCGGTGATGAAGGTGTTCTTAAAGAGGCTGCACAACAATTTGAAGCCGTGTTTGTGCAGATGATGCTTAAGTCAATGCGTAAAGCCCAAGATGAACTGTCGGACGAAAGCAGCCCGTTTAATTCCGAGCAGGTAAAGTTTTACCGTGACATGCATGACCAGCAGCTGGCGGTGGATTTATCATCCAAGGGGGGAATGGGTCTGGCAGAAATGATTGTTCAGCAACTGGGCCAAAACGATCCTAACTTTAAGCCCGCCAGTGTATTGCGAAATGATGGCAATCTTTCTTCGCTGAATCGTGAGCGTGAAACCACGATTCAGCAAGCGCAAAATAATGTGCTGAATTCCACGTCGAAAGGGTCACGCGCCGCTTATAAAGATGCCATGTTTGATAATCAGCAAGCCTTTGTTGAAGCCTTATATCCGCATGCTGAGAAAGCCGCAAAGGCATTAGGTACCGACCCGAAAGCAATTATCGCACAAGCTGCCGTTGAAACCGGTTGGGGCAAATTTGTGATTCACGACACCGGTGGGAACAGCACCAATAACCTATTCGGCATAAAAGCTAACAGTCAATGGCAGGGTAACCAGGCTGTGGTTGACACACTGGAATTTAATCAAGGCGTGCCAGCCCAGAAAAAGGCGGCGTTTCGAGCTTACGATACGCTAGGTCATGCCATGAACGACTATGTCGATTTTATAAAGTCACAACCGCGGTATCAGGAAGCGGTCGCGCAGGGACAGGATACTCAGGCGTATTTTGAGTCGCTGCAAAAAGCTGGTTACGCCACCGATCCTCAATATGCGGACAAGGTGATGTCGGTGTATCGCGGTGATGTTTTGCAGGGTTACTTACCATGACCAACGCGAATAAAAGTGGGAGAACGGTATTATGATGAAGTCGATTGATCTTTTCTCCATTGCTACCAGTGGCGTCAATGCCAGCAGCAAGCTTTTGCAAACCACCAGTAATAATATCGCTAATATTAATACTGAAGGTTATGTGCGTGAGCGTACCACCTTTGCCAATAACGCCCTCGGTGGCGTTGGTCAAAGCACTACTGAACGGGTAATAAATGTATTTGCGCAAAACCAGCTACGTCGGGATATCACTCAGGTGGGGGAACTTCAGGCGTTTTCTGACAAAACCACTCAGCTGGATAATCTGCTCGCTAACGAAGCAAACTCCATTGCTGCCGGCTTAAGCGATTTTTTTGCTTCACTTCAAACTGCAGCTACTGATCCGACCAACCTTGCATCCCGAGAGTCAGTGTTAGCAAGAGGCGAATCTTTGCTTCAGCGAATGGGATCCATATCTGACTTCATGTCTGCCAAAGAAGAAGAGTTAAATCTGGAATTCACCAGCGAGCTCGTCCGAACCAATAATTTAATTAAAAACATAGGCGAGCTAAACAAAGCCATTATAGTAGCAAAAGGAAGTAATCCTCGCGAGGAGCCATCCGCGCTGCTGAATGAACGTGATAAAGCCATTAATGAGTTGGCTGAGCTCATGTCTATTGATGTGCGGGAAAGCACGAACAACAACGGCGCAGTGATGGTTAATCTTTCCAGCGGCGAATCACTGGTGATGGAGAATGGCAGTTTTAATGTTTTTGAATTAGGCAGCGATGCTGATCTTGACTTCAAGCAACTACGTCTTGCCACATCCTTCAACGGCGACAAACAGAATACCTCAATTAACATTAAAGAATCAGAGCTGGGCGGCACGTTAGGAGGGTTATTCCGTTTTCGTGACGAGGTACTGGGGACAGTTCAACGGGATATGGGCCAACTTGCGTTGGCCTTTGCTGATGCCGTAAACAGCCAGAATAAAATGGGCATGGATTTAGACCTGCAACTTGGGGGGAACATCTTTACCTTACCGACTTTTCAGGGGCTGAATTATGAAGGAACGCCTGATAATTTGCCGGTAACGGGAAGAATTACTGAAGGCGCAGGTAATGAATTAACGGATGCTGATTATAAAATTACTGTTGATGCGGTAGATGCTGCAGGTTTACCTACCTCAGTTACTGTAGAGATGTTAAACGGTGACGGTACGCCTAAAAAAGATGCGTCCGGCAATAATATTGCCTATAACGGCCTGACGGTAGGTGCTGGATTTAATGAACTACCAGGTGGTATTGAAATTGAATTTGAAGCTGCATCTGGTTACAGCAGTGGTGATGAGTTTCTGCTACAGCCCACAAAAAACGCGGCTTCTTTAATAGGGACTGCAACTGACCGTCCAGAAGATCTTGCTTTTGCATCGCCCATTCGTGTTGAACCCAATCAGGCAAATTTAGGTGATGCAACAGTCCGTAGTCACGTAGTGACAAACACTGAAGTGGGGGCAGAGGCTTCTGCTTTTAACGGCAGTGGTGGCATACATAGTGTAGCCGAGTCGCCTAGTGCAACAGTGGGAGCGCCAGCGCAAGTCTTATTTACTTCTGCCTCGAGCTTTCAGGTACTGGATAATGCCTCACCGCCAAATGTCATTACCAATGTAACGGGCGTAACGGATTACAATAATCTGCTGGCGCAAGCACAAGCTAATGGAAGTAGCCCGGCATGGCCTGCGGAATTTTCTGCTCTGGATGACTATCCGGGGTACGATTTTAGTCTTCAAGGTGAGCCGGTAGCGGGTGACAGTTTCTCAGTTTCGTACAATACTAATGGTACGAGTGACAACACTAACGCCGTTGAGTTAGCAAAATTGCAGCAAGAAGCGCTAGTTCAGTTAAGTAGTAACAGCGCAAATGGCGAAAGAACGTTACACGACGCCTACGCGTCACTGGTCGGAAAAGTTGGAGAAGAGGCCGCGACGGCCGATATCTCTTTACAAGCAGCAGATGCAATGAGAGTGCAGAGCCAAACCTGGTTTGATTCTGTATCCGGGGTGAACCTTGATGAAGAAGCGGCGAACCTTGTGCGTTATCAACAGTCTTATGCTGCAGCGGCACGTATTTTAAGCACCGCCCAGGAAGTTTTTGACACCATATTATCGGCAGCCAGGTAATTCTCTATGCGTATTTCAACGAACCAGCGATATGATCAGAATATTCGTAATATTATGGAAAATCAGCGTCAATTATCTGAAACGGAGAATTCTTTATCGACGTTAAAACGGATAAATAAGCCTTCGGATGATCCCGTGGGGGCGTCAAAAGTAATCCGGCTGACAGAAGAACTGGATTCGCTGGAGCAGTATCGCCGCAACAACGACCTGGTTACCGGTTCGCTGGAACAACAGCAATCCATTTTAGACAATGTTATCAGTTCTGTGGGAAGAGCCAGGGTACTTATGTTGGAGGCGGGTTCAGGAATAATGGCAGATGCTGATCGCGAGGCAATCGGGGGGGAAATAGAGCAGATCCGCAATGAAGTGCTTGATTTGATGAATTCCAAGGATGCAAACGGTAACTATATCTTTGCAGGTCATCAGTCTGATAGTCCGGCCTATAACTTCAATCCGGGCGCAGCTAATGCTGTTACGTTTGTCGGAGACACTGGGACGAATTCGGTGCAGTTGTCCGACAGTGTATCGGTAAAAAGCTCTTCCAGTGGTTGGGACATATTTGACAATGTGCCCGCCCGACGCGACTTTACCGTCGATGATACAGCCACAGTCACCGATGCTTCGGTGAGTCAGCAAGATACCTATGATAATTTTTATAAAACTAATTATGATGCTGTTACGCCGGCAAATAATAATTATCAGCTTGAGGTGCTAGGCACAGGTCAAGTGCAGCTATCGAATACGGGTACCGGCGCTGTCGTGGAAACGGTTGATTACACTGCGGGTGAACCTTTTACCATCAAAGGTATGTCGTTTACATTGGATGCTGCCGCCGGAGACACAGTTGACTTTTCCTTAGATGCGCCGCAAAAGAAAAATTTAGCAGAAACCCTTCATGATGCATTTGAAGCATTGACCAAAGGAGGGGGCGACGATCTTCAGGAAATGCTCAATGATGCCATCGTCGGTCTTGATAACGGCTTGGAAAAGGTCAGGCTGGAACGCTCCTCACTAGGGGGCAGACTTAATATTGCAGAATCGGTGTATAGTACCAACCTTGATATGCAAATTTCAGCGGAAAGTGCGCGCTCTTCAATAGAGGATGTCGATTTTGCTAAAGCGTCTGGTGAGCTGGCAAAACAAGAACTGGCGCTTAATGCCTCCCTGGCCACATTCCCCAAAATTGCTAACCTGTCACTGTTTAATTATATTTAAGAGCGTGTTGATGCCAGTTAACGTCGCCAGATAAACCCTTGGCTGGCCATCAATATGAGCCGAATAATAAGACAGGTACAAGGCATCACCTTTAATAACCATACCCGGATAACTATTGTCGCCGCCGCTGGGGAGACGTATCAGCGGCAGGAGTTTCGCTGAGGGTAGATGAAGCAGCCATACTTGCGTATAAACCTGTTTTCCTGTCCACACTCTGCCAGCTACCAGCGCGTGTTCAGAACTAAGGCGGTGCATCACCGGTCCGCCAATATATTCTCCTAAATCTTTCCATTGCCAACGCCGATAAGGCGCTTTAGCAAAACCCAGTTGCGCTGTAAACGTATCTGCATCCCGTCGCACAAGTGCCCATAAGCTACCATCTTCATCGAACAGCAAATCGCTTTCATTTGGATAACCAAGGTTGTGCTTCGCCTTTGAAAGGTGAGCGTCCGGTGATCACCACATTTAAATCCTGAAGTTACTCCGGCATCGTATTCCTTTTTCAGAAGGACAACACTATGCGACAGCCTCGACGCAGCAAAGATGAATGGCGATCAATATTTAAACAACAAGAGCAAAGCGGCCTGACAGCTGTCGAGTTTTGCCGCCAAGAATGTATTAACTTGCAGACTTACTATACGCGTCGACGGGATATTCAGTTGCATCAGTGCCATAGCAACTTTATCCGGGTTAAGCGCGACGTGACAACCGTAGAGTCACGTATGGAAGACGTGCCTCATGCACTTACGCTGAAACATGGCGGCTCGCAATTGAGTGTGCCAGTAAACACCAACCCTCATTGGGTTGCCACTTTAATGAAGGCGCTGAACGAATGAAGATGTTCGTTGAGCCTGCTGATATTTATTTGTACATGGATATCGTCGACTTCCGCAAGTCCATCAATGGTTTGATTGTGGTGGTTGAACAACAGATGCAACTGAATCCATTCCGTGATGCGTTGTTTGTCTTCTGTAATAAGAAGCGGGATAAGCTGAAAATCCTCTATTGGGATAAGACCGGCTTTGTCCTGTGGTACAAGCGCCTGGAAAAACACCGGTTCAAGTGGCCTAAAGACGACCAGATTCAGCACATATTGTTGGATGAACAGCAGTTACAATGGTTGTTATCCGGCTACGATGTGGTAGGTCACCAGCCACTGCATTACACCGCTTCCGGCTTATAACCGGTGATCATAAGCAGCGATTATCGATCACGAAATCGTCTGAATAATGCTGGGTAATCAGTGACTTAATCGGCGATAATAATCTTATGAACGAAGAAGATTATCAACGTCGCATCGCTGAGCTGGAGAAGCAGCTTCAGGAACTGAATAACCGGTATCAATATCTGGAAGAGCAGTTCCGTATTGCCCAGCATAAGCAGTTTGGTAAAAGCACCGAAGGTCACCCTAGTCAGGGTGAATTGTTTAATGAGGTCGAGGAACTTGTTGCCGGGGATGGAACGCCAGAGCAAGAAGCGATTAGTTACACGCGCAATAAAGCCAAGCGAAAGCCCTTACCCAAAGACCTGCCTCGTGAAGTCATCGTTCACGACATTAGCGATGAAGAAAAAATCTGTGGCTGTTGTGCCGGTGAACTGCACTGCATCGGCGAGGATAAAGCAGAGAAGTTACAGTTTATCCCTGCTCAGGTTAAAGTGATTGAGCATGTGCGTCCTAAATATGCGTGCCGCACCTGTGACAAAGAGAGTGTCAACAACACAGTAAAACAAGCGCCGGTGCCACATAGCGTAATCCCCAAAGGTTACGCAACGCCCAGCTTACTAAGTCAGATAATCACCAGTAAATATCAATACGGCTTGCCGCTGTACCGACAAGAGGCGATGTTCAAACAACATGACATCGAACTCAGTCGTAAGACCATGGCTGACTGGATAATCCGCTGCGCCGAGCTGTTTAAACCATTATACGACCAGCTTCATCTACATCTGCTACAGCAGTCAGTTATCCAGGCAGATGAAACCACACTGAAGGTCATCGACTCCGACAAAGCGACCAGCTATATGTGGCTGTATGCCACAGGGGCAGACTCGCCTGAGGGTAAGGTACCAGGCTGTGATATACCTAATATTGTGTTGTACGACTACCACAATAGTCGGGCCGGGCAATGTGCTGTGGGCTTCCTTACAGGTTACAGCGGCTATCTGCAAGTGGATGGCTACGCGGGTTATGAGCAAACGCAAGCCACCTTAGTCGGTTGTTGGGCCCATGCGCGCCGTAAGTTTATGGAAGCGAAAAAAGGTGCCGGTAATAAAGGCAGTGGCAAAGCTGACTGGGTCTTGAATCATATCCAGAAGCTCTATCGGATAGAAACACAGATAAAAGACAAAACGGCAGAAGAAAGATACACCCACCGGCAGGAAAAGAGCCTGCCGCTTCTGAATCAACTACATACCTGGCTAGCCAAATCTGCACAACAAGTGCTACCCAAAACCAAGCTGGGCGAAGCGATACAATACTGCCTCAACCAATGGCATAAACTGGAACGCTACACACTGGATGGCCAGCTCAGCATCGATAATAACCGCGCTGAGCGAGCAATAAAGCCGTTCGTGATCGGACGGAAAAATTGGTTGTTCAGTCAAACAGCAACCGGTGCTAATGCCAGTGCCATTCTCTACAGCATCATCGAAACCGCCAAGGCCAACAACCTCAATGTGTTCGATTACGTGATGGGCAGTCTGGAGTTGCTGAGTCAACCTGAAGCCGATGGCGAGTTACTGCTACCATGGCAGTTTGCTAAACGTTAGGTGGGATCACCGGACGGATACTTTGAAAGTGCGTGAGGCGTCTGTAGAAACATCTGCTTGCCCGGATGTCCTGAATACAAATCCAATCGATCGAGCGCGCGGTTGTAAGCCATTGAAAACGCTTTACTGTTATGCCAACGGACACGCCACAACCACCAATGTGAGGGGCCAAACTCGTGCTTTGATGACCAGCTTATGCCGTCTGAAGAAAACCAGCTCATCATCGTCGTACTCCTGTGCCCCGATTCAGAAGCGTGCTTTCTGGCAAAAGCCGTAAGCCAGATCTTACCATCCGGGCCGATACTCATTTTCGGATCTCGCAGATCGAAATTAATTTCAACAATTTTTTGACGTTCTACAACGCGATAATCGGCACTGAATCTGGAGACTTCAAGGTAGCCGTCGCCGCTAACATGGTTAGTCGCTTGGCGATAGCAGCAAATTAGACGCCCATTAAATTCACAAAGATCGGTAAACGCGCTGTGCGCAGATCGGCTTGAAATCCGGTCTGTCGAAATAATTTTTAAAATATTTTTGTACATAAAAAGTCCTTAAAACCAACAGATTAAGTGAGTATAGGCGGCAACTCTCTGCCGCTCTATGGCAATTTTTATAAATTTAATTAAAGGGAATTCTCAGCGCGTCGATAAATATCCCGAGAGAGCCAGTTCATCACTACACATTAAGTATTGATGACTACTAATTTTGTAACAGTCGGATAGTCCGGCAAGCCAGCAACGCTGGACTGAGAGTGTAGGAGAGACTTATGTCTATGTTCGTCAATACCAATGTGTCATCATTAAACGCACAACGTCAATTATTCGATACCGGAAATTCTTTAAGCACGTCTTTTGAACGTTTGTCTTCAGGTTTCCGTATCAACAGCGCCAAGGATGACGCGGCAGGTCTACAAATTTCTGACCGTATGACTTCACAGGTTCAAGGCTTGAATCAGGCAGTTCGTAACGCTAACGATGCTATTTCATTGTCACAAACTGCTGAAGGTGCGTTAGATGAAACTACCACTTCACTGCAGCGTATTCGCCAGTTAGCGATTCAGTCGCAAAGTGGTATTAACTCCAGTGCTGACCGTGAAGCACTGCAAAAAGAAGTAACAGCCCTAGTGAGCGAGATGTCTCGTATTTCTACGGATACTGAATTTAACGGTGTTAAAATTCTTGATGGTTCCTTTGGTGCAGATTTCCAAATCGGAGCTAACTCAGGTCAGACAATTCGTGTAAGTTTGTCATCTGGAAGTGGCTTCGGTGCAACAGCGCTGAATGTGGCAGACCTGGATCTTACCTCTTCAGCAGGTGCTGCGGCTGCTTTGACAGCAATCGATAGTGCAATTTCATCTATCGGTGGAACTCGTGCAGACTTAGGTGCGCTTCAAAACCGTTTCCAGTCAACGATCCGTAACCTGAGCAACATTGCAGAAAACGTTTCTGCGGCGCGCTCACGAATTCGCGATACTGACTTTGCGACTGAAACGGCTGAACTGACACGTAACCAGATTCTGCAACAAGCCAGCACCACGGTTCTGTCTCAGGCGAATCAGCGTCCTCAGTCAGCTCTGTCACTGTTAGGTTAATTAACAGCACATTAAGCGTGGGTTAGTGGCCAGGAGGTAGTGAACCAGGTGCTATCCATACGAAAGTAAACTCACTTTCGTAGCACAAAACGAATAGCCGGACAAACGTCCGGCTTTTTTATTGTGCGCTTTACGCCGCCAGCACCATCCCAATCAGCGAGTGAGGTAAGGCGGATCTGTACTCGTTGTACAGTATGTATAAACGCAAATGTCTTACACATTTATTTGCAATAAGCTACTGGAAAATAAACACAATTTATTTTTTTAAAAAATTACTAAAGGTATTTGGTTGTTCTGACGATAACTATATTGCAAGGGCACTGGGAACAAAAAAGATAAATACTCAGGCCGCAGAACCTACGCCTCAGGCGAGGTTTTTTCAGGAGAAAAAGGCAATACCGCCTTCCTGATAGTTCACAAAATCGTTAGGAGATGATCATGAGTTTATTTGTTAATACCAACGTTTCTTCGTTAAATGCACAACGTCAATTATTCGATACCGGAAATACGCTAAGCACGTCTTTCGAGCGTTTGTCTTCAGGTTTTCGTATCAACAGCGCCAAAGATGACGCGGCAGGTCTACAGATTTCTGACCGTATGACTTCACAGGTTCAAGGCTTGAACCAGGCAGTGCGTAACGCTAACGATGCTATTTCGTTGTCACAGACTGCTGAAGGTGCATTGGATGAAACTACCACTTCACTACAGCGTATTCGCCAGTTAGCGATTCAGTCGCAAAGTGGTATTAACTCCAGTGCTGACCGCGAAGCACTGCAAAAAGAAGTAACAGCACTGGTTGGTGAAATTTCACGAATTGCTACAGATACACAATTTAACGGTGTTGGCATTCTTGATGGTTCCTTTGGTGCAGACTTCCAAATCGGAGCTAACTCTGGTCAGACAATTCGCGTAAGCTTGTCATCTGGAAGTGGCTTCGGTGCAACGGCGTTGAATGTGGCAGATATTGATCTTACCTCTTCAGCAGGTGCTGCGGCAGCATTGACAGCAATCGATAGTGCAATTTCATCTATCGGTGGAACCCGTGCAGACTTAGGTGCGCTTCAAAACCGTTTTCAGTCAACGATCCGTAACCTGAGCAACATTGCAGAAAACGTTTCGGGTGCTCGTTCACGAATTCGCGATACAGATTTTGCCACTGAAACGGCTGAACTGACTCGTAGCCAGATTCTGCAACAAGCCAGCACTACGGTTCTGTCGCAGGCGAATCAGCGTCCTCAGGCAGCTCTTTCATTATTAGGTGGTTAATCATTTTAACTGGGGGATGCATAATCCCCTTTAGTGATCCGAGTCCAGGCGGACGCTAATAAGTTACGTCGAGAGCAGTTGAACACGGGTAATAATTACGGATGGGCGGCAAAGAATTGCATAAGTAGAATGCTGAAACTGCCGGCTAACAGGAATGAGGCCAGGAGGTAGTGAGAGGTATGAGGTCTGGAACATCATGCCTGCAGCCAGCAAGAGAAGGGCAAAGCCCTTAAGCTCAAGTTCAGCATAGCTTTTTGGGAGTGACCCTAAAGCGTCAGTTTTTTATCACTGACACAGGTAGGGAAGCACTTTGCGTGCCAACTTCCCACCGATGCTGTATATCTGATGCAAGAACGGTTGCCGGTGCAGATAAGATAGCTGAAGCGAGCACTTGGGATAAGAAGCTTCAAGAACGACAGATTTATGACGCTAAGCGCTCTCAATAGATCTGGGTTAGTAAGGCAAGATAAATACTTGACTATTTAGCTGAACGCAAAGCTGATGTTTTATCTAAAGCTGCTGCGAAATTTCAGCTGAATTGACCCTCTCAATTGCGCTACGGTGGCAAGAGATGGTGTACGGGGTAACAAAGTTTGCCGCCGAAACGGCTCAGCCATTCTTCTGCATAACAGTTTCTTCCGAGAGATTAGTTTTTGCAAAAATAAATATGTTGCAGTGGGTGCCGCTGAAACCTTGAAGAAAGCGGAAACAAAAGCTGTTGCAGGGGCTTCCTGGTAAGGGGGCAACTAGGCGCCGACTAACAGGACTGAGAGTGTAGAAGCTATGGTTGAGAGGCCAGTATATTTCTACTAATCCTGCCAGTCGACAGTAAAACGAATTTTGCTCCATCTCCTAACGTGAGCAGATTGGCCGAGGCATTTGCCTCGGCTTTTTTTATTTTTCCTTATACCTTATTCTTTTGTCGAGCGCGACATAATTCCTTTTCCTCCAGTTTAAGCACGCATCGCGCCACAAATCCGCGCTTTGTTTTTAACTAACAAGCATCACTCCCTATACCTCTGTATTTTTGGCTATACCTATCCATTTTCTGCTCAAAACAGTGAAAAGGAGAGTTATTTATCTCCTTTTCATCATTATAAGGGACGCTGATACGGTAATTTGGGGAAAAAATTTTCAGATAATTCAGTCAATTATAAATAATGTTTAGAATTTTTAAATAAAAGCTAAAGATTCTAAAGAAGCCGCCGATACTGTTAGTCGAGGGGTAATTTAATTATCAAAAAACTGAAGTGGAATCACTTCTTTTATGAGGTGATTCAGGCGGAGTAGTGACCGGCTGAATCTGATATGGAAGGGTTTGATGTTAGCACAAGCATTATCAAATCCCCAGGAGGTAAACTATGTCTTTATTTGTAAATACCAATGTGTCGTCATTAAATGCACAACGTCAATTATTTGATGTTAGTAATAAACTCAGTACTTCATTTGAACGGTTATCATCTGGATTTCGCATAAATAGTGCTGCCGATGACGCTGCTGGTCTACAGATTAGCGATAAAATGACGTCGCAAATTCAAGGCCTGAACCAAGCAGTGAGAAACGCAAACGACGCGATTTCTGTATCACAAACTGCTGAAGGTGCACTGGATGAAACAACTACATCGTTGCAGCGCATACGTCAGTTAGCCATTCAGTCACAAAGCGGCATCAACTCAACTGCTGACCGTGAAGCACTGCAAAAAGAAGTGACGGCATTGGTCGGAGAGATGTCTCGCATTTCATCTGAGACCGAATTTAACGGTGTTAAGCTGCTTGATGGAAATTACAACGCTGACTTCCAGGTCGGTGCTAACGCTAACCAAACCATTAGCGTTGGCTTAACAGCTGCCGGTGGCTACGGGGCATCAGCATTGGGTGTGGGAAGCGTCGACATTACTAGTTCAGCAGGTGCCGCTGCTGCTCTAACTGCGATAGATTCTGCAATTTCATCAATTGGTGGAACGCGTGCAGATTTGGGTGCGCTACAGAACCGCTTCCAGTCTACCATCCGCAATTTAAGTAATGTTTCAGAGAATCTTTCTGCAGCTCGTTCACGAATTAAGGATACTGATTTTGCGACTGAAACAGCAGAACTTACCAGAAATCAGATCGTCCAACAGGCATCTCTTTCTGTATTAAGTCAGGCGAACCAGCGGCCACAATCAGCGCTGTCACTGTTAGGTTAATTCGAAACTCACTAACCTTGCTTAAAACATAAAACGGGTGTCTGTTATGCAGGCTCCCGTTTTCTTGTTTCAATGATAAGAGGGTTTACTATGGAAATTGCAAAAGCACAAGTTGGTCATACGTTTGCTCATGATATGGTGCGAAGCTCCGTACCGCAGGTTGAGAAAACGCTAATTAGTTCGGCAGGAAATGCTGACCAGAAAGTTGACGTCAGCAAAGACACGTTGTCTCAAAAAAATGTTCAAGTAAATAGTGTAATAGCCGATAAAGAAGCCAGTGAGGGTAAACAACTCGATGTTGAAACTGCCGCACAAGCGGTTGAAGCATTTTTACAGGTTCAGTCGCGTAATCTGTCGTTTACCATAGATAAAGAAACGCAACGTTCTGTGGTTACCGTAAGGGATTCTGAGTCGGGCAATATAATCCGACAAATTCCCTCTGAAGAAGTGCTAAAATTAGCAGAACGCATTAAGGAACTTCAGGAAGACGTAGGCAGTAGCGTGGGCGTACTTTTAAATAATCGGGTTTAGTGAGGTAAGCAATGTCAATTCAGTCGTTAGGTGTTGGTTCCGGGCTCGCGCTTGATGATTTGGTCAAGCAATTGCTGGAAGCTGAGAGAAAGCCAAAAGAAGATCGTCTGACCCAGCGTGAAGAAAAGCTTGAGTCGGAGATTTCTGGTCTTGGACAGATTAAGTCTAAGCTTTCCGAATTTAAAGATGTCGTCAAGGAATTAAAAAGCGACAAAGACATTAATGGTCGCAAACCCACAATTACGCACCCCTCTGAAGATATCGAAATTTTTACTGCGGAGGCCTCTTCTTCAGCGGTGGAAGGTAACTATAAAATTGCCGTTTCTGAACTGGCTTCCGGTAGTCGGATAGAGACTGCCAGTGCTGCTGATGGAGGATTTGCCGCCACAACTGATTCTGTACTAAGTGCGGGAAGTGGATCGCTGACCTTTAAAATTGGCAATACGGACGACAGTTTTACGGTAAACGTTACTGCCGGAATGACATTAGCCGAACTTCGCGAAGCGATTAATAAAAATGCAGATAACTTCGGCGTTAGCGCCAATATTATTGATACCGGCACGGCATCTGGCGGCGCTAAGCTTGTTTTTACATCTGAGGTAACAGGCGCTGGTAACGATCTGAGCATTATCAACGATAATGATTTGCCTGAGTTGAACCGCCTTGCGACGACAGATTCAGCGGAGTCTGCTGCTTACCTTTCTCCGGTTAAGGCGGCTACCAATGCTAAGGCTACAATTGATGGTATTGCGGTGGAAAGCGCAACCAATAAATTTGAAAACACCATACAAAATGTATCGTTTGAGGCTAAAGAAGTATCACCGTTTGCCGCGGACGGTGTCACGATTCAGGCATCCACTCTGAAGATTGGCTATGACAGTGAAGCGACGGAAGAAAAAATTCGGAGCTTTGTAGAAAAATACAACAGTATGATTGATGAAGTTAAGAAGCTGACCAGATACGGTGAATCCGAATTAGAGGATGATGGTGCATTGGCAGGAGATTCGCTTATTCGAGGCATTCAGACAGGTCTGGCGTCTATTATAGGAGGCCGCGTCAACGGCTCTGAATTAGGCGGGCTCTTCTCCTTAGGCATCGAGATGGACGCTGACGGTAAGCTGGAAATCGGTACTTCCGATTTTGGATTGGGATCAGGTGAAGAAAGGCTTACTGACGCTCTGGAAGACAATTTTGATGAAGTAGCCAAGTTATTTGCTGATGAAAAAGAAGGAATGGCTGTAAAGCTGTACGATTATCTGGAGCAATATACCTCGTCTCGTGGATTACTTTCAGTGCGCGAACGTGCGGCAAAAGACGATCAGACTCAGTTATATGATGATCGTGAAAAGCTGGAAATGCGCATGGCCAGCTATGAACAAATATTACGTGATAAATATTTAAATTTAGACCAAACCGTATCCAGGCTGAACCAAACCAGTTCTGCGCTGTTGGCTTCGTTAGGTTAATTGTAGGAATAGTTATGTCGCTTAAAGGTATAAACGCATACCGTAAAGGTAATCTGAAACAAGAAATTGCGAACGCTGATCCGCACCGCCTTACTTTAATGTTAATGCAAGGTGCACTGGATCGAATTGCCTACGCAAAAGGTGCAATGGAGCGGAAGGAAATCGCTGCAAAGGGTGAATTCTTATCTAAAGCTACTGCCATCTTGATTAATTTGCGCGATACACTGGACCTGAACGTGGGTGGCGAAGTTGCGCAAAATATGTATGCGCTGTATGACTATATGGTAGAACGCCTTACCGATGCACACGTTAAAAATGACTTGCAGATCCTCGACGAAGTGACTAATTTGTTATCTCCAATACGAGATGCGTGGTTACAGATTCCTGAAGCTGCCAAACAGGAAGCTTTAGAAGCCCAGCGTCAAAAACGACAAGCTGTGTGAAACTATTCGAACTTACTCATACTGAAACGCCTGACGAGCTCAACCAGATTAATCAACAGCTGGTTGAGCTTTTGAGTGCAGATATGGAGGAAATGGATCGATATCAGCAGCTCAACTCACTCATCCAGTCCCGTGACACCTTTATCCGCTCGTACTTACCTCAACTATCTGAAGAAAATAAAAAATTATTTGCCAAGAAAGAGTTAGCCGTCAATAATTCGTTGAAAGAGATGGCGCAAAGATTGCTAAAATCTGCTAAAGATGACATTAGCCACTTCATTCGAAGCCAGGCCGCAACTAAAAAGTACAAGTAACATGCTAAAAAACATTCACCTGCATGTAGATTCTGATGAATTTCGGCAGCATGCACTTGAACAGCAAGCTGCTAAGGAAATCGATCAACGGCAGCGTGAAAACCTTAACGCGATTCAGCGCTATATGCCAAACATCCGGAACTATTTACTTGCTGATAAAAGCAGTAGTGTGTCGGTGTTGTGTAATAAGCATGGCGAGCTTAATATCGTTGATTATCAGTCGGGGAGAGTTTTATACGGTGAACATCCGTATGAAGAAGCGCAAGAGCAGGTGAGATACTTCGCTGAATATCCTTTGCGAGTGGAGCTTAGTCCTCTTTCCAATGGTGAGGAGCCGGCACTGCGACCTTTTCTTGATGGCCTTCAAAGCACAGCAGCGGAAACATACCGGAAAAGCCAGCCTTTACCTGACAAAATTAACGTAATGGTTGTACTAGGGTTCGGCTTGGGTTTCCACGTGGAGCAGTTAATACAGAGTTTTCAGATTAATCACCTGATCGTCTACGAACCCAATATAGCCTATATCCGCTGTTCTATAAGCGCAATGCAATGGAAGCAAACGTTAGAGCTGGCGAAAAAGAAAAATACCGGCCTTTATCTGCAAATCGGTAAAGACGGCAGTGAATTGGCGGCACACATTGAAGAGCTTGCGGCTAACGTACCTATATCAGATTTTTATCTGTTCCAGCATTATCCTCAAGAGGTTTTTAATGAGGTAAGTGAAAAGCTGGCAACTGAGAACTGGGAGATGTTTAAGCGCTGGGATCCCGGTTCAAGAAAAACACTCCCAAATGAAAACTATTTAAGTGCATGGCAATCTCCAACAGACCACACACAATGGTCGGCAGAACATCTCAACCTAGAGCAATTTACAGCCAACTTAGAAGCTTTAAAAAAATATTTTCCCGCTATACACCAACAATTCAAGGATTATCAACCGGCCCATTGGACGCCTCTGGCAAATACTTCAGGTGAAGTAAACGTTTTTCATAAAGAAACGCTAATGCCACTATATGGATCAAGTCCCATTGAAGACTGTTTGAAAAGCTTTGAAGACTTTGCCGAACAACCTAACAAAGATAGCTTAATTCTAAGCTACGCAGGGAAAAAGCTTAACCCTTACCTTCATTATCAGTTTGTGGAAAAGATTCAACCAGTGCTCGAGGAAATTGAGGAATATAAAGGGGAGTTGTTAGCAACAATTAAGTCTATGATTATTTTTGGTATGGGCGCCGGTTATCAATTACCTTATATATTCGAAAAATATAAAGTTGAAAAATTATTTATTTGTGAACCGAACAAAGATTATTTCTACGCATCTCTGTTTGCAATCGATTGGGCAAAAGTTCTCCAGATAGTTGACGAAACAGATGCACGCATTTATCTGGATATAGGGGACGATGGAAGTAACCTCGTGGGCGACTTGCTGTCGCAGTTTCACGCAGTTGGCCCATATATCCTTGCCAGTACATACTTCTATCAAGGCTATTATAACGTAGCGCTAATTCGTGCCATTGCAGAACTGCGCGAGCAACTTCAGGTAATAATCGCCATGGGAGATTACTTCGACCATTCGCGATACTGTATCACTCACACCACTTGGGCGCTGGAGAATAAGATTCCGTTTTTGGTTAGAAACGCGTCTGATTTTTTGTCGGCCGAAATGAAAGATACACCAGTATTTATTGTGGGCAACGGTCCTTCTTTAGACAGTTTACTGCCATTAATTAAAGAACACGAAGAACAGGTGATCGTTGTATCCTGCGGTACAGCACTGCAGAGCCTCCACCGACACGGGATTACCCCGGATTTTCATGCTGAAATTGAGATTAACCGATCCACTTTCGATTGGGCGGCTCGAGTGGGCGATTTTAGCTATCTAAAAAATATCAGTTTAATCAGCTGCAATGGAGTACATCCAGATGCTTGTAACTTATACCGCGATACGTTTCTTGCGTTTAAAGAAGGAGAATCGGCTAGTATTAGTATTGCCAGAATATTTCCTGAGCATAAGTGGGCAATGTTAGGTAAATCTTACCCCACGGTTACAAATTTTGCCGCTGATTTTATCACCACCATTGGTTTTAGACAGATCTATTTGTGTGGGGTGGATATGGGATTTGTTAATACCGGTCACCACCATTCAAAATCTTCAGGATACTATAAGGACGATGGTGAGCAGCTTTACGATTATTCCGAGGACAACGACGTTTCAATTTTGGTGGAAGGGAATCTTCGCGATAAAGTTTATACAAAATTTGAGTTCAAGATTGCCAAACGCATGATGGAGCAAGCCATAGAAGGAAGGTGCGAAGTCTATAATCCAAACGACGGGGCTAAAATCGCTGGAGCACAGCCGCTGTATCCCGAAGATGTGTTTGTGGTCAATAATCCTCAAATTAAGCGCAATTGTCTTCGATTGTTAAAGACGCATTGCTTTAAATATTTTGATAAAGAAAGTATAAATCATGTCAAAAACACATACCAGCACAGCGCTCTGTCTAAAGAACTTGATGAGCTTAACGAATTAGTTGCCGCTGAGGTGACCTCAACTGATGAAGCAGCAGCGTTAATTGAAAAGCAGCGCGATTTGCTCTTGGACTCTTTTAGGTATAACAAAAGCTTAATATTTTACTATTTTAATGGGACCGTGAATTACATTAATAGCGCGTTTATGCGAGCTTTATCAGTAAAAAATGATGAATCTCGTGTAGCAATATTTAATCAACTCCATAATAAATGGCGTGCTACATTAGCAGAAATGACGGTTTCGCTTAACTATGATATAGACAGTTTTGATTTTATCTCTAGCTTTGCTTCCGAACGTCGAAAATTTTTTTATCCTCGTTACCTTGAAAAATTAGGCTATAAGTACGAAATATTGCCTGAGGAAAAGATGTTTCTTTTACCTTTTTCTGGTCCCGGGAGAATTCCGCTTCCTGCGCTAAATGCAGATTTATTTAGATTTATTTTTGTTTCGAAAAGTAATATTAATACTTTAAATTTGGAACAAGATAATCAAGTATTTATATTTAAATGTTTTGACTTGCTGAGAGAGAGCTATGATATGTTCTCCACTAAACGAGTGTTGTTTCTACCGGGAAATTTTATGGACGAAAATTGCCCTTTCTCTAATAATGACTTGCATCGGGTGAACATTGCTATCCTGGCCTCTACCTTTAACTTTGCAGAATTTATTATAATACCGAAAATTATGATTGATCCGAAGCTGCAATGTGTTGAGGATTTTTTTGACCTCAGTTGGATATCGTCGTTCTATATATATGATGGTTTTGAATTCATTCTGTTGAAAAAAACTAGGCTTATAACGAGTGAGAAAATGATCGGGACGGGAGATAGACTATCTTTTATGACAGAAGTTACCGCTTTAGACTTGATATTTCGGGAAATTACTATGGAAGAGCAGAGAGCCAATAAAGAAGCTCTATTGAAACGCTGTCCTGAATTAGGTAAAAGATGAGTCAGTTTAACGAAAAGTCGATATTAATCACAGGTGGAACGGGTTCTTTTGGTAAGAGGTTCGTTTCGTATTTACTCGAAAGTGCCGAGCCCAGAAAGATCATAATCTATTCTCGCGATGAACTAAAACAATTTGAAATGCAGCAGCGATTCGACGCGCCCTGTATGCGTTACTTTATTGGTGATGTGCGGGATAAGGATCGTTTGATTACCGCAATGAAAGATGTCGATCTGGTGGTTCATGCCGCTGCCCTAAAGCAAGTTCCTGCTGCTGAATACAACCCCAATGAATGTATAAAAACGAACATTAATGGCGCCCAAAACGTTATTGATGCGGCCATTGCTAGCAACGTGTTGCGGGTGATAGCGTTATCTACCGACAAAGCAGCGAATCCGGTTAACCTTTACGGTGCCACCAAGTTGGCGTCAGATAAACTCTTTGTAGCAGCAAATAACATTTCCGGCGCAAAGGGTCCGCGTTTTTCAGTAGTGCGGTATGGCAATGTAGTTGGATCTCGTGGTTCTGTGGTGCCATTTTACCGTCATTTGCTAGCACAGGGTAAAAAGTTATTGCCGGTGACTCATCCTGAGATGACACGGTTCTGGATTACACTGGATGAAGGTGTGGAGTTTGTTGTAAAGAACTTTTCTCGGATGCAGGGAGGAGAGATCTTTGTGCCCAAAATTCCTTCTATTCGAATTGTTGATTTAGTGGAAGCTATGAGCGGCCAGCGCGAGTATGAGACTGTTGGTATTCGCCCTGGGGAAAAGCTTCATGAACTTATGGTGCCCGAGGAAATGGCTCACCATTCTATTGAGTTTGACAATCATTATGTCATTGCGCCAGCCATTACGTTTTTCGATAAAAATGTCGACTATATGAAGAACCGGCTAGGCGAGGAAGGGCATGCAGTCTCAGAAAAATTTGAATACCACTCCGGGAAAAACCCCCACTTTCTAACAGTTGAAGAATTAAAGGAATTGGACAAGCTAACTGCATGATCCCTTACGGCAAGCACAACATTGATGATGCCGATATTGCCGCCGTTGTCGATGTTTTAAAAAACGAATTTCTTACGCAGGGAAAGCAGGTTCCAGCGTTTGAAAGAGCGCTCTGTGAGTATACAGGAGCAAGTCATGCAGTGGCTGTAAACAGTGGGACGTCTGGTTTACACATTGCGTGTCTTGCCGCTGGCATTGAAGCTGGCGATATTGTCTGGACAGTACCTAACTCTTTTGCTGCGTCTGCGAACTGTGCGCTTTACTGCGGAGCATCGGTCGATTTTGTTGATATTGATCCGGATACCCGTAATTTGAGCCCGGCGTTACTACAAGAAAAGCTTCATCATGCAGCAAAGCAGAAAGCTCTGCCTAAAGCATTGGTAGTGGTGCATTTTGCTGGCAGCAGTTGTGATATGCGTCAGATTGCCGACATAGTCAAACCTTATAATATCACTCTAATTGAAGATGGTGCGCATGCACTAGGCGGTGAAGATTTCGATGGCAATAAAATTGGAGGGAGTAATTGTTCCTCCATGACGGTGTTGAGCTTTCATCCAGTGAAATCGATTACCACAGCTGAGGGCGGGGCGGTACTTACCAATCACGCAGACCTGGCGCAGAAGCTCAGACTTTATGCCAGTCATGGTATTACCCGTGAGAAAGAGCTTCTTCCAGCAGGTCACTCTGACGAAGCCTGGTATTACGCGCAGCAGTGTCTGGGCTATAACTATCGCTTGAGCGACCTTCATGCCGCGCTCGGATTAGCGCAGCTAAAGCGCCTGGACAGCTTTATTCACGCTCGTAGGAAAAAAGCAGAGTATTATCACAAGGCGCTGGCTGAACTTCCCGTTATTCGGCCTCCGGGCAATATCCGAAGCGCATGGCACTTGTACGTTATCGAGTTACTGCATCATGATAGAAAGCAGGTATTTGAAGCTTTGCGAAATGCAGGCATTGGTGTAAATGTGCATTATATTCCTATTCACTGGCATCCTTATTATCAAAAACTCGGTTTTGCTCAGGGCCAGTACCCAGCAAGCGAAAAATATTATCAACGAGCTATTACGCTACCTTTATATGCTGAACTTACGGCCGATATGCAAGATGAGGTTATTCGCCAGTTAAAAGAGGTGCTAATGTGAGAATAGCTGTTATACCCGCTCGGGGCGGCAGTAAACGTATCCCCGGCAAAAACATAAGAGATTTCGCTGGAAAGCCTTTGATTGCTTATTCTCTGGCGGCTGCTAAAAAAAGTGAGCTTTTTGATGAAATTATCGTTACCACTGATTCTCAGGAAATCGCCGATATCGCCCAATCCTTTGGTGCTTCATATATTATAAAGCGGCCGGAGTCGTTATCTAATGATTTGGTAGGTACCTTTCCAGTAGTTCAGCATGCTATTAGCCATTACCAGTCTCACGTGCGTGCGGTAGATTACGTCTGCTGCATTTATGCCACTGCGCCTTTTCTACGTGCTGATAAATTGCAGGAAGGCTGCTCACGGCTAAGTCATGATCTTTCGAAGCATTTTGCTTTTTCTGTAACCTCCTTCGCCTTTCCCATCCAGCGCGCTATTCGATTGGCTGGTGAAGGAGTAGAGCCGTTGGATGAAAGTAAAATGGGTATGCGTTCTCAGGATTTGGAAGAGTGTTACCACGACGCCGGGCAGTTTTACTGGGGCACCACCCACGGTTGGCTCAGTAATCAGCCCATGTTTGCGCCTCACAGTGTACCGATTATTTTGCCTCGTTATCTGGTGCAGGACATAGACACACCAGAGGATTGGCAGCGCGCTGAGCTTATGTACAGAGCTTACGTAGCGATTCCCTGATATGACTAAAAAGTTGGGTTATTCGGAAAGCTGGGCCGGATTTCTCCATAAAATGCCTGCAGGACCAGTCTATCAAACGTAGGTAATAGACGGTATCTTGTCCTTCTTAAGGAGAAAACAATGCGTAGTGTACAAATAGCAGGGCGGACCATTGGTCCTGAAGAACCTCCTTTTGTGATTGCAGAGCTTAGTGGCAATCACAGCCAGAACTTGTCGCTTGCGCTGGCGATGGTTGAAGCTGCGGCTAAAAGCGGTGCTCATGCTATTAAGCTGCAAACGTATACCGCTGACAGTATGACTTTAGACGTTCAAAGCAGCGATTTTGTGATCAACGAAAAAGACAGCCTGTGGTATGGAGCATCGCTACATTCGCTGTACGCTAAAGCTGCTACGCCTTATGAATGGCATGAACAGCTGTTCAAACGCGCAGAAGAGTTGGGAATGATAGCGTTTAGTTCTCCCTTTGATAACGACGCTGTTGATTTTTTAGATGAATTAAACGTCCCCTGTTTCAAAATTGCCTCTTTTGAGCTAAACGATTTACCGCTGATTGCTTATGCTGCGGGTAAAGGTAAGCCTCTGATAATGTCTACGGGAATGGCATCCCTGCGGGATATCGAACTGGCAGTAGAATGTGCAAGAGATGCTGGGTGCGATGATATTGTTTTACTCAAATGCACCAGCACCTATCCCGCCAACCCCGGCAATACGAATTTGGCCACCATTCCCAATATGAGGGAAGCGTTCGGGTGTCAGGTGGGACTGAGTGATCATACCGGTGGAATAGGAGTCGCTGTCGCTGCTGTCGCCTTTGGCGCTACTGTAATTGAAAAGCATTTTGTGCTGGACCGCAATGCCGGTGGCGTCGATGCCGCCTTTTCACTTGAGCCCGACGAAATGCATTCTTTGGTGACAGAAACAGAAAGAGCCTGGCAGGGAATCGGCAAGGTTCGGTACGGCGGCACCCATGCCGAGGAAGCTGCTAAGCAATATCGACGTTCCATTTACGTCAGCGAAGATATACCGGCAGGGGAAGTGCTGACAGCCGCTAATTTAAAGATTGTACGACCTGCATTTGGATTGGCACCACGGCATTGGTCGACCGTGCTCGGAAAAAGGGCAAATCATGACATTCGTAAAGGCACGCCCTTAAAGTGGGAGCACATGAAGCCGTGAGACCACTGGTTTTTCGAGTAGAAGCTTCTACACAATCTGGTCTCGGTCATTTAATGCGATGCTTGGCTATTGCTCAGGCTGCAGAAGACCAATCGATCCCAAGCATTTTCTTGCTAAGTGAAGAAGGTAAAGTCCTGGCAAGAGCTAGGCATGACTGGACGTACGATGTTATATCAGTACCGATTTTTGAAAGTCAGCACGAAGAAGGCAGTTGGATTCGCGAAATACTTAATGCTGTAAACGCATCAGCGTTGATTGTCGATGGTTACTCATTTACATCTGAGCTCTTGGTACCCATACGGAACTGTGAGACTAGCGTGGTTGTGCTGGATGACGGAAGTAACGCATTAACGGCTTTTGCAGACATTGTAATTAACCCGGCAACGCGTGAATACGATGAGTTGTATCTGCAGAGCCAGGCATCGCTCCGCTTATGCACCGGCGATAAATATCGCTTGTTGCGCAGAGAGTTTCAGGTTTTATCACTGCCTTCGATAGAGGCGCGCCACGGAATAGCGGTCAATCTGGGCGGCAGCGATCCAATGAGCTTGACGCTGCCTGTATTACAACTACTACAACAAACGCTTCCCGAGGTGCCGGTGAGGGTTGTTACAGGCGCCGGCTATAGAAATCTACCAGCGCTGGAACGATTTATTGCGCAATCGCCTTTGGCAGTTCAGCATATTCACAACTGCCAGAACATGGCTGACGTATGGTCCCACGCACGCGTTGCAATTAGTGCTGCGGGAGGAAGCCAGTTCGAGTTAGCCGTGTGCCAAACACCGTCACTATTGTTGATGGTGGCAGAGAACCAGCGCGGGGCAACAAACCTTGCACGTTCGCAAGGCTGGTGTGAGTTTTTTGATTGCACAACAGAGTTTCCGGAACCGCGGTTATCCAGTGCGTTAACTGAGTTATTCTTCAATGAACACCGACTTAAGGAAATGTCGGCCAAGGCCAGCAAGCTTCATGATGCGCTAGGCGCTATTCGTGTGCTTGAAGTGATAAGCGAAGCATTGTAATGATAACTATCAAACAGCAACAGAAGGACTTTTATATTACTGGTTACTCCGTGCACCTTCGTCCTGTTGTTTACAGTGATCTTGAGCAACTGCGAGAGTGGCGTAACTCTGCGTTTGTAAGCAAGCAAATGCTGGATTCTCAATATATAAGTGCTGAGCAGCAAGCAGCGTGGTTTATGAAAGTTAGCCGGGATGATTCTCAGTACCACTGGATTGTGGAATATCAGGGCCATTGTATCGGCTCTACAAATATAAAAGCGCGTCATGTCGGTGAGCGCGTACATACAGCAAAAGAACTGGAACCCGGGCTTTATATCGGTGATCCCGATTATCAGGGCAACATCCTGGCTTTTGCGCCTACTCTTGCGATGTATGATTTTTGTTTTAACGAGCTGCAAACTCAGTCGTTTCATGCGGTGGTAAAGGCCACCAATCAGGCTGCAATCAAATATAATCAACAACTAGGATATGAAATCGTCAGTCAGCAAAAATTACTTGAACTCAGCTTGCAAAAAGAGGCCTACGAGCGGCAAACTGTTATGCTTAAGCGATTGCTGTCTCGAACGCGCCAGTCTTAGTTAGTGAAGAGGTTTTAGTGAACAATCAACAGAAATTAGTGGATGCTTTTTGCGAGGCATTAGGTGTTGCACCTGATATGGTAACTGATGACCTGACCTATAATACCATCAAAGAGTGGGATTCAACGGCACACATGATTCTAATTGCCGAACTGGAAAATACCTTCGATGTCATGCTAGACACTGACGATATCATTGATATGAGTTCAGTGGGAAAAGCAAAATCGATATTAAGCAAATATGACATTGGGTTCTGATGCCCCTCTAAAAGGGAAGTCGGTGTTAGTCACCGGCGCCACAGGCGGGCTGGGGCAGGCTATTGTTTCTCGTTGTCTGGCGGGTGGTGCGACTGTGTTTGCTGGCGGCAGAAACGAGGCGAAGCTTACTCAATTGGCTAAAAGCTGGGGCGAAAAAGTAGTGCCACTGATTTATGATGTGACTGACGAAAGAGCCGTTAAAGAAACTTTCCGGCAAATTCAGAAACAACAGATGCAGACTGGTATTGGCCCCCTTTGGGGCATGGTTAACAATGCTGGTTTGATGTTTGAAGCGCCTCTTAGTATCAGTAGCCTCGATAAGTTTAAGGAGCAGTTAAACGTGAATCTGCTCGCGCCGTACCAGCATATGCAATTGGCCGCCAGGCTTATGTCTCGTCAGCGCAAAGGCAGTATTGTGAATATTGTGTCTCAGGTGGGGGAGCACGGAAGCAGCGGCATGAGCGCTTACGCCGCAACAAAAGCGGCACTGACTGGCGTAACTAAGTCGTTGGCAAAAGAACTGGCGCCCATCGGCATACGGGTGAATGCTGTCGCTCCAGGTTTTATTGATACTCACCTCACCGAACATTACGAAGAACACGCAAGGGAAGCGGTAGTCTCGCGTATTGCATTTCAACGTGCCGGAATGGCGAGCGAAGTAGCCAATGCTGTTTTTTACTTACTAAGCGATCAGGCAAGCTATACCTCAGGGCACGTTCTGCCTGTCGACGGTATTTTTTCACCGTGACCACAATGTTATGTGTTGTCGATAATTTAGAGCAACATGCTGCAAACAAACGCATTGCTTTAAAGGATGATACCAGCAGCGTTACCTATTGTGAACTTCTGCGGCGGATAGAGCATCGCAGGGAACAATGGCGTCAGCATTTGCGCAACGAGTTGGCGCGACCACTGGTCATGCTGTTTATGGATAATACTATCGACAGCGTAGTAAATTACCTGACCTGTCTGCGGTTTCGTCTTCCGGTGTTAGTCATCAATACCAAACTTCAGGAAACTGCAAAAAAAGATTTTATTCAGCGTTTTAATCCTCATTTAATAGTCGAGGAAAATACGGTTCAGGCATCTGCGTCTCAGCCCCTGTCGTTGCACCCCGAATTGGCACTGCTTATGGCTACTTCCGGCTCAACGGGAAGCGGAAAATGCGTGGCATTGTCTTATCGTAATTTACACGTAAACACGGAGTCGATTCTTACGTATCTTCCCATACGTAGCGATGACCGGACCTTAGCTACTTTACCCTTTTCCTATTCCTACGGGCTTTCGGTACTTCACTCCCATTTAGCCTGTGGAGCCACCATTGCTATGACTACGTTGACCGTAATGGAAAGAGAATTTTGGCGATTGTTGCAGTCTTTGCCGGTGACCTCTTTATCCGGTGTGCCACATTGGTATGAAATGTTGATACGCTTGCGTTTTACCCGACAGGAATTGCCTTCTTTACGTTATTTTACGCAAGCTGGTGGGCGGTTAGACCCCGACGTGTCTCAACAACTCGCTGACTACGCAAAGACACATAATAAGCAGTTTTTTGTCATGTACGGGCAGACGGAAGCTACCGCAAGAATTGCCTTTCTTGACGCTGACAAGGTTAGGGACAAGCCAACTTCTGTCGGGCAGGCAATTCCCGGCGGTGAGTTGGAGCTGCGCTCTCTTTCTGGCGACCGGATTAGCACAGCATATACCGAAGGAGAGTTATACTATCGAGGGGAAAATACCATGCTGGGTTATGTCGAGACTTCGAGGGAACTGGCTGCGTTTGTACCGAAAGAATGGCTCGCTACCGGCGATCTTGCCGAATTCGATAGCGAAGGCGATTTTTACATTACCGGTCGCACTAAACGCATTGCGAAGCTTTTTGGCGAGCGAGTCAACCTTGATGAATTGGAAAGACAGTTTGCCCAAGTCGGTTTATCCGTAAGATGCTGCGGCGAAGAAAATGTTATTGCTGCTTTTTGTCTTGCTACCGACAAAGAACTTGTTAAGAAATATTTCGATCAAATACTGACAGCACCACCAAAATCTCGTCGTCTTGTCACTCTAGAGGCCTGGCCTTTGTTAGCTAATGAGAAAATTGATTATGGTATGCTAAACGTGATGCTGAAACAGGCGCTTTAGTTATGGCAGGTAACACATTAGACACTTACCTGACGCAGTACGAGTCACTGCTAAATCACGGGCTTTTCACAAAACCTCAAGTTGAAAAACAAAAGAAGCTTACGGCTTTAATGCATACGCTGCATGTTCATCATCAGCAACAATGTTTACCTTATCGCAAGCTGTTCCCCAACGAGCTGGGACCTCTGACGAATTATGCCGATTTTCCCTATCTGGCGGTAAGACTTTTCAAAGTAATGCAATTACAGAGTATTGCCGATCATGAGATTTTCCGAACGCTCTTGTCTTCCGGCACTACCGGTCAAACACCGGCCAAAGTTGTGCTTGATAGCCTTACCAGCGCCCGCCAAAGCAAAGCATTAGTGAAGATAATGCAGGAGTTTATCGGGAAAGCGCGCTTGCCAATGCTCATTGTGGACTCACCGCAGGTACTAAAAAATCCCGCCTTCTCGGCGCGGGCTGCGGGGGTTCAGGGAATGGCATTTTTCGGCAGAAAGCCTGTTTATGCTTTACGCGAAGATATGTCGTTAGATGTTGAAGCAGTTAAAGCCTTTGCAGAAGACAATGTGGGGCAACCCGTTCTGATTTTTGGCTTTACCTTTATGGTGTGGTTACATTTCGTTCAAGCTTTAGAGGATCGCGTAATTCGTCTGCCGTTGGAGCAAGGCATCGTCATCCACAGCGGAGGCTGGAAAAAACTCGCTGATAAGCAGGTAAATAATGCCACCTTCAAAGCCGGTCTAAAAGCAACTTGTGGTATTGCCAAAGTACATAACTTTTACGGTATGGCGGAACAAGTGGGAAGCGTATTCGTAGAATGTGAAAAGGGTCATCTTCACGCGCCATCGGTCGCTGATATTGTAATTCGTAATCCTTATACACTGGCGGAATCTGCCTGTGGAGAAGAAGGACTAATTCAGGTAATTTCAGCCCTGCCTACCAGTTATCCAGGTTACAGTATTTTGACGGAAGATTTAGGTCGAATGTTAGGGGAAGATAATTGCCTCTGTGGGCGCTTAGGTCGCCATTTTGAAGTGACGCGGCGTCTACCGAAAACCGAGATCAGAGGTTGTAGCGATACCGGGAGCCGGGAATGACCATCACGCAACTTGCACCAGTGAAAGAAAAGAGCATCAGCACCGATTTGACTGCGCTGTCGGCGTTACGCGCGCCACTACTAGCGGTGGGTGATGAGCGTATTTTTGCTTTTACCGATGCGCTTTCTGCAGTCCTGCTGAAAGAGCCTCGTTTTCGAGATTATAGCGAGCTAGTGGCTCTGGGGTTTTGGCTGCGACGGGCCAATTTATCACGTTATCTACAGCAACTACAGGACGCTTTTTACAAGCCTTTAGGATTGGTAGTGCATTACACGCCGGCAAATGTGGACACCATGTTCATCTATAGCTGGATTTGCGCGTTGATAATGGGAAACAGGAATATTGTTCGTGTTGCCAGCCAGTTAAGCAATTTGCAGCAGGCACTCATTGATTGCGTAAACCTGTTGTTCAAGCAAGAGCAACATCAGTCTATTGCGCTGGCAAATAATTTTATTCAGTTCGATAAGGCGCAGAGCGTCGGGGAGTCTTTAAGTCTTGAAGCAGATGCCAGAGTGCTTTGGGGCGGGGATGACAGCGTGAGCGCCATTCGTCATTTACCCTCTCGTCCACGCTGCAGAGATATCAGCTTTGCGGACAGATATTCTGCCACCATTATTGCTCAAAGCGGGATAAATGAAGGCAATCGCAGAAGTGTTGCACAGCGAGTATGGCGAGACATGAACACCTTTGATCAGCAAGCGTGCTCCTCGCCCAGGTTACTGTTTTGGTGTGGGGATGAAATTGGATTAGTCAGGCAACTGGAAACGCTAGGCAATGTGGCGTCAGATACTGCCTTTACAGAGTTTCATCGTAATGAACAACTGGTGTTTAGTCAATGGCAACAGGCTGAGGGGAACGTTCAGCAAGCGATACAGGCTGGGCCAATTTGCGCTGTGATACAAGACCCTAAAGCACCCTCTATAATACAAATTCACCCAGGACAGCAAATATTGGTCTGTTATGTAATCAATGAGCTTGAGGAACTCGTTGCTCTGGTTGACAACAAGTTGCAGACGCTAAGCTATTTTGGCTTTGAAAAAGAAGCATTTTTTAAGTTTTTGAAAGAGTCGCCGATACAGGGGATAGACAGAATCGTTCCAGTCGGCGAAGCGTTGGCATTTTCTCCTGAATGGGACGGATACGATCTTTTGACTCAGCTAGCCAGGCGAGTGGTATTTAAATGAAGCTTTCAGTTATCGTTCCGGCGTACAACCTTGAAAACTATATAGTTGAATGTTTGTTGTCTGTTTTACACCAGGAAGTAAATTTTCCGTTTGAAGTTATTGCGTGTGACGATGCCTCTACAGACAGCACAGCAAGTGCTATTCGTTCTCTTGCCGTTGATTACCCACAGCTAAAAACCATTGTTAAGCCCAAAAATGAAGGGCTGGCTGCGAACATGCGAACCTTGCTTCAGTCGGTGAAGGGAGAGTATATCGCTTATTTGGATGGCGACGATATTGCGTTACCCGGTAAATTGCAAGCGCAGGTAAATTACCTCGACAGCCATCCCGGCTGCGAAATGGTATTTCACGAATCCGATGTGTTTGATTCAGCCACCGGACAATCCCTTCGTCTGTATTCTCAATCCTTTTACAACTGGACCTACATTCCAACAGAATCGAATATAGAGCATCTGGTTCGTTACGGGACTTATATGCAGGCCAGCAGTGTAATGTTTCGCAACCATTCTAATTTAGATAATACTATTGCTCGTGACTGTAAAATAATTCTGGATTATCCCTTTTACGTATTGAACGCGGGCTATCTTAACGCCAATATCCATTTTATCGGCGAAGTATTAGGACGTTACCGTATCCACGAGCATAGTTTTGGCGCCCAAACGCAACGAAGTGTAGCGCGGCGAGAGCAAGCGCTGCAGGATATGATAATGACGTGCCAGATGGCGCTGCAGTTTTGTAAGTCTGAGGAAGTGGTTCAAAGCGGTATCTCTCACCATCAGTATGCGGCAGCACTCTATTTTTTATTTAAAGATAACGATGAACGCTTCCATCACTGGATAACGGCTTCCGCTTCTGGGGCAGGTTTTTTTAACAAAAAACACAAGTTAGCTTGGGACCTTCGGGATTCGCCTGCAGCTCTGAAAGACGCGCTACGTAACGGAGTGCATCTGTGATAACACCTGACGTAATTGTTATTGGTGCAGGGTTTTCCGGAGCTGTGATGGCTGAGCGTTTAGCTGCCACCGGGAAAAAGGTTCTAATTCTAGAACAGCGCGACCAGATTGCCGGAAATTGCTACGATTATCGTAATGAAGCGGGAATCATGATACACCAGTACGGGCCGCATCTGTTTCATACCAATAAGCCCGAAGTTTGGGATTACCTTTCCCGCTTTACTGACTGGCATCCATACGAGCATAAGGTGTTAAGTCGTGTTGACGGAAAGCTGGTACCGATGCCCTTTAATCTAAATACGCTTGATAGACTTTATCCCAAACATGAAGCAAAGTCGCTAAGTCGGTTGCTAATTGCGCGCTACGGTGAAGGCGCTAAAGTGCCTATCCTGGACCTATGCGATGCAGCCGAACCTGCTCTGGAGGCGCTCGGTAAACTGGTTTATGATAAATTTTTTGTTAATTACACCACCAAACAATGGGGTGTAAAACCCGAAGACATTTCTGCTGCAGTTACTGCAAGGGTTCCGGTGGTGATTTCTCGTGACAACCGCTATTTTCACGACAAGTGGCAAGCTATTCCTAAAGACGGTTACACGGCGATGTTTAGAAAAATGTTAGCGAGCAATAGCATTAAGGTTGAGCTTAATGTAGATGCCACGACTCGTTTACGGTTAGACCAGAATACAGGAGAAGTTTTTTTTGACGGCAGTGTCTTTAATGGCCACGTTATTTTTACCGGCAGGCTAGACGCGCTGTTTAACTATGTTCATGGGGAATTGCCATATCGTTCTTTACAGTTTGTATATGAAGAGCATTCTGAAGACTTCTATCAACCCGTAACTACAGTGAATTATCCCAATGAACACGCTTTTACGCGTATAACCGAATTCAAACATATTCTGCCTGTTGATACTGTAACCACCACCATTGTTAAAGAATTCCCGCAGGATTTCGATCGTCATGATCCAAAAAGGAATGTGCCGTATTATCCTGTTTTTAACGACGACAACCAAAACCGCTATAACGATTACCGCGCACTTTTACAAGCATTTCCAACTCTCACAGTGTTAGGACGTCTGGCCGACTACCGTTACTACAACATGGACGATGCAGTGGCCAATGCGCTTTATGTCTATCGGACAAGGGCTGCTGTATTCTGATGCCTCTAGTCTCGGTTATTCTTCCGGTATTCAACGCTGCCGAATTTATCGACGAGGCAATTCAATCGTTATGTAGCCAAACATTTAGCGATTTCGAGTTGCTGATTGTCAACGACGGTTCAACAGATAGGACGAGTGAATTACTTCGGCAGTGGCAACAAAAAGACCCCAGAGTTAATGTTTTCTATCAAAGAAACGAAGGTGTAGTGTCGTCTTTAAATAAGCTGATAGGATTAGCGGGAGGTAAATATATTGCAAGAATGGATGCCGATGACATATGTTTTCCCGAACGTTTGGCCATACAATTGGAGTACTTTAAACGAGATCCAGCACTTGGCGTTCTGGGGAGTAAGGTTCAATTAAACAACGCTCCACAGGAGTATTGGCATTATCGGCAAACCAGCGAACAAACAGAAGCATTACTGTTATTGGGTAACACTCCGCTTTGTCATCCGTCCATAATGGTTCGTCGAGAAATTTATCAAAACTTGCTCTATCGTAGCGATTATCCTCATCTTGAAGATTTAGACTGGTTTATCCGTTTTTTACGCCGTGGTACACATAGTATGTATGCTGCGTCAGAAATATTGATCAAATACCGAACGCACACAGGAAATATTTCTGTAAAGCATCGGCAACTACAGCAAGAAACTCGCAAAATACTATTGGCGAACCTGTGGCGAAGCTATAGTTTGACGTTTACTGAGGAAGATATTAATTGCTTTTTAGGTCCGCTTATGGCGGACAAAGGAGGTTTTTCAGTGCTGCAAGTTAACAATTCGGTAAGGCACATGGGAATGCAATTAGCGCAGATAAATCCGTCAACGAAAGAAGAACTTGCTCGGCGACATAATCTTTGGTTAACCAGAAGTTAAGGGCCGCATCAGCATGAGAGGGGGAAGAAGCAGGTACCCTTGAGGCCAGGCCGAACAGTTAATTTAGCGTAACAGCGGCGAATTTCCTACCTTATTTGAACGTGATCGCAGCTTGAATTACTATGCGATGTCGGTGGGTCGGTAATACCTATATCCAAAATTGTTATTAATAAAACACGGTTTAACCTATAAAATGAAATTTTTAAAGAAAGCAATGGGTACATTAAAAAGTTTGCCACTATTCAAAAACCGTTTTTCAATCTAGTTTTTTGATATGGATTACGCATTATTAAAGGGTTCAGGCTGTAAAGTTGTTCCACCTGATATATTGAAAAACAGGCGTTGGGGGATGCTTGGCGGCGGCGGATATGCGATTCAATTGCTTAGCTACTGCATTGCAAATAATATCAGTTTACCCACTTATGTATTTCTTCCCCAACCCGCTACTATGCATTTTAAGGGCATCATCTGCCGACCTGAATCCGAGCTCACTTATGCGGAATTGGATATAGTGGTGATTGGTAGCGCTACTTATCAATACGAAATTCTTACACGGGTAAATCAATGGGTTCCCGAATCAGTTTCAGTAATTGATTGTTCACCTTTTGTGCTTGATTCAGATAACGCGCGTTATTATGCCACGGAGTATGATCTTTTAAATACAGAAGCCCCTTACTGTCTGTTTTTTGACTTTAATCCTGCTGAGCACATTAAGGTTTGGTTTCAAACATACATAAACAAACTGGCAGAGAGGGGGATTAAAGTTCTTACATTGCACCCGTTGCATGAGGTACAGCAATCACTGTTGAAGGGCGCTCAGGATATCTATCTGTGGAACGGTTCACGATCTGAATTTTACTTTCTCAACGCGAAACTTGCTTCATTAGGAATAAAACCTAAATTTGTGGAATGCGGCTTTTTTCCTCAACGTCAATATTTTTATATTGACGAAGTGGGGATTAACGCTAATCGCTATCTCGCTGACGATGATCTTTCATGGGTTAATGAAAAACATCTGGAACAACTATCAGCAATCCGGAATAAATTTTTTAATAATATTCGTCCAGCGCACGAGTACTATGATTATATTTTTGTACCCCTGCAAATGCCCAATGATTCCAATGTGCAAAATCATAGTCGCTTTAAGAAAGGTATGCAGGAATTTATCGATTTTATCGAATCTCAATATCCGCATCAGGACATTGTATTTAAACGGCATCCAAAAGATATTAATCAATACACAAGTCGTGTGGGTAAATTTTCTGATGCGGATAGCCGTGCGCTTATTTTAGCGGCAAATATTATACATGGTATTAACAGCACTGTCTTGTTTGAGGCTGCGCTTGCGGGCAAAACTGTAATTGCGGAAGGCGATTGCCTGTTAAAACAGCATAAGAATAATATCCATCATCTTATTGCTGCAGTTATAGCTAAACAACAAAAAGTTTCTCATTGGGATAAATAATGAAAGCGGGAAAAATTACCAGGTGTGCCGGAGAATTTCAGGTAACGGTGAATGAAGCAGCTCCTCCTGCGCAATATTACGTGTGGGAAAAATTTACTGCAGATGAGTCACTTGACGAGTTGAAAGTCACTGTTTTGCCTTACTTAACCTCGATGGAGGCAGATTTAGCAATGCTAAACTGGTTCGATATGTTAATAATTGGCGGCAGAATCCGACTTGAAACTCCAGACATGGATTTTGCCGCAAGACAGTGGTTACAGGCTGAATGGTCTGACGACAACATAAAAACTGCAGAATCGCCAGCGCGAAAGGCATTCGCCGCTATTTGGGGAGAGCAGCAAAATGGTAATCCCCGTAATAAAAATTATTGTGAAATGGGGCAGAACATTTATAAGTCCGGCTATAACGCACGCAGAATGGAATTATTACTCATTCGAGCTGGTTTTTGTGAAACTGAAATTATTTGTGGCGATGGCGTGTTAACGGCAATTGCTCATAAAACTATGCGACGTGGCGAGCGGCAGATTGCTAATAGCTATGACATGATCCGAGAGGATCATCGCAACCGCTACCTGTTCGCGTCTGAATTTCTTGGTGCAGATCCAGGAATGGAAATTCTGGATCTTGCCTGCGGCATCGGCTACGGAACCTTGTTATTAAGTGAAAAAGTGGGGGCCGCAGTTATCGGAGTCGATATTGATAAGGGAGCCATTGCTCAAGCGCGTCGTTATTTCAACGGAGAAAACACTGCCTATTTGAATGTCGATGCAAGATATGCAGATTTTGCTGAGAACAGTTTCGATGCCATTGTGTCGTTTGAAACAATAGAACATGTTGAATTCGATGAACTGTTAGCCGCCAATTTTTATTATTGGTTGAAACCGGGAGGTCAACTGATTTGCTCAACACCTAACGAAGATGTTATGCCGTTTGATAAGCAGCGCTTTAAATTTCATGTGAAACACTACACCAATAGTGAATTGACAGATCTTTTAGAAAACGCTGGCTTTTCGATTACTGCGATGTTTACTCAACGAGATGATGTTGCTGCTCAGGTTGAAGAAGGCGATGATGGCTGCTTTACTATCGCTGTAGCTGAAAAGCGTTAAATGTATTTTTCTGTTGTCATTCCCGTTTATAACCGAAGTAAAGAGCTGATACGTGCCCTTAGATCGTTGGCTCGCCAGACGATTAAGAACTTTGAAGTTATTGTTGTGGACGATGGGAGTGTAGAGAAAATCGCCGAAGAAATCAGAAAAGTTGTCTCTGAAGCAGGTGAGCTCAATATCCAGTTGCTTCGTCATGATAAAAATATCAATGGTGCAGCAGCGCGAAATACGGGAATTTCCAAAGCGCAGGGCGAGTTTATATTATTTCTCGATTCTGACGATACTTGGCAGGAATCTAAGCTGGCAAAAATTCAGGAGGCTATAAAGGCATATAAAGGGGATAAGAACAACGTAGTATTTCATCATCCATATCAGAATTTCCGTGCTGGAAAATTGGAAGCTGCTTTTCCTGTTGTCGCAAAAAAAGAGGATGAATCTGTCGCGTATTACTCTTTTGTGATCAATCAAATTGGAGGTCTACAGTCCAGCACGCTATGTGTCAGTGCAAGTTTATGTAAGCGAGTTGGTTTTGATCCGTCGTTGAAAGGGCATCAGGACTGGGACTTCTGCCTGCGTCTGGAGGCTGCCCACGCTCAATTTTTTTTTCTTGAAGAGGCGTTGAGCGTGCGTTATCTGGGAGATAACCATAGTGTAGCTGCTTCTTTGAACTGGCAATTTTCTTTAGAATTTCTGCGGAAGCGCCAACGCCACTTTAGTAAAACGGCAAAAGTAGGTTATCTACAAAATATTATTGCCCGAAAAGCTATTTATAATGATCAATCGCGGGAGTTGCTTCTAAACTTTATAGCTCTACGAATGGGCATCCTCGGCGCGGCGATGTGGCCATTCTGGAGGACGGTAATAAAGGAGCGAACAAGGGCCCGCCTGCGTTATCGTCAGTTTATCTACTCCTTGTCGCCCGGCATCAAAAACCTTATTCTTTGGGGAAAAAACAATTATTCTCAAAAATTCATATTACATGCGTCAGCCACTTTTAACGTCTTGTGTATTATTGATAGAAATGCCGAAGCAGACGAGAAATTTTTCGGTGTAGATGTTCTGGCGATACATCGCGTAGAGGAGCATACTTGGAAAATGTGCGACGCAGTAGTTTTAATGACGGATAATCATAGTGGCTCAATGAAAAAAGATCTAGCTCAGGTAAGACCAGAAATGAGTCCGTTCGTATATCAATATTAAAAATTACTTGCTTAGCGATGTAGATGCTAAAAAGGCCGTTAGGCTTTATTTAATATTACTTCTGAGTTGTTAATTAAACTAACCAGACCGACCGCCAGAAGTTCTCATACCAACTAGAATTTAGTTCGGATTGGATTTCGGGAAGAGCACGAAGCTGGTGAAAAGCCAGCTAGCACCATGTCAAACTTAATTTAACTGAGGTGGGCGAATTCGCGGTTGCAGGCTGAGAATGGAAGGAGTTTCGATGAAAGTTTTGATTTATGGTACTGGATCTAAATCTATCCGTTATCTACCTGCTATTGGGCTAGTTCATGAAATTGTAGCTTTTGTTGAAACTGTAAAAACTAAAGATTCGTTTTTTTCGAAGCCAGTGCTTACGGTTGATAAAATTAAAGAGGTTGAATTTGACTGCGTGATTATATGTAGTTCATTTTCTGAAGAAATAGAAGAGTCGCTTAAAAAAGCAGGCATCATTTATTTTAAGGACATACAGGCAGATATAAATCTAGTCGAAATACAAAAGAAGTTCGCGGAGATGGAGATTCAATATCGGCAGTTAGAGCAAAAGCGTTCTATTGAGTCTATGAAATATTATCCGCTAAAAGAGAAACACATTGTCCACGCAAAGCTGTTGGCATCGCGAGAAGATTTGCTAAAAGAGCTGCCACCAGAATCTGTCGGAGCTGAAATCGGGGTAGATAAGGGTGAATTTTCGCAAATGATTTTATCTGTTGTACGGCCAGAGAAATTGCATCTAATCGATATATGGGGGACGGAACGTTATAACTCTGAGCTTTGGAGGCTAGTCAATGAAGGTTTTGCTGACCAAATAACGAGTGGCCAGGTGGAAATACATAGAAAGCTATCTATAGAGGCTGCTGATGATTTTCCTGATAATTACTTTAACTGGGTTTATATTGACACGGATCATAGCTACGAGACTACCTACAAAGAACTTCAACTTTATTCAAAAAAAGTGAAAGCTGGCGGTCTTATTATGGGCCACGACTATTGTATGGGGAACTGGATAAAAAACTATAAGTATGGCGTGACTGAAGCTGTCTATCGGTTTTGTGTTGAGCAGGATTATGAAATCGTTTTTCTTAGCATGGAAATAACGCAGAGTTTCGGCTTAAGGAAAATAATTGAGTAAATCAATCAGGAGTGTGGGAGGCTAATTATCTTGAGAGAGTTAGCCAATGAATAATGTCTTCCCCAGAAGCCCACAAGTATGCAGTCCGCATGGGATTTACCTCAAAGCATGAGCATTCATTGAGATGGGCTGCTTTGGTGTCAGTTTCCTCTAAGATCGGTTGTACACCTGAGATTATTAAGAGCTTGGGTTAACAAAATGAAAGTGGATTCGGGAAAGAAGCTTGGAGTGACTTCTGATCCACCTGCTAAATATGAAAAAATTAATATCGACGATTAGCCGACAATGCGGCAGCATAACTCAAACAAATCTGCCTCCGAATTTACCGGTACGATTCATAATTTTACCTCTCGATTTTCACATACTTTATCTTTTGAAAACGTGAGCTAATAGAGGATCTTATAAAGAGTGTCTACAACGTATTGTTGTTGTTGTTCTGTCAGACCTATCCACATGGGAAGTCTTAATATCGCCTGAGAGTGTGTGTCTGTCCACTTCATATCCGAAGCGATCCTACCAAACTTTTTGCCTGCAGGCGCAGAATGCAAAGGTACGTAATGGAATACCGCATTAACTTTTCTTTTTTTCAGTTGCTCGATTACTAAATCTCTATTCACATTGTTTGGTAATAGTACGTAATATATATGTCCATTGTGGCCACAATATTCAGGAATAATAGGCCGACGTAGAAGACCTTTCTCTTCAAAGGGGGCGAGCAAGCTGTGATATCTGCGCCAACTATTCAGTCGCTCATTTAGAATTAACTCACATTCTTCTAGTTGCGCCCAAAGAAATGCAGCTGTTAGTTCGCCTGGAAGAAAAGAGGAGCCAAAACTTTGCCAAGTATATTTATCAACTTCGCCTCTGAAAAAGCGACTTCTGTCAGTTCCTTTCTCTCTGATAATTTCCGCTGGTGCGATTTTATTTTTATCGTTTACTAGCAGTGCTCCTCCCTCTCCGGAAATGACGTTTTTTGTTTCGTGAAAACTCAGTGTTCCAAAGTCCCCTAAAGAGCCGAGAGGCATCTTTTTGTAAGTGGACATAATTGCTTGGGCAGCATCCTCGACGATAGCAATGCCGTGACGCTTTGCAATCTTTAATAGCGTGTGCATTTCACAGCTGACTCCCGCATAGTGAACGGGAACTATTGCTTTAGTGTGTGGTGTGATCGCCTGTTCAACGAGATTTTCATCGATATTTAGGGTGTCTTCTCTGATATCTACAAAAACCGGTGTAGCTCCTCTTAGCACAAATGCATTGGCTGTTGATACGAAGGTGTAGGAAGGCATAATAACTTCATCGCCTGGCTTAATATCCAGCAAAATTGCCGCCATTTCTAATGCTGCGGTGCACGAATGTGTTAATAGCGCACGACCGACACCAATATTTGTCTCCATCCAACTATGACAAAGCTTGGTAAATGGCCCATCACCAGCCAGTTTGAAATTCCCGTGGCTTTGAGCTATATAATGAAGCTCTTTTCCGGTCATGTATGGTTTATTAAATGGGATCATAATTTTTCCAATGCAGCAATGCCAAAACCGGTTCTGCCGTAGTCATTACCGTTGTACAGCATATAGAGCTTGCCAGAATGGGAGAAAACGTATGGGTATTCAACCATCTGAGAGTCCCATCCATGCTTGGAAACATCCAACACCGGATCTGGGCTCCTCTTCCATGTAATGCCATCTGCAGATTCCGCGTATCCAATTCGATAACTGTTGCCTGATTGTCGAAATGAAAACCACATACGCCATAATCCTTGATAAAAAAGCACCGACGGTCTAGAGATAGCGATTTCGTTTTTGTCAGCGAAGTCTATTGCTATTATTCCATTACGTATCCAGTGTATTCCATCCTGGGATTCAGCATACTTAATGTGATACCTGTGCTCGGGATAGCCATTATTCATACGCCATTCAGTACAAGATAGATACCACATACGCCATTTATCATCTCCTGGAATAACACAGCAACTAGCACAGAAATGCGGTTCGTATAGTGAACGATCGAGAATCGGTCCGGCCGCGATTCGTTCAAAATCCGTTCTGTTATCAGATACAGCCAAACCTATTGCATTACGGAAAGGCACAGTCTTTCCTAAGTTCCAGCCTATGTAGTAAAGGTAGTTCTTCTGCTTATAGCTTGTAAACCATGTCGCCATAGCCCCACTGTCATCAAAAGTACCTAGATCGCCGGGCCCAAGAATTACCTGTGTCGGCAAGCCCATAGTATTGACCGGCATAGTCATATCCATTCTAATCGATGTGGTGTAGCTTACATTGTTGAGATCTCTGCTGCTAAAATAAACCTCATACTGGTTACCCTGGAGTCGTACTGCCATCGGCAGCGATGCGTGAGATGCAAAATGAGATCCCAAATTACTGGAGGAAAATATCTGGCCTAGTTTTTGCCATTTCTGCGATTTCATATTTTATTTAATGACGAACTTTTTAATGCAGAAGGAAGCGTTTGGCTGCCTTTAAACACACTTTCTCCATCGGTGCTACGAAGTATAAGTGCACCTGCTCCAATTACTGTTCTTGCACCAACAGAAATATGATCCCGAAGGGTCGCATTAACACCGATAAAGCATTGCTCAGCGATTTGCACGCCTCCCGAGACAACGACATGAGAAGCTAAAAAACAGTGATCTCCAATCACCGAATGGTGACCAATGTGGTTACCGCTCCACAAAGTAACGTTATTACCTATTTCAACAAAGGGCTGAATCACATTATTTTCGAGTATAAAGCAATTTTGGCCGATTTTTCCGTCATTTAAGATAGTTGCTCTGGTACTGATATAGCTGGCAAATGTATAACCACGGCATAGCAAATTCTCATACTTCTCTTTTCTAAGCTGGTTAACTTTTGAATAACTAAGGGCACAGAAAATAGAAAATTCGTTGGGAGGGTAGTAGTGTTCTAAGTCTTCAAATGGGACAATCGGAAGCTTGAAAAGCTGTTCTTCAATTATAAATTCTGCGTCAACCGTAAATGCGGCAACTTCATATTCAGAGTCCGTGCTGAAATAATAATGAGCAAGCTGAGCAATATCGCCAGCTCCAAATATAACCAGCTTCTTTTTCATATGCTCTTCCTTACTACTATTGTAAATTCATATAAGTCGTAATCATGGAAAAGAACAACATTTCGAGAGTAACGAGTCTTACATATATCGAATAACGCACAAGGATCAGTATAATATAGATCAGCTCTCATTTTCTCTTTATCAGAATATTTAGTTAAACAATTAAAAGAAAATCCGTGTCTACTCATACTGTTCATGTTGTCTAATGTATTTAAGATATAATCAAGCCATTCATTCCTATCATTGCCTCGGATAACATTAAATATACCGCTAGCTAATGCATAATCCGATTTTTCTAGTATCACATGGGATTTAGCGAGCTTAACGTTTTTCTTGTTGCCATATCTGATGACCGCTGAATCTAGCATTTTTGAAGAGATATCGTAGCCGTGATAAATAAAATTCTCGTATCTTTCAAAAAGATAATCGTATAAAGCTCCGTAGCCACAACCGAGATCAGCGACCGAAAAACATTCTTCTGCTTTAACGACCTTTACTAACTGCTCAAAGCGTAAACGCTGGCTTGTCAGACTTTTCCAATCTGCACCTTCAGGAACATCGCCGTGTTCCAATAGTTTTCTATCATAATATTCTGCAATGTCATTGAGTGAGCGGATTTCCATTTCTTAATTTTCTCCACCTAAATTCATACTCGGATACTTTATGGAATTTATCCACAAGCCTTCACCCCATGCAGGAAAGGTATGGTCACCTTTGTATAATTCATGATAAATCGTAAAGATTTTCACAAAACCCCTCTTAAAAAGCCAGTCTTCTATATCTTTTTCCTGGGCTCCACCTTCATAATTTTCTAAAAGGTTTACTTCACATATTAAACAGTCCAAATTACGTAGTGTCCCTTCGGCTCCTTGTAAAGCCATTAGCTCGGCACCTTGTATATCTAGACAAAGAAGATTTACCTCATCAATACCCAAAGAAGCAACAAAATAATCGATAGTAGATACAGGAACTTCTATTTTTCTTCTGGAGTCAAAAACTGGGACAATCTCACCTAATGCTTTTAAAGGTAATAAACTAGACGACTCGACGCTGCCCTTTTTCGTTTTATGGATCGAAAATTCTGTTGTTCCATTACAATTACTTATAGCGCGGTGAAAAACAGCTACAGAGTCTGAGGCATAGTATTTTTCTTCCAAATGGTTTACCAGTTCGGGAATGGCTTCAACAAGATAAATTTTGGTGAAACCAAACTTAAGGTAGTAAGGTACTTCTTCTCCTTTGTGAGCACCAATATGTAACACAGTCCTTAACTTATTTGATTTTCTATCATCAGCAAAAAAATTGGCTAAGTTACTCAATATCAGGTCAATAGAATGCTCATGATTATCAGGTATAGTTATGTTCTTCACTGTTTGCCGAGCCCTTGTGGTTTGCCATACTCATCAGGATTAACATCAGAATTAATAATTATAGGCATTATAATCCAGCGCCCTTCTTTGCTTTCCCAGTCCAAACTTTGCTCTGAGTGAATGCTTTCCACACCATGTTTGATCGCTGGGGACATTACAATTAAATCTCCTTGTATGGTCAACCCGTCAAGATAAGCTTTGCCAGTCGTTTCTGAATTAATGTAAAGTCCTCCTTGTGAAAAATCTCTGCCGGGAACGCTTGCCTGAACAATCGTTTGGATTCGAGCATAGGGCGATTCTGGATCTATGTGTTCTTCTTGTCCGCCCCCGCCCTTTGGGTAATGATGTACAACAATACGGGCGATAGGGCCATCAGAAGGAACATGGGAGAGATATGTTTCAGCACTTGAACTCTCAGCAAGCTTAGCTTTCCATTCAAATATTCGGTAAAAAGTGCTAAACAACTGACAATTCCCATTCCATCGATGAAAGTAATACGCATGCTGAATCGACTTTACATAAGCTTTAGGGTAATTATAATGTTTGCGGTGGTAATCTGGACAGTGATCAACACAAGGATTCCAGCTAGCGGGGTTTAATTTTTCGAGCTGCTCGCACTGACTTTTCACAAAATTTATCGTATCAGGGCTAAACATTTGTTTTACGATATACACATTTTCTTTTAAAGAAGAAAGAAAACCATCTTGAGACAAAACTTCTTCAAATGTATCTACATCTATAATATTTATCTTGAAAGTCATCTATAAGTACTCTGACAAAAATCTTTGTGATTCTTTAGCATTTTTTTTGTCTCTTTCCCGCAGTTAAAAAGAACGTCTAATACTGAAACATGTGGCTCGAAATCACCCCACAACTGCTTGTATTGGGGATACGGTCCATACTTAAACCAAGTTACAGTTACGCAGCTTTGAGAAAAAAGCTCTGTATCGAGATAACACTGAGCGGCAGGACCGCTATAATATTTATTAGCACAAGATTGCTTACACAGCGAAACAAGCCTTTCCGTTTTACCTTCTGTTAAATGATAATCCATAGAGGTAGAGATTTTTGTATCTATAGACAAATATCTACATATCAATTTGATAAGTCTTCTATTGACTTCGCTAATCGTGTTGAAACTTTCTTTTTCATAAACTGGTGATACTAAGTCGAAGATTTCAGAAAAAAAAGGGCTTCGCCTATAGTTCTGCGCTATGGTCTGTAGATGAGTAGCTTTCCACTCATCTCCATCAAGTAAAGTTTCTTTAATTAATTGATGATATTTACCTTTAACCTGCACAGGAACTGTTAGCCAATGCACTCCATGTGGCGTCTTAATTTTATTCCTGTTCCTCCAATCTCGCCGTGTATACTGCATATCATCGTACAGTATGAACTCATCTACTGACGCTATAAGGTCAAAATATCCAATCCAGGGTATATAATTAGATTGACTGATAGCTACTCTTTTATCCATATCGCTTAATCCTATTCGACCCATTTTCGCAGAGAGTAAACTAGTGAATCTTCCGTGAAGTTATCCAATATTATTTTCTGGTTCTTCAATGCTGCATCCTTATCAATGGGGGATAACTCAATATTGTAGCTAGAGAAAAACGTAACTCCCAAGCTAGTAAAGTATTTGCACAGGTTAGATTTATCATTAATAAATACCTTCTTTCCCATTCCCAGCAGGTTTATCATATTACTAAATCCCTGCTGCCGGCAGCTATGAAAAATAGCAAAATCCACGTTTCTGAGGATCTCCAGGTAACTTTTTAAGCTAAGATATTGAAGAATTGGGATAAAACGATTGCCGAAAAATTGCTTTCCTTGGGAAACTACGGTTTGGGCGTTATTCTCGTCGCAGTAAGACAAAGGACAAAGGATTTTAGTGTTACCCGCAATAATAGGGTGTAATTGTTGAAATACATCTACATGATTGTTAGTAGGATCAGCTGAGTTACCTACTTGAATCGTGAGGGCGTGGGGTGACTCGGGCGGTATATCACGATCATAGAAGACATTACTAAGGTAACATACGCTATTAATGTGTCTTCCAGAAGCACTATAGTGCTCTCTAACATACTGGATATCACCGCGATTACCACTTACTAAATATGCCACATTTCTAATAATTATTTTTCTATTTTCAGATTTAGTTTCTGGAAAATAAAAATCACCTCCCCACATTATCCAGTAGCTTTTTTTTAACAGGTTTGGCTCTTCAATTAGTATATCGTCTATTTTATCGCGCCAGAGACCATGAAGCACTATTTTATTACTTCTTACCATAGCTTTTTTTAAGATATTAAAATCGCTTTCGGTATGGTAAAATGTAACGTCATCTTCCTTTGATAATCCAAACTTGTATTTTTCACTGGTAATAAATGCAAAATGATGTTTTTCCTTGCAAAAATATTTGCTTATCAGTTTTATAAATGGAGGAGTAAATTTATCTAATATCATTATATGCAAAGTCATGACTAGACCCCAAAAAAACACAGTATGGATGGAATAAACATTCCATTTTGGAAAGATGCAATTAAACTAAATACAGGGCTATTCCGAATAAGGGATGTAAATAGATCGTCAAGCGTTCGTTTTTGGCATGAATGCGTGGTTATTTTGGCGTAGGAAAAAGGGAGATCCTTCGCGGCCAGCTGGTTAAAAGGGCGTACATCCAAATTTGGAAAGTTCTTGTATCGCTCGAAGTACTCTAAACGCTGGAATCGTACAAGAATGTTTTGTTCAGCAGCTGGTTCAAACCCGATTGTCTTCAGACCCACAACTGGTGCAGCTAAGACTTCAAAACAGGCTGAGTTTGAGACCCGGTGAAATTTTTGAATCGCGGAGTAGTCGTCCCGATTATGTTCAAAAATCTGGGAGCGGGAGACAACGTCAAAAGATTCATCAGCTAACGGCAGATTTCGCAAATCTACCTGATGTTCTATCGTTCTTTGCAATAGGTTCGCGGTTTCATAAACGTTAAATGAAAGCTTAAACGTTTTTTGCAAATTGGGTTTTTGCGCGAAGTGCAACAAAGGTTTAACTTTACTGTTTACCTGAGCAAGTGCTTTTAGATGTGCTGCAGGCTGTGAACGATAGCGCTCCGAGAATAGGCACTGGAAATACTTGGGACGCAGCCAATGGCGGAAGATCTCAAAGATTCCTTGGTAGCCACGCGGCGGAATAGTATAAAGCATTGTAATTACCATCTGTAGTTTCGATCCTGACGGGGCGCTGATGCTACTATAATAGTCTATCGGGTAGCTATCTATAGGCAATGTAGAGCCATAGTGCATATCGGCATCGCCAGATAACTCCTTACTGCTAAGGTATCGACTGGGTATTAAACAATATAATTAGGTCCCAGCGAATGTACGTTACCGTCACGTTCAAGTAGGATTTTCCATTGTCTTGCCTTTGATGATTGCTATACTAAGTGAAGGTGTGTTTGTCAAACAGTGAAAGGGGTTGTTCAATGATCAATTTCGTCCCGAGCCCGAATGCCGGGTTGTTACAACAGGTCCAGGAAAAACAAACCAACCTGATGGAAAAGCTGGCCTCTGGCAAGCGCGTTAACAATGCGTCAGATGATGCGGCTGCGCAACAAATTATTGATCGGCTGACATCTCAGGTGGATGGCAATCGTCAGGCGGTAAATAATGCTTATGATGGTATTTCCCTGGCGCAAGTTGCAGAAGGTGGTTTGGCGGGAATTGGTGAAGATGTTAGCCGTATTCGCGAGCTTAGCATTCAAGCTGGCAGCGGAATTTTGAACGACAGTGACCGCAGGGCTATCCAGTCAGAGATAGCTGGGCTGCAGGAAAATATTTCCCTCACGGTGGAACAGACCAATTTTGCCGGTAAGCCTTTATTAAGTGAAGACGGCGCTATCGATTTTCAGGTAAGTGCGAATAGTGGCCAAAGCGTCAGTGTAGATACGCAGAATGTGGGAAGTCGCTTAAGCGATATCCTCAACATTGATGTTTCTACAACGGAAGGGGCCAATGCAGCTATTGAGGCTTCGGACGCTGCTCTTGAATTCGTAGGTTCCGCTCAGTCTGATTTGGGCGCAACGCAGAACCAGTTTGCAAGTGCGGCAAGAAACTTAACGCAAGCAGATGTAAATACAGCTGCCGCGAGAAGCCGTATTCAGGATACCGATTATGCTCAAACGGTATCGCAAAGCGTTTCTAATGATATACTGGACCAAGCTGCGATGACCGTACAATCTCAAGCTAATCAGCAACAGGGTCAGGTGCTCGCCTTGCTGAGTTAGTATAAATAAGAAGTTTTTTGAGAAAAGCAGGGTAACCTGCTTTTTTTATAACCAGTTATACCCAGTTATATCAGGAAGCTGTTGCGCTTGGATCTTTTACCGCTACAATCATGCAGATGCGCTAAACTGTAAAAATAAGAACGCGTTTTTGGGGAATTGATGAAGGATATCCTGCTCGTTAGCGATAACGGCGACCTTATTCACAAGTTAGAGACCATTATCACGTTTTTGGGTGAGCCTTGTAATAGCAAGTCGTTCGCGGACTGTGCTAGCTATTTGAAATCCCATTCGGTGGATGCTGTACTCATCGACTATTCGATTGCTGATCAAGCTAAATCTTTGGTTACTCTTTTTCCTCATACTCCTTTTGTTGCCATCCAGGAAAAGGAAAGTGACGCTTCGCCAGATTGTAATCTGGTGAATGTGGTTACGCTGCCTCTCACATATCCAATACTTACTCAGTCTATTCATCGGTGCCAGGAATATAGTCGGCGCAAGCCTGGAGCGGGCAAATCCAGCGGTTTAAAAACGCGGCTGTTCCGAAGCTTGGTAGGGCGCAGTGACGAAATTCAAAATGTAAGGCGTATGGTAGAGCAGGTCGCTCCTACCGATGCCACCGTATTGATTTTGGGCGAATCGGGCACTGGTAAAGAAGTTGTCGCCCGTAACGTGCATTTTTTATCTGCACGAAAAGATGGCCCGTTTATTCCGGTAAATTGCGGAGCAATACCGGGTGAGTTGCTGGAAAGCGAGTTGTTCGGACATGAAAAGGGCGCCTTTACCGGAGCAATTAGTGCACGCAAAGGGCGGTTCGAGCTGGCAGAAAACGGCACGTTGTTTCTTGATGAAATTGGCGATATGCCGTTACAGATGCAGGTTAAGTTGCTGCGGGTTCTGCAGGAGCGAACTTTTGAGCGAGTAGGGGGCAGTAGCCCGTTGCGTTGTAACGTTCGTATTATTGCAGCCACGCATCGTGATTTGGAAACTATGATCCGCGAAGATAAATTTCGTGAAGATTTATATTACCGCCTAAACGTATTCCCTATCGATAGCCCGGCGTTACGAGATCGCAAAGAAGATATCCCGCTGTTGTTACAGGAACTTATCAGTCGCATTCAGGGGGACGGTGTAGACGTTGTCCGATTTACCGAAATGGCCATTGCATCATTAATGGAGCATAGTTGGGATGGCAATGTAAGGGAACTCGCCAATCTTGTAGAGCGCCTGAGTATTCTCTATCCGGGCCAAGTTGTTGATATACAAGATTTACCACCCAAATATCAGTATGGTGATGTAGAGGCCTACCAACCCGATTATCCTGAGGAGCTTCTTGAGCGTGATGCTTTTAACGCGTTGTTCGCAGAGGCTGCTGCTCAGGAAGACACTTCCTCCAGCGATAGCACTGAAGCCGGGGCCGCTGACGATCAAAATAATTCTCAGTTGCCTGCAGAAGGTGTAAATCTTAAAGAGTATTTATCTGATCTTGAAATCAATTTAATTATCCAGGCATTGGAACAGCAAGATTGGGTGGTGGCACGGGCTGCAGACAAGCTGGGGATGCGCAGAACCACCTTAGTTGAAAAAATGCGTAAATATGATATTCAACGTGAAGAACAGATCTCGTCAGATAATTGACGAGCGAATCTGTCTATTATCATTCCATAAGCTATTGAAATATAGTTAATAAATATTGGCATAACATCTGCTTGTTAAATAGGCAAAACGCACATGCGTCTGCTTTTTGACGAGGGTGATATGGCATACGATAGCAGTCAATACAGTGGTGACTACACCAGCGATTTCCTCAATGGTCACGAGGGTCACTACCGTTCTTCCGATGATACAAATTCGTCGCAGCGTAATGCTTTGCGTAAGCCTAAAGGTGCGCCCACAAATGCTGAAAATGACGAAGTTCATGCCTTGCGAAAACAGGCAAACCGTCTTTCTCATCTGCTTCAGGTAATGCCTGCGGGGGTTATCGTCTTAGATGGTTCTGGCATTGTCAGACAAGCCAACAGTCAGGCGATTGATTTGCTTGGAGAACCTCTGGAAGGTGAGCTCTGGCGCACCATTATCCAACGCTCATTTAAGCCCCGTGCCGATGATGGTCATGAGGTTTCACTTATTGATGGTCGCCGTGTAAAGCTGTCTATTACGCCGTTGGAAAACGAACCAGGTCAGCTGATTGTATTAACTGATTTAACAGAAACTCGTCAACTGCAGGCGCGCGTAAGCCACATGCAGCGTTTATCTGCGTTGGGAAAAATGGTGGCGTCGCTGGCACATCAAATTCGCACGCCGTTGTCAGCTGCGATGCTATACGCAGCAAATATGAAAAGAAAAGGGTTAGGCGAAGAAGCCACTATTAATTTTGCTGACAAACTGACTGCCCGTTTAAAAGATCTCGAAAGTCAGGTAAACGACATGCTGCTGTTTGCCAAATCAGGTGAAGACCAGGTGGTAGGTCTGCTTACGCTTAGCGATGTGCACCAGGCAGTAGCCACAACCTCGACCGTCTTTATTCAGCAGGCTAGTCAACATGTCATTTTTAATGGCTTTCAGCAGGAAGCCTGCTTCACCGGCAATATTACTGCATTGCAGGGCGCCTTACTTAACCTTCTGCATAACGCCAGTCAGGTAAGCCCGAAAGGTAGCACAATTAAAGTTAACGCAGTGGTGGGCAAAAATACGTTAGAAATTTCAGTCTGCGACGCTGGTCCTGGTGTACCTGAAGCGCTGCAACAAAAGATTTTTGAGCCCTTTTTCACTACCAAAACCCACGGCACAGGCTTGGGATTAGCGGTGGTGAAGTCGGTAGTGTCTGCGCATAAGGGGCAGCTAAGCGTAACAAATCTTGCTGACTGTGGTGCCTCTTTTGTCGTTTCTTTACCTTTGAGTGCGCCGCTTTCGAATAGCTCGTCTCAGTATGCAGGAGAATGTTCATGAAGAAGACAATCATTCTAATTGTTGAAGATGATGCGGGTTTACGTGAAGCGCTCATCGATACGTTACAGCTTGCCGAGTATCAGGTAGCCGCGGCCGACAGTGCTGAAGAAGCTTTGCTGATACTGGCCAATCAACCGGTGGATTTGGTAGTCAGTGATATACAAATGGGAGGGATGAGCGGGCTGGCTTTATTGAAAAGCATTAAAGGCCGGTATCCTCAGCTACCCGTGCTGCTAATGACGGCGTATGCCACCATAGACGATGCTGTTCAGGCGATGCGAGATGGGGCGACGGATTATCTGTCGAAACCGTTTGCTCCCGAAGTATTGCTTAACCTGGTGGGCCGTTATGCGCCTGCACAAAAGGTAGAATCCCGCACCCCAATTGTTGCCGATCCCATTAGTCTGCAATTGCTGGAGCTATCGCGAAAAGTGGCGCGCTCAGAAGCCACTGTGATGGTACTCGGTCCAAGCGGTTCAGGAAAAGAAGTACTGTCGCGCTATATTCACGATCAATCGTCGCGGAGCAATGCTCCCTTCATTGCCATTAATTGCGCGGCAATTCCCGAAAATATGCTGGAAGCGACGTTGTTCGGTTATGAAAAAGGCGCGTTTACCGGCGCGGTGCAAGCCTGTCCGGGAAAGTTCGAACAAGCTCAGCATGGCACATTGTTACTTGATGAAATTACCGAAATGGACCTTACCCTGCAGGCGAAATTACTTCGGGTGTTGCAAGAGCGGGAAGTCGAGCGACTCGGCGGGCGCAAACCGGTGCGACTGGACGTGAGAGTAATTGCCACCAGCAATCGGGATCTTCATCAGGCAGTGGAAAGCGGTGAATTCCGCGAAGATTTGTTCTACCGGCTTAACGTTTTTCCTATTGTGTGGCTTCCTCTGGCACAACGCCCGGGTGATATTATTCCCTTGGCTGAGCATCTTATTCAGCGCCACGCTTCACACCAGGGTATGGGTAAAATAACGATAACGGCGGCTGGCAGAAATAAGCTTCTTCATTACGAGTGGCCGGGCAACGTAAGGGAACTGGAGAATGTTATTCAGCGAGCGCTCATTCTTTGCGACGGCGCCACCATTGATTCGTCGGATCTTATGATTGATATGGCGGCGTCACTGGCGAGTCATTCACCTGTGCAGCAGGAATTGGACGACGATAACAGTAAGCTGGGTTCTGAGCTTCGTCATCAGGAACATCAGATTATCCTGGACACGCTGCAGTTATGTAACGGTAAGCGTAAAGAAGTGGCTGAAAAGCTAGGAATTAGCCCAAGAACGTTACGCTACAAGCTTGCCAGAATGCGTGAAAACGGCATTGAGGTACCGGCGTAGCCCGGTTTAAGCCCATCATTTTTGTGTTTGACTCCTGCCTGGGGCCAGATGGCTTTAGGCAGCTGCACCACACAACTTCAGTAGTAAAACACTACCTAAGCTGTACAAAACCGCGTTCCACCCTAAAACTACTTATCACCAACCCGCGTCTCTTTTAAGAGAGCAACTGCCCATTCTCTGTCAATTTTCTGGCATCCCCTCTAACTGCCTGTATCTTATAGAAATTAAAAGTTGGTCTATTAATTGCTGTGTCCAAGGAAAGTAAGCACGCCAGCCAATTTACTGGCAGTTAAAATATTTTTCCGGAGAGGTTATGGACGTTAAAGCCAGCAGTTTATATCAAGAAATGCAGAGCATGATTGGGCAAACTCGTCTTCAGCCCAACGAAATACCTAACCTGAAAATAAACGACAATCAGTCGGGTAGCGAATTCGCCACGATGCTGAAGGGCGCGATTGAGGGCGTAAACGGCATGCAAACGCATTCCAAAAATTTACAACAAGCTTTTGAAATGGGCGATCAGTCTGTCAGCTTGGCAGAAGTGATGATAGCCAAAGAGAAAGCCGGAATCGCCTTTGAGGCAACGGTGCAGGTACGCAATAAAGTGCTGGAAGCGTATAAAACAATTATGAATATGCCGGTTTAGGTGGAGTTAATTAACCATGGCTGAAGCAACTGGGACAAATCTGACAGTAGCAGATACTAATCAGTCCAATGCCAACGAATCAGAAAACAAATCTGGTTTTATGGATACCCTCGGCAGCGCTGACGTAATGCGTCAGATGGCGCTGGTAGTGGTACTCGTTATTTGTGTGGCGATTGCGGTGTTCATCCTTATCTGGGCGCAGGAACCTGATTATCGGCCGTTAGCGAAAATGTCTACCGAAGAGCTCATTGAGACGCTGGATTATTTCGATGCCAGCCAGATTGACTACAAACTGGAAGGCAACACGATACTGGTGCGAAATGATCAGTTTCAGGATATTCGCCTGGGCATGACTCGTCAGGGCTTAACGCGTTCAGAAGATGCCGGTAGCGACATCATTATGCAGGACATGGGTTTTGGCGTCAGCCAGCGCGTGGAGATGGAGCGTTTAAAGCATGCCAGAGAGCAGCAAATTGGTGCGACCATCGAAGATATGTCCAGCATTCAAAAAGCCCGGGTGCTACTTGCGCTACCTAAAGAAAACGTATTTTCGCGGCGCGAGAAAAAGGCGAGCGCAACCATAGTTCTGACCGCAAAACGTGGCAATGTCATTAACGGTGAGGAAGTGGACGCGGTGGTAGATATTGTCGCTTCCGCTGTGCAAGGTATGGAGCCTGAAAATGTGACCGTAACGGACAGCAATGGCCGATTACTGAATTCCGGTTCCCAGGATTCCCTCAGCGCTGTTGCACGTAAAGAGTATGAAATCGAACGCCAACGTGAAGACGAATATCTGCAAAAAATCGATGCCATATTAATCCCCGTGCTGGGTATCGGTAACTATACCGCGCAAGCCGATGTGACCATGGATTTTACCGCCGTGGAACAAACACAGCGCAGCTATAATCCTGACCTTCCTGCGGTACGTAGTGAAATGGTTAGCGAGCATAGTACTGTCGGAGGAACAAGCGGCGGCATTCCTGGTGCGCTAAGTAATCAGCCACCGCTGGAATCGAATATTCCTGAAAATGCAGTGGGTGAAAGTACACAACAACGTTCTGCTCCGGGTAGCAGCACCAAGGAATCAACTCGCAATTACGAACTTGATACCACCATCAGTCATACCAAAAAGCAAACTGGAATGATTCGCCGCTTAAGCGTATCTGTGGCGGTGGATTATACCCGGATAACGGGCGAGAGCGGAGATGTAAGCTCTACGCCGTTAGCACAAGAACAGCTATTGAATATTCGCCGATTGTTGCAGGGAGGCATTGGTTTTGATGTTGCACGCGGCGATTCGCTGGAGGTTGTCAGCGTTCCCTTTACTCGCATGGACACGGGCATCGTCGAAGATCTCCCAATCTGGGAACAACCGAAATTTTTACCTATACTTAAGTTGATAGTCGGTGGACTGGTTATCATTGTGCTGATTCTGTTTGTTATCCGCCCAATGCTGCGCCGCCTGATTCATCCTGAAGCAACCAAAGAAAAAGATGATTTTGATGCGGATGAAGGTCTGGATTTAGGTGACGAAACTATCAGTATTCTTAATCAGGACTTTGATGCAGGTCAGGTTGGCTTTGCCCCTGACGGCTCGCTGATGTTACCCGATTTACATAAAGATGAAGATGTGCTGAAAGCTGTCCGTGCGCTGGTGGCCAATGAGCCAGAACTGTCTGCACAGGTAGTGAAAGGCTGGTTAATGCAAGATGAGTAGGAACTGTTGAGATGGCTGATGAGTTAGTTCAAGCTGAAGAGCCGCGTTACGACGTCGCCAAGTTAATGGGCGTGGAAAAAGCTGCAATTCTGTTGCTTAGCCTTTCCGAAGAAGATGCCGCGCAGATCCTGAAGCATCTGGAACCAAAGCAGGTGCAAAAGCTGGGCAGTGAAATGGCAAAAATTGAGGATATGACTCAAGCCAAGATCACTGCCGTACACAAACACTTTATAGAAGAAATTCAAAATTACAGCACCATCGGCTTCCAGAGTCAGGATTTTGTAAAAAGAGCACTGACTGCCGCGCTTGGCGAAGACAAAGCCGCAAACCTGATTGATCAGATCATGATGGGGAACGGAGCGAAAGGTCTGGATTCGCTTAAGTGGATGGATTCAAAACAAGTGGCCAGCATTATTCGTAATGAGCACCCGCAGATTCAGACCATTGTGTTGTCTTATCTGGAACCAGAACAAAGCGCCGAAATTCTGGCGCAGTTCCCGGAAAAAGTTCGGTTGGATCTTCTTATGCGTATCGCCAACCTGGAAGAAGTACAGCCAGCAGCCTTGCAGGAGTTAAACGAAATTATGGAAAAACAGTTTGCTGGTCAGGCCGGCACTCAGGCTGCGAAAATGGGTGGCTTAAAATCTGCGGCGGATATTATGAATTATCTCGATACCTCCATTGAAGGTCAGCTGATGGACGCTATCCGTGAGCAGGACGAGGAAATGAGTCAGCAAATCCAGGATTTGATGTTTGTTTTTGATAATCTTGTAGATGTGGACGATCGCGGCATTCAAGCTATTTTACGAGAAGTTCAGCAAGATGCGCTGCTAAAAGCAATAAAAGGCGCTGATGAAGAATTGAAAGCTAAAATCACGAAAAACATGTCCAAGCGTGCTGCGGAAATGCTGATTGACGATTTAGAGGCCTTGGGCCCGGTACGTATTTCTGAAGTTGAAGCGGCTCAGAAGGAAATTCTGTCGGTGGCCAGACGCTTGGCTGATTCGGGCGAAATTATGCTTGGCGGCGGCGGTGGTGATGAATTCTTATAATCTGCATGAAACGAGCTGTTTATGAAGGACAAACGTCCGGGGGAAGAGGATTTTTCCCAAGCAAAAGCATGGGATTTGCCTTATGTCGAAGATGCTGCTCAGCGTAGAAAAGATGAGAAAACCAATGCGTTAAACCGTCGTAGCGACTGGAAATACGAACCACCTGAAGAAGAGGAAGAGTTTCATCCGCCAACGCTTCAGGAAATTGAAGCTATTCGTCAGGCCGCTTACGAGGAAGGGTATACCGAAGGTAAGCAAAAAGGCTATGAAGACGGCAAAGCCCAGGGCTTTGAAGAAGGTAAAGAAGCCGGGCATCGTGAAGGCCTGACTGCCGGTACGGAAGAGGGGCTTAGCCAGGGCAAGGAGCAAATAGAAAATCAGATAAGTGAATGGCAACAATTAACCGAGAAACTTCATGCTCCGCTAGCTCAGGTAAATGATGAGATTCGTCAGCAGCTCGCTCGTCTAGCCGTAACGCTGGCGCGTTCAGTGATAAAAACAGAAATCAGCACCAATGAAAATGTCATTCTTCAGGCGCTGGCAGAAGGATTAAAAGTGCTTCCGATTCAGGAAAATCAATATCAAATTCAAATGCATCCTGAAGATATTGCACTGGTGACTGACCACTTTGGCGAAGACACTGTGCGGGAAAAAAAGTGGAATTTTGTAGAAACGCCAGGAATGGAGCGCGGTGGTTGTGACATTGTCACCTCACAAAATGCGGTGGACGTATCTACGGAACGCCGCTGCAAAGATATTTTAGATAAATTTCTAATGGAACAGGGCCTTCGTGATGACTAGTCCGTGGGGCGATTATTTTCTTAAACTGGAAAAGCAGGTGCCTGCACCCCCGGTTGTGGCCGCTGGAAAACTGGTGCGTGGTATCGGGCTGACGCTCGAAGCCGTAGGATGCCAGTTGCCAGTAGGCAGCCAATGTATGGTGCAAACCATCGAAGGTGAAATAGAAGCGGAAGTAGTAGGCTTTGGCGCAGACATTACCTATTTAATGCCCACAGAAGCGGTGCGCGGTATTGTACCTGGCTCTCGGGTAATGCCGCTGAACCGCGAAAGCGGCTTGGCGGTAGGCATGAGTTTGCTGGGCCGGGTGGTCGATGGTAACGGCAATCCGCTTGACGGTTTGGGAGCTATTGTGGCCGAGGCCCGCGTACCAACCATTAAACCGCCCATGAACCCGCTTGCTCGGCGCCCAATCAGTCAGCCGATGGACGTGGGAGTGCGTTCCATTAACGCGTTAAATACTGTCGGCATGGGGCAGCGTATGGGGCTGTTTGCTGGTAGTGGAGTGGGTAAAAGTGTGCTGCTTGGTATGATGACTCGCGGCTGCAAGGCTGACGTTGTGGTGGTTGGCCTGGTTGGTGAGCGGGGCCGGGAAGTGAAAGAATTTATCCATGATATTTTAACTGAAGAAGAACGTGAACGCGCTGTGGTTGTTGCTGCCCCAGCAGATACCTCGCCGCTGATGCGACTCAAAGGCTGTGAAACTGCGGTCACCATTGCGGAGTATTTTCGCGATAAAGGCATGAATGTGCTGTTGTTAATTGATTCGCTAACCCGATACGCCATGGCGCAGCGGGAAATTGCCCTTGCAGTGGGTGAACCTCCAGCGACAAAAGGATATCCGCCTTCTGTCTTCGCCCGTTTGCCTGCGCTAGTGGAACGAGCGGGTAATGGCAATGAAAAACAGGGGTCGATTACCGCCTTTTATACCGTGCTTACTGAAGGCGATGATCTTCAGGATCCCATCGCCGATGCGGCCAGAGCCATTTTAGATGGACACATTGTATTGTCTCGAGCATTGGCAGATAGCGGTCACTATCCCGCTATTGATATTGAAGCTTCTATTAGTCGTGTAATGCCTATGGTCGTCAGTGACGAGCACTTAATGCAGGCCAGAAGAATTCGGCAGGTATATTCCAATTACAAGCAGAATCAGGATCTTATTGCTATTGGCGCTTACGCCAAAGGCTCAGATCCGCGTATTGACTTAGCCATTCGCGCTGAACCCGCCATCAAAGCCTTTTTGCAGCAGGGGACTAAGCAGGTGTTGCCGTATCCGGAAAGCCTGGAAGGAATGAGTGCGCTGGCGACTGGATTAGGTAAAGGTTAACGGATATGCGCCAACTCGAATTAGTTGCCAGATTTGAAGAAGAAAAAGAGCAAAAGGCCGCGCGAGCATTCCAGCTTGCCCAGCAGCATGTGCTCCAGCAAAAACAGAAGCTAACGAGTTTGCAACAATATCGGTTGGATTATTTGCGGCAAATACAGCAAAACGGCAGAGCTGGCGTTGCGGCCAAACAGTATCACCAGCATTTATCATTCGTCGGCAAGTTAGACAAAGCCTGCGAACAGCAAACGCAGTTTGTCTCGCAGGCAGCTATGGTTGCTGATCAGCGTAAACGCGTGTGGATGGAGCAGCAAAAGCGCCGGAAAGCTGTCGATATTTTAATAGATAAAAAGCAGCAAGAGGCAATTAACCGGGAAGCCCGCCGCGAACAATCTATGAACGATGAATTTGCCATGCAGAAATTTTTTCGCGCCAAATTGAACAAATAACTGCTTCTCCAATGGGTTAGAAAATTTGCGGGTGTATCTGCAAGTTTTTTAATCAGTTGGAACAGGAATTGCTCACTCCCCATTAAGAAAGACGATAATCATCCGTAGGCCGCCAAAAAATTTGCCGTTAGCCGTAAATCGGAAGCACAGGAATAGGGTCATTATGCAACAAATTGCCACCCAGCGTTCAGATATTGCCACTTTACCGGTAGATATTGAAGTACCGCAAGAAAAAGGTGTTTCATCTGAGAGCGGCAGTCAATTTACTGACATTATGCAACGCGCAGGCGCTGAAAAACGTGCTGAGAAAGGCGGGCAGCCGCACCCGTCCGATAATAAAAGAATTACAGAAAAGGCTGCAATCGACCGCCACGCTGCCAGTTCTAAAAGTCATAGAGCCGAACTGGACAAAGCTGCCGCGCAGAATCAGGATGCTAAACAAGCTCTGGCAGATAAAAACGAAACCGACTGGTTAGAATATGTCGATGCGGTGCGCAAGCTACAAGAGAAAGACAACGAATTGTCGGAAGAATCCGCTTTGGGTAGTGCTGAAACTGACGTTGAAGCTTTAGTGAAGCAAGAAAACGATCATTTGTTCGTTTTACCTGACGGTATGACGTTACAAGATGCTTCAGAATTAAAAGGTGACATTACTTCGATACCTGAGTTGCTAGCCAAATTGCAAGAGCTTCTGGCTCAGCTTGACGCTGAAGGCGCGACTGATGCTACCGCGGGAAGTGGCGAGTTGAGCGCTTCTGCTGAACTGGAAGCGCTGGCGGCAGCGTTACTGAATAAAATGGACGCTAACGAGGCAACAGGCAAGCAGACTGGTTTATCCACGTCCGAACTAAACAGCTTGATAACGAATTTGCAGTCAGCTTTGTCACAGGGCGCAACAGGTAATAATACCGCAGATGAAGAGTCTGCTGAAAACGCATCAGCGTTGTTGGACATGTTAAAAGCTGAATTGGCGGGGAAAACAGCCAACACAGCTCATAGCAATGCTAATGGCTCAGACACTTCGGCTTCGTTGAATATAGATCCCAATACTGCCAACGCCAGCATAACTTCTGCAAGCGGTGTGGATGCGGCAATGCTGTCAATGCAGGAGTTGTCGGACGAGGCTAAAGCGAGCGCGGCAGAAGATCTTGCCGAAAAAGTAGTAGCGCTGCTGCCTCCCTCAGCATCTGAGCAACAGCAACAGTCGGTGAAAACGGCTGTGATTGCTGGCATTAACGAAATTCAGGATCAGCTCGCTCAGGGACGGGAGCCAGGAATTAACCTACAGGACATGATAGCCCAAGCAATGAGTGAAGCGGATATTACGCTTACTCAGCAGATGAATCAGAGCATTGAGCAACAAATCAGCCAGTTGAACCTGGGAATAAATGCAGCTCAGATGGCTGTGGAACAGGCGAACAGTGCAAGGCACCAGGCGTCGGCGGATGTAGCCATTCAGGAAAATAATCAGATCCGCAGCGAAGCCAGTAAGTCGCAGCAGATACAGGACGGGTTTGAAAAACCCGTCAACATCCATCAGCCGGAAGGTCAGCAACAACTTAATGAAAAGATTCGCTGGATGCTTAACAGCCGCAACACCATGGCGGAGATTCGTCTTGATCCACCTGAAATGGGCAGTATGCAGGTGCGGGTAAATGTATCTGGCGATACTGCCAGCGTGAATTTTATTGTGCAATCACCGCAAGCTAAAGATGCACTCGCGCAGGCTGAACCCCGCTTACGGGAATTGTTGGCGGAGCAGGGCATTGAGCTGGGAGAATCCGTTGTTCAACAAGAAAGCCGGCAGCAAGGTGAAGATGGTGACTCTGGAAACCGGTCTGGCGGCAGCGGTGGAGGTTTTACCGAAGAGGAAATGAGTGACACCACAGTCATTGAGCAACCTCTTACTCACCGTGCGCAAGGTGGTATTGACTACTATGCTTAATATTCACCGTCTTACATTTCATTTGCGCAGAGATTGCCATTTATTTATGAACGTTGATAATACGGGCAAAGGCAAAAGAAAGGTAAACCATGGCTGACGAAGAATTACAGATTGAAGAAGGCGGCAAGAAAAGCAAAATGATGCTGATCATCATTATTGCGGTTGTGCTGCTAGGAGGCGGAGCGGCAGCTTACTTCTTTTTATTTACGGGCGATGATACGCCTCCTGCTGAACAAGTTGCAACCGGAGATGACACTGCTCCAGCGCCAGTTGCCAAAACGAAAAGTGAATTGGGCACAGCGTTGTATGTCGCAATGCCAAGACCTTTTGTATTCAATGTACCCGGCAACGGACGTGATCGCTTAGTCGAAATAAAAGTGCAATTAATGGTAAGAGGCGTTGATAACGAAGAAGCTGCCAAAAAGCATATTCCTTTAATTGAAGGCACTTTGCTACAGGTCTTTAGCGCCGGCACCGCTGATGATCTGATAACCGAGGCAGGGAAAGTGACCCTTCGGGAGCAGGCATTAACTGAAGTGCAGCGAGTGATGAAAGAAATTACAGATGGCAATGTAGTCGAGCAGGTGCTGTTCACCGGCTTTGTGATGCAATAACCAGGATGACACTGTGAGCGACTTATTATCCCAAGACGAAATTGATGCGCTCTTGCATGGGGTGGATGACGTCGATGAAGAAGATGTCAGCGATTCTGCCTCTGATGCTTCTGCGCTGGAATATGACTTTTCTTCTCAGGACAGAATTGTCCGTGGGCGCATGCCAACGCTGGAGATTGTAAACGAAAGATTCGCCCGGCATTTGCGGGTAAGTTTGTTCAATATGATGCGCCGTGCTGCAGAAGTATCAATAAACGGCATTCAGATGATAAAGTTTGGCGAGTACATCCATACCCTGTTTGTACCTACGAGCCTGAATATGGTGCGTTTTCGTCCGTTGAAAGGTACCGGATTAATTACCATGGAAGCGCGATTGGTGTTTATTCTGGTAGATAACTTTTTTGGCGGTGATGGGCGTTACCATGCCAAGATTGAAGGCCGGGAATTTACGCCTACTGAACGTCGTATTATTCAAATGTTGCTAAAGATAATATTTGAAGATTACAAAGAAGCCTGGGCGCCGGTCATGGATGTATCGTTTGAGTATCTGGATTCAGAAGTGAACCCTGCTATGGCGAATATTGTCAGTCCGACGGAAGTGGTGGTGATCAGTTCTTTTCATATTGAATTGGACGGCGGCGGTGGCGATTTTCACGTTTCGCTTCCATACTCGATGCTGGAACCTATCCGCGAATTGCTGGATGCGGGTGTTCAGAGCGACAAGGAAGATACTGACTTACGCTGGAGCAAAGCGCTACGTGATGAAATCATGGACGTTAAAGTTGAACTTAGCACCCATATGTTAGACGTAAATATATCATTGCGTAAAATTATGGACTTAAAAGCGGGCGACATTATTCCGGTAGAAATGCCCGAACACATTACAGTGCTTATCGAAGACTTACCTACATTCCGGGCGAAATTAGGACGCTCGCGTGATAATTTGGCATTAAAGATAACCGACAAAATAGCAAGACCTACCTCCGTAAAATCGGAGTTACAGTTATTAACCCGTGGCGGGCGTGTTATCGATAACGACGCGGAGCTACAAATACTTGAAGAAGATTTGTAATGCAGATTTTAAAGCAGATGAGGCATTTCCATGAGTGAAGAAGACGGTATGGATGATTGGGCTGCAGCCATGGCCGAACAGGCAGATTCCGATGAAAAGGCTGGCGGCGAAGGCGTTCAGGTTGCAGAGCTGGACGAGCTCTCCGATGACGCACCGATAACTCAGGAAGAAAAGAAGAAGCTGGATACGATTCTCGACATTCCTGTTACTATTTCAATGGAAGTTGGCAGAAGCCGGATTAGCATACGGAATCTGCTACAATTGAACCAAGGGTCAGTAGTGGAATTAGATCGCGTAGCGGGTGAACCACTGGACGTCTTGGTAAATGGCACGTTGATTGCTCATGGAGAAGTAGTAGTAGTTAACGACAAATTCGGTATTCGGCTAACGGATGTTATCAGTCAAATCGAGAGAATTAAAAAGCTTCGCTAAAAAGCTCGTACTAAGAAGGGGTTGCGCGCTGCTGCCCCTTACTTTTAGCTCGTTCAGCAATGCGCAGAGCACGCAATCCATCACTAATCCCACTTCTGTACTGTCAATTTTCCTATCGCTGTTATTGGTAGTTGGTATTATTTTTTCGTTGGCGTACCTCATGCGACGGTTTAATGTCACTCATAGTACCAATGGGCAAATGAAGGTGGTAGCCAGCATGATGGCAGGAACGAAGGAACGCATCATGGTTATTGAAGTCGGTGATGAACAACATCTGATAGGTGTGACTGCCCACAATATTAATCATTTGAGCAAACTGGAAACCCCACTGATTATCCCTTCCACGAAGGGCGGCGGCGATCAGTTTAAACAAAAGCTAATCAAGGCGATGGCGGGCAAGCTCAATCCAGCTGTAAAGGAAAGTGACGTTGAAAAGTCATAAAGTTATTGGGTATCTTTTTCTGGCCTTTGCTGCATTTATTTTTAGCAGCGAACCGGCTTTTGCGCAGCAAGGTATTTCAGCGGTAACGGTAAACACCAACCCCGATGGCAGTCAAGATTATTCTATGACGCTGCAAGCGCTGTTTATCATGACTGCACTGAGTCTCATTCCCGCCTTTATCATGATGATGACGTCTTTTACCCGCATCATTGTGGTGCTGTCGATTTTGCGTCAGGCGATTGGACTACAGCAGGCTCCTTCAAACCAGATTTTAATTGGCGTTAGCCTGTTTCTATCAATGTTTATTATGGCTCCGGTGTTTGAAGAAATTAACGTACGTGCGTTGCAGCCTTATCTTGATGAGCAAATTGGTTCAAAGGAGGCATTTGAAGAAGCAAAGGGACCTATGCGTGCGTTCATGCTGTCACAGACTCGGGTGAAAGACCTGGAAACTTTCGTCAGAATTGCAGGGGATGAAGGAAAGTATCAGGAACCCGAAGAAGTCCCTCTGACCATTCTCATTCCCTCGTTTGTGACCAGCGAACTAAAAACAGCGTTTCAAATTGGTTTTATGCTCTTTATTCCATTTTTGATCATTGATTTGGTGGTTGCGTCTATTCTTATGGCAATGGGTATGATGATGCTATCGCCCATGATTGTTTCTTTACCATTCAAACTGATGCTATTTGTGCTGGTCGATGGCTGGAATCTTATTTTTGGTACTCTGGCAACCAGCTTCGGTATGGGCGTCTAGGAGCATACTATGCAACCCGAAGTCTTTGTTGAAATCCTGCGCGAATCCATGTTTATGGTGATATTGCTGGTATCTGCAGTCATTGTTCCCAGCATGATAGTAGGGTTGATTGTAGCTGTATTTCAGGCTGCTACTTCCATCAACGAACAAACAATGAGCTTCTTACCCCGCCTGATTGTGACACTTTTAGCATTGAGCTGGGGCGGCAACTGGCTGGTACAGAAGCTGATGGATTTCACTTTTCATATGGTAGAACAGATTCCACAAGTGGTTGGCTAACGTCATGGACGTTGAACTGAACTCAATCATCCAGTTTTTAGCCGATATGATGCTGCCGTTTATGCGTATCAGCGGAATGTTCGCCACCATGATTGGAATAAGCGCTCAATCCATCCCACCGTCGGTTCGAGCTTTGCTTGCCGTTTTTCTTACGCTGGTAATTGTTCCTGTAGTCCCGCCAGTGCCGGTGACTGACCTGGTGAATGTCGGAACTTTTGTTTTAGTCATTCAGCAATTAATCATCGGCATTGCCATTGGCTTTGTGTCCATGATGGTGCTGAACAGTTTTGTTATTGCCGGACAAATTGTTGCCATGCAGACAGGTCTGGGGTTTGCGTCAATTGTCGATCCGGTGAACGGTATCAATGTAGCTGCGGTTGGTCAGTTTTATCTGATTCTAGCGACTTTGCTGTTCTGGACCCTCGACGGGCACCTCTCTATGATCCAAATGATCGTCATAAGCTTTGACGCATTTCCCATAGGCGACGGATGGTGGACGCCAGAGCAGTTTCGAGAAATTGCACATTGGGGAAGCTGGATGTTTGTGTCGGCCATTACGCTTTCATTAGCACCCATTGTCTCATTATTAATCGTGAATCTGGCCTTTGGCGTAATGACCAAAGCCGCCCCTCAATTAAATATCTTCAGTATTGGTTTTTCCATTGCTCAAATTATGGGACTCATTGTTATCTGGATAACTATGGATAATTTTACTGCTCACTTTAATACTCAGTGGGAACGCGCGCAGCAGTTTATGTGTGAACTACTGCGGATCTGCCCGACCTAAGGTTGACTCAATATGGCTGATTCAAGCGAAAAAACAGAAGACCCCACGGGGAAAAAAATCGAGGATGCTCGAAAGAAAGGGCAGATTGCCCGTTCCCGAGAGCTCTCCACCACGTTGGTTTTAATTGTTAGTGCGCTGATGTTTTTGATCATCGGCGGGTATATTGCTGAAGCAGTATTTGCGATGACGAAGCGTATGTTTACGCTTTCCCGCGACGAAACCTACGACATTACCCACATGTTTTCTGCCTGGGGCGAGGCGCTGGATACGGTGAGCGTACCAGTGATTATTTATATGGTAGTGGCTATGGTGGCTGGCGTTTATGGCTCTATAGCACTGGGCGGTTATAATTTTACCTGGGAATCTGCAGCACCCAAAGCCAGCCGGCTTAGTCCGTTAAGTGGCTTTAAGCGCATGTTCGGTGTTAATGCGCTGGTTGAGCTGTTAAAAGCTTTTGCAAAGTTTTTTGTTATAGGGGGGTTGGCTCTAGTTGCCTTATTGTATTTTAAGGAAGAAGCGTTGCATCTGGATGTGGAAATTTATCCGCTAAACCTGTTTCATGCCATGGAAATGCTGGAATGGGCATTTTTGCTTCTTACCCTGGGAATGATCCCCATTGCTGCCTTTGATGTGCCTTATCAAATTTATAAGCACAACAAAGAAATGAAGATGAGCAAGCAGGAAATCAAAGACGAGCACAAAAATGCCGAAGGCGATCCTATGGTGAAAGGGCGCATCCGCCGTCTGCAGTTCCAGGCTGCAGCACGTAGAATGATGCAGGAAGTTCCCCAGGCCGACGTTATTGTCACTAACCCGACGCATTTCTCTGTGGCCCTTAAGTATGATAACAATGGTAACCGGGCTCCGGTAGTGGTTGCCAAAGGTATCGATGAACTTGCCATGCATATTCGTAAAATTGCGACTGCTCACGATGTGCCTATTTTGCCGTCACCGATGTTAGCCCGCGCTATTTACTATTCCACCGAAGTGGAGCATGAAATTCCTCACAAGCTCTTTATGGCAGTGGCGCAAGTGTTGGCCTATGTTTTCCAGTTACGTGCTTTTAAAGCGGGTAAAGGGAAACGCCCGAAGCCGCTCAAGAAAGATCTTCCTATCCCGCCAGAGCTTCGCCACTAATTTTTCTTAAAGTCTCACCTTGGCACGGTAGTTGAACTACACAACGCAGACATATCGTACCGTCAATTTTCTGTTAGTGAGACTAAAACGCGATGGAGTTATCCGGATACCTGCAGCGGTTTGACAAAAACCAGATGCAAAAAATTAGCAGCGGGCTTGGCGCCCCAATCGTGTTGTTGGCAATTATGGGCATGGTTATTCTGCCCATGCCGCCGTTCCTTCTGGACGTACTGTTTAGCTTTAATATTGCGTTATCGCTGGTCATAATCCTCGTTGCCGTGATGACAGACAAACCAGTGGATTTCGGTATTTTCCCCCTCGTATTATTGATCGCCACCGTTTTACGATTAGCTCTGAATGTAGCGTCCACCCGCGTTGTCTTATTATACGGCCATGAAGGGGGCGCCGCAGCAGGACAGGTTATTGAAGCCTTTGGTGAGGTGGTCATTGGCGGTAACTATGCTGTGGGTATCGTCGTCTTTGCCATTCTGTTAATTATTAACTTTAAAGTAGTGACTGCCGGAGCGGGTCGTATTTCTGAAGTAAGCGCACGCTTTACTCTTGATGCGATGCCAGGCAAACAGATGGCGATTGATGCTGATTTGAACGCTGGCTACATTGATCAAGATCAGGCGCGTCAGCGTCGCGAAGAAATCACCGCCGAAGCCGACTTTTACGGCTCCATGGATGGTGCGTCAAAATTCGTAAAAGGTGATGCGGTTGCAGGTCTTTTTATCATGCTTATCAATATCGTCGGCGGCTTGTTCATCGGCATGTTGCAGCATGATCTGAGTTTTGGCAATGCGCTTGAAGTTTACACAATTCTTACCATCGGTGACGGTTTGGTGGCGCAAATCCCTTCACTGCTGCTATCTGTTGCCACTGCCATCATCGTAACCCGCGAAAACGAAAATCAGCAGATGGGTACGGAAATTCGCAAGCAGTTGGGCAATCAGCGCGCATTATATATTACTGCTGCCATCTTGTTTATCATGGGTATTGTTCCCGGTATGCCGCATATCGCGTTTCTTGGCTTTGCTGGCATTGTCGGCGGCTATGGTTACTGGCAGGGAAGACAGGCTAAAATTGAAGCGCAAAAACCTTCCACACCGGCAAAACTGCATGCTGATGAGCATGTCGCACCAGAAGTAAAAGAACTGGGATGGGACGACGTACAACAGGTCGATACTATTGGTCTGGAAGTGGGGTACCGTCTGATTCCGCTGGTGGATAAATCTCAGGGTGGAGAGCTGCTTACACGAATTAAAGGCGTCCGGAAAAAGCTTTCCCAAGAGCTGGGTTTTCTTATTCCGCCGGTACACATTCGCGACAACCTGGATCTAGATCCTAATGCTTACACGATTGCTATGCTTGGCGTGAATATTGGTGAGGCACAAATCAGTCACGATGAGGAACTGGCAATTAATCCCGGTCAGGTATTTGGTAAGCTGGACGGAAGGGTCACCAAAGATCCGGCGTTCGGCCTGGATGCAGTCTGGATCAAGCCTAAACAGCGTGAACACGCGCAGACGTTAGGCTACACGGTAGTCGATGCGGCCACGGTGGTGGCGACGCACCTCAGCCAATTGCTCACCAATAATGCATACCAGTTGCTTGGCCACGAAGAAGTACAGCAGTTGTTAGATATGTTGGCGAAATCCAGTCCCAAACTGGTGGAAGGGCTGGTGCCGGATATTCTGCCGCTAAGCACGGTAGTAAAAGTGTTGCAAACGCTTCTGTTTGAAGGTGTTCCCATTCGCGACATGCGCAGTATTGTGCAAACGTTAAGTGAATATGGCACCAAGAGTCAGGACCCGGATGTACTGGTATCTGCTGTACGAATTTCATTAAAGCGGCTTATCGCTCAGGAAATCTGCCAAGGCGGAAAAGAAATTCCCGTCATTACCTTGGCGCCAGAGTTGGAACAGATGTTGCACCAGTCTCTTCAAGCAGGAGGCGAAGATGGCGCGGGCATTGAACCAGGACTGGCCGAACGGTTGCAGCAATCGCTACAACAGGCAGGTCAACAGCAAGAACTGGCAGGCGAGCCCGCAGTATTGCTGACATCAGGCATGCTACGTCCAGTACTTTCGCGCTTCTTGAAGTATTCAGTATCCGGGTTACATGTTCTGTCTTATCAGGAAATTCCCGATGATAAACAAATCAGAATAGTTAGCTCAGTGGGTCAATAATCTGACGCCGGGTCAGTGCAGAGGTTGTGATGAAGATTAGACGATTTTTTGGCAAAGATATGCGTGAAGCATTAAACGCTGTGAAAGCAGAGCTCGGCAGTGACGCAGTGATTATGTCTAACCGCAAAGTGGCGGATGGCATTGAATTAGTAGCGGCTTATGATAAAGATCCTGATGCTAAAATGTCGTTTAAAACTCGCCATCCACAGCAACGTGAGGGCGCTACACCTGCATCAGGCAAAACCGTTCCCAGCCTCAGCGAAATTATAGGTGACGATGGCCCTGACAGCTTACGCGCATTGCTTGAAAAGCAGGCGGAAACGCAGTCTGCCTATAAACATGAATCGCAGCCAGAGCACAATTTCAAAGCCAATGCCGCGCCAGTTTCCCAGGTGTCTGCACCAGAACCCGTAACACCAAAACACGCTTATCAATTTGATAATCATTTTGATGAAGCGCCTGAACCAGCGTCAGTGTTTGATGATCCTACCCCCGCACAACATCGAAGCGGTACTGGTGACCTGGATGCTATCAAAGAAGAATTAGCGTCTTTGCGAAGCGTACTGCAATACCAGGTGGCTGATTTGATGGAAGCCAGGCAGCGTCGCCAACGCCCAATTCATAGCTATTTGACGCAGTGTCTTATTGGTATGGGAATTAGCAGTCATTTGGCTGAGCAACTTGTTAATTACACACCAGCAGACTATAACGAAAGGGACGCATGGATTTACCTGTTGAATTTATTGGCGAATCGCCTCAATGTTACAGGGAATGATATTTTAAGTCAGACTGGTGTAGTCGCGCTGGTCGGCCCTACTGGAACCGGTAAAACAACTACGGTGGCAAAATTGGCAGCCAGATACGCACAGAAATATGGCGCAGAACAAGTGGCAATGATTACCATTGACACCTATCGTATTGCTGCATTTGAACAATTAGCTACCTACGGTAAAATTATCGGCTGCACTGTGCGTAAAGCACAAACTAGTGAAGAACTAGCTGAACAGCTTTTTCAGTTGCGTCATAAACGCCTGATCCTGGTTGATACGGCAGGGTTCAGCCAACGTGATAGCCGTTTGATTAAACAGCTGAATCAGTTTAATCATGGTCAAATGCAACCGGTACGTAAATACCTGGTTGCGCAAGCAAATACCCAATATCCCGCATTACAGCGTATTATCGGTGCTTACGATGCTGTGAAGTTAGACGGTTGTATTTTTACCAAACTTGATGAATGCTACAGTTTAGGAGAAATTTTGAGTGTTGCAGTAGAGTACCAATTACCCGTAAGTTACGTGACTGACGGCCAACAAGTACCGGAAGATATTAAGGTTGCTGATGCAAAATCTCTCGTATCTGCTGCGGCAAAGCTTTATAAAAAGTACGGTTTGAATCATACTAAAGACAATCACGTTGTCAATTCAGCACGAGCAGTATGATCGAAGATCAAGCGAGTAGCTTAAGAAAGATGAATCAATCACGATTAATCAAAGTTATTGCCGTCACCGGTGGTAAAGGTGGCGTCGGTAAAACCAACATTACGCTGAACACAGCTATTTCCATGGCCAAGCAAGGTAAAAGGGTCATGGTATTAGATGCTGATTTAGGGTTGGCGAATGTTGACGTTATGTTGGGTCTGCGGGTCGAGAAAAACCTGTCTCATGTACTGTCTGGTGAATGTACCCTGGATGAGGTGCTTGTTACCGGGCCCCACGGCATAAAAATTGCGCCAGCAACATCTGGCACCCAGTCTATGGCTGAGTTGTCGCCCACGGAACATGCCGGACTTATTCGCGCATTCAGCGAATTACGTTCGCCGATTGATGTTCTGATAGTCGATACCGCCGCCGGCATATCTGATATGGTGCTCAGTTTTTCAAAAGCGTCGCAGGATATTATGGTGGTTGTCTGCGACGAGCCAACGTCTTTAACCGATGCCTATGCGCTTATTAAAATTTTGAATCGTGAGCACGGCGTGTTTCGATTTAAAATCGTGGCGAATATGGTGCGGGATATTCGTGAAGGGCAGGAGCTTTTCAGTAAGCTTTCAAAAGTTACCGGCAGGTTCCTTGATGTAGCGCTGGAACTGGTGGCGACGGTTCCTTTCGATGAAAATATTCGCCGCGCTGTACGTAAGCAAACTGCTATTGTGGATGCCTTTCCCGGTTCTCCCGCTGCGGTGGCGATTTCTCAGCTAGCGACAAAAGCAATCAGCTGGCCTGTTCCCAGTCAGCCGGGTGGGCATCTGGAATTTTTCATTGAACAATTAGTGACTAGAAAAACCGCAGGAACTCTACGGTGAACAGTAAAGCAGCCGCCTACCGCCAGCAAAATGATAAATCGCAGCTTGTTGAGCAACATGCGCTGCTGGTGAAGCGTATTGCTCACCACCTGCTAGCGCGCTTACCTGCCAGTGTGCTTGTGGATGATCTCATTCAGGCGGGCATGATTGGCTTGTTGGAAGCGGCGAAAAACTTTGACGGCTCCAAAGGCGCAAGCTTTGAAACCTTTGCTGGCATTCGTATTCGCGGCGCAATGCTGGACGAAATACGCCGAGGCGATTGGACGCCCCGCTCAGTGCACAAAAACAGTCGTGCAATTACTCAGGCGATTACGCAGGTGGAAAGAGAAACCGGCAGAGATGCCCGGGACGCCGATATCGCCGCGAAGCTAAACGTAAATTTGGCTGATTATCATCAAATGCTCAATGAGGTGAACGCCGGTAAACTCGTTGGGATAGAAGATCTTGGTGTTTCTGAAGATGTCATTACGACAGAGCAGACGAAGGGAAGCGATTCGCCCTTAGAAGATTTAATGCAAGGAGCTTTTCAAAAAGCCCTCGCTCATGCTATTACTACACTACCGGAACGAGAAGCGATTGTGCTTTCCTTGTACTATGATGAAGAACTTAACCTGCGAGAGATAGGTGAAGTTCTAGACGTCAGCGAGTCAAGAGTTAGCCAGATACACAGCCAGGCCATGCTAAAACTCAAATCACGAATGCAGTCATGGCATGCTGATGAATAGCGCATACTAATATTTATAACAATTAATTATTCCTCACTGGAGGCCATTTTGGACAAAAATATGAAAATTCTCGTGGTAGACGACTTTTCTACTATGAGACGTATCATAAAAAACCTGCTCAAAGATCTGGGGTTTTCCAATATCCAGGAAGCGGACGATGGCAGTACTGCCTTACCCATGCTACAGCAAGGTGACTTTGATTTTGTTGTCACAGACTGGAATATGCCGGGTATGCAGGGCATCGATTTGCTGCGGGCGATTCGCAAAGATGACAGATTAAAACACCTGCCCGTGCTGATGGTTACTGCCGAAGCGAAAAAAGAACAGATCGTGGCGGCAGCGCAGGCGGGAGTGAACGGGTACGTGGTTAAGCCCTTTACCGCCGCTACTCTCAAGGAAAAGCTAGAAAAAATCTTCGAACGTTTAGGTTAATCCAGACGCTCTCAAGCAATTAAGAGGAAAACTGGATGTCGGCAAGTTCTCACGTCCCTATTACGCTCGAAGAAGCCAAACAGCTCGTAGTCTATTTGGAGCAGGGCGATAACGCCTCTGCAAACGCGATTCTAGAAGCCGCGTCAACTAAAGAATCTATCGAACTTTTTGCTGAAGTTGGCAAACTTACCCGCCAATTACATGACGCATTAAATAACTTTCAACTGGACGAACGCATTGTTGGTTTGGCAAATAACGATATTCCCGACGCACAGACACGTCTAACTTATGTCATTGAAGAGACGGAAAAAGCGGCCAACACCACAATGGACGCTGTTGAAGCGAGTATGCCGATAGCTGAAACGCTAACGCACCGCATCGATACGCTTATGCCAGAGTGGAAAAAGCTGATGAATCGGCAGATCGAACTGGGTGAATTCAAGACTCTGTGCACTGACATTGATGAATTGCTTTCGGATGCATCAACGGAATCAAACAAACTTACCGGTTTGCTTACGGAGGTGCTTATGGCGCAGGGTTATCAGGACTTGACTGGCCAGGTCATCAGACGGGTTATTGAACTGGTGAAAGAAGTTGAAGACAGTTTGGTCAATATGCTTACGATGTTCGGCGAACCTGAAATTGCAGCGATGAATAAACAAACGCAGAAGCCTAAAAAAGCCGTGAAGGTGAATAAGGTGGAGGCTGAAGGCCCAATAATCGATGCCGATAAACGTGATGATGTAGTTAAAGGCCAGGATGATGTGGATGACCTCCTGTCGAGCTTAGGTTTTTAGGGGAGCGGGCGCATGGCGTTTGATGTAGACGAAGATATATTACAAGACTTTTTGGTAGAAGCCGGAGAGATTCTTGAACAGCTTCAAGAGCAGCTTGTTGATCTGGAAAATCATCCTGAGGATGCAGATTTACTTAATGCAATTTTTCGTGGCTACCATACCGTCAAAGGTGGTGCGGGCTTTCTTTCGCTTACTGCGTTAGTGGAAATCTGTCATGGCGCAGAAAATGTCTTCGACGTTATGCGTAACGGCCAGCGAACACTAACGCCGGAATTGATGGACGTTATTTTGCAGGCTACTGATGTCGTTGTCTCGATGTTTGAGAAAGTGAAAAATCAGGAGCCGCTTAAACCTGCTGATGCGGCACTGGTTGAAGTATTGCATAAATTAAGTCGTCCTGAATCTCCTGATGAAAATATCTTTGGCGAAGCCACAATTGTTGGTGAGCAGGATGACCCGTCCGATCCAACTGATGAAAACGATGTTATCGTTGAAGACATTCCTCAGGCTCCAGAAGTAGCAGCAGTTACCGCACGCGGTAACGATGGCACTATCAATGACATAACCGAAGATGAGTTTGAAGCACTTCTGGATGAGCTGCATGGTGGCGGCGCTCCCGGACGTCCTGCACAGCCTGAACAAGCGGCGTCGCGAACCGAAAATACCTCAGTAAAAGCGGAAGACGCCCCAGCCGGTAACGCTCAAGACATTACTGATGATGAATTTGAAGCTCTGCTTGATGAACTTCACGGCAAAGGCCAATTCAGCGGTCCAGTCGGCGAAACGGTAGAGTCACAGAAATCACCAGCAAAAAAGGCCGAAAGTACCGGCAGCGGTAACGAAGACGAAATTTCAGACGATGAATTTGAAGCCTTGCTTGATCAGCTTCACGGCAAAGGTCAGGGGCCTTCAAAAAATGAACCGTCTGCGCCTTCCTCTGTCTCGGAAAAACCAAAAATTCGGGTTGATGCAGGGGCAACCAAAGCGGTCAACGATGCGAAGAAAAAGCAAGTCGCAGCGACTGAGCAAACCAAGCCAGCCCCTGAACCAGCCTCCGGCAAACCTGCATCGGTGCCAGCCGCAGCTGCGCCTTTAAAAGAAGAGAAAAAAGCCAATCCCGCGTCTCCTCAGGCAGAGACCACCGTGCGTGTGGATACCAAGCGGCTTGATCAGATTATGAACATGGTGGGCGAATTGGTATTGGTTCGCAACCGCTTGTTGAGTCTGGGCGTTAGCATCAATGATGAGAGTATGACGAAAGCCATTGCTAATCTTGATGTGGTGACGGGAGATTTGCAGGGTGCGGTAATGAAAACGCGCATGCAGCCTATCAAGAAAGTTTTTGGCCGTTTCCCCCGGGTGGTGCGGGATTTAGCCCGCAGCTTGAAAAAAGAAATAACGCTGGAGCTTGAAGGCGAAGAGACCGATCTGGATAAAAACCTGGTAGAGGCTCTCGCTGATCCCTTAGTGCACCTGGTACGCAACTCAGTAGACCACGGCATTGAAATGCCCGAAGACCGTCATGCTGCTGGTAAACCCCGAATGGGAACCGTCAAACTATCGGCTTCTCAGGAAGGCGATCACATCCTGCTTGTCATCGAAGATGATGGGAAAGGGATGGACCCGGAGAAGCTGAAAGAAATTGCGATTAAAAGAGGGGTTCTGGATGCGGATGCTGCTGCGCGAATGTCAGATGTTGAAGCATTTAACCTGATTTTTGCTCCGGGCTTTTCTACAAAAACTGAAATCAGCGATATTTCCGGTCGTGGTGTCGGCATGGATGTCGTAAAAACAAAGATTAATCAATTAAATGGTACTGTTAAAATTGATTCGCAATTGGGTAAAGGTACCCGTCTTGAAATCAAAGTTCCATTAACGCTGGCAATTCTTCCCACGCTAATGATTGTGGTGGGGAAACAAACGTTCGCGTTACCGCTCGGTGCGGTAAACGAAATCATCAATATGGATATTAAAAAGACCAATACTGTCGATAGTCAGTTGACTATGATTGTTCGCTCTAAAGCCATACCGTTGTTTTTCCTGGGCGAATGGTTAATTCGCGGTCCCAAAAATATCCAGCGTGATAAAGGCCATGTGGTAGTGGTGCAGATTGGCACAAAACAAGTCGGTTTTGTTGTTGATGCTCTTATCGGGCAGGAAGAAGTGGTAATTAAACCATTGGATGCCCTGTTACAGGGAACCCCCGGTATGGCAGGTGCAACAATTACCTCAGACGGTGGTATTGCGTTGATTCTTGATATCCCAAGCCTGTTGAAGCGATATGCTCGTAAGGCAATGAAGTAGGTAACATACGAAGGAATTAACAATCCATGGTCTTTAAAGTCCTGGTAGTGGACGATTCGACGTTTTATCGTCGTCGCGTCCGCGAAATACTCGACGATGATCGAGAACTTGAAGTTGTTGGTGAAGCAAAAAACGGTCAGGAAGCTTTAGACAAGATAGCATCGCTTTCACCTGATGTGGTAACAATGGACGTTGAAATGCCAGTAATGGATGGTATTTCAGCCGTAAAGGCGATTATGGACCGCCGCCCACTTCCTATTCTCATGTTTTCCTCGCTCACCCATCATGGAGCGCAAGCAACACTGGATGCGTTGGAAGCAGGGGCACTGGACTTTTTGCCTAAAAAGTTTGAAGATATTGCCAAAGACCGCTCGCAAGCGGCCAGCGTGCTACGAACAAAAGTACGCTTACTGGCTCGCCGAGGCATTGGTATACGTCGCCCATCGATGAATACGGTTCGCCCTAGCAGAGCGCTTCCAGACAATGCACCTGCGGCAAAATTTTTTCGATCTTCCAGTGTACTAACCGGACGAGTCGACGCTTCGGCCCAACCTACGGTGTCGTCAGTCACCCGCTCCGGCAAGAAATATCAGTGTCTTGCAATCGGGGCCTCCACTGGCGGTCCGGTGGCACTGCAAAAGGTGCTTTCCCTTCTCCCGGCAACGTTTCCTCATCCGATCCTGTTGGTGCAACATATGCCCGGCACCTTTACTCATGCATTCGCACAACGTTTAGATAACCACTGCAGTATTACGGTAAAAGAAGCTGAACATGGGGATATTCTTAACCCCGGCTGCGCCTACCTTGCTCCTGGCGGAAAGCAAATGTTGTTCGAGGGAGCCGGAAACCAAACGCGTATTGTTATCACAGATGCAGAAGCGATTGATAAGATTAGTTATAAGCCCAGTGTTGATGTCACCTTTGGTAGTTTACATAAAGTATTCGGGGGTGATGTACTAGGTGTTATTCTTACAGGTATGGGGGCTGATGGCCGTGAAGGCTCGCGTCTTTTAAAATCGAGTGGCGCCAAAATATGGGCGCAAGATCAGGATTCCTGTGTGGTTTATGGAATGCCTCAAGCTGTAGCATCTGCCAATATTTCTGAAAAGAGCATCAGTATCGAAAATATCGCACAATGCATTTTAACTGAGATGCAGTAGATTCGGGTCAGCCTGAAACACTGGGAGCGAGTGGAAGTTGAAGATTTGGACCATAGCCAATCAAAAGGGCGGGGTGGGGAAAACCACAACCACTGTCACACTCGGTGGCCTTTTAGCGCAACAAAATAAACGTGTTTTGCTGATAGATACCGATCCTCACGCGTCACTAAGTTACTATTTTGGTCTGGATTCTGAAGAGTTATCTTCATCAGTTTACGATATTTTTATTCATAAAGCGCCAGTTAATGCCGATATAGTGCTTGATTGCCTGATACCGACAAAGTTGGATAGCCTTTTCATTTTGCCTGCGACAATGGCATTAGCCACGCTGGATCGGCAATTGGGCAATCAGAACGGTATGGGACTGATTTTAAAAAAGGCGCTGCAAGCGATTGAGCACGATTTTGATTACGTACTGCTGGATTGTCCGCCTGTTTTGGGGGTGTTGATGGTCAATGCTTTAGCGGCTTGTCATAAGGTGATAGTGCCGGTACAGACAGAGTTCCTTGCTCTAAAAGGCTTGGATCGCATGATTCATACCCTGAAAATTATGGGGCGTTCGCTGCACAAGGAATTCGACACTATCATAGTGCCAACCATGTTTGACCGTCGTACGAACGCCGCTATCATTGCTCAGAAAAGGTTGATGACAGGCTATGGCGATAACGTCTGGCAGGGTATGATCCCGGTCGATACACGTTTTCGCGATGCAAGCCAGGCGCAATCACCGGCGTCCGTCATTTTTCCACGCACTCGCGGGGTCTATGCCTATACCAAGTTACTTGAAGAACTGGAGCGATAGACAAAGTAATGACAAAAAGTACGCCTTTTGCCCGTGAAGATGTTATGCAAGCTTATCTGGACAGCCTTTTACAGGCGCCGGAAGATCCGGCTGAAGTAACGGCAAAAACGGCAAAGCTTCTTGAACAGGCGGCGCTGGAGATACTTGATGCTCCCTCCGCAGCCAGTGATCCTGAAGACAGTGATATCTATTTGGAAGGTGCGCTTGATGAACCTCCTGCGACGGAAGCTGAAGGCATACCTGAAGAAAACGCTTCTAACGTTGTCCTGCAGCCAATAAAGGATCAGCTCGACAATCGCTTTCAGGCGTTATTCTTTGAAGTGGCAGGACTGACTATGGCGGTGCCGCTTACCACATTGGGCGGCATTCATCGGCTCGAAAAAGTGTCACCACTGATCGGGAAGCCGGCGTGGTTTAAAGGTGTTATGTTACATCGCGCGCAAAAAATGAATGTTGTCGACACGGCTTTATGGGTTATGCCAGAAAAATACGACCAAAAACTCGCAGAAACGCTACACTATCAGTATCTTATTACGTTAGGTGATAGTTTGTGGGGTTTGGCCAGCGATAAATTGGTTAACACTGTTACCTTGACTAAAGACGAAGTTAAATGGCGCGAAGCCAAAGGCAAACGTCCGTGGTTAGCGGGAATGGTAAAAGAAAGAATGTGTGCGTTAATTGATGTATATCAGTTAATTTCAATGCTCAACAATGGCTTGGGCAGTAATGAGAAGATGCCTTAGTAATGGGAGCCAGGTTCATGAATGACGAACGAACAACCAGCAATACCCCCGACAGCAAGGATCAAGTCCTGCAATGGGTGACGTATCGCCTTGGTGATGAAACATACGGCATCAACGTGATGCAAGTGCAGGAAGTGCTACGGCACACAGAGATAGCACCGGTGCCGGGAGCGCCAGACTATGTTCTGGGTATTATTAATCTTCGTGGTAACGTGGTGACAGTTATCGATACTCGCGCCCGGTTCGGTTTACCGCCGTCTGATACCACCGACAATACGCGTATCGTCATCATTGAGTCTGATGATCAGGTGGTGGGCATCTTAGTAGATAGCGTTGCTGAAGTGGTTTATTTGCGGTCGTCGGAAATTGACAGCGCGCCCAATGTCGGCACGGAGGAAAGCGCTAAGTTTATTCAAGGCGTAAGCAATCGTGATGGCGAGCTACTTATCCTGGTAGATTTAAATAAACTGCTTAGCGACGAAGAGTGGGATGAAATTACCAATATTTAGTATTGGGTAGTGGAAAAAGGCAGGTCGCAGAACCTGCCTTTTTTGTCAGCTTTTACTTGTTATCTCTGCGAACGACGTAGACCTGACCGCAGCGGTAATTGATGACACAGTGAGAATCTGGAGTGCTCATTAAATTTGAGCAACGCAGAAAACAGGGGGCCTTGCGGATCCGCCCCCACCGTTTAAGGCGCTACGTTGTCGCTGGTTATAAGGTAACGCCATTCCTGCATAACAAGGTTTTAATTATTCACCGCTGCGTGCACTCTGAGCGAATAACTATTACTACGGATTGGCATACGATAAATTGATTAATAAATATGGAGCCAGGTGTCCATTCTATGGATGTAACGACGTTGACCTATATTGCTATCGGGCTTGCTGGCGTGGCATTGCTGCTGTGTATTATTTTAGCGATTAGCTTGCGAGGCGTGAGCAACTCATTGCTCACGGTGAAAGAAGAGCAACAAATACAGCGCAATGCTATTGGTGATGAAATTGCGCACCTTTCTCATCAGATAAATGAAGAACAAGCCCGAAGTCTGGTGCAGGGAAAGCACCTGCAACAGCTTCAGGAGCAGCTAGTTCAATTGGAAAACCAGTTGAGAGAAGTGAAGCAACAAGACCCGTCAATGCGCCTTTATTCCCGCGCAACGGAGCTGGTAAAGCAAGGCGCGTCGATTGCGGAAATTATGCAGGCTTGTGATTTACCTCGTGCTGAAGCAGAACTTCTTATCAGTATGCATCGAAAAAACGACAGAAACGTTTAGACGTCTAGACGTAAAGAAGTTGACATTCCCCGCGCTTGCGCCACAATAGCTCCATCATCGTTAATTATTGGAGCCGACATGCCAATCCGAATTCCAGAACAACTCCCTGCCCAGGATGTATTGCTGGGAGAAAATATTTTCACAATGGATAGCAATCGTGCAGCCACGCAGGATATTCGGCCCATGGAAATGGGTATCCTGAATTTGATGCCTAATAAAATTGAGACTGAAGTTCAGTTGCTCAGGCTGCTCTCCAACACCCCCTTGCAAGTCAATGTGGATTTAATCCGTATTGATAAACTGGCACCCAAGCATACACCACAGTCGCACATGGATGCCTTCTACCATGACTTTTCCAGTGTTGCTGAGAAGAAATATGACGGTCTCATTATTACCGGCGCTCCATTGGGGCATATTGATTACGAAGACGTAAAATACTGGGATACCATGACCACCATACTTGAATGGGCACAGCGTCATGTGAATTCCACAATGTACCTTTGTTGGGCAGCCCATGCCGCGATGTACCACTTTTACGGCGTGCAGCGCCATTTGCGGGAGCAAAAAATCTCCGGGGTTTTCGAGCATAAGGTGCTGGATCCCCACAATGAAATTTTGCGCGGGTTCGATCCGCAGTTTTATGCGCCGCACTCCAGATTCGGACATATAAACAGTGCGGTTTATAACCAGGTATCGGGACTGCAGGTTGTAGCAGAGTCTGAACAAGCCGGCGCTTACGTGGTAGTATCTGATGACAAACGCATGGTGTTTATCACGGGTCACCCAGAATATGATGCAGAAACGTTGAACGAGGAATACCACCGGGATTTGGAAGCGGGTGTGGAACCTGCCATTCCAGTCAATTATTATCCCGATAATAATCCCAACGAAGCGCCGCTGGTAAGGTGGCGGTCCCACGGCAATTTATTATTTAACAATTGGCTAAATTATTACGTTTACCAAACTACGCCTTATGATTTGAGTTTGTTAGCGGAAAAGGCACAGCCTAAGAGGTAGAAAGTGAGCTCAGAACCTGATGAGCAGCTAAGAGCGGCTGCTGCTAAACGTATTTTGATTCTGGATGGCGCAATGGGTACGATGATCCAGCAGCATAAGCTGGAGGAAGCAGACTACCGTGGCGAACAGTTTGCTAACTGGCATTGCGATGTGAAAGGCAACAATGATCTGCTTTCAATTACTCAGCCCAAGATTATCTATGATATCCACTGCGCTTATTTCGACGCCGGCGCTGACATTATCGAAACCAACACCTTTAATGCCACGACAATCGCGATGGCAGATTACGATATGCAGGCGCATTCGCGCGCGATAAATCTGGCGGCGGCAAAACTTGCTCGTCAGGCCGCCGATGAGTTTACCAGGCTTACGCCAGACAAACCTCGGTTTGTGGCTGGTGTATTGGGGCCAACAAACCGTACGGCTTCTATTTCTCCTGATGTAAACGATCCCGGTAAAAGAAACGTTACTTTTGATCAATTGGTAGAAGCGTATGTAGAATCCTGCGAAGCGCTGATTGAAGGTGGATCAGACATTATTTTAATCGAGACCATTTTTGATACTCTCAATGCGAAAGCCGCCTCCTTTGCAGTGGAAACTGTGTTTGAAAAACTGAATAAATCGCTGCCAGTCATGATCTCAGGCACAATTACCGATGCTTCCGGCAGAACCCTCTCCGGACAAACGGCCGAAGCTTTTTATTATTCTCTTCGCCATATCAAACCTTTTTCTTTTGGCTTAAATTGTGCTTTAGGACCAGATTTACTGCGTCAGTACGTGGATGAATTGTCCAGCGTTTCTGAATGTCTGCTGTCTGCGCATCCGAATGCAGGGCTGCCTAATGAGTTTGGCGAATACGATATGGACGCCGAAGAAATGGCCGTTCACATTGAAGAATGGGCGAAGGCGGGGTTGGTGAATATTGTTGGCGGCTGTTGCGGCAGTACCCCTGAACATATTCGTGCGATTGCCGATGTGGTTGAAGGTGTAGCGCCACGTCCTGTACCAGTTTATGAACCCCGGATGCGTTTGTCTGGCCTTGAACCCTTTGTGCATTAAGGTGGTGTTGTGACCGCAGAGTTCTCCAGTTTTATCAATATCGGTGAAAGAACCAATGTCACCGGCTCCGCTGCGTTTAAACGTTTAGTATTAAATGGCGATTATGAAGCTGCCCTGGATGTTGCCCGTCAACAGGTAGAAAATGGCGCGCAAATTATCGATATTAACATGGACGAAGCCATGCTGGATTCGGTAGAGGCCATGCGCACATTTTTGAATCTTATTGCGTCTGAACCCGATATTTCCCGTGTGCCGATAATGATTGACTCTTCCAAGTGGGAAGTTATCGAAGCAGGTCTGAAATGCGTGCAGGGAAAAGCCATAGTTAACTCTATCAGCTTAAAAGAAGGGGAAGAGGCATTTCTGCATCACGCCAAATTGTTAAAGCGATACGGTGCCGCAACTGTAGTAATGGCCTTTGACGAAAGCGGGCAAGCAGACACGCAGGCACGTAAAATTGAAATCTGCCAGCGAAGCTACAAATTACTCACTGAAACCATCGGTTTTCCTCCTGAAGATATCATTTTCGATCCCAATATTTTTGCCGTCGCCACCGGGATTGAAGAGCATAATAATTACGCGGTAGACTTTATTGAAGCTACCCGCGTAATTCGGCAAACCTGTCCGTATTCCCATATTTCCGGCGGTCTCTCTAATATTTCTTTTTCTTTCCGCGGCAACAATCCGGTGCGCGAAGCCATGCACTCGGTCTTTCTTTACCACGCCATCCGCGCCGGAATGGATATGGCTATTGTTAATGCCGGACAACTGGAAGTTTACGATGAGATCCCTCAGGAGCTTCGCGACGCAGTAGAAGATGTCATTCTTAACCGTCGGGAAGATGGCACTGAACGCTTGTTAGAGCTCGCGCCCAAGTATCAGGGTGATGGTAAAGCGGCAGCTGTTGAAGATTTATCATGGCGTGAGCAACCGGTCAACAAACGCCTTGAACACGCTTTGGTAAAAGGAATTACCGACTATATTATTGATGATACCGAAGAAGCCCGGCTGGCTGCCGAACGTCCGCTTCACGTTATAGAAGGGCCGCTGATGGACGGCATGAATGTGGTCGGAGATTTGTTTGGCGAAGGTAAAATGTTTTTACCGCAAGTCGTCAAATCTGCTCGAGTTATGAAAAAAGCGGTAGCGCACCTGCAGCCGTATATTGAAGAGGAAAAGACTGACGACACTCGCAGTAACGGCAAAATTTTAATGGCGACAGTAAAAGGTGACGTCCACGATATCGGGAAAAATATTGTTGGCGTGGTGCTGCAGTGTAACAACTTTGAAGTGGTCGACTTAGGTGTAATGGTGCCTTGCGCCACTATCTTGCAGACCGCCAAAGATGAAGGTGTGGACATGATTGGTTTGTCTGGCCTTATCACGCCTTCTTTAGATGAAATGGTGCACGTAGCAAAAGAAATGGAACGACAGGGATTTGACCTGCCGTTGCTCATTGGCGGCGCTACCACATCCAAAGCACATACCGCGGTTAAAATTGAGCAAAATTATCATGCACCCGTTGCGTATGTGCCTAACGCCAGTCGTGCAGTCGGCGTGTGTCAGAAGCTGCTAAAAGCAGACTCCCGTGCCATTTATGCCGAAGAACTGTCTCGGGAGTATGACAAAGTGCGTGATCAGCACGCGCGAAAGCAACCTCGCAGCCGACCGGTAAGTTTGCAAAATGCCAGAGAAAACGGCTTTAAACCTGATTTTACCCAGAAGCCGGTGAAGCCCAGGAAATTGGGCGTCACTCCTGTTTCTGTAGAATTGGACGTTTTGCGTAAATATATCGACTGGACACCCTTTTTCCTGACCTGGTCTGTAGCTGGCAAATATCCTCGAATTCTGGACGATGAAATTGTGGGAGAGCAGGCAAGAGAGCTGTTTAAGGATGCCAATGATATGCTTGATGAAGTCATCAAACATAAGTCGCTACGGGCGAAAGGCGTTATCGGGTTATTCCCTGCAAACCGGGTGGGCGATGATATTGAAATTTATCAGGATGATAGTCGCCAGGCGCTGGCGGGAGTTGCACATCATTTGCGCCAACAAACGCTTAAAGAGCAGTTTTCTAACTATTGTCTGGCAGATTTTGTGGCGGAAAAAGTCAGCGGAATTAGCGATTATGTCGGAGCGTTTGCTGTTACCGCTGGAATCGGTGAAGAAGAGCTGGCAAATCACTATATTAAAGCCGGTGATGACTACAATGGCATCATGGTTAAAGCGGTTGCTGATCGTCTGGCGGAAGCTTTTGCGGAATATCTTCACGAACAAGTCCGCAAGCAATATTGGGGATATGCACCGGATGAAGATCTGGATAACGATGCTCTCATTCGCGAGAAATATCAGGGCATACGACCCGCACCTGGCTACGCGGCTTGTCCGGAACACACAGAGAAGCAGCTTATTTGGGATTTGCTGGATGCAGAAAAACACACCGGCATGCGTTTAACAGAAAGCTACGCAATGTGGCCGGGCGCCGCGGTGTCAGGCTGGTATTTTTCGCATCCGCAGTCAAAATATTTTGCTGTCGCAAAAATTCAGCGCGATCAGCTTGAAGATTATGCTCAGCGCAAGGGTTGGACGATGGAAACTGCAGAAAAATGGTTGGCGCCGAATCTTAATGAATAAACCTTTCAGTCAGGCTTGTGAAAACAATAAGGGGCCGATTCTGGAATTGCTTAAAGCGGCATTCGCAGACAGTACCAGGGTACTGGAAATTGGCAGCGGCACTGGCCAGCACGCAGTGTATTTTGCGCCGCGATTACCGCATCTGGTGTGGCAAACCAGCGATCAAGTGCAGTATCACGAGGGAATATGTCAGTGGATTAATGAAGAACCTGCCGCCAACCTGCGCATGCCTGTGACGCTCAAAATTGGCGAGCAGCCTCTTTCAGCATTTGAGTTTGACGCGGTATACAGTGCTAATACCGCCCACATAATGCAACCGGAAGAAGCAAAATCTATGATGCAACAGATTTCAGCCTGCTTACCTGCAGGAGGGGTTTTCTGTCAGTATGGCCCGTTTTTGCACAATGGAAAGTTCAGCTCCCAAAGTAACGAAGAATTTCATCATCATTTACTCAGCCAGGGTTTCGGCGGTTATCGCGACATCAGCGAATTAGAACGCTGGGCTCCGGCTTTACAACTCAAGACAATGGCACCTATGCCAGCTAATAATCTTTTGCTGATTTGGCAGAAAGCTCCGTAGTTTTTTCTATCCCAGACGCAAACTCTTGTGGAGCGGGTTTGGCGTAGCACTACGCTGACTGAGTGCTCGCGCCAATTTCCTTTGCCATTTCTAAAAAGGCAGTGAAGTAGTCAGCAGAAGCGTCTTTGCTGCGATAGCCAATATGAAGAGCCTTTGACAGCCCGTCTTCGCCAAGTCTGACAGGCGTAATTGGCAGCGACTGGCTGTGTTCTTCCACCAGCCAACGCGGCAGGGCGCTGATGCCTCGTCCTGCACTTACCATTTGCAGCAGGATTTCAGTCGTTTCGATGGTTTTATGTCGTTTTACCGAGCCGCCTGCCGGGGTCATAAATTGCGCGAAAATATCCAGCCTCGACGGCTCAACAGGATAGGTTATCAACGTGTCGTTAGCTAAATCCTGCGGACGTACCCAAGGTTTGGTCGCCAGAGGATGATCATTGGCTACCACCAGTACTTGCTCATACTGAAACACCGGTACATAGGTGATAGTAGGAATAAACAACGGATCAGGAGTGAGCAGTAAATCGATTTCGTAGCCGTGAAGCGCCTGTAAGCCCCCAAATTTAAACGCTTGGCGAACATCCACATCCACTGTGGGAAACTGGGTTAAAAAGGGCTTTACAACCTTTAACAGCCATTGATAACAGGGGTGACATTCCATGCCAATGCGTAAGACCCCCTTTTTACCTGCGGCAATTTGTGCGAGGTGTTCTTCGGTATTTTCAAACTGTGGCAAAATCCTTTCCGCCAGATTGAGAAGCGACTCGCCGGCGTTGCTCAGGCGCAGTCGTCGGCCGTCTTTGTGCCACAGTGCCACGCCAAATTCCAGTTCCAGTTTCTTCATCCCATGACTCAAGGCTGACTGAGTTAGATGAAGTGCTGCGGCAGCATCAGTTAACGTTCCTTTTTTGGCAATCATAGCCACTATACGCAGATGTTGTCGTTCAATCATGGAATGTATGAATTTTGCTCATGTATGCATGGAAATATACCATTATTCTTCATGATTTGTCTGAACATTCCACCGCGGATTCATCGCGGCGCACAAGATAATCTTAACGCCTGCTTTCTGTTGGCTGCCCGATCAGCAAACCTGGATTTAGGGCTGAAAAACCGAACGTCGCTACAGACAACCGTAGCGTTAAAAAATTCGGTAGCGGCCACCGAGGTCTATAGAAAGCAACTATCACAAACCTGTAGCTAAACGTCGGTGAGATCCGACACGGATACTGCATCAGAAAGCCGTTGTTCAATTACGCTGCGCATCAGGCTGGCAAGATCACGGAAAAAGGCACGTGCTGGCGAGGTATTTCGCCATGCCAGTACGTGTTGTCTTACAATTGGCATATCGGCCAATTCGCAAACATGTAATGCTTCTGGTTTATGCAGTTCTGAATGTACATACAGTCCCGGTAGAAAAGCCATACCCATACCCATTACTACCATCTGACGTAATGTATCTAAGCTGGTGCCTTCATAATCCCGGTCGACATTCGCGCCCAGTTGCAGGCAAATTTCCTGAACCTGATAATGAAAATGGTGACGATCTTCCAATGTCAGAACTTTTTCACCTCGAATAGCTGTGGGCTGAATATAATCGTATCCTGCAAGGGCGTGATCTGACGGTAACACAAATTTCAGCGGTTCTAAAAATAACGGCTGCACCTGAATTTGTGAATTCTGGTTCGACATAGGAGAGAGAATGAGATCGTATTCGCCCGCCAACAGGCCTTGTTGCAACTGGCGGGGCGCAGCTTCCCTGACGTAAAACTTTAGCCCTGGCCGCGCCAGGTGAATATCGGGCAAAATATGAGGAAGAAGGTAAGGCCCCAACGTGGGCGGAATACCCAGGCGATAGGTGGTATTTTCACCATCGGACAATGAACGCGCGACTTCACCAAGCTCTTGACTAGCGTGGAGAACCGCTTCGGCAGAATGAAGCAACGCACGCCCTTGTGAAGATAACAACGTGCCGGAACGGGAGCGTTCAAATAACACCACACCTAACGTCGCTTCTAACGCATTGATCTGGCTGGTAAGCGTTGGCTGACTGATTCCTAATGCTTGCGCGGCCCGGCGAAAGTTCAGATGCCGTGCTACCGAGACAAAGTAGCGAATTTGATTAAGCGAAGGCATTTTATAATTCAGCTGCATAGACAATGGCCTGATAGTAGGAACCTTTTATAGCTATAATCTATCACCAAATTGACTATATTTCTATATAGCTATCAGCGGATGCTGTACGCCAACTTGTACACCTGATCGGGTGTATGAGAATATTTTCTGGTATTTGAGTGAAAGGAAAAGATATGGACCACGTAATATCCGGTGTTGCTAAATTTCAACGAGACGTTTTCCCTGGTAAAAAGGCGGCGTTTAAAAAACTGGCTAACGGTCAAAACCCTGAAGTGCTTTTTATCACTTGTGCCGACTCTCGCATTGATCCCAATCTGGTCACCCAGACAGAACCCGGCGATCTGTTCATCTGCCGTAATGCGGGCAATATTGTCCCTCCCCATAGCAACCAAACTGGTGGCATGACAGCATCCATCGAGTTTGCGGTCGCTGGCTTGGGTGTTACCCATATTGTGGTATGCGGCCACACCGATTGCGGCGCAATGAAAGGGGCATTAAACCCTGAAAAACTGTCTTCCATGCCACATGTTAAAGAGTGGCTTGGTCATTGTCGATGTGCGACAGAAGTCGTAAAAGAAAAGTTTGGCAATTTAGACAACGACCGTCTTGATGACTTAACTAAGGAAAATGTGCTTCAGCAAATTCAACATCTAAGGACTCATCCTTCTGTAGCGGCTAAACTGGCAACCAACCAGATCCAGTTGCACGGCTGGGTATATGATATTGGGAAAGGAACAATCCTATGTTGGGATTCTGCTTCACAAACTTTTGAAGAAATGGAACAAGCTTACGCAGAAAGTAAGGTTGTTTAAGGTAATTAGCAGAGGCCTCTATGAAATTGGATTTGTCTTTTAAGGAGATCAAAAACGATCTCCCGGCAGGTATTGTGGTATTTTTTGTCGCACTTCCCTTGTGTCTGGGAATTGCTTTAGCTTCCGGAGCGCCCCTGTTCGCAGGAGTGATCGCGGGTATAATCGGCGGAATCGTTGTCGGACTTGCAAGTGGTTCTCGTTTGGGTGTAAGCGGTCCTGCGGCTGGACTCGCCGTTATCGTGTTTGATGCTATTTCTACCTTGGGAAGCTGGGAGATATTTCTTAGTGCAGTAGTAATGGCCGGGGTGTTTCAGATTTTACTTGGGTTTTTACGGGCCGGTTTTATCGCCTACTTTTTTCCTACTTCTGTGATAACCGGTATGCTTACAGGCATCGGGTTGCTCATTATTTTAAAGCAGTTGCCCTTCCTGTTTGGCTGGCACTCGGATTTTCTCGGCGAAGAGTCTTTCTCCCAGGCTAACGGGGAAAATACCTTTTCCGCTATCGAACACGCTATTTCGTTAATGTCTCCGAGTGTTATTGCTATCTCGGGAATATCTCTGGCTGTGCTAATCCTCTGGGATAAATATCTGACTAAGCAGCACAAGATCTTCCAGTTAATACAAGGGCCTATTGTAGTAGTGCTTATGGGAATTCTGTTTACAGTAATGCTAGCGCAAGCAGGCTCTCCCTTAACATCGGCACAAATGGTTTCACTACCGGTTATTGACAGTCTTTCTTCATTCGCAGACGAATTATCGTTCCCCGATTTTTCTCAGATTTTCAGTATAGAGGTAATTTCCCTGGCGTTGGTTATGGCGGCCGTTGCCAGCATTGAGACTCTCTTGTGCGTTGAAGCTACCGATAAACTCGATCCGGCAAAAAATACCACGCCGACCAATCGAGAATTAAAAGCGCAAGGTTTGGGCAATGTGGTTTCGGGCTTGGTGGGCGGTTTACCTATCACTCAGGTAATAGTGCGTAGCTCAGCTAATATAACCTTCGGCGCGAAAACCAAACTTTCAGCTGTTTTACACGGTATGTTCTTGTTGATCGCCATATTGGCGTTAACGACCATGCTTAACCTTATACCGTTAGCGTCTTTAGCGGCAATACTGATAGTCGTGGGATATAAACTGGCGAAGCCCGCGATGTTCGCGTTTATGTATCGGTCTGGCTGGGAACAGTTTATTCCCTTCTTCGCGACTATCGCCGTCATGATTGTGACAGATTTGCTGACTGGCGTAATAGTGGGATTAGGCTTCAGCTTGTTCTTTACCTTGAAACATAGCTATAAAAACTCCTATCACTTTAAAGATATCGTCACCGAGGAAAATGAGATTAGTACACACCATATTGTATTGGCAGAAGAAGTTTCATTTTTTAATAAACCCAGCATTTTGAAAAAGTTAAACTCTATCCCTAAAGATTCAAAGGTCATACTGGATTTTTCAAATTCGAAATCGGTAGCTTACGATGTCATTGAACTGGTTAAAGACTTTATAGCCCAAGCCGGGCATCGCAATATACAAGTTGAAACGATAAAGTTTGATCACTCTGCTAAGTGACCTGTAAAAGTGCAGCCTAAAGGTTGCGCTTCTTTCCCAACCGTTGTCCGGTAATACGGCTATCTAAGGGATCAAAGCTAACGAAAATTTCTTTATTTGATAGCATTTTGCTATCACCAAGTGGTGTATTTTTCTATAAATCTATCAGGTGACACTCCGGTTATTACGCTTATTTAACTTTCTTGTTACAAAGTTAGAGCCGGAGATGATTGATGAACCATTTAATATCAGGTGTTGCTAAATTCCAAAAGGATGTTTTCCCTGCCAAAGAGGCAACGTTCAAGAAGCTGGCTAATGGCCAAAACCCCGAAGTTTTATTTATCACCTGTTCCGATTCGCGCATCGACCCCAACCTCGTTACGCAAACCGGTCCAGGTGAGCTTTTTATCTGCCGCAATGCAGGAAATGTCGTTCCGCCACATAGTAACCAGACCGGGGGTATGACAGCTTCAATCGAATTTGCTGTCGCTGCGCTGGGAGTGGAGCATATTGTGATTTGCGGACACACAGATTGTGGCGCGATGAAAGGAGCGATTGACCCTGAAGCTTTGGAATCTTTACCTCATGTCAAAGAATGGCTCGGCCATTGTCGAGTGGCAACGGACGTAGTTAAAGAACGCTGTGGCGGCAATATCGACCATTCTCATTTAAGCGAAGTGACCAAAGAAAACGTTATTCAGCAGCTACAGCATATTCGCACCCATCCCTCAGTTGCTGCCAAACTCGCTACGAACAAAATTCAGCTTCATGGCTGGGTGTATGACATCGAAACAGGTAGTGTGCTTTGCTATAACGAATCGACCCGCAGCTTCGAAACTATTAAGCAGCTTTATGCTAACACTGCCCAATCTACGAGTAAGGGGGCTGAAACGAGATGATGAAATTTGATTTGTCTAACGTGCGGGGCGATCTTACCGGTGGCATAACGGCAGGAATTGTCGCTTTGCCGCTTGCGCTGGCTCTCGGTGTAGCATCGGGTATGGGGCCGATGGCTGGCTTATATGGGGCCATAGCGGTGGGCTTTTTTGCTTCCTTATTCGGCGGTACTCCCTCCCAAATATCCGGCCCGACAGGGCCCATGGTCGTTGTATTAGCAGGTTTATTCGCGAGTTTGTCGGGGAATGTGGAGCTGATCCTGACGGCAGTCATCGTTGCTGGTTTGTTCCAGATCATCTTTGGCTTTCTTGGCGTAGGACAATATATTCGGCTTGTTCCTTATCCGGTGATATCCGGCTTTATGACGGGCATTGGAGCGATTATCATTATTCTGCAGCTCGGTCGTCTATTAGGTCATGAGCCGCCGGGAGGCACTTTGGGCGCACTGATTTATTTACCTACCGCGTTGTCAGATATCAACATATCTACTCTCGCGCTTGGATTAGGTACGTTAATCGTCGCTTATAAATGGCCACCGTTCCTGGCTAAATTCATCCCTGGTGCATTGGCAGCGCTGATTATCGGAACGCTGGCAAGTTTCCTGCTGAAAGGGATACCAGTGCTAGGCAATATTCCCACTGGCTTACCCAGCCTGCATTTGCCTGTGTTTGACCGCAGTCAACTATTTCTGGTTTTGGAAGCGGCATTTATACTCGCGGTACTGGGTGCCATTGATAGTCTGCTGACGTCTCTGGTAGCAGATAATATGACGCGAACCCGCCACGACAGTAATAGAGAGCTCATCGGGCAGGGAATAGGTAACACGGTAGCAGGTCTTATCGGTGGAATCGCTGGCGCTGGTGCAACTATGCGTACGGTGGTTAATATCCGCAGTGGCGGCCAGCAACGTCTTTCGGGTATGACCCACGCACTTGTACTACTGGCAATTGTATTAGGATTAAGTCCATTAGCGGCTAACATTCCTCACGCCGTTCTCGCTGGTATTCTGGTGAAAGTCGGGCTGGATATCATTGATTGGAGCTACCTCAAACGTGCCCACACCGGCCCTCGGTGGGATTTTGCACTAATGCTACTGGTATTGGGCCTGACCGTATTCGTGGATCTGATTACCGCAGTTGGCGTTGGTGTGGTGTTAGCAGCGTTAGCTTACGTTCGTCAGGTGGCGCAATTGCAAATTGAAGAAGTTAACAGAATACCAGAAACCTTTAGCGATCCGGAAGAACGCGCATTGTTTAAGCGGGCGAAAGGCAGGATCAGCATGTTCAGCTTTGGTGGCCCGTTAAGTTTTGGGGCGGCTGCAGATTTAGGCCACCACGTGCGGGAGAAAGTTAAGCATGGATCGCAGATTCTGATATTGGATTTTAGCCGCGTGCCCACCGTTGATGTTTCTGCTGCCATGGCGGTGGAAACCATTACTACGGATGCCAAAGCGTCGGGTCGTGAGTTGGTGCTCTGTGGGGCAAATGAAGCCGTGCAACGGGTGCTGGAGAATATTAATGCACACCAAGCAGGTATTCGAAGTTTTACTACGCGGCAAGAAGCGTTAGCCTACGCAGTAGATAAAGTTGAAGGCCCAGGCCCAGATTTAAAATCCCAATCTGTTCCTGATATCAACCAGTAGATATGCTGAAAATGGAAAGCGAAGGGCCACGATTGTGGCCCTTTTTTTAAGTCAATAAATTACCAGATCTTCACGCGATCTTCCGGCGCCAGATAAAGCTCGTCGTCGGGCTGTACATCAAACGCTTTGTACCAGGCATCGTGGTTACGTGGTGCCAACGTGCGGTAGCGTGCGGGCGAATGCGGGTCTGAGCGTAACTGATTAAGCAGGCTTTGTTCAGTACGTTTTTCTTTCCATACTTGCGCCCACGCCAGGAAGAAACGCTGGTCGCCGGTTAAGCCGTCTATAACCGGCGCTTCCTTTCCGTTCAGGCTAATTTGATAAGCTTCATAAGCCATAGCCAAACCGCCGACATCACCAATGTTTTCGCCCAACGTATTACGCCCGTTGACAGTATTCCCCTCTATCGGCTCATAAGCATCATATTGCGCAGCTAACTGGTCGACCTTCGCTTCGAACGCAGCGCGATCTTCATCGGTCCACCAGTTGCGCTGGATTCCTTTAGCATCAGACTTAGAACCTTGATCGTCAAAGCCATGACCCATTTCGTGACCAATAACGGCGCCGATAGCACCATAATTCACGGCAGGATCGGCGTTAGGATCAAAAAACGGAGGCTGTAAAATTGCTGACGGAAACACAATCTCATTAAAGGAAGAATTGTAATAAGCATTAACTGTCTGCGGTGTCATACCCCAACGTTCACGATCAGTGGGCTTGAGCTCATCTTCTACGCTTTTCTCTTGGAAGAACTTACGCAAATTGCGCACATTCTGAACCAGATTATCGCTGCTGATTTCCACACCCTGTAATGATTCCCACTCATCGGGATAACCAATTTTAGGTCGAAATGCCGCCAGCTTCTCTTGTGCAGCCTTTTTCGTTTCTTCGCTCATCCAGTCAAGATTATCGATACGTTTGCCTAAGGCCGTACGCAAGTTTTCCACTAACTCAGACATTTGCTCTTTAGAACTTTCGGGAAAATATTTATCGACATAAATTTTACCCAGGGCAAAGCCCAGTGATTCTGTATCTGACATTTTTTCAACGGCTCGCTTCCAGCGCGGACGCGGTTCTTGCTGGCCATTGAGCGTGGTGCCGAAAAAGTCAAAGTTTGCCTGGTAAATATCTTGCGAAAGCAGATCGGCATTGTTGCTGATAGTGTGGTACGTCAAATAGGCCTTCCAATCTGCCAGATCAGCGTTATTAATAATGCCAATAACGTCTTTTACCGGTTCAGGCTGGCTGATATTTAGGTGTGGAACTTTCAGTCCGCTTTGGGCAAAGAACGTATCCCATTCGAAATTAGGGTACCTATCTGAAAGTTCAGATCGTTCAATCTGATTAAGCGTTAAATCGCGGTCTCGACGTTTTTCGCGCGGCCACTGCGCGTTAGCAATGTCGGTTTCCAAAGCTAATATGCGTTTGGCTTTATCGGCTGGATTCTCTACTTTCGCCAACGTCAGCATTTGCTCAATATGTGCCAGATACTTTTCACGGATATCTTTAAAACGTTCCTGATCACTTAAGTAGTAATCCCGGTCAGGAAGACCTAAGCCACCCACGCCCACACTCACTTCATATTCGTTGGGATCGAGCCGGTTGTACCACAAACCTGCATAAATTGGCGTGATAGATCCGTCCAGCCAGGCGTTACCAAAAACTTTAGTCAGATCGGTGGTGTTGCCGATGGAGCTAATGTTATTCAGCACATCTTTAATGGGTTGAATGCCTTTTTGGTTCAAATTTTCGGTGTCCATGTAGGACTGAAAAAAATCATGTACCAATTGTTCATCTGCATTAAGATCTTCACGTGACATGATATCGTCAATGATTTCTTTTACCTGTGCTTCACTTCGATCCCGTAACGCATTAAAAGCGCCATACCGTACTTTATCAGCAGGCAGTTCATAATTTCTGTACCAGTTGCCGCTGGCGTACATAAAGAAATCGTCACCTGGTTTCACTGATTCATCACGAGCTGATAAATCTACACCAAAAGTGCCGAGTTCAGGTTTTTGTTCAGCCGCAGATTGCGTCGTTTGGGCGCTGTTATGCTGTTCTTTTGCTTGCTCTGACTGGCCACAACCAGCCAGACCTAATGATGCTGCCACAACGGCGGCAAGTACTGTATATTTCATTTGTCGTTTCTCTGTTTTGTCTCTCGGTTGTCCATGTGGACGTCCGGTGTTTTCATCGTTTTAAGGTTAGGTAAAAATGTATTGTTAAAGGGCAGGACTTCTGCGGCTTGATGATAATACTCCACCATTGCGGGCGTTTCCTGGTATAAAAAATTGGAAACGGCGTGATGAAACGCCGGCGCAAAAAGTTTGTGAAAAGAAACGCAGTAAATGGGTTCAAACCCTCTTAGAATTTTATGCTCGCCCTGAGTGCCGGGATTAAATAGCGGTTGTTTTTTCTCGATTGCAAATTCAATACCTTGGAAATAACAGCATTCAAAATGCAAACCATCAATTTCCACAAGACTTCCCCAGTAACGTCCATATAGCCCTGTGGCATCATACAAAAATAATGCACTGGCTACTGGATTTTCATCTTGATAAGCCACAACCAGTAACATATTTTCGGCCATTGTGGCAAATAAGCCTTTAAAAAAACCTTCGCTCAAGTACCCGTTATGACCACTACGTTTAAGGTAGGTTTGCTGATAGCACAAGTAGAAAAAATCTTGCTCTGGCGCAGAAATGTCCGCGCCGGTATAGCGCTTTATTGTGACATTTGCGGCGGATAACTGCTGGCGACTCTTCCTAAGCGCCTTGCGTTTACGGGAAGTCAGCGCAGCTAAAAAATCATCAAAATGCTGATAGTCATAATTGTGCCATTGAAACTGAACATTAACGCGCTTGAGATAACCGGCAGTTACGGCAGCGCCAGCACATTTCAGCGGCGGAAACAGAATATGGGCTGAGGAAATATTTTGCTGCGCCAGGGTATCAATGGCTTGGGCAGCATACGTGCGGACGACGTCTTCCTTAACGTGATCGGCCAACAGCAGCCTGGGCCCAGTTACGGGTGTAAAGGGAATTGCTGATATCCATTTAGGATAATACGAATAACCGTATTGATGGTAGGCGTTGGCCCAGCTGTGATCGAAGACATATTCACCGTAACTATCATATTTTATATAACCGGGCATGGCGGCGATGGGAACATTATCGTCATAAATGATCAGGTGCATAGGCTGCCAGCCCGTTGCCTCACCAACACACTCGGTAGATTCCAGCAGCGATAAAAAGCCGTGCTGCAAAAATGGCCCTGCGTTTTGTGCAAGTGCCTGCCACTGCGCGGAGGAAATGTCGGATATTTTGGAAATAAAGCTAAAGTGAAATGCCATTGCGCGTTATATCTGCCGGGAGATTAATTATAATCATAAGTGAGTTAAGATATCTGTCATCAACAATACGGTTTTTAGGAAGCTATAAGCAACGGATAAACATGTCAGACTCCAATCGAAAAATCATTACCGAAGCGATTATTCGCATGCTTGCGCGACGAGAGCATTCTGTGGTGGAAATTCTGCGCAAATTAACGTTGAAAGGTTATGATGAGCGGGAATGTGTTCCCATTGTCACGGAGCTACGCGAAACAGGTGTTCAGAGCGATGCTCGTTTCGCTGAAGCAAAAATTCGTTCGTTGCAACATCGCGGGGTGGGGCCAGTACGTTTAAAAAACGAGTTGTCGCAGCATGATATTGATGAAGATATCATTAACGCCGCCATTGCAGAGGCCGATACAGATTGGTTTGCGTTAGCACTGGCAGCCAAAGAAAAGAAGTTCGGCTTGGCCTTACCAGAAGATGTAAAGCAACGTCAGAAGCAAATGCAGTTTTTACGCTACCGCGGTTTTACGCATTCGCAAATTCAATACGCGATAAACGGCGAGTGAATTGGCCGCTAAGCGCTTAACAATAAGCGTTATTCCGTGATATTGTTGCGCCCACCCGGGTGTGCGCGCGCGAGTTTCAATCTACGCGGGTTTTTACGCTAGCCATCGCTGTTAAATCAAATAGGAAGTTAGGATTCAATGACATTATCAACTGCTGAAATACGCCAGACGTTTATCGACTACTTTAAAAAACATGGCCATCAGCCGGTGGCAAGTTCATCACTGGTTCCAGCAGATGATCCTACAATTTTATTTACCAACGCAGGGATGAACCAGTTTAAAGATGTCTTTCTGGGCGCAGAAAAACGGAGTTACACCCGAGCGGTGTCGTCGCAACGATGTGTGCGCGCTGGTGGTAAACACAATGATTTAGAAAATGTCGGCTATACCGCTCGCCATCACACCTTTTTCGAAATGCTGGGCAATTTCAGCTTTGGTGATTATTTTAAGAAGCAAGCGATCACTTTCGCGTGGACGTTCCTGACAGAAGAACTGAAGCTGCCTAAAGAAAAGTTACTTGTCACCGTTTTTGCAGAAGATGATGAAGCTTTTGCTATATGGGAAAATGACATTGGCGTTCCCGCCGAAAAAATCATTCGCATCAATACCTCAGATAATTTCTGGTCTATGGGTGATACCGGCCCGTGCGGTCCTTGTTCAGAGATTTTTTATGATCACGGCGAGCACATTTGGGGCGGTCCTCCAGGTTCGCCAGAAGAAGATGGTGATCGCTTCATTGAAATCTGGAACCTGGTATTCATGCAGTATAACAAGCAGGCTGATGGTTCCATGGAGCCTTTGCCCAAGCCTTCGATTGATACCGGTATGGGGCTGGAGCGCATTTCTGCTATTTTGCAGAACGTGCATAGCAACTACGAAATAGATCTGTTCCAAAACCTGATTAAAGCATCTGCAGACATTGTCGGAACTGATGATTTAGAAAATAAATCCCTGCGCGTTATTGCCGACCATATCCGGTCTTGCAGCTTTTTAGTTTGTGATGGCGTCATGCCCAGCAATGAAGGCCGGGGTTATGTATTGCGCCGGGTAATTCGCCGCGCCGTGCGCCATGGTTATAAAATGGGTGCCAATGATATTTTCTTTTATAAACTGGTGGCGGCATTAGCCAAAGAAATGGGCCAGGCGTATCCCGAATTGGTGGATCAGCAGCCGGTTATCGAAAAAGTTCTGCGCGTGGAAGAAGAGCAGTTTAGCAAGACGCTGGCCCGTGGTATGGCGATGCTACATGATACGCTGGCGGAACTGGATGGCGATACGATTCCCGGTGACGTTATCTTTAAGCTGTACGATACCTATGGCTTTCCGGTTGATCTTACTAACGATGTTGCCCGGGAACACGATTTAAAAATCGACGAAGCCGGCTTTGAAGCAGCCATGCAAGCTCAGCGTGAGCGAGCGCAACAGGCAAGCCAGTTCGGTGCTAACTACAACGATATGGTGAAGATAGAGCATCAGACGCAGTTTACCGGCTACGTTGATGTGGAAGGCGAAGCTGAGGTTATTGAACTGATAGCGGATAACCGCCTTTGCGAAGCATTGTCAGACGGCCAGGAAGGGGTTGTGGTGCTAAATCAGACGCCGTTCTACGCTGAATCCGGTGGACAGAGCGGTGATAAAGGCATTCTGAAAGTCGCCAACGGTGAGTTCATTGTGACAGATACGCAAAAGCTGGGTAATGCTTTTGCTCACAAGGGAAAAGTAGTCGGCGAAATAAGAAAAGGTGATAAAGCCAGTGCCAGCATTGATAAAGCCAATCGTGAAGCCGTAAAGAAAAATCATAGTGCCACCCACCTGTTGCACGCAGCGCTGAGGGAAATTCTTGGTGAGCATGTATCTCAAAAAGGTTCACTGGTTGAAGCGCAACGTATGCGATTCGATTTTTCTCATTTTGAAGCGGTGACGGACGCCCAACTGACTATAATAGAGCAGCGTGTGAACGAAGAAATACGCGCTAATCATTCGTTAACCACCGAGTTAATGGATTTGGATGCGGCTAAGGCGTCCGGTGCTATGGCGTTATTTGGCGAGAAATACGATGAGAAAGTGCGTGTTGTCACCATGGGGCCTTTTTCTGTTGAGCTTTGCGGCGGTACCCATGTCAGTCGCACGGGCGATATCGGGCTGTTCAAAATTACCACTGAAAGCGGAATTGCTTCCGGAGTTCGCCGTATAGAAGCGATTACTGGTGCAGCGGCAATTGATTACATTCAGGCGCAGCAGGCGCTGCTAAGCCGGGTTTCCGCTTTGCTGAAAACGGATACGCAAGGCGTGCTTGAACGGGTTGGCGCGTTGCAGTCGCAAAACAAAGAACTGGAAAAAGCGTTAAGTGCAGCGAAGCAAAAACTTACCAGTCAGCAAGGTGCTGACATACTAGGTCAAGCCGTTGATATCAATGGCGTTAAGGTCCTTGTTACCAACGTTGAGGGTGTCGAAGCATCGTCGCTACGTGGAATGATGGACGATATTAAAAACCGAATTGGTGAAGGCATCGTAGTATTAGGTGTAGCGAATGAAAGTAAGGTGAATCTGATTGCAGGAGTCACTAAACAATTAACCAGTAAAGTGAAAGCAGGTGAACTGGTTAATTACGTCGCTTCTCAAGTAGGTGGTAAAGGTGGCGGCCGACCAGATATGGCTCAAGCAGGCGGCGATCAACCCGAAAACTTGGCTGTTGCACTCGACTCAGTTACCTCTTGGTTAGTAGATAAGCTATAATCTGAATGTCTTAAAGCAGTGAGTTTTTGAAGTGACACAAAAACAGGGAATCACTGTCACCATCATTGGGTCGTGCTAATGAAATGGTTTTTTTAAATGGATTTGTTCACAAATAAGGAACAGGAGCAAGCGAATGCTTATATTGACTCGTCGTGTTGGTGAAACTCTAATGGTAGGTGACGAGGTTACAGTTACTGTACTAGGAGTTAAGGGGAATCAGGTGCGAATTGGTGTGAATGCGCCTAAAGAAGTATCGGTTCATCGTGAAGAAATTTATATGCGGATTCAGGCAGAAAAAAGTGGTCAGCCTGGCACTCCGGATAATGAATAGTTAAAGAAGATTAAGGCTGGTTTTTACCAGCCTTTTTTCGTTCTGTATTAATAAAGATTTGGTTTTGACCCTAATTTGTTTAAAATGCCAGCAGGTGAGCGTCATTCGTTAAAAAAAGGTTTGACACCTTTGAGTGAATCCGTAAAATGCGCCCCACGTTCCGGAGAGGTGGGTGAGTGGCTGAAACCAGTTCCCTGCTAAGGAACCATACCTATTACTGGTATCGAGGGTTCGAATCCCTCCCTCTCCGCCATTTAGTTTTATTGATAGTGACAGTCAAAACAAGTTTTGCGCGTGCGTAGCTCAGCTGGATAGAGTACCTGGCTACGAACCAGGCGGTCGGAGGTTCGAATCCTTCCGCACGCGCCACTTATTAAAATGTCACCTTCTGCTTAATGTAGTAGAAGTAAAGTTAAAGCGTGTGTAGCTCAGCTGGATAGAGTACCTGGCTACGAACCAGGCGGTCGGAGGTTCGAATCCTTCCACACGCGCCATATAAAGAAAACCCACCTTTTGGTGGGTTTTCTTTTATGTAATGTATGAGGATGAGAACCGGCTAGAGGTTCGGCGTGATTATAGCGATAGCGAATAGAATTTAGCGCCTCGGCGAAGGGACGACGGCAGCTTAACCCGGTTAATCCTCCCTCACACGCTACACAGCCAATCACCTCAGGTAGAGATCGCGAATCGTTTTTAAGCGATAAGTGAAGATTTCTTAGCCGAGCTTCTGGAGCCTGGATGCTCCAGCAGAGCCATCAGGAACGATTTTGCGGCGTTTCGGATGAGATATTTGCTTATTCCTGTGACTGCTGAATATTTTTTCCTTCATACTTGCCCTGATACCTGCTAGCTGAATCATAAGCCGCGCATTCATCGTTTTAACGTTTTGCCTTTAGATTATTCGAATCCGACATTCCCCACTCTGTCTCTGAGCTCACCACACCTCAATGTGGATTAGTATAATTTCTTCATTCAAGCGCCTTAACCAGAGGTGACTTAGTACTCGCTGAGGGATCGGACTGATACTGTGAATTTTATCCCTGCTCGTTGCGGATCTATTCTCCTGCGTGACATTGGTTTGAAAGGCCTGGGAATTCCTGCATCAATGCGGATTAGTATTATTTGACAGGTTCCCATATCACTATTATTTCGGCATAGTGACTGCTATTGTTCCGTTTGTACGCGATGGGATGATAATTATCGAAAGACTCAATGCATAAGGTGATGTCATGGAAGCGCAAACTATTGGCAATTTACTCAAAGAATCTGCCGTATTAATGGGCGTAGGAATGGGGGTTGTTTTTGCTTTTCTGGCACTGCTGATTGGTGCTATTACGGCTATTGCCAAATTGTGTGCACGCTTTCCACGCAGCGAATCAGAAACATCAGGTAAACCTGAGAGTCACCCGACCTTGAGCCACAATCCGACAATTGATCATCATACTGTCGCGGCAATCACTGCTGCACTTCATGCACATCGCAATAAGCCCCGCTAACCGTACAAGGAGTTATCATGTCTAAACCTCTGGCTATTACTGAACTGGTACTGCGAGACGCCCACCAGTCGCTCCTTGCTACCAGGCTACGCATTGAAGACATGTTGCCCATCGCTAAACAACTAGACGAGATAGGCTATTGGTCTATCGAATCGTGGGGAGGCGCCACATTTGACGCTTGTATCCGCTATCTGGGAGAAGATCCCTGGGAGCGGCTTCGGGCACTGAAAGAGGCAATGCCAAAGACGCCTCAGCAAATGCTGTTACGGGGACAAAACCTGCTGGGTTATCGCCATTACGCTGATGATGTTGTGACTCGGTTTGTCGAACGCGCTCACACCAATGGCGTCGATGTCTTTCGGATTTTTGACGCAATGAATGACATTCGGAATCTTCAAACTGCCATTAGCGCTACCATTAATTGCGGCGCTCACGCTCAGGGGACGCTTTCTTACACGGTCAGTCCCATGCACGATACTGATGGCTGGGTGGATATGGCCAAACAGCTTGAAGATATGGGCGTTCATTCTATCTGTATTAAAGACATGGCAGGACTGCTCAAGCCCTACGTCTGCGAGGAACTGGTAACGCGTTTGAAGCAGTCAGTGCAGGTTCCTATCGCCATGCAATGTCATGCTACTACCGGGCTTAGCACCGCAACATATCAGAAGGCTATTGATGCTGGCATTGATATGGTAGATACGGCTATATCTTCTATGAGCGGAACTTACGGTCATACTGCTACTGAGACTATCGTTTCTATTTTAGAAGGCACAGAGCGCGATACAGCGCTTTCTCTTGTGGAACTTGAAAAGATTGCCGGCTATTTCCGACGGGTACGAAGGAAGTACAACAAGTTTGAAGGAAGTTTGAAAGGCGTTGATGCCAGGATTTTAATTGCGCAGGTACCCGGCGGCATGCTGACAAACATGGAGAACCAGCTTAAAGAGCAAGGCGCAGAAGACAGATTTGATGAAGTATTACACGAAATTCCTAAGGTAAGAGAAGATTTAGGTTTTATTCCTCTGGTTACACCCACATCGCAGATAGTAGGCACACAAGCGGTGCTGAATGTACTTACTGGCGAAAGATATAAAAGCATTAGTAAAGAAACTGCGGGAGTATTAAAAGGAGAGTACGGGCGCACGGCCGCACCGGTAAATCAGGAACTGCAGCAACGGGTGCTCGATGGCGCAGAGGCAATTACCTGCCGCCCAGCCGACTTAATTAAACCTGAAATTGAAAAGCTAACTGCAGAATTAGACGAATTGGCTCAACAAAAATCGATTCGTTTAGCGAGTGAAAAAATTGATGACGTGCTGACCTACGCCCTGTTTCCGCAAGTCGGGCTTAAGTTTCTACAAAATCGCGGCAACGTTGAAGCATTTGAACCGGCACCGACAGATGACAATAGTAAGCATAATGTCATTGCAGAAAAAGAAGACGGGTTGCAAGACTCTACCACCGATACAGGCTCAGCCACTTATGATGTCAAAGTCGAAGGGAAAGTTTATCGCGTGGAAGTGGCGGCTTCTGGAGCGCTGACAAGTGTTGAACCTACTTCATCTTCTCCACAGAAAACCGAGCCGATGGCAGCAAAACCTGGTGGCGCTACTGTAGATGCGCCTCTGTCCGGAAATGTCTTTAAGCTGTTGGTTGCCAGCGGAGACTCCGTAGCCAAGGGTGACATCGTAATGATTCTGGAAGCCATGAAAATGGAAACCGAAATACGCAGCGCCGTAGAGGGAACGGTGCAGCAGATTCTGGTGAAAGAGGGAGATGCGGTTTCAAACGGTCAACCATTGATACAGTTGCAGTAGAGCATGGAAAAGTTAAATATACTTTGGCAGAGCACGGCGCTGGCGCATTTTCAAATCGGACAGTTAATCATGATGGGCGTAGGCGGATTACTGCTGTACCTGGCGATAGTAAAGAAGTTCGAGCCGCTGCTGTTGCTGCCAATCGGTTTTGGCGCGCTGTTAACCAATATTCCGCTAGCGGGTTTTACCGAAGCCAACGGGCTGCTGCATTACATCTACGCAGTTGGAATCGACACCGGTATATTTCCGTTGTTGATATTCATGGGTGTTGGCGCAATGACCGACTTTGGTGCTCTTATTGCCAATCCGCGAATGTTGCTGTTAGGCGCTGCGGCACAATTTGGTATTTTCGCAACACTTTTCGGGGCTATTGCGCTTAACTTTATTCCCGGCTTTGACTTTTCTTTAAAGGATGCAAGCGCTATTGCTATTATCGGCGGTGCAGATGGTCCTACCGCAATATTTCTGGCGTCGCGGCTAGCCCCTGAGCTGCTGGGTGCGATTGCCGTTGCCGCGTATTCGTACATGGCGTTAGTGCCAATTATTCAACCACCCATTATGAAAGCGCTGACTACCAAAGAAGAGCGGCAAATAGAAATGGCGCAGTTACGCCATGTTTCTCAGCAAGAAAAAGTCATTTTTCCGCTGGCAGTATTGTTTCTGACTATTTTGTTTCTACCTAGCGCTACGCCATTGGTAGGCATGTTCTGTTTCGGTAACTTAATGAAGGAAAGTGGGGTGGTAGAACGTTTAAGTCATACTGCTCAAAATGAACTGATAAATATCGTGACCATTTTTCTCGGGCTGGCGGTAGGCTCAAAACTGTCGGCAGAAAAATTCCTGACTCTAGAAACCCTGGGTATATTGGCGCTCGGCGCTACCGCCTTTGCTATTGGTACTGCGTCGGGGGTGCTTATGGCAAAACTAATGAGTAAGTTTAGTCGCACAAGCATTAACCCGTTAATTGGTGCGGCAGGCGTTTCTGCCGTACCCATGGCTGCACGAGTGGTAAATAAAGTCGGACTTGAAGCCAATCCTCACAATTTCCTGTTGATGCATGCCATGGGGCCGAACGTTGCAGGCGTGTTGGGTTCTGCTGTTGCCGCGGGAATTTTACTGGCGCTGGTAGGTTAGTTTAGCGTTTGCTGAGGTACCAGAGACTGATACGCCAGAATCAGCTTTTTCGTCATCTCATGTTGAGGCCATCGGAAGATGGTCTCGGTCTTTCCTGATTCGACAATTTGTCCGTTATCCATAACAATGACTTTGTCAGCAATATGCCTGACGATCCCTAAATTATGAGAAATAAAAATAAACGCCAGACCCATTTCCTCTTGTAGCTTCAAAATCAGGTTCACCGATTGAGATCGAATAGAGGGATCTAATGCCGCAAACGGTTCGTCGGCGACCAGAATTTTAGGTTGCAGAATAACTGCACGAGCAAGAGCTATTCGCTGCTGCTGACCATCTGACAACATGTGGCGATAGAAATAGTAATGTTCGCGAAGTAATCCCACTTTAACCAATGTATCTTCAATTGCGGCTTTACGTTCATTTTCCGTCATCTTGGTGTTTAGTCGCAGCGGCTCATCCAATATCATACCCGCGGGAATTCCAGGATTCATGGCCTCGCTGCTGTGCTGGAAGATCATGCGAATATCATTGCTGCGATTGTAGCTTTTTGTAGTTTTTTTGCGGGCGGCGTTGTAACGCTCATTACTTAAATGAATTACACCTTCATCGGCAGCGACAGCGCCTACCAGCATTTTTGCCAACAGGGATTTACCAGACCGATTTTCGCCAATGATGGCAATAGTTTCGCCACGCTTAACCGATAGTTCAATCGGCCCGAGCTCAAACACCTCTGGTTTTTTTAACCATTTTTTCTTACTGCTATGCCTGAAAATCAGCCCCTGAACATGCATTATCTCGCTCATAGTTTTTCCATATGCAGCGGGAAATGACAGCTATACGTGTGATCATGAATCCGCCGAACTGCCGGGGTGACCACGCAGTCTTTTTGGGCGCGCGGGCAACGCGGGCCCAACCGACAACCAATGGGTACATGTTGGAGTGATGGAATGGTGCCTTCCAAAGTGGGTAACGTAGATTTCGGCGGCAGATCCTTACGAAAGCTTGGGGCGCTATCCAGTAAGGCCTGGGTATAGGGATGCAGTGGGCGCTTACGAACACGCTTCATCTTTCCAGATTCCACCGTTTGACCACAATAAAGCACAGTCAAAGTGTGAGACATGCTGGCTATGGCGAGCAAGTCATGGCTAATAAACAATATTGACAGGGATTTCGTCTGATTTAACTGCGTGAAAAGTTTCAGCACTTTGGTCTTTGTGGTTGTCTCCATACCCCGGGTGGGATCGTCGGCAATAAGCAATTTCGGTTGGGACACGAGTGCCATGGCAATCATGAATTTTTGCCCGGTGTCAGTAGGGATCTGATGAGGATAGGCATTTAAGTAATGCTTATGCTGCTTTATTCCTACTTTGTGCACAGTACTGATGGCGGTTTTTCGACGACTTCTTTTACGTTCCCAAAACCAGGTGCCTTCCACCAGTTCGTCAGGAACACTTTCTTCCAATTGCTCGCCCAGCGTGGCTGAAGGATCTAACGCGGTAATAGGATTTTGGAATACTACTGCGATGTCTCTGCGCATTATCTCGCGGCGATCTTCGCTGCTCATCGTCAGCAGGTTTTCTCCTCTCCAGCTCATACGATCTGCCGTAACCCGCCATTGCGGAGGAATAGCGCCGGAAATGGCCGAAACAATCAGGCTTTTTCCTGAACCCGATTCGCCAACAAGAGCACGTATTTCGCCCGTGTTGATGGTTAAGTTTACCTTGTCCAGCGCTTTCACGTAACCGGCACTGGTTTCCATTTCCAGTGTCATATTTTTAATATCAAGCATTGGCATTAGCGGCTTATCCTTTTTCTGAGGGCTGAGCGCAAACCGTCACCGACGATATTAATAGCTAGCACCATTAAAAAAATTGAAAGACCAGGAAGAGCGACATTCCAGGGTGCCAAATAGGCGACATCTAACCCATCAGCAAGAATGGCACCCAGTTCAGGCAGAGGCGGTTGTGCGCCAAGATTAAGAAATCCCAGGGCTGAAATATCAATAATGGCGATAGAAAGCGCTAGCGTACCCTGTACCACCAGCATCTCAATCATGTTGGGCAAAATAGAGTGAAGAAACAATTGATAATAGCTGGCCCCGTCGAGTCTGGATGCCAGTACATATTCCTTTTTCATCTCTGCTCGTACAAAGGAGCGGGTGTGATGGACGAACTGAGGAGTAAGCGCCAGCGTTATTGCCCACATGCTGTTGATAAGACCGCTGCCCAATATTGCCACAATAATAATAGCGATGAGCAGGGTAGGTATGGCCATAAGAGCATCTAGCAGATGATTAATAATGCTGGAACGAACGCCGCTTAACATACCGGCTAATGTGCCCACGGCAACGCCAATCACCATGGCTAATATCACCAGCACCAGACTGGTTCCGAAAGTTACCCTGCAGCCATAAATGATGCGGGAAAAAACGTCTCGCCCTAATGCGTCAGTACCGAACAGATGAGAAATTGACCCATTTACCTCCCAACTGGGCGGGATGAGCAATGCATCAATGTTTTGTTCAAGAGGAGCGTACGGCGCCACAAGAGGAGCAAACACTGAAAAAAAGAAGAACAGGCCTAACACCATAAGCCCGACAAAGGCTACATGACTGGAACGGAACTCCCTCCACGTTCTATGCCAGGGCGAAGGATGGTATTCTTCTTCGTATAAACTAAACTGTGCCACGTTCGAATTTTTCTCTGCTTGGATCGATTACGCGATTAAAGAAATCAATGAGTATGGTTAAAGTGACAACCACTGATGCTACGGCGAACATACCTACACGTAGAGCCGGGTAATCTCGTTGATATATGGCTTGAATAAGCCAGTTGCCAATACCTGGCCAGGAAAAAAGTGTTTCTACAATCATGGCATTGGTTATGAGAGTTGTAATCTGCATTGCCATTAACGGTAATATGGGCAGTAGCGCGTTTCGCAATATGTGTTGGGTGAATATCTGCCATTTTGATAATCCGCGAGAGCGGGCAGCAGTGATATAAGGCTTATTTAATACTTCGATTATGGATCTACGGGTAATTCGTATCATTGATGCCGTGGTAATAATGGCGATGGCGAGTGTCGGCAATACCAAATGCTGTAGCGCATCTTTATAGGCGAGCGCTTTATCGATGTTATCAGCCAGCATGATATCTATCATCACAAAACCGGTGTGGTTGGGAACATCAAACAAAAGACTTATACGACCGGAAAGTGGCGCAATACCCCATTGCAAACTGAATATCAGGATAAATATTAACGCCAGCCAAAAAACAGGGAAAGAATAACTTATCATGCTGACAGAATTTATTGCGTAATCACCTGCTGTATAGCTTCTTAAACCCGCATAGCAGCCGATAGGAACGCCAATGACCAGAGCGATGAACATAGCATAGGTACTAAGTTCGATAGTGGCGGGCATGGCGATGCCTATTTCTTCCCGTAGCGGCAAGCCAGAAATAAAACTATAACCCCAATCGCCGCTGAGTAGTTGCTCCAAATAATAAATAAACTGAAATACGTAAGGCTGATCTAACTTAAATTGCCGGATTAGCGCATCCCGCTGCATATTATTTTGAGGCGTAATTCCCGTCAGGTTTACCAGTACATCACCGGGAAATAAATACGCGAGCGAAAAGGATAATATCGCCAGAACCAGCAGCGTTAGTACAAACAGCGTGATATACCGGGTTAAAATTTTAATCACAATTCCTTCGTCACTCCACCGAATCTAACCCCACCATACGGGTTAATCACCATACCCTGCAGCTCCTTGCGATAAGCTTGATAACGATAAGCATGAGCAATAGGTACAACCGGTAATTGCTCGTGTAACAGGCGATTTACTCTTTGATAAATAGCTTTACGTTGTTCCATATCTTCAGTCTGCAGAGCGCGATTAAGCAAATCATCGTACTGCTTATTGCACCACATCGCACGATTGGTTCCAGAGGGAATGGCGCCGCAGCTTAATAGAGGACGATAAAAATTATCGGGGTCGCCATTATCTGCAGACCAACCAATAAGTACCGAGTCATGCAGCCCTTCACGCAAGTGGCGGCGAAATGTTGTCCAGTCGTAGGTCACAATATTGGCACGGATGCCGACATCAGCTAGATAGCGCTGAATAAGTTCTGCCATTTTAGCTGCGTTAGGATTATAAGCCCGTTCCACTGGCATAGCCCAGATTGTCATGGTAAAGCCAGGTTCTATTCCTGCTTCATCCAATAATTTTCTGGCTAACACAGGATTGTAAGGCGTATCTTCAGCATCGCTTTGGAAGGCCCAGCTTGCCAGGGGTAGCAGGGTTTTGGCACGGGTTGCGCTATCAAAATACACGGCTTCCAGCAAGGTGTTTTTATCTACTGCATACGCTAGCGCCCGGCGCACATCAGGGTTATCAAAAGGCGGGCGCTGAGTATTAAAAGCCCAAAAACCTACATTTAAGCCAGGCTTTTCAGCCAGCGCCAGACCTTCCCGGTTACGAATAATGTCCAGCTCCGTTTGTGCAGGAAAAGCGATGGCATCACACTCGCCAGTGATGAGTTTTGCCATACGAATAGAGCTTTTGGCGGTGATGTCGTAAATCAGCCGTTCAGCGCTGTTCCCTTCACCCCAGTATAAATCGTTGCGGTGGTAACGAATGAAATGATCTTTACGGTAGCTTTCAAACTGAAATGGACCAGTGCCGATAGGAAAGTGGTCAATTTGCTCTGGAACGCCCGCTTCCATAAGGCGTTGCGCATACTCTTCAGATAAAACAATGGAAAAATCAGTGGCTAAGTTTGCCAGAAAAGAACTGTCTCTTTCGTATAATTTCACCTTTACGCGGTAGCCGTTTATCCGCTCGACATTAGCAATGTTGTCAGCCAAACCAATGCTTTCGAAGTAGGGATAGCGACCGCCGGATACATTGTGATAAGGATGTGAAGGGAGCCGCCACCGGTTAATGCTGAAAATCACATCGTCAGCGTTGAAATCTCGCGTAGGCGTAAAATAATCTGTGTGATGGAACTTCACACCCTGCCTGAGTTGAAAAGCATAGGTTAAACCGTCGTCTGAGACTAACCAGCTACTCGCAAGGCTCGGCACGATGTGGCCAGTTTCAGGTTCAAAATCGAGTAAGCGGTCATAGATTTGATGCGACGTGGCATCAGATGTGGTGCCGGAGGTATCTAGCTGAGGGTTGAAATTCACCGGATTACTTTCAGAACAGTAAATAATGCCTGACCGGTAATAGGCATCTTTTTCAGTGGGCGAACAGCCGCCTACGAATGCGAGAGCAACGATAATAAAAACCCAAAGCATCGCCTGCGCTGCAGCCATTAACATGACTCCACGGATTCAGCGGAAGAATCGAGCAAATTGTATTTTTTCAAGTAACCGCGTAGCTGGTGATACGTCAGGCTAAGTTTGTCCGCCGTCTTCTTCTGATTATACTGACTGTCTGCCAATGCCTGACGAATCATGTCGATTTCGAACTGTTGTGAGCGTTCTTTTAAGTCGATAGGATATTCAACGTCTATACGCTCCGCTGCAACAGGCTCATTGGCGGAAGCTCTTTCTGCCGGAGGTGGGGGAGGTGTGGCTACAGCTTCAGTTGCAACCGTTTGCGAAAGCTTCTGAGCAGGCGCTTTAATACGGGAGCTTGGCCTAAATGCTGACTCGAAGGGATCAAGAATCACCTCATGCACCGGAAGGTGCGGGTTATTGCAACGGTACACAGCGCGTTCAACAACATTTTTGAGTTCTCGAATGTTCCCCGGCCAGTGATAGTCTAACAAGGTACGCTTGGCTTTTTCAGTAAAGCCGCTGAACAATTCCATTTCCATTTCGCGTGCCATATTAATGGCAAAAGTTTCAGCCAATAGTAAGATATCTTCGCGCCGCTCCCTGAGCGGAGGAATGGTGATGACATCAAAGGCAAGCCGATCAAGCAAATCAGCGCGAAACTCGCCAGCTTCCGCTAGTGCGGGTAAATCTTCATTGGTGGCAGCAACTAAGCGCACGTCGGTTTTCAACGTTTTGCTGCCGCCAACTCTTTCAAATTCCCCATATTCAATAACACGAAGCAGTTTTTCTTGCACCAGACTGGGTGTATTTGCCAGCTCATCTAAAAATAAGGTACCGTTATGGGCAATTTCGAAGCGGCCTTCCCGGCGTTTGGCTGCGCCAGTGAAAGCGCCTGCTTCATAGCCGAATAGCTCGCTTTCCAGCAGATTTTCATTTAACGCTGCACAGTTAAGTTTCACATAATTCTGATCCCAACGCTGCGAAAGGTAATGAAGACGAGCAGCGACCAGTTCTTTGCCGGTGCCGCGTTCGCCGATTACCAGCACAGGCTTACTCAGAGGGGCAATTTGTGAAATCTGTTCAAGTACCTCCAGGAAACTATTTGCCTGGCCCAACAAATTTTCCTGTTGGCGAAATCTACTCATTATATTCCTTAAAATTTAGTCATTTCGACTAAATAGTAGTGTAGATGAAAAAGTGTCCGCTTACGACAACTATTTAGTTTCTAAAATCGCGTTATAATACATAAGGTTAAAAACTTACGAAGTTGGCAAGTATATTGAATAGGTATATTCAACCTATGCCATTGTGCATATCCCTTAAGACGAGTTAGAGGTAATAATTATGGGTATCTTCTCGCGTTTCACTGACATAGTGAACTCTAATATTAACGCATTACTGGATAAGGCTGAAGATCCAGAGAAAATGGTTCGTTTGATCATTCAGGAAATGGAAGACACGCTGGTAGAGGTACGTTCAGCCTCTGCAAAAACTATTGCCAGTAAAAAGGAAATTACAGCGCAGATCAATAAGTATGAATCTGATGCGAGTGACTGGGCCGCGAAAGCAGAACTGGCGTTAAGCAAGGATCGTGAAGACTTAGCGCGCGCAGCTTTACAGGAAAAGAAAAAGTCTGCAGAAGCGGCAGCCACGCTGACACAAGAATTAGCCGGTGTGGAAGAGCAAATCTCTAAACTTCAGGATGAAGTTTCTCAACTCCAGGATAAGCTGGCCGATGCTAAGAGTCGTCAAAAAACGATTATTATGCGCCAGAAAACGGTGAGTTCGCGGCTGGAAGTCAAACGCACGTTGGACAGTTCAAAAGTAGATGCTGCCATGGGTCGCTTTGAACAGTATGAGCGAAAAATTGATGATCTTGAGTCTCAGGTGGAAGCTTACGATTTAGGCAAAAAGACGTTAAATGACGAATTTGCTGAACTGGAAGGCAGTGAGAAGATTGATGAAGAACTTGCTGCACTGAAAGCGAGATTAAATAAAACTAACAACAACGTGGAATAAGTCTCTGTTGGCTCCCTGTTGCTATGATCACGGCAACAGGAGCGCCAAGAATGCGAGCACATTAAAATTATCGGAGGTAATGAAAAATGGATGACGGAATTTTAGCGTTAATCATAGCCCCTTTAATCCTGTTTACGATTTTTGTAGCACCAATTTGGCTGATTTTGCATTACAGAAGTAAAAGACAGGTTAATCAGGGACTAACGGCAGAAGAATACGCGGCGTTACAGGAATTAGCCGAGAAGGCCGAAAAAATGTCTGAACGGATCCAGACATTGGAAGCGATTCTCGACAATGAGTCCCCGCAGTGGAGGAACCGCGCATGAATCATCGTAAACAGTTGTTCAGAGATACGGAAAATGCACGTATAGCAGGCGTATGTTCTGGTGTGGCTAATTATTTTGGTATTGAAAGATGGCTGGTTCGCATATTATTTGTCACGGCATTTTTTTTGCTCGCCGGAGCTTTTATGGTTGTAGCCTACGTTGCTGGATGGTTTATCCTGGATAAAAAGCCTATAAACCTTAATGAAGAGCTGGTAATAGATCCTTTCCACGAAGGCAAGGGCTGGCGCAATAAAACCAGCGATGCGGGTAAAGGTCATAAGGTGGAAGTAAAGCGTAACGTATGGCAAGCAGGGGAACCGCCCAAACAGGCATTTCGCGATATAAGCGACCGGTTTAAGGATTCTGAACTTCGTCTTCGCAATATGGAAAAATATGTCACCTCCAGAGAATTTCAGTTAAACCGGGAAATTAGCCGGCTTTAATACGCTTAAAATTTGCTACAAGGCAGCGCCCGCTGCCTTTTCTGTTGCGCGGTCTTTTTATAGCGCGACATAATCATAATGTAAATATATTGTTACGTAAGACAGCTGCGCAGGTTTACGTACTTTCCTTTCTCGGCCTTCGATTTTCATTACACTAGACGGTAACTTAGGATTTACGCAAAGGTTAAGTTATGTCGAAATCTACGCCGTACCAATCGCGTCAATCAGATGCGCATGGGAAGATAGCCTGGAGCGATGAGGAAAACCAAATCTGGGACGAACTGTGCCATCGACAGTTAAATCTCCTTCAGGGTAGGGCATGTCAGGAATATCTTGATGGTCTGGAGCTGCTTCATCTTTGTAAAGGCGGCATTCCGCAATTACCCCAAATCAATAAAACACTTAGAGCTTGTACTGGTTGGGAAACTGCTGAGGTACCAGCACTCATTAACTTTACGGCGTTCTTCACGTTGCTGGCGAACAAGCAGTTTCCGGTGGCTACGTTTATCCGCAATCGCGCTGAATTCGATTACCTGCAAGAGCCGGATATTTTCCACGAAGTGTTCGGTCATTGTCCGCTGCTCACTAATCCCGCATTTGCGCATTTTACCCATACCTACGGTAAGCTGGGGCTGGCCGCTAACAAAGAGGACAGAGTTTACCTCGCGCGACTTTACTGGTTTACCGTAGAATTTGGACTAGTAAGCACCTCGCAAGGAACGCGCATTTATGGGGGAGGAATTCTCTCTTCGCCGGGTGAAACCTTATATGCGCTTGAAAGTGACACGCCACTTCGCAAACCGATGAATCCAATTGATGCGCTGCGAACGCCTTACCGCATCGACATCATGCAGCCCTTATACTACATACTTGATGATTTCGGTGACCTGTTCACTCTTGCAGAGGCTGACATTATGGCTTTAGTCGCAGAGGCAAAACAAAAAGGGTTGTTTGAGCCTCTTTTTGCACCCAAAGAAAAACAAGCCGGGTAGTAAATCAGCGGCAGGGTTACTTGCCGCTGGCAGTAAAACCTCTCTACCTATCCTTTATATCATCCCAATTTTTCTACTTTTACTGTTATAAAAATGTGATATGCTGTAAAAATAACTTTACATGAAGAATTGGTTATGCGTTTAGAGATTAGTTGTCAGGACCGTCTTGGGATCACTCAGGACGTGTTAGATATTCTTGTAACTCACGAAATAGACTTGCGCGGCATTGAAATTGACGAAGGAGGTAAAATTTTTCTCAATTTCCCTAACATTGAGTTTGCCGACTTTCAGCATTTAATGCCTCAGATTCGCCGCATAAACGGCATAGATGACGTTAAAACTACTCCCTATATGCCCGGCGAGAGAGAGCGAAACCAACTCTCTGCCATTTTGCGTACTTTACCCGACCCGGTGTTTTCAATTGATACTAAGGGGTGGGTGGTAATGTGTAATGATGCGGTTACCAGCGGACTTGAAATGACCTTTGATGATGTCGAAGGGACAGACATTCAGGAACTGGTAAAGGGCTTCAATTTCATGCGTTGGATGGAAGGAAAAAATACGCCCGCCCAATCCACCAAGGTAAAGTTTATTCAGCAAGATTATCTGGCAGATATATTACCCATTGTAGTGCCTGATGGGGAACATCAGACAATAATGGCAGGGGCGGTAGTCATACTGAAATCAGAAATGCGATTAGGGCAACAGTTCAGCGCCTTCCATCAACCGGAAACTGACAGTTTTGACGATTTCGTAGTTGCCTCACAGGCCATGCGTAAAACCATAAAAGAAGCCAAGCAGATAGCGGACTTAGATGCGCCTATTCTCATTTTTGGCGAAACCGGTACAGGAAAAGAGATGATTGCCCGCGCCTGTCATCAAGCCAGCCGGCGCAGCCAGGGTGAATTTTTAGCACTTAACTGTGCATCATTACCTGACAGCGTGGCAGAAACCGAATTATTCGGTTACGCCGCGGGCGCATTCAATCAGCCTACAGGCAAAGCTGGACTGTTAGAGCTGGCTGCTGGCGGTACTTTACTGCTTGATGAAATTGCTGATATGTCTGCGCAGCTTCAGGCCAAGCTTTTGCGGGTATTGGAAAACGGCGAGTTTCGACGGGTGGGTGATAATAAGACGGTAGCAGTTGATGTGCGATTCATGTGTACAACATGTCGGGATCTGGGGCAGCTGGTGGAAGATGGCCTGTTTAGAAAGGAGCTGTACTACCGTTTGAACGTGCTAAGTCTTGTCGTTCCCTCTCTTAAAGAACGACGTCCCGATATTGTCGCCCTGGCAGAATCTTTTATTTCGCAACACAGCGGCAAATTGGGGCGGCGTCCGGCTAAACTAAGTAAATCCTGTGTAGAATTTCTGCAGCAATATCCGTGGCCGGGTAATGTCAGGCAGTTACAGAACGCGCTTTATCGCGCACTTTCTTTGTTAGATGGCAATGAAATTACCAAGGAAGATGTTCAGTTGCCGGACTGCGCACCCAGCGTCACCTATATTGACGAAAATTTTGATGGGACCCTGGACGAGGAAGTAAAAAAGTTTGAAAAGGAATTGTTGCGAAGGCTATATCCTTCTTATCCCAGTTCTCGCCAATTGGCGAAAAAGCTGGGTTTGAGTCATACCGCAATCGCCAATAAGCTGCGCGATTATGGTATCAATAAAGCCACTGTAAAGCTTTAGATACGCTCTGTCCGTGTAGATTTACGCTTTACTTCGACGGTAAAGCGTGAATTCTGCCTCTTTCCCCTCTGATCACCCCTTCTCGTCAAGATTAATGTACGCATTCTCCTTTCTTTTGTTCTTGCTCCTATAATTGTGGGGGCTGGCTTGTTTGTTAATAATGATGTTTAGTATGAAAAATAATTGTTAACAAGGGCCGAAAAAATGGCAAACGCAGATTATTCGTATAACCCACTTGGATCAGACGGATTCGAATTTGTTGAATATACCGCTGCTGATGAACAGGGCATTAATGCGTTAAAAACGCTTTTTACTTCCCTGGGTTTTGCCGAAGTGGCTCAACATAAATCCAAGCGCGTGTGGTTGTATAAACAAGGCGATATTCATTTTATCGTCAATGCTCAACCCGCTTCTCAGGCCGAAGAATTTGCACGTTTGCGCGGCCCCAGTGTGTGTGGAATGGCATTTCGTGTGAAGGATGCAGGAATAGCGCTGGAGCATGCGCTGGCAAATGGAGCTAAAAAGTTTGTCGGTAATCTAGGGCCGATGGAGCTCAACATTCCCGCTGTGTATGGCATTGGTGAAAGTACATTATATTTTATCGACAGATACGGCGATGCGAATATCTATGAGGTAGATTTCAGATTTTACGATGGATGGGAAGAAAAAGTTGCAGCGGCGGATGCCGGGCTGGAGTTCATCGATCACCTCACTCACAATGTGCGCCGCGGAAATATGGCGGTGTGGGCAAATTTTTACGAAAAAATTGGCAATTTTCGTGAAATCCGATACTTCGACATTGAAGGCAAGCTGACGGGGCTGGTAAGTAAAGCCATGACATCACCGTGCGGGAAAATCCGCATTCCTATCAACGAATCTTCAGATGATAAATCACAAATTGAGGAGTTCATCAAAGAATATAAAGGGGAGGGCATTCAGCACATTGCGCTTTCAACCAATGATATTTATAGAACAGTTGCCGATCTTAAAGCTCGTGGGTTGGCATTTATGGATACACCAGACACCTACTATGAAGCAGTTAACGAACGAGTAGAAGGCCACGGTGAAAGTCTTCAGCAACTTCGGGATCTGCGTATTCTTATTGATGGCGCTCCTATGAAAGATGGAATTTTACTACAAATTTTCACTGATACCGTTATCGGCCCTGTGTTTTTCGAAATCATTCAACGCAAAGGCAATGAAGGTTTCGGCGAAGGTAACTTTAAGGCATTGTTCGAATCTATCGAACAGGACCAAATTCGGCGCGGCGTAATTTCACAAGAGCAGGAAAATGCGTAACTGGATCTCCTTTCCCACAAGCCAGGGCACGCACTCCCGCCAGGCTCACGCCGATTTTCCTGAAGAAGGGATTTACGAACGGGAAATTGGGCGTAGCGGCTTTTTTGGTCCTGCCGCTCATATGCATCATAAGCATGCACCTACTGGTTGGATGGAGTGGGAAGGAGAATTGCGTCCGCGGGCCTTCGATTTAAATAATTTGAGCAGCAAAGGGTGTAAGTCTGATTCTACGAGTCCTTTTGGTGCTCCCCTTATATTGAGCAATGCGCATTGCCAGTATCGGCTGTGGCATTGTGCGAAGCCAATGACAACGCTGGCACGTAACGCAGACGGCGACGATTTGTTGTTTATTCACGAAGGTGAGGGAACGCTGTTCTGTGACTACGGGCATTTACCGGTAAGCCAAGGCGATTATATTGTAATACCGCGTTCGACCATGTGGCGTTTAGAGCCTGCCAAGCCAATGCAACTGCTGATGATTGAAGCGACTAATGATGCTTATCAGTTACCGGAAAAAGGGATGCTTGGCGGACACGCAATTTTTGACCCTGCAGTGTTAGACACGCCTCAAATTAATGACGCATTTCTGGCTCAGCAGGACGAAGATACCTGGCAGGTAGAAGTTAAACGCCATCAGCAGGTATCACGCATCACCTATCCTTATAATCCATTAGATGCTATCGGGTGGCACGGCGATTTGAGTGTAGTGCGTTTAAACTGGCGAGACATTCGCCCCATCATGAGCCATCGCTACCATTTGCCGCCATCTGCACATACTACGTTTGTGGCCGCACGTTTCGTAATTTGTACTTTTGTGCCCCGGCCAATTGAAAGTGATCCCGGCGCGCTTAAGGTTCCTTTCTATCACAGTAACGATGATTACGATGAAGTGCTTTTTTATCATGAAGGCGATTTTTTCAGCCGTGACAATATCGAAAGAGGGATGGTGACATTCCATCCCGCTGGCTTTACCCACGGCCCCCACCCGAAAGCATTTGCTGCCGGCCGCGCCCATAAGAAAACCTTTACCGACGAAGTTGCCGTTATGCTTGATACCCGTGATGCCCTGACAGTCGGTGATGCTGCAAAAGCGGTGGAAAACCCCGACTATGTATATAGCTGGCGCGCTCAAGACAGTGAAACACAGAAATAGGAATATTCATGAAACTGGCGACCTATAAAGACGGCTCCCGCGATGGGCGATTGATGTTGGTCTCAAGAGATTTACAGAGAACATGCGATGCATCTGATATTGCCGCCACGTTGCAACAGGCGCTGGACAACTGGCAGCACGTTGAAGATGCACTTCAACAGCGTTATAAACAGCTAAACGACAATGTTGTTGAGAGCGAAGCGTTTCAAGCAGCACGTTGCGCATCTCCGTTACCTCGCGCTTTTCAATGGGCGGATGGGAGCGCTTACGTTAATCACGTTGAACTGGTGAGAAAAGCCAGAGGCGCTGAAATGCCCGAAAGCTTCTGGAGCGATCCACTAATGTATCAGGGAGGCTCAGATGACTTTATCGGGCCTTATGACGACATCATCCTACCGAGCGACGAATGGGGCATTGATTTCGAAGGTGAAGTGGCTGTTATTATTGATGACGTGGCGATGGGCTGTTCGGATATTCAGGCGCTGGAGAAAATAAGACTGGTGATGTTGGTCAACGATGTATCGCTACGGGGATTGATTCCAGGCGAACTTGGAAAAGGATTTGGCTTTTTCCAGTCGAAGCCAGCTTCAAGCTTTTCTCCGGTAGCCGTGACGCCTGATGAGCTAGGCGATGCTTGGCGAGATGGAAAACTGAGCTATCCCCTGCGTTCTACTTACAACGGCAAACTGTTCGGAAAACCCGCCGCCGGTGAAGATATGACATTCCACTTCGGCCAACTGATTGCCCATGCAGCGAAGTCCAGAAATCTTCGCGCAGGTGCGATAATCGGATCAGGAACGGTATCCAACAAACAAGGCACTGATTACGGCTCTTCAATCGACGAAGGTGGAGTAGGATATTCCTGTATTGCTGAGGTTCGCATGATCGAAACCATTCGAGATGGGAAGCCTTCCACGCCTTTTATGCAATTTGGCGATCGCATTCGTATCGAAATGCTGGATGAAACAGGTGTGAGTATTTTCGGAGCAATAGACCAGCAGGTAAAACCTTTAAAATAGGTTATGCTTGAAAGAGCCTGCATAGTAAGGAGGCATAATGAATCTAACTTTATACGGATATTGGCGCTCATCTGCCTCTTACCGAGTACGAATTGCGCTAAACCTGAAAGGGTTAAAATATAACTATGTACCTGTTCACCTGGCAAAAGACGGCGGAGAGCAACATTCAGAGCACTATCAACGCTTAAATCCGGCTCGCTTGGTGCCTACGCTGGTTCATGAAGATGAAGACATTATTCTCACACAATCGCTCAGTATCATTGAGTATCTTGATGAGCGTTATTACGATGCTTACCCGTTGCTTCCAAAGCATACGCTTGAACGGGCCAGCGTGCGGGCTTTGGCGCAGGACATTGCGTGTGATATTCAACCGTTGGGCAATCTTCGTGTGTTAAACGCCCTTAAAAGTCAGTTTAACGCCAGTGATGACGCCACTACGCAGTGGGTAAGAAAGTGGACAGAAACAGGCTTTCGGGCAATCGAAAGCCGCCTGCAAACGCAGGCGGGGAAATTTTGCTTCGACTTTGATGTGACTCTGGCGGATGTATGTCTGGTGCCACAAGTCTATAATGCCCGGCGGTTCGGAGTTAACATGCACCAGTTTCCGCTGATTAGCAAGATAGCAGAAAATTGCAATGCACTTGATGCCTTTAAACAGGCGGCCCCGGAAAATCAAACTGACTCTCAGTAGAGCGCCGCAGATTCAAGGCCGGATTGCTTATTGATTTTTGATGGGTAATTCGGTGGTGTTTTTTACCTGCTTTAGCGCGAATGTGGAACTGAGATGATCGACCAGCGGTAAATGAGTAAGCTTTGTCTTCAGCAGAGATTCATATTCCTCAATACTTTCTACTACTACTTTTAAAAGATAATCCTTTTCGCCACTGGTAGTGTGGCATTCAACAACTTCATCTATGGATTGAACTGCGTTCTCAAAGTCAGTGAGTGAGTCTCCATCATGATTTTTCAAAGTGACAAAAATAAAAACCGAGACCCCAAGGTTAAGCTTCTTGCTATTTAACAATGTCACTTTGCGCAGGATTATACCGTCGGCTTCCATACGTTTGACTCTACGCCAGCAGGGCGTATGAGATAACCCCACACGCTGACTTAAATCGGCCATTGATATCGTTGCATCCTGCTGTAGAACGCGAAGTATCTCGCGATCAAATTTATCAAGTTTCATGTAGGGGAAGCTCTTAATTATTGTGATGGGTATTATATAATAAAATCAAATCTAGGATATACATCCTAGCACGAGGAAGAATAATAAGAGCTTCATTGCTGCTTGTAAATTCCGCTCTTAAACTTAGCAAGGTACGTCCTCAAGCTGTTACGCTAAGATAACGTAAACTTTTTGCAACGAATGAGCCCGTATGTCTGTTTTTGATCACCCTGAATTTGCCAACCATGAACATGTGGCGTTTTACCGCGATGAAGAGGCGGGTCTAAGTGCAATTATTGCCGTCCATAATACCAATTTGGGTCCTGCTCTGGGTGGTTGTCGCATGTGGCCGTACATTGATAGTGCGGAAGCGCTGACAGATGTATTACGTCTTTCTAAAGGCATGACTTATAAAGCTGCGATGGCTAACCTAAAGTTGGGTGGCGGTAAGTCCGTTATTATCGGCGACCCACGTAAGCAGAAAACCCCGCAGATGATGGCAGCAATGGGTAAGTTTGTTGATTCTTTAGGTGGGAAGTATTTTACGGCTGAAGATTCAGGGATTGCAGTAACAGATCTTCAGCAAATGGCAGAACATTCCCAGTATATTGCGGGTACCAAAGCGCAATATCATTATGCTGGCGAACAACCTGATGGAAATCCTGCGCCTTCTACGGCATATGGTGTGTTTGTTGGATTGAAAGCGGCGGTCAGTTACGCGCTTAAAAGCGATCTTAAAGGGATAAAGGTTGCGATCCAGGGAATGGGACATGTTGGTTATCGTTTAGCTAAACATTTGCATGAAGCAGGCGCTGAATTATTTGTAACAGACATTTATCCTGAAGGGGTAGAGCGTGCCGTTAAAGAATTTAATGCAACCGCAGTGGCCCCAGAAGACATTTATACCTTAGACGTGGATGTCATTGCGCCCTGTGCGTTAGGCGCATCTATCAATGATGAAACCCTACCTACCATAAAAGCCAAGGTAATTGCTGGCGCGGCCAATAATCAATTGGCGCGAGAAGATATCGGTGATGTCTTGCGTGAACGCGGCATTTTGTATGCACCAGATTATGTAATTAATGCTGGCGGCGTTATCGATATTTACCATCAACGCATGGAATCTTCCTCCAATGACGCCATGCGCGAGCATATTGAACAAATCGGCGAGACATTGAATGAAATATTCGAAAGAGCCGAAACAGAACAAAAAGCCACCAATCGTGTAGCAAATATGATTGCTGAGGAACGATTTACCGGCAAAGCTTGAAAGTTAACGCGCACTTGTTCATAATGCGCCGCTCCAATGGTAAGTCGCTTTCAGCCTCTCGCCATTGAGCAAGTTTCTATGGTGGGCTTTTGGTCCTCTCGCAATGATACTCTGTGGACTCGGTCAGGCCCGGAAGGGAGCAGCCGCAGCAGACGACTCATGTGCCGGGATGTGGCTGGAGGCCTGCCACCCTCTCTTAAGCAGGCTTTCTTTCCTGCGACTGATTTAAAAAGTTAATCGCTTTCTCTACGGCATATTCCACGTTCATCTCCATTTGCTGGCGTTCGCTTTGCGGCAGGTAAAAAGCCATATCCACTTCGTATCGAATGTACCTTGGCGGTACCTGGTTCAATGCAAGGCAGCACAAATCAGCTATATAATCAGTAGATTTATCTTTATCCAGCTTTAATTTTGCGATTCGTTCAAGCACCAGGTGTTCGTAATAATTGTGAATGTCGTCATCCAACTTCATGATGGTTCCTTTAAGTTACAGCAACAGAACAGTTATCTCTCTTCTATATAGCCTGTTTACTGTCGAAGTCGAGGGGGGAGTGTTAAAATTTTTAAAATTTACGACAATGTAGAAAGACTATGAAAAGAAATTTAACTCCCGTGTACTACGGTGACTATCTGCAACTGGATAAAATTCTGGGGGCGCAATCACTGGAGAGCACTCGCTATGGCGAAACCGCCCACGACGAAATGCTGTTTATTATCGTGCACCAGGTGTACGAGCTATGGTTTAAGCAGGTGTTACATGAACTGAATGCGGTCATAGATATATTTAATCAGGAAGAAGTGAAAGATCAGCAGCTTATAACGGTGGTTCATCGTTTACACCGTATTATTCAGATACAGCAGCTGATGAACGATCAAATTAGCGTGATGGAAACCATGACGCCACAGCAATTTCTCGCTTTCAGAGATTATCTGGTGCCGGCATCAGGCTTTCAAAGTATCCAATTCAAACGCCTGGAAATTTCGCTCGGATTGAAACGTGAATTCCGTATCGATTTTGATAAACAAAGCTTTTATAACCGGCTGTCAGAACAAGACCGGGCGCTGTTGGAAAACCTTGAAAAGAAACCCAGTTTGTTCGAGCTTATCGAGAACTGGCTGGCGCGCATGCCGTTGCTAAAGCGAGATCAGTTTGACTTCTGGCAACATTATAAAGCGGCAACAGACACATTGCTCGACAATGACAAAAAGACCATTTATCAGAATGACACGCTTACTGAAAAAGAAAAACAGCAGGAGCTGCGCGACTGGCAATCTACCCGTGACAATTTCGACGCGTTATTCGATACGCAAAAATACGCTGATCTGACTGAGCAAGGCACGTTTCGGCTAAGCCAGCAAGCCATGCTGTCAGCGCTCTTTATCAAACAGTATTCTGAAGAACCCATTTTCAACCTGCCTTTTCAGCTAATTACCGCACTAACAGATATCGACGAGAAGCTGACTATCTGGCGCTACCGGCACGCCATGATGGTACAACGCATGCTAGGAACAAAAATCGGGACAGGCGGCTCCTCGGGTCACCACTATCTTAAAAAGACCACTGAATCGAACAGAATTTTCGTCGACTTCTTTAACATGGCAACGTTTTTACTTCCGAAAGAAATGTTGCCGGAACTGCCTGATTCAATAAGAAAATATCTAGGGTTTTATTTGGGCCAAAATTAGCCAATCTTGTTTTAGTAGTTCGCAAGACTTGCTCAGTAAATAATAAGAATGGGTTTTGCTCTAAAAATTGTAAAAATATATCAATTATTCGAAGTAACTTGTTATATTTTTTGTTTCTGTATGTAAATATTTACATTTAATGGAGGATTCTGAGAAATAATTGGAACTTTTCTGACAATCCGGTAGGTGCACAGTTGACCCTTCTTACTTTCTTTGTTTATTATCGGGTCAGGTTTAGGCCGTTCAAAAGAATAAGTCGCGCTCAAGCGATTCTAAAAATTAATAATCAATTAGTATTGTTGTCCAGGGAGACACAAATGTTTAATTTTAAGAGAAATATTTTTACCCGCACGGTTACGGCGATAGCTGTGGCTGCGGCAATGGGGGGCGTTGCGCCTGCGTTGGCTCAAAGTACATCAGGTGCTGTATCTGGCCAGGTTGTCGGCTCATCAGAACAAGCAGTTGCGGATGCAGAAGTAACAATTCTGAATGTGGAAACAGGTTTTACCAGAACCGTAGAAGTTGACTCTGAAGGTAACTATCGGTTCCCGGCTCTGCCTATTGGCCGTTATGTGGTAACTGCCAAAGCACCGGGTTATGCCCAAAGCAAGTCCCAAGAGTTTTCAATTAACGCTGGTGGTTCAAGACAGTTAACTGTTGGATTAGCCACTGATATTGAGCGAATTGAAGTTTCTGGAACATCCATTTCAATGATTGATATAAGTTCTTCAGGTACTGCACTTAACATCGGCGAAGTTGAAATCGATCGTTTACCGGTAGCAAGAAACGCGACAGCTGTTGCTTTGTTGGCTCCGAGTACAGTGGCAGGTGATGGCCGTTTTGGTAACCTGGCCTCATTCGGTGGTTCGTCTGTTGCGGAAAACGCTGTTTATATTAATGGGTTAAATGTAACCAACTTCAGAACTGGTACGGGTTTCTCAGATGTTCCATTTGAATTTTATAAACAGTTTGAAGTAAAGACCGGCGGCTATTCCGCTGAGTTTGGTCGTTCAACAGGTGGTGTAATCAACGCGATTACTAAAAGTGGTACCAACGAATTTAAATTTGGTGCTAACGTATATTACCAGCCTGAAAGTCTTAGAGAACAAAGCCCTGACACATACTTATCAAACGGTAACGCATATGTAGTTAATCGTTTAGATGAAAGAAGCGAAATGGAAGGAAATATTTACGCTTCTGGTCCGCTTATCGAAGATACTCTATTTTTCTATGCAATTTATAACCCCCGTGATATTAGTCGTGAAGGAACTACTGGCGAAGGTAGCAGTTTCTTTGATGAAAGTTCAGATGACGCGTTCTACGGCGGTAAAATTGACTGGCAGATAAATGATGATCATTTACTTGAGTTGTTAGCGTTTTCTGATTCTAACACCCTTACCACTGGCAACTATCGGTTGGATTTAGCGTCAGGTGAAAAAACGTATCAGTCCACTGGGTATGAAGAAAATGGGGGCGATAACTGGTCAGTTAAATATACAGGCTACCTTACTGATACTTTAACTGTTACGGCGATGTACGGAGAAAACAAATACGCTCTGACATCGAGAAGTAATGTTCAAAATGAATGTAATTTTGTTTACGATTTGCGCGATGATGCTCCACTGGGTACGTTTGCAGGCTGTATCGGTAGTCCCGCCTATTTAACCGAGGAAGGTGAAGATAAGCGTGAAGCGATGCGTATCGACTTTGAGTGGTATTTAGGTGATCACCTAGTGCGCTTTGGTTACGATACGGAAACGAATACTTCTGAGGCACTGGAGGGCTATTCAGGACCGGATGGTAAGTTTGTTTACTTACGCGATGGTGAAGCCGGTGGACAGTTGGACAATGGCGCGGTTATTCCGGCGGGTGTCACAGAGTACGTAGAGGAACGTGTTCGTACGGTAGAAGGAAGTTTTGAAACAGAGAATAGTGCGTTTTATATTGAAGATATCTGGAGTGTCACGGACCGTCTGACTGCAACGATTGGTCTACGTAATGACGCGTTTGATAATAAAAATGGTGCAGGTGAAACCTTCGTTAAAATTGATAATATGTGGGCACCCCGTCTCGGTATCTCCTATGACATCAATGGCGACGGAGAATCCAAAGTATACGCCAACGTCGGCCGTTACTTCCTGCCTGTAGCAAGTAACACTAACGTTCGAATGTCAGGAAACGAGTTTGATGTCACGCAATATTTTCCATTGTTAGGGACTGCGATCGCTGATTTTAATGGTAGTGAATACCTAACTTACGAGAAAGGTTCACAGATCGGCCCAGACAGAGTGAACGCCGACGGTAGTGTACCGGATACGCGTTCTTTCGTTGACCAGGATTTGGATCCCATGTATCAGGATGAATTTATACTTGGGTATGAAGCTGTCTTTGCAGAAAACTGGAGCTGGGGTATCCGTGGTATCCGTCGTGAGCTGAATGGCGCTATCGACGATATGGAAGTTTCAGGTTATCTTGATGACACTTACGGTTGTCATGCTGCGTCTTACATCCTAGGCAACCCTGGTAAAATCGCAACCCTATTTGCCGACACAGATTGTAGCGGCGATGGTTCGGTTGATGAAGCCATTGAAGTTGATTTAGCAGAAATTGGCTATCCGGAAGGTGAACGTAAGTACAATGCAGTTGAGTTAACGCTAGCACGTGTTTGGGATGGGCAATGGTCATTCAATGCTTCTTATTCCTGGTCACAAAGCTACGGTAATACAGAAGGCCTGGTTAAATCAGATAATGCTCAGGATGATGCGGGTATTACTCAAGACTTTGACTTCCCAGAGTTGATGGATGGTGCCTATGGTTACTTACCTAACGATCGTCGTCACGTATTTAAAGCGTACGGCGCATATGCACTTACCGACGATCTTACACTTGGAGCAAACTTTACTTTAGCGTCTGGGCGTCCAACGAACGCTTTTGGTATCGGCCATCCTAATGGCGTTCCTGCATACGGCGACACTTTCTATATTTGTACTGCCAATTGTACGGACGAAGAGCTTGAAGCCGAGTATGCTAAGTTCTCACGTGGTACCTACGGACGCACAGAATGGACTCCTACTCTTGACCTGAACTTGACCTACAACTTAGAGGTGTACGGTTCAGCAGTGGTACTAAGAGCAGATGTATATAACGTACTTGATGCTGCTTCAATACAAAGACGGAACGAGTTTGCTGAAGATAGCTTCCCTGGCGATACGAACGAGCGTTTTATGGCGGCTACGGCCTACCAGACGCCTCGGTACGTTCAATTTAGTGCAGGTATTGAGTTTTAAATAATACTTAATTAAGTGCTTATTAAAAGGTCAGCTTATGCTGGCCTTTTTTCTTTGTCATTTTCAATTCACATAGCAGGTTTGCGATACCTAATCAACGGTTTGTCAGACGCATGTAATGCTATGTAATCTTCACCATTCAGCACGCAGAATAGTGGCCGTAAGAGTTTGTGGTCCATTTAAGCACCCTTTTTAAAGCACGAATTCGAATTAGGGGTGCACCACTTGCTTATGTAAGCCGCGCCGCGAAAACCCATTGAATACGACTGCTAGCTGCCTAAACCCTATGCTTAAAAAAGAGACAGCCATTCTTTATGGTTTCGCGGAGGAGGATGCATGGTGCTCTCCTTATAAAGAGCACCATGCCGCAGCAAAATATCACGAATTATATAATGAGATCGCCGAACGGAGACGTTAATACCGACCTTTCTTCATATATGATCACGCTAGCCCAGCTTTTCGTACGCCTCCTTATGAAGCGCGCTATGCTTATAAATCCGCTTCAAGCCATGATGCAGGCTTGACGTTTCATATCCCTCGAAAACAATGACTAGCTCTTAAGTAGAAGTAGAAGTAGAAGAAGAGGTAGGACATTAATGAACCCCAATCCTGTTTAAGAAATTGAACTAAAAGCCTGTTCCAAGATCGGATCTTTCGACAAAGAAATGACCAAATCAACAAGGAACAGGCATGAAGAATCTAGTTGAATTATTTTGCGATGTCGATGACTTTTGCAAAGTGTTTATTCCCCAATGGCAAAAGCAGCTACTTGAAGACGGCACCAGAAGACGACGTGAGTGCCGTATGTCAATGAGTGAAATGATGACAATCATCATCGGTTTTCACATGTCACATCATCGCGATTTTAAGAATTATTACTCGAGATATGTAAGAGTATTTTATCGCAACGCATTTCCTGATCTGCTTAGTTACGCGCTTTTTAGAAGTGATGCCGCGAACAATTGTGCCCATGTGTGCCTACTTCAGTACTTTAAAGGGAAAGCCTACAGGCATTGAATTCATTGACTCTACCAGCCTAAAGGTTTGCCATAACATTCGCATACCTCGCCATAAAACCTTTGACGGGATAGCGCAAAGAGGAAAAGGAACAATGGGCTGGTTTTACGGCTTTAAACTACACTTGATAGTGAACCATCTGGGTGAAATCGTGGCGGCAAAAGTGACGACGGGGAATGTCCATGACACAAAACCTGTCGAAGAATTAGCTCGACATTTACCCGACAAGTTGTATGGCGATAAAGGGTATTTGAGCAAAGCATTAGAAGCTAATTTATTTGAGAAAGGCGTCAAACTTATCACCACGGTTCGCAAAAATATGAAAGCAAAAGCGATGTCTTTATGGGACAGAGCGATGCTATCGAAGCGCTTCATTATTGAAACTATCAACGACCAATTAAAGAACATTTCATACATTGAGCACTCAAGGCATCGCAGTATAAATGGTTTTACACTCAATTTAATGGCTGGTCTGGTGGCTTATTGTCTTAAAGAAAACAAGCCATCCCTTAATATCAGTGACATTGAGCGCAATGCGATGGTTGTTGCTTAAGCCGATCTGGGGTTAATGAGTGAAATAGGAATGATTGAAACCATATCTAGCCGCTAACAACTGAAAAAAGTCAACTTAATCTCCTATGAGGTAAGTTACCGCAAAAAAAAGCTGAAAAAAATTGAACTTTTCAAAATAAGGGTCGTAAACTCAATTGACCCCCTCATGTTTCTGTGGTTATTGGCGAGGTCAAAAAACCTTCACAAATAAGAAATCGTTTAAGCGACATATAACACACACTAGTTTAATAGTGGTCTAGGGAGACAATCCATGTTTAAAGGTAATCAACTCAGTAAGTCTATACGTTACGCTATAGCAGTTAGCGCGATGTCCCCCTTATTGATAGCTGGTAATGTCAACGCACAGCAAGATGAGCAATCAGCGGAAGAAAAAGTAGAAAAGATTCAGGTAACCGGTAGCCGCATTAGAAGTGCTAATGCCATGTCTACCAGCCCTATTGCAACTGTTGGCGAAATTGAAATTGAACAACAGCAACAGCCGGAGTTAGAGCAAATCATACGTTCTTTGCCCGGTGCAATGCCTGGAGATAACGGTAACGTTAACAATGGTTCAGGCGGCGGCGCCACCATTAACTTGCGTGGCTTAGGATCAAACAGGAACCTTGTGTTGATGAATGGTAAGCGTGTGGTGCCATTTAACACGTCAGGTACTGTTGACACGTCTACTATTCCGACCGCACTGATCGATAGAATTGATATAGTAACTGGTGGTGCTTCGGCGGTTTATGGGTCTGATGCAATTTCTGGCGCTGTTAACATCATTCTTAAAGATGATTTTGAAGGCGTTGAGCTGGACATGTCACACTCGCGTACTAGCGAAGCAGATGCACAGACCAAAAACATGGCGTTCACCTTGGGCGGTAACTTCGACAACGACAGAGGTAATGCTGTTGTTTCTGTAAGCTGGCTAAATCGTGATCCTCTATTACTCGGTGATCGTTCTTTAGGTAATTATGGAATAGAAACAGCTTCCGGCGCAAACTACCAAAACTTTTTAGAGGGTATCGCTCCGACTCCGCCTTCTGATCCTACCTGTGGTGGTAGCACACCGAACGTCGTTGCCCCAGGTGGCGGCAGTGGAACCGGCATACCTACTCGTATGGGTATTGTGGGAACTCCAGCGGTAGCGGGTCAGTTTCGTGATGATGGGTCATTTGTCATCGGCGATGCGTGTAGCACGTATAACTTCAACCCGTTTAACTACTATCAAACCCCTGCTAAGAGATACAGTGCTACAGCAATGGCACATTATGATTTGAGTGATAATCATACTGTTTACGGTACCTTTAACTTTACAAATACTTCTGTTGAAACTCAGATTGCACCGTCAGGAATCTTTGGTAGCGCGTTTTGGATCCCTGTAGCCAACCCTTATTTCTCCGATCAAGCGCGATCAGCCATTGTCGATGGCGCAAATGCTAATCTGGGTTCCTTAAATGACGGCTTAGACACTTGGCGCGACGTAAATGGGAATGGCGTTGTGGACAGTGAGGACTATCTTTACATGTCTGTCAACCGCCGCACACCTGAGTTAGGTGCACGTTCAAGTACTTTTAATACAGACCAGTTTCAAATTGTTGCTGGTATGGAAGGCTTCCTGACGGACTCATGGGCCTATGATATTTCGTTCCAACACGGTGAAACCAACAAAGTTAATCGTGACGCGGGTTACACGAACGTTGCAAACATTGCCAACGCCTTAGATGCGACCTCTACTGAAGAGTGTACTTCTGGCGGCGGTTGTGTACCGTTAAACGTATTTGGCGGCTTTGGAACTATCACTCCAGAAATGGCTGCTTATTCTTCTGCAACTGCGTTTGCAACCACTGAATATCAACAAAGAGTTTTTTCTGCAATTGTTGATGGACCGATCGAAGCAGTAGTATTACCGTGGGCTGATAACCCTCTCGCAATGAGCTTTGGTTACGAGTATCGCGAAGAAATTGCTTCTTTTAATCCAGATGAATGTTTGAAATTAGCTCCAGCTAGCTGTTTAGGTGGTGCCGGCGGTAACTCGTTACCTGTTGAAGGTTCGTTTAAAGTTAATGAAGTTTTTGGTGAAGGTAAATTACCTCTTGTTGAAGGCGCAGCACTGGCTGAAATTCTTGAGCTAGAATTCGGTTACCGCTATGCAACTTACGATACTGTAGGAAGTACTGATAGCTGGAAGTTAGGGTTAGCTTGGCGTCCAGTAGACGAGCTTTTAGTTCGTGTAATGAAGCAGAAAGCGACTCGTGCGCCAAATGTTGGTGAACTATATGCGCCATTGGTAACTGCATTGGATAATGCTGATATGGATCCATGTTCATCAGCTAATGCTGCCAACATTGATGCTACATTACGTACATTGTGTCTTTCTACAGGCATGAGTGAGTCACAGGTTGGTGCCGTAGACGACATTGTGTCAGGTCAGATTAATGTGTTATCCGGATCTAATCCTGATGCACTGCCTAATGAAGAGACAGCGAATACACTAACTGCTGGTATTGTATGGTCTCCTGAGTTTGAAGGTTTAGAGCGTACGCAGCTATCACTTGATTATTACGATATCGACGTCGATGGATATATTGGTGAAAATTCCCCTCAGGAAATTCTTGATGGTTGTTATGTACTAGGTAACGCTGATCAGTGTGCGCAGATTAACCGTATCGGGGGCGGATTAACCATTTCAGGATCTGGGGTAGAGGCTTATACCACAAATCTGTCTTGGTTGCGTACTCGCGGCTTAGAAATGTCGTTTAACGTTGGTTTAGACCTAGACGGCGCTGGTACGTTAGATTTCAGCGGTAATGTTAACCATTACTTGAAGGTAGAGCAGTTAAGCTCGTCGGTTAGTGAAGTTATTGATTGTAACGGATACTTTGGTGGCAACTGCGATCCTCAACATCAGACACGTGGAACTTTAAGAACGACTTGGAACTACGAAGATTACTCCGTTTCTCTTCTGTGGAGCTACCAAAGTTCGATAGAGCGTGAAGTTTCGCAACAGGCTGACACTTTTGCTCCGTTCCGTAAAATTGAGTCTTATAGCTACTTCGACTTGTTTACTAGCTATCATTTGAACGATTTTACCCGTCTTAGCTTTGGTGTAGATAATTTGTTCGACAAAGAGCCTCCTGTAGTTGGTGGAGAAGCAGCATCTACGTCGTATAACAGCGGTAACACTTTCCCGGCATACTACGATGTACTAGGCCGTACATACAGATTTAGTGTTAATCTGCAGTTCTAATTAACCTGAAGTATGTAATTTTAAAACCTCCCGTTCATCGGGAGGTTTTTTATTTTCAGCCCTAAACCACCTACTTCAGTAGGTGGTTATCATTAATGTCAGGGCTTTGCCCGTATACCTACCCATGTTAAATCTCCCTTTGATTTTTAGCGAAGTCAAAAAGGAAAATAACATGAGTAGATACGAGCAAGCATCGCACGTGTTTTGGCGATGTCAATATCACATAGTCTGGACTCCGAAATACCGGTTCAGGATATTATCGAATAAATTAGGCAAAGATGTTTACAGGTGTATTCACGTCTACTGTCAGCAACTCGACTGCATAGTGATGGAGTTGAACGTGCAGATAGACCATGTTCACCTAGTAGTAAAAATTCCTCCAAAGCTGTCGATATCAAACCTGATGGGTGCTTTAAAAGGCAAGATAGCTTTGAAACTATTCAATAAGTACCCACATTTGAGAAAGAACAAAATGTGGGGAAACCACTTCTGGCAACGAGGTTACTTTGTTGATTCAGTGGGAGTGAACGAAGAGATCATTAGACGTTATGTACGTCACCAGGAGAAGGTTGAAAGACAAGAGCAAGCTCAGCTCGCCCTAGAATAGAAGGCCCCCCTTTTAGGGGGTTCACACAAAGCCACCTTCTTTAGAAGGTGGATTCTTTACTTGGTGCGCCGGGCACGGCGCATAAAGCCAAGATGGACACTCACACTTATCTTCGGGTTTTTAGAAGGCCACGAAGAAGCTCTTATCTTTACTGATAGCCGTAATTTACCAAGTGGCAGCAGATATGGCGGGTTGATACCGGTTATCTCAGGTGATATAAAGTAAAGCGCGTCAAAGCCACGTAGCTATGTGTGCATAGAAAACGGAGAAATCGCAGCGGTGATTTCCATAGTGCCGCAGCCAATCGGCTATTCACAGCAGGGGCTGTAAGTCTTTTATATATTGTCTTGCTTATCGTTTCTGTACTGTCTGCCAGCCAGGTCAGCGAGAAGGTGGTTCATCAGGCAAGATGACAGTCCGTTCGGGCAATGCTTGTTAGATTTCCCGCAGAAGTATATAGCGGGCGGATTGGCGCGTAAATTAAACGGTACCCATACATGGATAGTGTTTTCAGGGCTATTCCCATTACAGGAGTAGAGAAATTAACGAGCACACCGAATCGGCATGCATAGTCTCCTCACACTCAAATCTATTTATACCGAATCTTTGTGTTCGAACGTTCCATCAGCTAGTACGAACCGGTAAATCTTCGTTACATCTCTTTCGAAAACACCAAGAAAAGAGTTGGGGATGAAAAATATTCTACATCCCAAGGTTACTGCGGCTCCATAGGCGTTTCGACTTTGGCCGGATAAGGCTGTAGTAACTCGCGAACCAGGCTGGTCAGTTCTTTCTGGATAGTAATGCTATCGTTTGCATCGAGTTCTGCACTTCCCACAGCACTGTAAATGAACGCGCCATCTTCAATAATATCAATCTGAAGGTTTTGATACTGACTCACTTGTTCACCCACAGGAACGCTAAAAATACTGCCCAGCGATATGCCGGTTGAACGTCCGAATACCCCGGTGCCAAGGCCGAAGCTTACTGACTTTCCATCTTCTTTGCTTGCGGTGGAAGGGAAAAAGCTAACTTCAACGTCAGCATTTTCTTTGCTGGCAGCTTGTAAGCCCTTGCTCTGAAGAATAGAGGTTATAGAAGACATCATATGATTTTCAATCGTGGCATTAACAGAGTTAAGCGGAGGTCGAACATAAAAGGTGTTAATAGCGGAAAAGTTGTGATCGTCACTTATCTCAATTTGCGGTTTGTTTGAGGCACACCCAACCACCAAGCCGCAGGAGAGAAAGGCAACAAAGAGTAATAGTCGAGCATGTAAGCGTGTTTTTTGTAATAGCATAACTTTAGACAATAATAATTAGTCTTCCTTTTAACGGCCACAACCGGTAATACGGATCGGTTTTTACCTGTAATATCTCTATTTTTAAAGACTGTAAAAAAAGTAACAAAACAGGTTCGTGACCATTGCAAGTAAAGTATTAATGAAGGATATTAAGCAACCGGTTGATCGGTTTCTGTCATATAACAATCATCGGCCGCTCGTGTAATTCGCTACCATTTCGCTATTAGAAACGGTATTCATGAATGACCAACTAGTAAGAAATATCCAGCTTACGGGCGCGATAGTCATTGGCCTTGGGTCAATATTGGGAACAGGAGCCTACGTAATTGTAGGGATGAGTGCTTCAATCGCCGGAGACGCGTTGATCTGGTGAATTGCTATTGCTGCTTTAGGCAATAGGTTTTCATCCGCCTAGCAGGCTGTCGCCCATCCTGTAAGTGGTGGAACTTACGAGTACGAATATCACTTTTGAATCCGGCAAGTGGTAAAATAGCGGGCGCTCTTTTTATTATCGTCAAAACTGCATCAGAGGCAACTGCAGCGTTGGCTGTCGCCGGATACATCAATAGCTATGTCGGTATGCCGCAATGGCTTGCTAAATTCAATGCAATACTACTTTCATTGTTCACCACACTCATTTTAGCTGAAAAACGCAATATATGCTGAATTGTTCTTAACTGACATTAGCGACGAGTAAAAAAGATAAGCATATTAAACGGATTCGCAATAGTCCTGATGTTTCCTTTGTTACAAAGTTTAACAAACTGTTAATTCATGAGCTTTATGACCTGGAACACGCCTTAATGCCTACAGCGAAGACTATAGTAACTATAAAAAAAATCTCTCAGCATATATTTCTGTTTATATCACTTTTAACAATAGTTGCGTGCAGCACTAAAACGGAAGAGTTTGCTGGAAGCAAAAGCACAGCGTCAACTATTCCTCCCTTACGCTTTGACAATCCTGTTATCAAGTACGACACCGAGGATCCAACCAACAAGGTGGGTAAAATTATATATACAGCGGATCCTGCAACTATGGTTGTGAATGACACTGTGTACCTGTATACAACGCACGACGAGCAGCATGTAGATGGCAATGATTATCGCATGTACGACTACCGCTTATGGACAAGTACGGACATGATGACTTGGGAAAATAAAGGCGCCGTATTTCGTTATTCTGACTTTGATTGGGCCCGGGGGGACAGCAAGACAGGCAACGCTTATGCGCATCACGTAATACACCGAAAAGATGAATCAGGAGTCTCCAGGTATTACTTTTATGCCACAGTGGAAGGTGGGCAGTCGGAAGGGAAGTTTGGCTTTGCAATTGGCGTAGCCGTATCAGATAACCCTGAAGGACCATTTGAAGACCCGCGTGGTATGCCAATGATTTTACTTGAAGATACCGCTGAATATAAAGATCACACCTGGCGTAATATTGACCCAGCTGTTTTCATTGATAACGATGGCCGAGCCTACCTTTATTGGGGGAATCAGCAGCTATGGTGGGTTGAGCTTGAAGCCGATTTAATACATCTGAAAGGTGAAATCTACACGTTGGACTCAGATGGAACAATGCAAAACCGTGACACAAGTCAGGTCCAAATTCATGCTGTGAATACTTTGCCTAACTTTGAGGAAGCGCCATACGTTTCACAACACAATGGCCTGTATTATCTGGTGTATGCTGCGGGATTTCCGGAAAGTATCGCCTATGCGACTAGCGCCTCTGCTACCGGACCCTGGCAATACCGGGGAATAATTATGGAGCCGCTTCCTGGCACTACTACCATTCACCCCGCCATGTTTGATTTCAAGGACAACACCTATCTTGCATATCACAACGCCGATCTCCCTGACGGCGGCAGCTACAGAAGATCGGTTGCTGTGGACACTGTGCACTTCAATGAAGATGGCACCATTAAACCCATTATCCGAACATCGAAATAATAGCAGTCAATGGCGAGTTCGGCGTAAGTTCAGCCGGAATCTTGGCTTGCATGCCCAAACTCTTTGTCCAGACGATATAGTAAGGAAATTATATGAAAAAGCTTAATCAAAGAAGTCACGCATGGGCCCAACTCGGCGCTTCCTCTTCAACAGTTAAACAGCATTTGGTGAAAGGACAGATGCATTCCAAACCTAGAGCCGCCCGGTCAGCCATACTTCGGGTAACCTTGCTGATAGCCGCTTGCTTGTTTGGTGCTCGAACTTTGGCGCAGACAGACGATGCTATGACCCCGATTCCAACCCCCGACCAGCCGAATGCCATCGAAATTGGTACCGCGCCACTTCCTGGGGCTCAAACTTTAGAGGCGTGGCATTCTCAGTATGGTAGTCGTTTTGTCAGGAATGTTACAGTTGCCACACTCACCCCTTTCTTGCCAGATCCGGCTAACGCTATCGGCGCGGCGGTCATAGTTGCACCCGGTGGAGGATTTCGCACACTGTCGATGGAAAACGAAGGGTGGGATGTTGCCCGCGCATTGGCCGAGAAAGGCATTGCCGCATTTGTTCTTAAGTATCGTTTGAACCAGACACCCAGTGACATGACTGAATTTAAACGAGCGATGGATGAGATGTTTTCAGACACTGGCCGGCGGCCGCCACGTCCTGAACCAAAGCAGATGAAAACCCGCCTTGCGCCCCAGATTGAAGACTCTCGCGCCGCCTTTGCTATGATCCGGGCTCGTGCAGCCGAATGGAAAATTGATACAGACCGTATTGGCATGATAGGTTTCTCTGCTGGCGCCATGCTCACCATGGCCACTGCCCTTGTAGGTGAAGACGCCAAACCCGCATTTATTGGCAACATCTACGGCCCGTTAACGGCGGTAGCAGTGCCAGACGACGCGCCTCCACTTTTTGTTGCGCTTGCCGCAGATGATCCTTTCTTCGCCAACAGTGAATTTGGCCTGATTGAGAACTGGCACGCTGCTGAAAAACCGGTGGAGTTTCACTTTTACGAGCAGGGTGGTCACGGCTTCGGTATGTATTCGAAGGAAACCACTAGTACCGGCTGGTTTAGCGCTTTTACTAGCTGGTTGACCATGCACGAAATGCTGAAGTCCAAAGCGGGGTAGCGGCTAGATATAGCTAGCTGTCTTCGCAACGACGTCTTTACCATGGCGTGCTTGTATCGTCTTTGCTCGCAATCACGGTGGCAACTTTGGAAGTACGCTATGGATTGCCCGCCGTCAGCCTTTTTAGAGAAAAAGGGGATTCTTACTCACCGATTGGTTTTCGGTTATACCTGACGGTGTTACTCACTATTGAGATACTTGTGTTGGAACCAATTCGCAAATTACACCACAGACGCTGGCAGCTCAGTCATCAACCACCCAATTACCGTTAGCGCACCTGCGTACATTAATATGCCAGCATAGTTCGACATAATGGCAAGTGGAATAACAGGTAGCAGTAAACTTAACGCCAAAAGCTTTCGGCTTGCCGGAGATAATGAAACGTTGTTATGACGATTGACACGGGTTTTACCGGATAACTGGGCGCGCCTGGGATCGGATTTTGCCAACAACAAGATAATAAGCGCGCTGTAAATAATAAAGGGCAGGGTGGAGAGTAAATGATTCATTTGGCCATCTCCTGTTGCTCTATTGGTTGCGTTTGATTACCAGCCAGCTTGTTCCCTGGCTGTAGCAATGTGTAAAGCGCGTAAAAACACCAGCCCGCGCAAACCAGCAGAGCAATATCAATAAACATCATAGCGATCATGTCTTGTTTTGCTGCTTCCAGCCAACCCTTGCCCGAACTGAGGAATCGTAATGCGGGCAGGGTAAGGCAAAACACACCGTTAGCGACAAATAACACCTGTTTAAGTACAGTTAGATTTTTTATCAGAAGAGACATCGCACTGATTACTGCGGCTGCAATAACAAATGAAAGCGGAGTCCATGCGCTTTGATTCAGTTCCATTTCGCCGCTTACAAAGAAACCGATTGCGCAGCTTAAAGAGCAAAGCGGCAGGCCATAGAACCCCCAGATACACAGACGGCTGAACCAGCGCCACGGCGTTTCACCTTTTTCGTTTCGAAAAGCATAAAGTTGTAGCCCGGTGATTGTGACATAACAGGCCGCCACGCCCAGGCTTATCCAGATAATCTTCGAAATCAGGCCAGCGAATGTGCCAAAATGAATGGGATATATCAGCGACATTATAACACTGCCGGCCGAAGGCACGGTGCCAACTTGCGGTTTGTATTCGACAAAACTACCGTCGGTGGCATCGTAAACTAGTTGTTCGAATCCTACTTTACCTTCGTGGGGCATAAAGAAAGCTGACATACTGGCAGATTCCGTCCCCCGGTGAGAAACGGTTATGAAGTAGGGCACCGAAGACTGGCGTTCTGCCGCATCTGTCACCATCTTATTTAAATTCGCTGATTCCAGAGGCGCTTCACTTTTATTCTGCTGCTCGCCAACCAGCGTATACATCATGGCCTCTTGATCACCACCAAACGCGACTACGGCCATTGCTGGCAAACCGAACGCGGTAGCAAAACTGAAAAAACTACCGGTAAAGGCCAGCAAAATTGCAAAAGGAATACTCCAGGTGCCTGCAACGGTGTGGGAATCGCGCTTAAGTGGCTTGCCGTCACGTTGCTTCCTGATCGCAAAAATATCCGTGAACAGATGACGATGCATCATAAAGCCAGACACCGCAGCAATAAGCATTGCGAGGCCCAAAATACCCGTGAGTATTAATCCCCATGGGGAAGGTATGTGTAATTCTGTATGAATGGCGACTAAAAACCGGCTTAGCGCATTGCTGTCGTCCTGCGCATATAATTCGCTACCAAAACCGTCTTGCTGCGAGACAACCTCACCTTGCGAATTTACCAGATATTGCGTGCCGTATTCATCCATCTCGCCGGAAGGATTTTGCTTGTGAGTGTGGAAAAAATAAACCAGTTGCTGGCGGTGATTTTCATATAACGAAATTTCATCAAGGTAGTCCTGCTCAGTCATTGCTGCAAGGCGATTTACCGTACTGTTTACATTGCTGGTGACGACCAGATTTTGATGACGGTTGCTATTCGACCACTCCCCAATTTCATCGGAAACTACAGCAACGGTGCCGGTGAAAATGACAGCGTAAAGCAACATACCTAAAATGATGCCTGACCAAGTGTGCAGGCTAAGCAGAGCTTTGGCTTTCGAACGCATTGTGGGGGTGTTTTGATTCATAGTTGTTAGCCTAAAAATTGGAAGGCGAGGACGACGCTGTTCACGATAAACAGCGCCAGCAACAGCCCCCACGCTTTACGCATATCGTTAGCCAGGTATGTGTAAAAAAATAATGCAGCCCAGATTAAGGGAAACATAACCAAAGGCATGACGATGTTATTCACATTGCCAGCGCCGGGGGGAAACCAGGCGGCCATAGCCAGCATTACCAGCAGAGATACCAGCAGGGTAGCTGGGCCACTAAGCCAGAAACGGCCGTTTTTAAAAAGTAATCCGGTTGATGTCGTCATAGCCAGGTTCCCTAATCGGTACGCAAAACAAATTACCTGACTTTGTCGATGTATTCTGGCTGCGTTTATGTATGTAAAATAACTTTCCGTTAACCGGCAGTGTACAAGAAATATACTACGATAGAAATGAGAATCATTCCTTGTCTTATGTGCCTCTATTTATGTCCAAGTCAGTCGCGAAGGGCACTAACAATCTTGTAGTGCCCTTTAACGAATCTTCTGTTCTTTAGATTAATAAGCCCAGCGAAGTGTCAGGCTATAGTCAGTGGGTGAGCCGTAGAAAGCCTGCTCGGTTCGAACGGAACTTAGGTATTCTTCGTCTGTAATGTTGTCCAGATTCAGACTAAGAGATAGCTGTTCATTAAAGCTGTACTGAACATAGCCGCCGATAAGCGCGTAGCTATCTTGAGTAATACGGCCGTAAGCGGAGTCGAAATACATTTCACTTTGCCAACGGACAGAAATACCGGCGTTTAGCTTTTCTTGCCATTGCGGCGCGTAATCGATAAGCAGTTTAAATGTTCTGCGCGGAATAAATGTGCGAGCTTCATCGCCATTTTCGTCATCCATGGTTAAGGCAGTAAAGCCGCCCTGAAGCGATAATTCTTCAGTGAGGTTGCCTGAGACTTCAATTTCAACACCATTGGAGTCTACGGTTACGCCTCTGTAGAGCGAATAATCGAAGTCGTCCGAGTAATCGTCGTCATCAACGCCGTCACCATCGCCGTATTCGATGAATTCGTAGAGGTTTTCCTGTTCTGTTCGAAAGACCGCGACACTGATAAGAAAATTATTTTCAAACTGCTTCTTCAGGCCCATTTCATAGCTGCGGCCTTCCGCAGATCCAAGCGGCTCAAGGTCTTCATTCAAATAATACTGCGGTTGGTAAATGTCGCTGTAGCTACCGTAAATATTGAGATTATCGATAACCTCCCAGGTAAAGCCGATATAAGGGCTACTGCCATCTTCCGTGGTAGACGTCGAAACCCCCCAGGATTCTCCCTCGTTTTCGTAATCAACAAAACTGGCGCCGAGTATAAGATCGAAGGTTTCAGTAACGGCTAACTGCACCGCGCCATAAAAGCGATTGAGCGAGACATCAGTAAAACCAGCTTTATACGGCGCTTCCCACTCTGGTCTCGCTACTTCATTTGCTGCCCAACCAGGAAATGTGGGCATGATATCAAAACCACTTAACGCGGTAGAATCAAGATCCAGTGTGTCAGCATCAGCAAGGCTGATACCGAGATTAAAGGAATGCTCCATTCCCCAGGCTTCAAACGTGCCCTGAAGTGTATTATCCCAAATTAACGTATCATCTTCAGCGTAGAACTTGCCTGGATAGCCCAACAGGCCCAATCCCGTCTCACGGTCCAATCCAGTGTTGGAGTAGGTGTAAAATAATTCAGAGTCATCTTCGTATTGCGTATAATTAAGCTTACTGGTGAAATAGAAATTATCAGTGATGTACCAGCTGAGTTCAGCAAAAGCATTTTCACTTAACGTATCCCAGTAGCTCCATTCCATTGCCGAGGTGGTTGAAACAGGAAAATCAACCTGAGTGCCATCTGAATAAATTAACGGTACAGCTCCCCAGGTGACGCCGTCGCTGTTGTTATCCTGATAGGTGTAGCCGAACGTCAGGGTGACAGAATCGCTTATCTGCCCATCTACCACACCGTACAGTACCGTTCTGTTGTTTTCGTAGTAATCTAACCAGCTTTCTTTATCCTGATGAACAATTACCGCCCGCGCCGCCCAGCTACCCGAATCTGTCAGCGGCGTTGATACATCGGCTACCGCTCGTAAATTCGACCAGCGGCCCGCTGTCACCGCTACGCTGGCTTGGGCATCGTTGTGGGGGCGTTTTCTGACATAATTTACCGTTCCCGAAGGGTTTCCTAATCCGGTGATCAGGCCGTTAGAGCCACGCAAAAATTCTACTTTTTCGTAGATTGCGGTGTCCAGATCGCCCACAAAAATATCGCCAAAGGGAATGCCGGAACCATCGACGTGCATACTGGTAATATCAAAGCCGCGGGCATTGAAATAGGTACGGTCGGTTTCGGATTGGTCAACATTGATACCGGTGACTTGCCTGAAAAGGCTGTTGATATCACTAAGGTTATAGTCAGATATCAGACCTTCTTCGATTATCGACATAGACTGCGGCGTATCAAAACTATCCAAGCCCAAGCCGGTCGCCCCCGAACTTATTCGCTGGGTACGGCTTTCAACGATACGAATGACTTCAATATCATCAGTTTCCTTAGTTGCTTCTTCATTCGTTGGTAGTGATGCTTGTGCTTGAACGCCAAACGCCAACATGATGGGCGATAGCGCAAAAATCTTCTTATTGGTCATGATGTTCTCTGCAGGTTGAGTGGTTTTGCATAGCGCGAGCAGTATAAAATACAAAAGTTAATTATTAAATGGTAATTGTTATCATTTGTATCTTTGTGTTTGGATGACCGTAGTTGGAAGTTGTTTAAATGGCTTAAAACAACCGATCCCTTCAGTGCGGTTGCTAAAGACAATCGCAGCCAAACAATGCGTGGGGTTGGTTATTTCGAAATAGCAAAGAAAAGGGAATGGCTGGCTGAAGGCCAACAGGATGCGGGATTGGTAACCCGCACAGGTAGGACGTTATACTGCAACTGATATTTGATTGCTTACAGCGCTATGGAGCTGCCGTTTCAAATTTGAAAAGAAGTTAACGCTTCATTACTCCCCTTTTGATTTTGCTGCCTCTGCCTCTTGTACGCCCGGTATATCCTGCGTAGGTCGTGGAAACTTGCCTGAAAGTTCGTCTACACCGTACTGAGGTTTGGCGCGGTCAACGAATTCGGCTCGCTCCCGGCGCTTCTCGCCAGTGTTCAGATTCATGCGCGCGTCCCGGCTTTCCAACAATTCCGGCTGCGCTTCACCATCCCGGTTGAATGACCATGCCAGCATAGGCTTGCCGAGCGGAAGTGTGGTACCCGTTTCATCCCGGGTGTCCCAAAGATGCCAGGTCTTTCCATAGCTGTTCATCTTTCTTCGCATCAACTCTTCTTCGGCGACATCAGGAATCCCTGGGGCAATTAGCTGACCAGAAAGAATTTCATAATTATGCGGATGCCAATATTGACGCTCCTCCACAGGCAAAGTACTAAAGAGTCGCTCAGATATGATGTATTCCACGCCATTAAGATTGGCATCAGCCGCATTGCCGTCAAATAATGCACACTGCGCAAAATCTTCGTTTACCTGCCGGCAAAAGTGATGCGCCTCCATCTGGTGGTCTGGATCGGCTTTCATCGGGTGAAATCCTACCAGATAGACATCCATTCCAGTTAATGGTGCATTGTTTTGTAATACAGCGGCCCCAATTTCCAGCGCGTCAGTAACCGTGCTTTCATCTTGCCCAGGTGGCGTGATCTGCGGCTTGGAGTCGGTGCAGGCAGATAACGTAAATAGCATGATGACAGGCGCAAGTACATTGTTAAGCGGACTGCTTATCTTGTTCAACATAGGGGCTCCGGCGTGATTATGTGGCAGAGGCGGGCAGCGAAAGCATCGCTGGCTTTATTTAAAGTTTGGCACAAATGAAGCGCCTTGCAACAATCTTACTGAATCATCCGGTAAAATACTGAAGCGGTTTATCAGGTCAAAAACTGTACGTCATCCTGACACCGTACTCTATATCTGTTTCTTCAACGTTAGTGAAAGGGGAGGAATCATGATCAACCTCGGCTTCGACGTTCAGCGACAATGTTTGGGTGATTTTGAACTCAATCCCGGAAATGACTATCGCCCGAAAGTTCTTGATATCGTCAACCGCTGGCTGATAGTAAAGCGTAAGGTAGGCATCAAAAGGAAATTGTGTACGACGTCCGTACAGGAACTTCGCGTAAAAATTGGCTCTGGTTGTACTGACCTCGGCGTTATTACTGAGCGATTCTTCCACTTCATAGAAGGCGCCGAGCCCCAATAAAGTGTTGATTTCTGACGATTCTGACTGCCTGTTGTAACGCCAGCGCACACCGCCACCGGCGAGCTTGCGACTGGAAAGATCGGCTATATCATCATACTCGTACTGAATAAAGAGCTCGGAATCAACGTTCGGACGGAAAAAGTCATTTCTAATCCAGCGCAGATGGCTGTAAAAATCATCTTCATCTTTAAGATCATTGGTTTCTGAATAGTTATAGTCCGTAATAAATATAAACGAATTTGCTAGGTGCCCATAGCGAATAATACTGCTTAAACTGTATTCCCTTTCTTCTTTGTTCCCAGACTGCCCGTTTAGACTGATCCCAACATTGCCGCTAAATCCTTCTTCGGCAACGTTGGATTGATCCACCGGTACAATCGCATTCGCAACGTTGCTTACCAGCAGGTAACAAGAAAATAGAATAAAGAGTAGGGTGGATCTTACTGGCAAACTGAATTCCTCAACATTTACAACGTGTCTGTTTCGCACCTATAACGATACAAGTCTTACAATCACGAGTAAACCTGAACCTGCCGTCTTATAAGCTGATGGAAGGCTCCTTCGATCGCTGATTCCACGAATAGCTTAAATAGCAAAACATACAATTTTCATCATGTGATATAGCTTCGGTAAATGAGAAAGCCTTAAGCAATCAATGCATCTTAACAAACGGCGGGGAGCGGCTAAGGGAAAAGCGCTATTCATCAACCCGTAAATATTTATCACTATCGCAAGAAGAAACATTCCACACTGTAAATGTTACGAAGCACGTAGTAAGTGTTGCAGGAACATTTGCTGAATTTGTGTGCGCTTTTAATGCCTCTCTTCCTAAATTTTGTCCCACAGCGCCCGTGTGAAAAGTCATCAACTATAATCTATACGTTCGGTGAGAGCTGGCCTGATTATTGCGCTTAGAGGTTGCTAATCATCGAACACTTCAATAGCTAAGTTATTAGTGACACACACTTTATTTAATCGAGGATTTCATTATGGAAAGAGAAACACTTGGAACAACCGCGACAGCAGCGGCGACTTTTAACGAGGGGCATCGCGTAAGTTGGGGCGCCATCTTTGCCGGTGTTACCTTAATGGTCGCACTAAGTTGGCTACTATTATTGCTTGGCTCGGCTATCGGAGTGGGAATTGCGGATGCGACAGATTTATCGGCAATGGGCGATGGTCTTGGCATAGGATCTATCATTTGGATACTGATAAGCACTATTGTTGCTACCTTCGCGGGAGGATTACTGGCAGCTAAAATAGCGGGGATACTTGATGATCGTATCGGTGCGCTACATGGCCTTACCGTGTGGTCAGTCGGCACGTTGTTAATGGTTGTACTGGGGGCTTCTGGTATCGGTGGTGCAATGAACTCAATCGGAAACGCTTTAGGCACCGTTAATAAGGCGAGCGCATCTGTTGCCAGCACCGGCTCTGGTGAACAGAGTCTGATCCCCGATTCAGTAAAAACCAGCATTGCTGCAATCATAAAACGTCAAGCATCAAGCGTAATTAGTGAGACAAGTAGCGGAGAAAATGGCCCCAGCCAAGGTGAAGTACAGTCAGCAATTGACTCGCTAAATGCAGAAGACGCAGGCGCTATTTCAAGTGCACTTATTTCCGGAGACACTGAAAAGGCACGTAACGAGCTAACACAACGCACCGAACTTAGTGATGATGAAATCAATTCGATTATTGAAGGTGCTAAAGAGCAAGCCGACAGCTGGAGCGAAAGTGATGATGCCCAGCAAGCGCAGAACTGGTTGAGTCAGCAGGTAGAAGATGTTCAGCGTTCGGTTAGCCAGTCGGTAAGCAATATGGCTGGCGGTGAAGTGTCCTCGCAAGAAGTCAGTCAAACATTAGAAGAGCTGGATTCAGAAACCATGATTTCAGCAGGGCAGTATCTGATAATGGGCGAACCTGACAGAGCTAAAGATGTGTTGGCTGTTAATACTAACCTGTCTGAAAGTGAAGTCGAAGCCATTGTCGACGGTGCAGAAAAAGAAGCCAAGGAACTAATTTCTAAAGCTAAGGCTGAGCTGAACGAAGCCTCTGAAACTGTAGGTACTTATACTCAAGCCATTCTGTGGTCAGCGTTTATTGCCGCTGCGTTAGGCATGGTGGCTGGACTAGTAGGCGGGCATATGGGTGCTGGCGCTGTACGTCGTGTGTATCCAGCTCGTAGATAGCATAATGCTGAAATCATAGTGGACATATTGAACTAAATAATTGCGAGGAAAAAATATGAGAATGGGTCTATTAGGTTTAGTGATACTGCTGCTAATTGCGGGCGCTTTGGTACAGAACGTCTTTATAGGCGGTATCGGCGGACTGGTTTTACTAGTAGTGCTGATACTCTTTTTGACGGGAAGACTTTGAAGCCCAACAGTTTCTGAGAACTTCCGCAACCACTAGTAGCCAAATAGAATTGCAAGGCTGAAAGTGTAAAAAGAAGCAATGATAGTGGCATTCTCAATTCGCCGGGAATGTCACTATTACATCGACTTGTCCCGTTACAAATACGTCACCGTTCCTGTGCAGACAGCACTTCGAAAAGTAGCTAGCGCAACTGCTCATCGTGACCCGATTTTGTAAGCGTTTGGCGTCATCACTCACCACGGTTTACCCGCCAACGGCGTCATTATTCGACCGCGAAAGTTATCTCCCCAAAGGCTACAATTCAGATTCTTAGCCTACATTTTATTCATCGCACGCTTCATCAATGCACACGGTTTCCAGACCCGCTATCGGCAGAAGCATCCGCTGTAGGCAACGCAATGGCAGATGGCTGCCAACCTCTCAGCACATTCGAAAGGCTATATTTTTCTGCGTCTTCGGCAGCCAGCTGGTGGCTCCAGCTAACCCGGTTGTCTAATTTTGCGCCGGGGCCGCTGTTATTCATTTCTGCGTAAAATGCGGTTTTCTCCTTAGTCGCGTCACCCCAGTTGTTCCAGCCAGCAGGATGAACGTGCGAGCCTAATTCGCTGTTCACTATTACTGTGCGGGCGAATTGCCTCCATGGACGACCCAGATAAACACCTTTAACCTTATCGGGCGCAATAAATTTAGACCGATTGAAGACAAATCCAAATGGTTGCTCTTTTGGCGTAGAGGCTGCGGTGACATATGTGTTATCCATAAGAGAAACAACGTCGCATTGTTCAAAATACGCAGTGCCTTCACCAAAAATAAAATCGACAGAGCCTTCGATGCGACAATTTTCAAAGTAGCTACGATGGCCTTCTCCAACGACATACAGCGTATCCTGATATCCTCTTATGGTTACATTGGTGAAGGCGGCGCGGTCTGCTTCAACATGCAATGCAACAGCTTGCCCGACAGGGCCGGCGGTATTTTCAATCGTCAAATTGGAGGCGCTGAAATCGTTTCCTGCCACACGCATGGTGTAAGTATGAAAGGTACTGTTGCGTCCCAGATCAAGTTTTTTAAAATGATCGTCGTAAGAGATAATGGTTTTATTGCGGTTCTCACCTACCAGATGAACGCGAGTGTTCCACGCATAAATATCCACCTTTTCATGATAAACGCCGTTTTTTATAAAAATGGTGATATCTTCCCAGGGAAAGGCTTTGGTTGCCAAAATAGCTTGTTTAATGGTTCGGTAGTCGCCACTGCCGTCTTTTGCTACGGTCAGGTGCGTTTCGTAAGCCATGGCAGCAGGATGTATTACTGCAAATATGATCAAAAGAGCCATCATATATTTCAACATTCAATCCTCAAATCTCGTTCTATGAATATAAAATGAGGATGCGGCTGCATCCCCAGTTTACTTTTTAAAGGGTTAAAACGTGTACCGCGCCCCAACAAAGTATTGTGTGCCGGTGTGGCTGAATTCTCTTGTGAGATCCATATCTCCGTCGCCGGTGCCATAAATGCGTTCTATTTCATCGGTCAGGTTGATAATTTCAAACGAAAACGTCAGCTGCTCGCTAAAATTATAGAATGACGAGAAATCGACATGGGTCGGCCCAAATTTACGCTCCTGAGCATGTCCATTTCCACCTGGCTCGCTTAGCAGATAATCATCCCGCTTGTTAACTGATACACGTGCACCGTAATCCTCTTCTTCGTAATACAGCGTGAAGTTATAGGAGTTTGGAGAAAGTCCGGTAGAGTCTTCCGCGCTTACATGTGTATAATTCGCTACCACACCGAAGTTCGACAACCATCTATCGAAGAAAGTGAAAGGTTGCTGATACATGACTTCGTAGCCTTTTACTGAAAAGCCGTCATTGTTGTTCACTGGAATATTGTGAGTATAAGACTGTACCGCGGGGTCGCCCAGTGGAGCCGTTGCCTGATATTGCGGGTCGGCATAAATAACTGGCCAAAATTCTTCCTCTACCAGTTTCTCAACGATTTCTGTATCCAGTGAAGTGACAATTTCCTTATTAAAGATGTTCACAGCCAGCATGGCTTCTTCATCGAAATACCATTCCAGGCCCATATCCACATCATTCGATTCATAAGGGTTTAAGCCAGGGTTACCCAAATTACTCACCGTAAATGTGGTATAACCAAAAACCGGAGAGGCGATGTTCAGTGAGCCCAAGTTGGGACGGGTCATGCTTCTGGCGTATGAAAGACGGGCGATCACGTCGTCGGTGACTTCAAGCGCCAGGTTCATTGAAGGCAGGAAGTTGTTGTAATCCCGCTGAACAGATACCGGGCTGTCACCTACCAGAGCTTCTGAGGTGACTTCTGTATTGACATAACGTACGCCGAAATTTGTGCGCAGTAACATGTCAGCTATGTCTACATCACCGTTATACTCCAGATACAATGCAGTGGTTTTTTCACCTACCACCCAGCTTGATGCGGTATTGGGCGTATAATTGTGAGTCAAAATGCCGTCTTGTTCCAGCTTGTCAAAATCAGCGACAAGGAACGGAACCAGTGTCACATCCAGGCCGGAGCCAAAATCGGAGTAGGGGAACGGGCGGGAATACTGAGAAGGATCAAAGGCGGTAAAAACGCCATCACCTGTCTGATAATCAACTTCCCGATCGTTGAATGCCAGACCGGTTTTAATGTCATAACGATCGCCCAGGTACTGTAAATCGATTTTCGCTGTATAATTGGTTTTCTTCACCCGATCATTGCGATTAGAAGCATTGACCGCATCCACGTAGTTGTCAGGGTCAGTCATGTCGTAATCCCCGTAACTAACGTTTGCGCCATCACCATTGCTGTAGTCATAGGCGTAGTAGTGGGGAACACTGCGGTAGTAATAGCGAATTTCTTCCCGATCGGCGTCGTTCTTAGCAAATCCCGCCATGACATCCAGCAACAGTGTATCGCTAAGCTGAATATCGCCTGATAGTACATACTGATCGAAAGTGGAATCTGAAACCTGATAGCGGCTTTCGTACCAGGAGGTCACGTTATCGAACTCACCGGCTATTAGTATTTTTCCGGTCTCGTCTACCGTCATAGATAAAGGCGTTTGCCCCTGAAAATCACCGGGGGCGTCACGGTTTACCAACCACTCCATAGAGTTGTAGTTGCGACGATCGTTTTCCAGTTCCGAGTGCAACACATCCAGGGTGAACAGCATGTCATCGGAAGGTTTATATTGCAGTGATGTGGTGACACCTATTCGTTTCTGGTCATTGCCGAAAAAGTCGGCCCGGGGCAACCGCGGTACCCACAAGCAGGAAATAGCTTCTTCAGCACCACAGTAGTCGCTGGGCGTGCCGTTGATGGTGGTTAGCTGGGAAGTATCACCCCAGGTGCCATCGCCAATCTGATTCGTAGGTTGCCAGCGTACACTGCCGAAACCTTCCTGACGTACAGTGCGATCAGATATTGCGACTGAGAACAATGCGCCCAGCGTATCGTCGGCAAAAGTATTGCTGATCAAAAAAGCCATTCTGGGATCCACTTTTTCAGTTAAATCGTTGTATCCGGCTTTTGCTGATATTGTTGACAAAAACCCCGGGGAATCAAAGGGGCGGGCGGAGTACATGTCGACGGTACCGGCGATACCGCCTTCTTCAATAGAAGCTGTTTGCGTCTTTTGAATATCTATGCGATTAAACAGTTCAGAAGCAAAAACGTTGAAGTCAAAGGCCCGGCTGCTGTTAACTGTCACACCGCCTGAATCAAGGCCATCGCTGCCAGCGGGAACTTCCATGCCGTTTAATGTGGTTCGGGTAAAGCCTGGGCTAAATCCACGCAATGTTATATTGCGACCTTCTCCACCTTCGCGGGATATGGCGACACCGGGGACCCGTTGAATGGCTTCTGCCACGTTCAAATCGGGAAATTTCCCGATATCTTCCGCCATAATTGAGTCTCGTACGTTTGCGGCATCACGTTTTGCGTCTAACGCCTTCACCAACGAACCGCGAAACCCTTTCACATCAATGACTTCTATATCATCTTCACTTGCTGCTTCATCTGTACTTTCCTGCGCATAGACGTTTTGAGCACTAAGAGCCAAATACATTGCGGCAAAAACATGGGTGGCAATCACACTTTTGTTAAACATAATTCCTGACTTCATATCTGACTCCTCTATTCTATTTACGAGTTAAAATCAGCAGAACAACAATTAAATAAACTTACCTGCCGTAGCGAAAGACAGCCGTCTGTCAGTACACTCCAGCGTCATTTTGCCACCGGTGGCATATAAAGCAATCATTATTTTAACAATTTAGAAACTTTGTTTTAATATCCTTGATGTGGCTGAGGCGGTTCCCCTTAGTAGTGCTGGAAGTACGGGAGAGAAGGGGTGAGAAGGTCTTACAAGTTCACAATATGCGTTTGCTCTACCAAAGATACCGGTGGCATAAGGGTTTGGCTATGTTTGTGCCGTAGTTATAAGTCGCTAAAGAATATTAGTTTCGACATCACCGTGGATAATGGATGCAGTGGCATAGGCCAATCGATGCGACTGCTTAAGTATGATCTTGAGCTGCTCTTTATCGTTCCGCCCTGCAGAAAGCGGCATCCAAAATATCTTTGAGTGCAGTAACTCTGGCGTCGACGAGATCAGGAGCGAACATCAGCGCCCACCGCTGCACTTTTATAATTACTAATTACGGTTCCCAACTACCCACCATGGCCAAGGCTGCGGCTTCCGCCACACGTATACCATCAATGCCGGCTGACCAAATGCCGCCCGCATAGCCTGCGCCTTCTCCGGCGGGATACAAGCCTTCGACATTGACGCTTTGATAATCTACGCCGCGTTTAATACAAATGGGGGATGAAGTACGGGTTTCGACCCCGGTCAATAAACCATCGGCTTTGGCAAAGCCCTTAATTTGACGATCAAAGGCGGGAATGGCTTCGCGAATGGCCTCAGTGACATAATCAGGTACGACTTTGGCTAAGTCTGTAAGCGTGATGCCTGGGGTGTATGAAGGCTTAACGTCGCCAAGTTCAGCGCTGGATTTCCCAGCTAAAAAATCTCCAATTAACTGTGCGGGGGCATGGTAATTTTCGCCGCCTACACTAAAAGCCAGCGCTTCCAGACGGCGCTGCAATTCAATTCCCGCCAAAGGATGTCCCGGGAAATCCTGTTCAGGTGTGATGCCAACCACAATGGCGCTGTTAGCATTGCGTTCGTGACGGGAATACTGACTCATGCCATTGGTGACCACCCGCCCTGGCTCAGAGGCAGCAGCCACGACAGTGCCGCCAGGGCACATGCAAAAGCTATACACCGAGCGTCCGTTTGTGCAGTGATGCACCAGCTTGTAATCCGCTGCGCCTAAAATCGGGTTCCCAGCGTTTTCGCCGAATCGGCAGGCATCAATCATGCTTTGTTCGTGTTCAATTCGAAAGCCTATAGAAAAGGGCTTGGCTTCAATATAAACACCTTGCTCGTAAAGGGTGGCAAAGGTGTCGCGGGCACTGTGACCAACGGCAAAAATAACCTGTTTGCAACTTAAGTAATCCCCACCCGATAAATGAAGGCCTTTAATTTTATACCGGTGGTCTTCGCCTTCTAGATCCAGTTTTTCGACGCGGGTGCTAAAGCGAATTTCGCCGCCCAGTGCGATAATCTGCTCACGCATTTTTTCTACCATACTAACAAGCTTAAACGTCCCGATATGCGGTTTGCTGACATACATGATTTCTTCAGGCGCGCCTGCAGCAACGAATTCCTGTAAAACTTTACGGCCGTAATGCTTGCGATCCTTCACTTGACTATATAGTTTGCCGTCAGAAAATGTGCCTGCACCGCCTTCGCCAAATTGCACGTTCGATTCAGGATTTAACGGCTGCTTACGCCAGAAACCGAAGGTGTCTTTAGTACGTTCACGTACCGCTTTACCACGTTCCAGCACAATCGGCTTAAAACCCATCTGAGCCAAAATGAGGGCGGCAAACAATCCGCAGGGTCCTAGCCCCACAACCACCGGTCTGTGACTAAGATCAGCGGGAGCCTGAGCCACAAACTTGTACGTCATGTCTGGGGTTTCACGTACCTGTGGATCATGGGAAAACTGCTGCAACAGTGCTGCCTGATTTTTTACCTCAACGTCGAGGGTGTAAATGAGCTGAATATTTTTATTATTGCGTGCGTCATAACCTCGCTTGAACATATCAAATGACACCAGCTGACCGGGGCTAATATTGAGTTTGCTTAATATAGCCAGCTCAAGTGCCTGTTCATTATGATCCAGGGGGAGTTTAATATCGGTTAGACGCAACATAATTTACATACTCTTTAAACGCCGGGCAGCCTCTCTGCCAGGGGCGCCGTATTTTAAAACAGCGAGTACGTGATAGATAGCCCTGTTTAAAGAGCCGACGTGATTAATGGAGTTTAGCCGAGTAGAGGTATAAGCGAATAATTCATCACCGTTGGGCTATTCAACAGCATAAGAGACTTGTGTTTTATTCGGGCTTCTTTACACTTATTTGCCATACTGAATGACGAAACAGTTTCACGATGACCTTTGTAGTGACCGACAATTGTATTAAATGCAAATACACCGATTGTGTAGCCGTATGCCCGGTAGATGCTTTTTTTGAAGGTCCCAATTTTTTGGCAATTGATCCGGCCATCTGCATCGACTGCGCGCTGTGTGTGCCGGAATGTCCGGCAGAAGCAATTTTTCAGGATACTGAACTTCCATCCGAACAGGCCGCGTTTTTAGAAATTAACGCCCAATTGTCTCAGGAATGGCCGAATATCAGCGAGCCGAAAGCGCCGCCAGCAGATGCTGACGAATGGAATGGCGTGCCCGAAAAGCTCCCTCTACTTGAGCGCTAAACCTATTTCTCTTGCCTCAGTGCAAATTAGTTTTAGCCTTTAAAGCCTTTGCCTACCACATATACTTCCCGAGAACGGGGGCGAGATGCCGCTGGCTTGCGCACGAGGACTTTATCAAAAGATTTACGCACGTCTTTAACGTACTCTTCGTACCCCACACCCTGAAAGACTTTTGCACAAAAAGCGCCACCGGGTTTTAGTACATTGCGCGCCATATCCAGCGCTAACTCTACAAGATAAATAGAAGAATATTGATCGGTGGTATTCACTCCGCTCAAATTAGGCGCCATGTCAGACACCACCACATCAGCTTTATCATTATCCAGAGTGCTGAGAATTTGTTCGTATACCGCTTCTTCTGTAAAGTCGCCTTGAATAAAGGAAACGCCAATAATACTGTCCATCGCCAAAATATCGGAGGCAATAACGCGTCCTGCCTCACCCACTATCGGTGCCACAATCTGCGACCATCCACCTGGGGCAGAACCCAGATCCAGCACCACACTGCCGGGACGAAATAATTTATCCTTTTCATTTATTTCTATCAGCTTATAGCTGGCACGAGAACGATAGCCGTCTGCCTGCGCTTTTTTGACATAGGGATCATTGACGTGTTCGTCCATCCATTTCTTACTGGTTTTCGATCGAGCCATAAGTGAATCTGCTGTTAGAGTTACCAAAACGGCACTTATTGTAAGCGTGCAGGTTCGTTTTGCAAATTTCCCACGGCTTTTTGCCTGACTTAGACGGGGCGAAACGGTACACTTGGCCGAAAAAGCGTTGAGTAAACGCCTGACAAGGCTAATAGCCAACCCAACGACACCTATTTTAGAATTAAGCGTGCGCAGCATAATCAAAATAATAAAGGCAAGTTGATATGAAACTAGACGATGTAAAGAAGCTGCATCAAAAGAAGTACCGTTTACAATTTGGTTATTATCTGGTTGAAGGCGAGCATTTAATTCTTGAATTACAAAAGGTGGCACAAACCCGCCCAGGTCTGAACAACATTTCGTTGTATATAACTGAAGAATGCCGAGAATGGACAAGTCAGTTGGAGGCGGATTTTACGGTATCGGTCATTAACGACAAGCAGATGGCCCGCCTTAGTGACACCAAAACGCCGCAGGGAATTATTGCCTGTGTCCCCTTGCCACAATCACTCGATAAAAATACGACTGCCAGGCACGGCGAGCGTTGTGTTTATCTGCATGAAGTGCAAGATCCCGGCAATCTGGGTACTATCATAAGAAGCCTCGCCTGGTTTGGTAACTTTCGTTTATTACTGAGTCCGAATAGCGTGGATCCATTCAATTCTAAAGTAGTGCGATCAAGTATGGGTGCAATTTTCCATCTACCCATAGAATTGGATGTAGAACTAGATGATTTATCACAGCGCTTTAATAAATTCGCCTACCTCGATATGCAAGGCACAAACATTAATACGGCACAGTTTGCTGATTTCCAATGTTATCTGTTTGGGAACGAAGCGCGTGGTGTGCCGCTTGAAGCGCTATCGGCGTGTAATGCACAAGCGTTTACTATTTCCGGTAGCGGAATTATTGATTCACTCAATTTAGCCAGTGCAGTCAATATATGTGCGTATCAGTTATCGCTTTAGGTGGCAATATCTGCTAGCTGGTTAAAACTTTTACGGTAACAAACCTATTTACCATTTGAGGAAAAGCGACGTGGCTTTACAGTGGTTCCCGGGGCATATGCATAAAGCCCTAAAAGAAATAAAAGAGTCGCTTAGTCAGGTTGATATCCTGATTGAAGTGCTGGATGCGCGACTTCCGTACTCAAGTGAAAATCCTGAAATTGCGAAAATTCGTGGCGATAAGCCGTGCATTAAAATTCTGAATAAATTCGATTTGGCTGATCCGGATCTTACCGCGCAGTGGCAAGAGTATCTGGAACGTGAGCGTAGCGTAAAAACGATTACTACCTCCAGCGACGACCCCGCCGGTAGCAAGCAAATCATAAATCTTGTTCGCAGTGTTTGCGGTCACAAAGAAGCGCCGGGTAAGTCAGTTAAAGCAATGATCACGGGTATTCCTAACGTGGGCAAATCTACCCTTATCAATATTCTCGCGGAGCGTATTATCGCGAAAACGGGTAACGAGCCGGCAGTGACGAAAAGTCAGCAACGAATTAATCTGGGCGGCGGCATTGTGCTATTTGACACGCCCGGCGTTCTGTGGCCAAAACTGGAAAATCCCCATTCTATCTACCGGTTAGCTGCTTCAGGAGCCGTGAAGAATACGGCGATGGAATATGATGATGTGGGCTTTTTCGCTGCGGATTATCTGATTAAAGCCTATCCGGAATTAATGAAAGAACGTTATAAACTGGATGATTTACCCGATACTGAACTTGAATTTTTAGAGGCCGCGGCTAAGAAACGGGGTGCATTAATGGCGGGCGGGCGGATAAACCTGCATAAAATTTGCGAAGTGCTGCTTAACGAATTGCAGTCAGGGAAGCTGGGCAGAATTACGCTTGAGACGCCACAAATGATTACGCAGGAAAAAGTCGAGATGGCAGCAGCCGCCGCCAAAAAAGTCGCCGACAAAGCAAAGCGTAAGCAAAAGTTCAAAGATGGCTCATTAACGCCTGATAAAAAAGACAGAAAGGAAAAGCGCACCGAAAAGCGCGGGGCGCAGAGTAAAGAGATGAAGAAGCGCCCCAAGTAAAGAAACGACAGCAGTGGTTACTATTTTCAGTGCAGTGAGCGGTTGACGTAAGCAAAAGCTAAGCTTCCCCAAATGGCGCCAGCGTGCTGGCGCCATTTTTCTTTAACACTCATCAGGGCGGATTAGTATAAAAACCTTAGGAAGTGCTGCTTGTGGCGTCAACATGCAGTTTTTAATTCTAATTCTGATCTATCGCTTCCCGTGTAGCCATATAGAGTATTTCACATCACACCTTTAGTTGTTTTTTACCTGCAATTTTTCTTATAGGAGAAACACCTTGAGCGGCGAATGGTTTCACCTTCTTAACGTAATAGGCGTCGCTTTTTTTGCGGTTTCCGGCACGCTTCTGGCTCATAAAAAAGATGTCGACGGTTTAGGTATTGTCGTGCTCGCATCAGTGACGGCACTGGGCGGTGGCACCTTACGCGATATTCTCCTGAATCAACCGGTATTCTGGGTAGCGCATGCGGATTATCTCTATGCGACCTATGCAGCTGTTTTCGTAACGGTATTTCTTATTCGCGTCGTTTCCAAGTTTTCCGGCTACTACTTCCTCCTCGCCGACGCTTTTGGCTTAGGGTTGTACAATATCGTGGGTATCGAAAAGTCTCTTATCAACGATGCAGGTATGGTGGTAGCGATAACGCTGGGCACGATCACCTGTATATTTGGCGGACTAATACGTGATGTGATATGCAGTGAAATTCCTCTAGTGTTACGGGGCGGGCTGTACGCGACTGCCTGTATTGCTGGCGGATTAGTCTACGCTGCGCTTTTTCTACTCGATGTCTCTTACGGTTGGTGTATTATCGCTTCACTCGCGACCACAGTATTTTTGCGACTCGGTGCCATACGCTGGAACTGGGAACCTACCATTTTCAAACGAGGAAAAAAACTTGATTGACACTTGCGGGCTACCGGAGGGCAACAGGGTGTGCGGCTGGACAGTGTCAACATTAAGAGCTAGCAATAAAAAAGGCGCATAAAGATGCGCCCAGATTTGTAAAATGTTGTATCAGAGGCCGATGGTTTTTCGACGCCGAGCCACTAGCGCACCCATGGTCAGTATAAACATCATCAACACTGTGGGCTCCGCTACTTCAACATCAGTCTCATCTTGCCAGGGAATGTAGTAATGGCTTTGGCTGGTGTTTTTCCAGGTTAAGCCAGCTGCAAGTAGTTGACCGTCAATGTCGTTAGCTTGCCAGTTTACATTACTATTTGCTGCCAAAATGCTGCCTTTAAAGGTAGACACAGAATTAGCGATGGTGAGTTGGTCATCGCCAATAAAATTCCACAATACGTTGGCGTAAGTGCTGGCGGGCAGGTTCTGGTTCTTCGCCGCAAACGTAAAGTCGTCTTCCATTGTGTAATTTATTACCAGAAAGGTATCGTCGGTAAAGTTGTTAAACATTAGATTGGCATTTTGGCTGGTCAAAAAGGAGGCGTTTGTTGCATCCCAGTTCATCACGTTAAGCGTATCAGCTACCAGATCAATCTTTATTTGGTTCCAGTCAGAGTCGTGAACCGTTACGCCGGTATCTTCAAGATCTGCCAGCGCATCTGCTTTAGCTTGTATTGCGGATGCTACATCAACAGAATCCATCGTAGAATTTTTCAGCAAACTTCCGGCATTTTGGAAATACGCCGCGTTGGTGCCGCGGATTCGATAATCATTGTTCATCAAATCGATGCGTTGGTTGGAAAGGATGCTTCCGCCCACGTACAAGCCAGTGTGGCTGTCGCTGCCAACTGACATATTGCCGCCGTTTAGCGTGAGATCACCGCCAATATAGGCTCCACCATGAACGTGGACACCACTGCCCAGATCAGCATTGCCAGAAACAACAATACTATAGTCAGAAGCGCCCGCAAAAGGCGCACTTATAATGCCGGCCGTGGCTTGGCCAGCAAGCAAACTTCCCACAATTGCTATAACCGAACGTACTCTTTTCATACCTGTTTCTTCCTGGAAAAATGTTTAATCGCACTTCTCAACGTTGTTGTTGAGACAAGCTACACAACAAGCATTGAGCGGCATGGCGATTGGTTCTATAGGTTCACGCATCGAAGTAACTGGATTTCGTGGCCCTGAAGAGACCAACGCTAATTCTTTTTGATGAGGAAGAGGGCTTCCGCATCTTTTTTATTAGTTCAATTATTAATCATATCGGAAATGGAAAGCGATGCAATTTTACTAGGCAATACAATAAATTCCGGTAACGACGCATTACCGGAATTAAAGGGGTAAGTGACTAATCTAGCGTACTTATTTACAGCGGCTGTGAGCGGCTAGGCTACGCGCTGAGCTTCCTCGCGGCTGGCAAGATATTCGTTATAGGTACCGTCAAAGTTAATGACTTTTTTGTCTTTGATTTCAAGAATCCGCGTGGCAAGGGAAGAGACAAACTCTCTGTCGTGGCTCACAAAAATTAGGGTGCCGTCGAACTTCTTAAGGGCGTTATTCAGCGCTTCAATGGCTTCCATATCCATGTGGTTGGTAGGTTCGTCCATTATCAGCACATTTAAATCGGCCATCATTAGTTTGCCAAATAATAAACGATTTTTCTCTCCACCCGAGCAAACCTTCACTGACTTATTAAAGTCATCAGCGCTGAAAAGCAGACTGCCTAACATGCCTCTGACCATTAAATCGTTATGCTTAGGCGTGCGCCACTGCGACATCCAGTCGAACAATGTCATGTCGTTAGCGAAGTCAGCACTGCTATCTTGGGCACAATACCCAATAGCGGCGTTTTCAGACCATTTAACCATGCCATGCTGCGGCTGAAACTCGTTCATCAGGCAGCGGAGCAGGGTGGTTTTACCTACACCATTTTCGCCAATTACCGCGAGCTTAGCACCAGCTTCCAGAATTAAATTGGCGCCGGCAAATAGTATGTTGTCATCAAAACCATGACCTAAATCTTCTAAAATCAGCGCCTGACGGTGCAGCTTCTGGTGCTGCTTAAGTATAATTCTGGGCGTTCTGCGACTTGATGCCTTAACCTCGTCCAAGCTTATTTTTTCCATTCGGCGAGCGCGGGACGTCGCCTGTTTGGCTTTAGATGCGTTGGCTGAAAATCGGTTAACAAAGCTTTGTAACTCTTCAATTTCTGCGCTTTTTTTCGCGTTTTCGCTTAGCAGTTGTTCCTGAATCAGCGACGACGCGGCAACAAAGGCTTCGTAATTTCCGGGATAAATACGTAGTTCGCCATAATCAATATCCGCCATGTGGGTACAAACAGAATTTAAGAAATGGCGATCGTGAGAAATAATGATCATGGTGCACTTACGCTGATTCAGAATTTCTGCCAGCCAGTTAATGGTATAGATATCCAGGTTGTTAGTCGGTTCGTCCAGCAACAGAATGTCGGGATTGGCGAATAGTGCCTGCGCCAGCAGAACGCGCAGCTTCCAGCCCGGTGCAACTTGCGACATCGGGCCAAAATGATAGCGTTCAGCAATGCCCGCCTGCAGTAAAATTTCACTAGCGCGGTTTTCTGCAGTGTAACCGTCCATTTCAGCAAACTCGGTTTCCAGATCTGCCACCAACATGCCGTCTTCTTCACTCATTTCCGGTTTTGCGTAAATGGCGTCGCGTTGTTGTTTGACTTTCCACAGCGCCACATCGCCCATAATAACCGTATCAATAACTGAGAATTTTTCGAACGCGAATTGGTCCTGGCTTAAGGTGCCGAGCTTTTCCCCTGGCGTAATCGACACATTTCCTGATGTCGGTGTGAGTTCGCCGCTCAGAATTTTCATAAAGGTAGATTTGCCGCAACCATTTGCACCAATTAACCCATAACGATTGCCGTGTCCAAATTTTGCTGAAATGTTCTCAAAAAGAGGCTCAGCACCGAATTGCATGGTGATGTTTGCGGTAGATATCAAAATAGTATTCCAGAATATAAATGTCGTGGGTGTAAAGCGTACTTGCAGCAAAGATATTGATTGCGGCGCGCACTATAAAGAAATAGCGCGTTTAAGTCGAGGGCACATGGTTATAAATTATTCACAAGAATACGTCATCGCAAGATGCAACAGTATCAAAAGAACCAGGGAAGGGGGAGCTGTGGGGGCAAGGGAATGGCCGCGAAAGCAAAGGCTGGCTGGTGGGATAGCCCTAATATCTCGCATGGTAATTTAACGTAATTTCCTGTAAGCTACGCCGCCTGCCAGCTAGTGCTGGTTTCATCAACCAGTTGAGGTTTTCATGGCGTTTGCCAATTTGGGGTTATCTGCCCCTTTGCTCCAAGCAATTTCTGATAAAGGCTACGAAACGCCTTCGCCCATTCAACAACAAGCCATTCCTGCCATTTTAAGCGGCAGTGACGTTATGGCTGCGGCGCAAACGGGTACCGGCAAAACAGCAGGCTTTACGCTGCCGCTGCTGGAGTTGCTGCAAAAAGGCGAACGTCCCAAGCATAATCATATTAGAGCGCTTATTTTAACACCTACCCGCGAGCTTGCCGCACAGGTAGAAGAAAGCGTCAAAGATTATAGCAAGCATTTGTCGCTTAGCCATGCTGTTGTTTTTGGCGGTGTAGGTATCAATCCGCAAATGCAACGCCTGCGTAAAGGTATCGATATTTTAGTGGCAACGCCTGGGCGGCTGCTGGATTTATATCAGCAAAATGCGGTGAAATTTTCACAGCTTGAAGTGCTGGTGTTGGATGAAGCGGATCGTATGCTCGATATGGGCTTTATCCATGACATCAAGCGAATCATCAAGATGTTACCCACGCGCCGTCAGAATTTGTTGTTTTCCGCCACATTTTCAGATCCTATCCGCGAATTAGCAAATACGCTGGTAAATAATCCGCAAGAAATTTCGGTGTCACCGGCTAATTCCACAGTCGAAAAAGTGGAGCAGTGGCTGGTTCCTGTGGACAAATCACGCAAAACCGCCGCCTTAATTAAACTGATTAAACGTCAGAAATGGCAGCAAATTCTGGTGTTTAGTCGCACTAAACATGGAGCCAATCGGATTGCTAAAAAGCTGGAATCAGCGGGTATTGCTGCCGCTGCTATTCATGGCGATAAAAGCCAGGGCGCCAGAACCCGTGCATTAGCTGATTTTAAAAATGGTAAAGTCAGTGCGTTGGTGGCCACAGATATTGCTGCCAGAGGTATTGATATTGATCAGCTTCCGTTCGTGGTGAATCTGGATTTGCCGAACGTGCCTGCAGATTACGTTCACCGGATTGGCCGTACTGGCCGCGCGGGTGCAAGTGGTCAGGCAGTATCTTTTGTCAGTGAAGACGAACTGGATCAATTAAAAGATATTGAAAGACTGATAAAAACCGTTATTCGTCGGGAAACGCTCCCAGGCTTCGAACCTGAACTACCGCTTACTGAAACGGTGTTAGATACTCGTCCGGTGAAAGCAAACAGACCGAAAAAAGCGAAAGCCCATTCCACTGATGGAGCAGGCGCTAAGCCAAGAAACCCTCGTCAGGGAAAACCCGGCGGCAACCGTTCGCAGGGGCAGGGTAGCGGAAAACCCGGTGAAGCAGAGAAAAAGCGTCGATTTCGCTCCAACGGTGCCAACGGTAAACCTTCTTCAAACCATTCGAGTTAACCCGCTTTAAATACCGATTTTTGACAATTCTTGTTGGTTGTTGGTGTATTTTGTGTATTATTTGAGCAGTCGTTAATGGCTGCTCCGGGTTTCTGTTGCCGTTAGTACGTAATTTGATAGAGTTGCGACTTTAGATTTTTCTCCAACTACGCTGAGCGCCGGAACAGGAAGGCTTCAGCTTCAGGATACTCGAATGGCAGAGCCGTGCTTTCGTATGAAAGGCACAACGCTAACCAGCATTGTGTTAGACATACTCAAGTTTGAACCGGATGAATTTGATAGCCAGCTAGCGGCTAAAGTCGCCAGCGCCCCATTGTTTTTCACACGCTCATCACTCATTTTGCATTTTAATCAAGCTGTTACTCCCACCGAATTTGAGTTAATCGTCACCCAATGCCGCCGACATAAGTTGCAGCCGATGGCAGTGAAAGGGGCGACAGAAGGATTAAGAGAAACTATTAACGACCTGGGGTTGTCGGATATAAGCCAGAGTAAGGCGACAGATTCGGCTTTACAGGTAACCGAGCCCACGCCAGAAAAGGCAGATCCAGAAGAACCTGTCGCACCAGACGCAGAGCAGCAAACGGCGCAGACCGCTAAGGTGATTCACCGCCCGGTACGTTCAGGGCAGCAAATTTATGCTCAGGGTGGAGATCTCATTATACTGGCCTCGGTCAGTGAAGGCGCCGAGATACTTGCAGATGGTAACATCCATGTGTACGGCACCCTCAGAGGGCGCGCCCTTGCAGGTGTGAAAGGCGACACCCAGGCAAGAATATTTTGTCAGCATTTAGAAGCGGAACTGCTTTCTATTGCTGGACGTTTTGTGTTGCAGGACACAATTCAAACCCAATGCTGGAAACAATCAGCACAAGCATATTTAGAAGAAGACGCGCTAATGATAACATCGTTATCTTAGTAGTGAGACGTGTTCATCGAGGACAGTTTAGATGGCAAAAATAATTGTTGTAACCTCAGGGAAAGGCGGTGTCGGCAAAACGACATCTAGCGCTGCAATCGGTACAGGGTTAGCCCTGGCAGGTCATAAAACCGTAGTTGTGGATTTTGATGTAGGTTTGCGGAATCTGGATCTAATCATGGGCTGCGAACGCCGCGTGGTTTATGATTTCGTCAATGTTATCAATAAAGAAGCGAATCTGAATCAGGCGCTGATCAAAGACAAGCGAACGGACGGGCTATATATTCTGCCAGCCTCGCAAACTCGCGATAAAGATGCCCTGACCATGGAAGGCGTACAGACGGTACTCAACGACCTTAGCAAAGACTTCGATTTTATCATTTGCGATTCTCCTGCTGGTATTGAGCAAGGTGCGCAAATGGCGCTATATTTTGCCGATGAGGCAATTGTGGTTACTAACCCTGAAGTATCCTCAGTGCGGGATTCCGATCGCATTTTGGGAATTCTGCAAAGCAAGTCCATGCGTGCGCAGCAAGGTAAAAATATTAAAGAGCACCTGCTGTTAACGCGTTATAACCCTGATCGCGTTGCCACTGCAGAAATGTTAAGTGTGGCTGACGTTGAAGAAATTCTGGCGGTGCCATTGCTGGGCGTTATTCCGGAATCAGAAGCCGTATTGAAAGCGTCTAATCAAGGGTCGCCGGTTATTCTTGATCAGGAATCCAAAGCGGGTCAGGCTTATTCTGACGCAGTGAAAAGATTGTTGGGCGAGAAAGTCGAGCACCGTTTCTTAGAGGCGCAGAAGAAGGGTTTTCTTAAACGTTTGCTGGGAGGAAAGTAATGGGAATTTTTGACTATCTTTTAAAGAAGGGGAAGCCCAATTCTGCCTCTGTCGCGAAAGAACGCTTGCAGATTATTGTTGCGCACGAACGGCGTAAACGCAATGAACCCGATTATTTGCCTATGATGCAGCAGGAAATTCTCAGCGTTATTCGCAAATACGTGGAAATTGGGGATGATCAAGTGACAGTGCAGCTGGAAAACAGCGATGACTGCAGTGTGCTTGAATTAAATATTACACTGCCCGAGTAATTTCACCTACGTAACTAAAATGTAAGGCGCTACTGCACAGGTAGCGCCTTTTTCTTATCTCCTTCGGGCGCGGCCAGCCGGGCGCGGCCAGGCTTGTCAAAAGCTGAAAAATTCTCGCGCTGAGTCAGCGCACATCAACGCGGATTAGTATTATTCCCTTCAGACAAAAACCTTCTTTGGTCTACCCAATATTTTTAGTTTTTTGCAATTTTAATAAAACAAAGTAAACGTGAGAGCGGGTCGGTAGGTATATAACCTATGACTTGTTTGATACAGGAAAACGTTATGAAAGCAATGGTAATTGATGATTCTAAAAAAGGTCTGCAAGGGCTTAAATTAAACAATGTTGAAGAGGCCAGCGCGCCGCAGGCGGGAGAAATTACAGTACGCCTAAAAGCCAGTTCACTAAACTATCATGATTATGGCGTGGTCAGCGGCGGTGCGTCATCAGCACAGGGACGTATTCCTTTAGCCGATGGTGCGGGAGTTATTGAAGCGGTGGGAGAGGGTGTTAGCGAATTCAAACCTGGGGACGCGGTTGTATCCTGCTTTTTTCCTGACTGGCTAAAAGGAGCCCCTGAAGTTGCAGACTTCGCCCAAACACCGGGTGATGGTATAGACGGTTACGCTCGAGACATGGTAACGGTTCCCGCACGTTATTTTACCAAAGCGCCTGCAGGCTGGGCGCATACTGAAGCGGCAACAATCACCACTGCAGGACTGACTGCATGGCGTGCCCTGGTGGTAGAAAGCAAATTGAAAGCTGGAGATAAGGTGCTGCTGTTAGGCACTGGTGGTGTCTCTATTTACGCGCTAAAGATTGCCAAGGCCATGGGCGCGCAAGTGGCAATTACTTCATCATCTGATGCAAAACTAAAAAAAGCCAAAGCGCTTGGTGCCGATTTTACGGTAAATTATAAGCAGGATGAAGAATGGGGGCGCACAGTCAAAAAATGGGCTGGCAAGGGCGTTGACCTTGTTGTGGAAGTTGGCGGCCCCGGCACTTTAGCGCAGTCAATTGATGCCTGTCGGATAGGCGGAAATATTGTGCTGATTGGTGTGCTGACGGGGGTGGAAGGGAAAGTGCCCACCGCTACGCTTATGCAAAAGCAAATTACCCTTAGCGGCATTGTGGTAGGAAGCCGCCAGATGCAAAATGAGTTTGTGAGGGGCTTAGAAGGGCTTAAGATTACGCCGGAAATTGATAAGACGTTCCCCTTAGATGCATTGGCAGAAGCATTTAAATATGAAGAGTCGGGTGAACATTTTGGAAAGATTGCCATAGAAATTTAGCCCAACTCTCTGAAACGGGAGGATTTCCCTCCCGGTAGCTAAAAAAAGAATGTCACGGGCTGATGATTGCAGTTGTCGCGCATCACTTAAGATTGCTGGTAACTTAGCACCAGAATGACAATGCCTATACCAGGTATTTAAAAATCGGCAATAAAAATGTTATTGCTAGTGGTTTTAAAGTGGCAAAACCCTTCGCCAACTGAAGCTACCCGCCTACTAAAATGGTTGAACTATTCCAGTCTATCATCCGTAAGGATTACACCGCGGCAGGGAGCGCCTGAGCCGTGTATCTAACGCTATGGCTTTGGCTAAATCATTTACAAACCCTAGGTCGGGTTAAGCCGCACCGGCAATAACGATCTTTTTGCGCGTCGCATCGCTACGCTTTCCAGTCATAGCCGGCTATGACGTACGAAGCCCCGCCTTGCTATGCACAAAAATCTCGCCATCGAGCCAACACTAGATTAATAATAGTCGATAGGTGTATTTATCCGACGCCTATTAACACAAGTTGGGGTTAATAGGCTACTTCAATAGGGACATTTAATGCAACGTAGGAAGCTGGTGGGAATACAAAAAATTGTTCCTTCAACGACAGAGGAAACACGCCTAATTGAAAATTATATAAGGCGCAGAGTGAAGAATATAGAACCGCTCCAGATTCTGGAAGCGGGATGTGGACAGAAATGGCCGCTGCAGCTGTCTGAAGTAAGATTTACGTTAGCTGGTATCGATATTGATAAAGATGCGATTGCCCTGAGAAAAAGCAAGTATGATGATTTAGACGAAGTCATTATTGGGGATTTACGTACCGCTAAGCTTGAGCCTAATAAATTCGATGTTATTTATACTGCTTATGTTTTAGAACATATAGAGAATGTTCAAGCGGTGCTAGATAATTTTAGCCGCTGGCTTAAACCCGAAGGTATCATGATAATCAAGATTCCCGACAGAGACTCAGTGTACGGTTTTATCGCCCGCAGCACTCCGCATTGGTTCCACGTTTTTTACTATCGGTATGTCAAAGGCAATAAAAATGCGGGTAAGCCCGGGCATATGCCTTACCCGGTGGTATACGATGGCGACTTGTCACGAGAGAAAATACGGCAGTTTTGCGAGAACAACGGGCTGACAATTCTTGAAGAGCTAGGAAAAAATAACTACAGCAGACGTTTAACAATAGTGGACAGGTCTATTAAAGCCTTTGCTAAATCTTTAAGCACATTGTCTCTTGGGCGACTGGCGTGGCAACACAATGACCTCATTTACATCATTGAAAAAAACGCACAAGATTCTTCTGAGAAAAGTAAAGCTATACCTTTAACCTAGTAGCTTCTTAATCAAAAGCAGGAATAGCCCTTTACTAATTTTGTGCTGTCTCTATATTACTACCAAAGTAATACAGCAGGAGCAACGCCGATGGCAGTGCACGAGATAAAACATCCTCTTATCCAACACAAACTTGGGTTGATGCGCGATGGCGCAATCAGCAGCAAAGATTTCCGTGAATTGGCAGGAGAAGTGGCTAACCTATTAACATATGAAGCGACACGGGATTTGCCAACAGAACCTTCAACAGTGACAAGCTGGGCTGGCGATGAGGTAAAAGTGGCGCAGATAAAAGGCAAAAAAATAACTGTGGTGCCAATTTTACGTGCAGGATTGGGCATGCTTGATGGCGTATTGGAGTTGATCCCCAATGCCAAAATAAGCGTGGTGGGTTTATACCGTGATGAAGAAACTTTGCAGCCGGTAGCGTACTTTGACAAAGTTGTCGCCAATATTGATGAACGTACGGCGTTAATCATCGACCCAATGCTGGCCACCGGCGGTACCCTCATTGCGACAATTGATTTGCTGAAGCAAAAAGGGTGTAAACGAATCATGGGATTGTTTTTGGTCGCCGCACCCGAAGGCATTAAAGCTGTTACAGATGTGCATCCTGACATCGATATTTTTACAGCGTCGATAGATGATCACCTTAATGAACACGGCTATATTCTGCCGGGGTTAGGCGATGCCGGAGACAAAATTTTCGGCACACGCTAAACATTTTGCAACTGCCCCACTTTAAAAGACGAGCAGAATAGGCAGTTTGTCTTTTAAAGTGGGGGCAGAAAAGGGTGAACACTAAAAAACAGCAGGTTCTAGCTTGCGGTGGAAAGTGACGACATATCAATAACAAAACGGTAGTGCACATCCGCTTTTTCCAGCCGATCAAAAGCATCGTTAATATCTTGCATGGCAATCATTTCGCATTCCGGCAACACATTATGCTCTGCGCAAAAGTCCAGCATTTCCTGCGTTTCGGCAATGCCGCCTATCAGCGAGCCTCCCACCTGGCGTCTGCCCATTAGCATCGGCACCGTTGAAGGCTCTTGCAGCGGGCCCACCTGTCCGACAATAACCATCGAGCCGTCAATATCAAGTAAAGGCATGTAAGGCGTAACATCATGTTTAACAGGAATGGTGTTAATAATGACATCAAAGCTATTGCGCGCTTTTTCCATGGCATCATCATTGGTGGAAATAAGGTATTCGTCTGCTCCCAGCGCTCTGGCGTCTTCCTTCTTCTCGTCACTGCGCCCCAGCACAGTAACGCTTGCACCCATCGCTTTCGCTATTTTAAGCGCCATGTGACCTAAACCACCTAACCCTATAACGCCAACCCGAGAACCTGCTTTTACCCCCCAATGTTTTAACGGCGAATATGTAGTAATACCGGCACACAATAATGGTGCTACGCGAGACGTATCGAGACTGTCTGGCACTGAAAGTACAAACTCTTCACGCACTCGAATGTGCTTGGAATAACCGCCCTTGGTGCTTTCGCCGGTTATCCGGTCTGTGCCGCTATAGGTGCCGACCATGCCTTCACGACAGAATTGTTCTTCACCTTTGTGACACTGATCGCATTGTTGACAGGAATCTACCATGCAGCCCACCGCCACGATATCACCCACTTTATATTTGGTAACGTCGCTGCCAACGTCTGTCACCTTACCCACAATTTCGTGACCAGGGACGATGGGATAGGTGGTACCGCCCCAGTCATTTCTAACGGTGTGTAAGTCACTGTGGCACACGCCACAGTACTGAATATCAATGGCAACATCATTGCTGCGCAAATCGCGGCGTTCAAAAGAATAAGGCGCAAGTGCTGCGGTGGCGCTCTCAGCAGCATATCCAATCGTGTTCATTATGTTTCTCCGTGAAGTTGATGCGGAACGGTTGACGAACCGCAGAAAAATGTTTCAGGCTCAAGAGGAAATCTTTCGATGAAATGACCCATGTGTCCAACGCATTTAGTCGATCGGTATAGCAGACCGGACAGGCTTAAACGCCTCGTTTTTCCGGCGGCGGTTATTTTAGTGCCGCGCTATTAAAATTTATCTGGACTGCTGATTAGCCACCAACGCATCGCGGATCTCTTGTAATAATTTTATATCTTTTGGCGTAGGTACGGTCGTGTCTTTTGGATCTTCCGCTTTTTCTTTCAGGCGATTAATACTTCTTACCATTAAGAAAACAACCAAAGCAATAACCAGAAAATTAATTACCGCGTTGATGAATAACCCGTAATTAAGCGTAGCAGCTCCTGCCTCTTGTGCCGCTTGCAGTGTGTCATAGTGGGTATCTGAAAGATTGATAAACAAGTTAGAAAAGTCGATATCCGCGATAAAAATGCCCAGCACCGGCGTAATAATGTCACTTACCAAAGACTTGACTATGGTAGTAAATGCCGCACCCATTATAATTCCAACAGCTAAATCAATTACATTTCCGCGCGCGATAAAACTTCTAAAATCTTTCCACATATTTACTGTCTCTATAGTTGCTGTCTCTGGGTTTATACTAATCCACATCAATGTGTGATCAGCTCAGAGAAGATATCAAAGAAACTTCCTGTTACTGAAGCTGATTTCCCTTAACGACGAAATATCACTTTGTTTGAAAAAAGGCCTCATGCCGTACGTCGGTGAGGCCCGTTGTGCAGTTAATAGAAAGAGTAGTTAAGGTTAAGCATATAGTACGGCCCGAATTCCCGACGTAGCGTTACAATACCGCTTTCACCTACGGTTTCTTCTTTTTCGTCAGTGAGATTAGTGCCTTGCAGGGAAACCCGCAACCCTTCCAGATGACGAATGCCGCTGTCGGCGAAGTCATAGCTAATCTGTGCATCTACCTGCGTTACCGGGCTGCGGGTTGCTGTTTCAATTTTGTTTGAGCCGCCGCGCTGATAAGTTGAAAATTCGGACCGATCTGTGGCGGCCACCCGTATCTCAAACCCGTTCATCTCGTAATAGGCGGTAAGAGAATACACTTCATCTGACTGCCCTTGAATAGGCGTGCCATCCTGCAGTTCGGCGTCGATAAATGTGGCAGAAGCCGCAATCCCGAATCCATCTAATATGTCCGTCAGCATGTTAAGCGGTACTTGTGCGGTAACTTCTGCGCCTTTCACTTTTCCTTCTAAACCATCTTCAAAGTACGAAAAAGTGCCGTAATCCGGTGGCGAAATTAAATCGCCTTCTGCGTACTGAATATCCGCCGGACCATAAGTACCGTCCCGGGGAGCGATACGGGTATGAAAACCGGGAATAAAATAATTGGCCCCGTCATTGGTGACATCGTTGGTGAAATCGATAAGCTCGTTGCCATCACGGGTCCAGTTGACCAGGTCTTTATAAAACAGCGCCACCGATACATAACCTTCGTCTTCAAAGTAATTTTCAAAAGACAAATCAAAATTGTTGGCCTCAAGCGGGCGCAACTGCGGGTTACCCGCAAATTTTGACCAGGGTGAGCCGTATTCCTCTACAGCGGCTTCAGTGTTGGGTATAGCAATGGTATCAATGTTCTGACCAAACTTAACAAAGCCGGAAGCCTTCATCTGATCAATACGCGCCCGGCTGATAGTTTTCGTTGCCGCAAAACGAAGAAAGCGGTTTTCTTCAAGCTCAACGCTGATATTTAAGCTAGGCAGAAAGTGCGAGTAGTCGGCCCCTTCGTTGACGATACAATCGGTATCGATGGCGCCATTGCTGTCATCATCGCACACGGCAAAATTTTGCCCTACAACGCCGATATAACCCGCAGAGCTTTGGTCGGTTTTCACATACTGAGCACCCAGGTTACCCGTGACCAGAAAGCCGGCAATTTCAGAATCAAAATCTAGCTTGGCATACAACGTGAAAACTTCTTCATCAACAGTGTAGGTGTCGCCAAGCCGATCAGGCTCGAGCAGGCCAGCATCATTTAACGTATATTCACCATCGTTGTAAGGCGCGAACCCGTCGTATGCGACAACGTAACCCAGACCTGCCCACGTAAGGTCAGTCAGTCCGTTATAAAGATATGCCTCAGGAATGGCCTCTGAATAGGGGTAAGATGAGGCAGTCGCAAAGAAACCTTTGTTGTCTTTTGCTTTATAACGGTCGGAATAATTTACGCCTACTGTGACTTCGGTGAAGAAGTCTCCGTCGAGTAAACCTGCAACCTCAAAACGGGCGGTGGTCAATTCTTCTTCAAAATCTGCATAATTTAAGAAGCCATCCTGTGCATTCAGATAGTTGAATGGCTCGCCATTTGCGCTTAAGACGTCAGTAGCAAATTGATCGGCTATGCTGGCCATGCCACCTCCCCAGCTCTGGGGCCCGGTAAGTTGCAACGCCGCGGGGTCGGAAAACGCGTCCAGTCCACTTTGGTCGTTGAAGAAGATTCCATCTGCGCCCATCGTAAACTCGCGTGATCCGAATTGCTCAGGAGGCAGCGCGCCTGAACGCGCCAGCCCTGAATAGGATTCGGCTCGCAGGTCCCTTTTTTCAGATTGGCTGTTAGCAACATCGACGTTAACCGACCAAGAATCATTAACGTGATAGGTAAGATTAAGGCCGAAGGTTTTCAGCTCGCCTTCTTTTCTTGCGGGATCGGTTCGCAGTACAGGGTTGGATTCTATCTGTGTGCCGGTGGAATTGACGCCCGAGCCAGTCACGTTGGCAGAAGAAAACGGTTCGATAAAACCGCGTATTACCCCGGAATCAGAATAATCAATACTTAGCGCATCGAGTACAATGTCCCAGTTATCGGTCGGGCGCCACTGAAAAATAGCGGAAATGGTGTCACGGTCGAGTTCCCGGCTAATCGCCTGCGTATCTAATTCTGTAGGCAGAATAATGCCATCTTCATTCGCATTGTACGCACCCACGCCATATTTACGTTCGTTACGGGGAGATTCTGTCGTGGCCAGCGAAACAGCCACACCCATAGTGTCGTCGGCAAATTTTTCTACAAAGGAAAGGGCGAAGCGCTTGCCTTTGTTATCGTATTCGGGGTTGTCAGAATCATTACCCCCTACTTCGTAGGTGCCTGTAAGGGTAAGGGTTTCCTGGGCAGCGAGAGGGCGTACGGTTTGTAAGTCTACCGTGCCGCCAATACCTTGCACCATTAGGGTTGCGTCGGTGGATTTGTAGATAGTGGCCCCAGTCATAATTTCAGCAGGGTAAAGGTCAAATTCAACACCCCGATTATCACCAATCCCGATCAGCTCGCGTCCATTTAAAGAAGTACCAATAAAATCTTCTTTAAAACCACGCACCGAAATACCTGAGGTTCTGCCTCCTACGCGCTCACCGGCAAGACCAGGAAGTCTGGCAAGAGACTCAGCAATGGACGAATCAGGCAATTTGCCGATGTCTTCAGCGGAAATCGCTTCAACAATGGAAGAGTTGTCCATTTTTACCGCTTGAGAGCGCATTAATGAACCCCGGATGCCCGACACAGCAATGACTTCAATACCCTGCGCTTCAGCGTCGTTGCTCGTTTCAGTGTTTGCTTCTTGAGAAAAGGAAGATGTGGAATACATGGCTGAACCTACCGCAAGAGACAGTAAAGCGGGTTTAAAAAAAGTTTTTCTTGTCATTATAAAACGCCTTTTGGTGCTGGAGTGCGAAAAGAATTACGTAAAGTTAACAATAGTTAAACATTCGCGATGTGGTAAGGCGTTTTAAGGAAAAAATTCAGCAATAGGTGCTATCAGCTTACTCAGAAAGAAAGCGGAGGGTGTCAAGGCAGGCTAGTGCACGCAGTTGTTTTAGTTGCAGGATTACTGATTAATTCAGGTGGATTAGTATTACTCACGAGCAGGAGCATGCCCGCGATTGCAGGTTCAGAGGGTGTAGCGAGAGCAACCTAACCCGGGTAAAACATCGATATAATACCCGCAGCGCGTTTCATTACGGCAATATCACGATCGCCCCATTTTACAGGCCGTCCAACGGCTTCACAGGATAATAATCCCACTGGCTTGAAGTTTTGATGAAACATAAAATCAAGTACCGAGTAAATTTTATTAGGCTCCAGATAGGATTCGGTAAAATCAGTCGTATCGGGATGGGAGCGGGCATCAGAAGCCACTACAAGCTCGTTTTTCAAAATGGTATCGAAATAGGCAGGAAATTGCGCCTGGCGTAGCACCATATTGTTGACATCGTTACGGGGCACACCCTCATGGCGCATGACACACCGAATTGTTTGGCGGTCGTCTTCAAATCGCCACAAGCTTATTCGATTCGCTTGAGGAACGGTTTTTTTAATGCAGGTGCAAATAGCTATATTTTTTTTATCTTCAGAAAGGTTCTGACGACTTAACTTGATTGTGAGCTCAGTTAAGGGGTCGATATCAACCATTACTACAGCCTCGCCATATCAACTTCATTGACCAGGTAGTTAAGCATTCATCCATAATTATCGCAAGGGGCAATTTTTTTGGGATTACGGCGTCACTGAAGTCACGCCCGATCCCGCTTCCATTCTGATGAAGTGCATGTCCCGGTATTCGTGGTTGGCTTTTACCTTATCGGTAAAAGGATAAAAATCTACAGCGATGACTTCACGCTGTGTGTTAACCCTAAAATGCGCAAAGGCATCACTGGCGGCATTTTGGTTATCCCAGCGTACTACAAAAGTATGATCATCAAAGGGTTCCAACGAGCCCCTCAGCGTGGGCATTTTTTTTGCCTTTAATCGCAGCTTGTCGCCTTGTTGCGTTACTTCTACCTGCCCAAACCATCGGTCCTCAAAAGTGCCGGTATACTTTTCTAACGGTAGAATTACTGTTCCACTGCCTTGCGGCGTGCTGTGCTTTGATAAGTAAATTTGCTCCTGCTTGTCCTGATAAACCTGATATTGCTTAATCCAATTCTGTTGCGGTTGCTCTGCGGTGAGATATCCTTTGAGAATAGTTTGCATAACAGCGCCTCTCGCTCCGTAATTAGAACCGTTATTGAGTATCACGACGCCTGCACTGATGTCTGGAACAAAGGCCACGTAGGCTTGATAGCCAGAAAGGGTGCCGGTGTGGGAAATAACCTGATGACCAAAGACATCGGATAACCGCCAGCCAATGCCATAGGCTTTGAATAAGGTGTGGTCCCACTCCTTGTCAGTATCATCCACACTGAGAACGGTATGTGCTGACAACATAGTGTCAATACTTTTATCTGTCAGCAACTGGTTGCCATCAGGCGATTTCCCCTTGTTCAGCCACATTTGCACCCACTTAAGCATATCAGTGGCGTTACAGGCAATGCCTCCCGCTGCCGCCGAAACGATCCCGGTGACACCAATTTGATTGCGCACTACAGGATAAATTCCTCGCTTATCATTGTGACCGTAACTGACAGCAGCATTAGTTAATTTTTCGGGCGGCATGTCACCGGCAAAGCAACTCATATCTAAGGGGGCAAAAATTCGCTTGGCAACAAACTCTTCCCAAGGCTGGTCGCTTATGCTGGCAACCAGTTCTCCGGCGGTAATGTACATAACATTACTGTAAGCGTAATCGCTGCGAAAGCTGCTTTGTGGCGTAAGATAACGTAAGTTATGAATTATTTCGCTACGGGTAAAGCCGCTGGGTTCCGGCCAAAGCATGCTGTCGCCTGCACCAGAAACCAGCCCACTGCGATGGGTAAGTAAGTCAATAATCTGAAACTCTCTGGTTACCCAGGGATCCTGCATCGCAAATTCAGGCAAATACCGCGTAACTCTGTCGCGCCATTGCAGCTTGCCATCATCAACTAACATAGCAACAGAGGCGCCGGTAAAGGCTTTGGTGGTGGAAGCCAGGCGAAAATAGGTTTCAGGGGTGACGGGTAAATCGTTAGCTAAATCGCGCTTACCATGGCCCGCTAAATAAACGACTTTACCATCTTTAATTATTCCCACCGCCATGCCGGGGGTGTAAAAGGTTTCCAGTGCTGAATCAATAACCTCAGGCAGCTGAGAAAGCTGCTGAGGGAGTCGATTTATTGTTTCACCTAATGCCGCAAAACTGCATAGCATTAAACTGAAAATGACTGTGAAAATACGAAGAGAAAGATAGTGCGACATATAAACGCCTGTAATTTTTTTAGCTTGGTTATATTTCCTGCCGCCGCAGTGGATGTCAACGTACCATCGACCAAACCAACGGTTTAGTCGTTAGCTCATTTTCGCCAGCCAGCGTAAGGGCGCAATTCGCAGAACATATTGCAGAAACGCCCAAGGCCATACTGGCACGTAACAATTTGCTTTTTCTTTATTGATGGCTTTAACCAACGCACGACAGCCGGTTTCTGTATCCACAATAAACGGCACGCGCTTTACCTTTTCGTTAATTTCGGTGCGGATAAAACCAGGATAGATAGTGGAAACCTGAATAGGTGTGTCTAATACATCCACGCGAATACCTTCAGTAAGAGCACCCAAGCCCGCTTTTGTCGCGGCGTATACAGTCATAGCCCGACGAAATCCGCGAACCGCGCTAACTGAAGAAATGGTGACAAGGTGCCCGGCGTTTTGCCGCCGAAAAATTGTCATGGCGGCTTCACATTGAGCCAACGCAGAGACAAAATTAGTGGTCGCCGTTTGTTTGTTCGCCTGAAAATGGCCGGTGCCAATGGCGGCTCCTTTTCCCACTCCTGCGTTAACGATAATTCGATCGAGAGTACCGAATCTGTCTGCAAAATGCTCAAATACGGTAAAAACCTCCTGATGATCGTCAACATCAAGGGTTACGATGGCAACCTGAATGGCTGGATTGAGCCGTTCGCAGGCAAGTTTCACCGCTTCCAGTTGCTCCATTCGGCGCGCGCACAGTGCCAGATTATGGCCTGCGCGGGCGAATTCCAGCGCCATGCCACGGCCAAGGCCAGAGCTTGCTCCGGTGATAAGAATGTTTTTTCTCATACCGCTGCTTTATCCCAAACCAGTTGTTTAAAATGCTTGCGGCACATGGATTCATAGCGATCATTGCCACCAATTTGCACCTGATCGCCGGTCGTCACCGCTTGACCTTCTTCATCCAGGCGCACAACAAAACTGGCTTTGCGTCCACAGTGACACACAGTTTTTAATTCGGAAAGCTTGTCGGCCCAGGCCAACAAATAATGACTGCCTTCAAACGTTTCGCCGAGAAAATCAGTTCTTAAGCCATAAGCCAAAACCGGTACATCAAGTTCATCCACCACTTCTACCAGTTGGCGTACCTGGATTTGACTTAAAAATTGAGCTTCATCGATAAACACACAGTCCAGGGGATGTTCACGATGCAGGGCGTAAATAGCCTCAAAAAGGTTATCTTCCTGGCGATAAAGCTGGGCATCGGCTTGAAGGCCGATACGCGAGGTGACTTTGCCGATTTCATAACGGTTATCCAATGCCGCAGTAAAAATTTCTACATGCATTCCCCGTTCACGATAATTGTAAGCAGATTGCAGCAAAGATGTGGATTTACCAGCGTTCATTGCTGAATAATAAAAATAGAGTTGGGCCATAGTCTGTTAACGATTATTGTTGTTATACCAGTGCAGAAGATCTGTAAGGCTGAGCGGTTTAGCGTAGTAATATCCTTGAAGATAGTCCACTCCCATCGCTTTTAAGTGCGCGGCGTGTTCTGGTGTTTCAATACCTTCTGCTATTGTTTTACATCCAAATTCTCGGGCAATCAGTACGGTTGCGCGAATAATGGTGTCGCTGCCTTCCTCAAGATTCTGTACAAATGTTCGATCAATTTTAATGTGATCAAAGTTGAGGGATTGTAACTGACTTAGCGAAGAAAATCCGGTTCCAAAGTCATCAATGGAAATTTGTACCTTCCTGGCTTTAATAGCATTCACTTCACGAATGACTTTTTCTTTGTTTTTGGCAAAGACAGATTCGGTAATTTCCAAATGCAGGCGTTCAGGATTAAGTCCGGAGCTTGCCAGCGCGCGGTCCAGTATCTTGATAAATCCATCAGCCATTAACTGAATTACCGAGACATTCACTGACACCGCAACCGGTTCATCAAATTGCCACTGTGCCGCATCAATACAGGCTCGATGCAGTACCCAAATTCCGATCTCATGAATAAGACCACATTTTTCAGCCAGGGGAATAAAAACATCCGGTCCGATTGCTCTGCCACCAAATTGCCAGCGTAAAAGTGCCTCCACGGCCCAAAGTTTTTCGTCTTCTGATGTCACCAACGGTTGGTAAACTAAGGTAAACTCTCTTTTCGCAATGGCTTGGCGAAGCCCTTCATGCAGCGCTTGTTCTTCTTTCAGCGATTCATAAATAGCGGCGTTAAATACTCCCACACTGCCTCTGGAGGTGCGCTTCTGCTGGTACATGGTTAAATCCGCATCCTGAATAAGGATGGGAGCAAGCTCACCATGCTCAGGGAACAGCGAAATACCAATGGTGGCATCCAGAGTAATCTGATTTTCCGCTACATTAAATGGAAGTGTAACGCCGCTTCTGGCCGCCTGAGCCACCGCAATCGCCGTATCACGATTAGCGTAAGGTAATATCATGATAAACTCATCGCCGCCCCAGCGAGCAAGGCAGTCAGCTTCACAAAATCGGGTAAGTCGTTGGGCAACTTCAACAAGGACTTCATCACCAACGCGATGCCCCAGGCTATCGTTAACCTGTTTAAAACCATCTAAATCAATAAATAGCACTGCCAGACGACTATTCGTCTTCTTAGCGGTTTCTAAAAGTCTATCCAGATGGCGCAAAAAGCCACTGCGGTTCATCAATGATGTCAGCGGGTCGCGGCTAGATAACCGATGTAACTCTTCGGTGCGTTTAATCACTTCCTCTTCTAACGTAGCATTAGTCGCATCAAGCTTTTCGTTAGTACGGTGAAGTTCGTCGTTAATTCGCTGAATTACCCCTTTTTCTGCTGCCATTTGTTTCATTAGTTCTACGTTACGTGCTTTTAATTCTATTGCATCCGAGAAAAATCTGTTTGAACGTAGTGAGGTGATCAGCATCGCCACCCAGAACATAAGCCCTAAGCTGCCAAGTATCAGAAACTCTTCACGCTGATCGAAGATAGCAAGAACAGACATGGGTATAAGAAGAATTGAGCAATAAAGCCACACCAGTGTTCTGCTGGGAGCCAGTATTGTTGCGGCGCCTCCTGCCATGGCAGAAAGAATAATCATGGTGGAGGCTAGCTCCAGGGTGGCCATAGTAGAGTAAAGCACGATGCTGTAACTCGACCAAACAAGGGCGGTAACCACAACACCGGTGCTAAAGCGAATTAAATAGGTTTGAGGATCGTAGTCGGTTTTCTGACTACGAATATACCAAATCGCGGCATCTATCAGACGAATGACCAGGACAATCATCATGACATACCAGAACGCAAGCTTGTTGTGTTGGGTATTGGGACTGTCAAAACCGAACACTAATCCGCTCATTGCTAGCGCGGTCATAATAAGACCACTATTTATATTGCTGTAAAGCAAATCAACGGCGTCTCGTGTTGTGGATTTTTTAAGCGATGTTGATTCGTCGGTCTGAGGTAGCACGGAATCGCCTTGGCAACTTTTCTTATTAACTTAAATGAAAATACATTAAAGACTTAGGCTGCACAAATATTCGCAGGACATTATTTAATGGAGGTTGGGTCTCAAAAAGGACGTGGTGGCACTATAAAGTCAATACAGAACAAAAAAGGGAGGCGGGGCCTCCCTTTAAGCGATCGTAATTACTATTTACGCTGCATCCTGGTTTTCTTCTGCTTTGCTTTCTTCTGCCCCGGGCATTGTTTCTGACGCAGGCAGTAGCTCCATATCGAAGGTGAATTCATCGACACGAACGGCCAGCTTACGCTTTTCATTATAATCGTGCAGCATCTCGGCTTCCTTGCCATCAATCACACCTTTTTCCTGCAATTTATTTAACGCGTTTTCGAATGAAACAAACGGCACGACCGGTTCTTTACGCAATGCTTTTTGCACTTTTGTCAGCAGGTGGGCAACGGCATGTTTGGCTTTAAATGCCTGCTCGTTGATGTCGTTACCGTCACCTTTCACAGGACGCACCAAGTGAGTCAGCTGTGCTTTTACGCTGTCATCTTGCATGGAAGCCATAGCCAGCTTTCTTACCAAGTCATCTTTAATACCGCTTACGCTGTTGCTGTAGGTGGCAGTCAGCACACGCATTAGTGAGCGAGTAGGAGCGTTCGGGAAGTTGTTGATAAAATCAACAATAGCCTGTTCTGCCTGTTGCAACGACCACTGCATAGCATAATCGAAGTAGGGCAGTGCCAGTTTACGATCTTCCATCCGTTGTTCAAAAAATCGTACGCACGCCATGGCTCCATACAGGTAACTCATCACATCGCCCAAGCGTGCTGAAAGCAGTTCTGCCTTTTTCAGGTCGCCACCTAAAACCAACAAAGATAAATCTGCCATTGGAGCAAGTTTCGCGGAAATTGCATTAACCCGAGCTTCGTACTTACGCACTTCCGGTAAACTGGATTCTGCACCACGCAGGAACGGTAAGTAGCTTTTTCCTAAACTACGAAACGCGTTTTTCATGCTGAAAGAAATAGTTTTACCCAACACTTTATTAAACTGCGCGTCGGCACTACTGTCATTGCTATGGATCAGCTCTACCATTTCCTTTAGATGCGGGTGACAGCGCATTGCGCCTTGGCCGAATATCATCAGGTTACGAGTAAGAATATTGGCACCTTCAACAGTAATGGCGATAGGTAACGCGCCATAACCTCCCGCCAAGGTATTCTGCGGCCCGCGCTGAATAGCCTTACCTGCCTGAATATCCATGGCCGAGTTCATTACATCCCGACCTAATTCTGTCATGTGATATTTGGCAATAGCCGTGACTACCGAAGGCTTGATGCCCATTCCGAGACCTTCTGTGGTCAGTACGCGCATGGCTTCTAGCAAAAAGGTTTTACCTGCAATATCAGCAAGTTTGCTCTGGATGCCTTCGAAACGCCCAATGGGCAAGCCGAACTGCTCACGAATAAAGGAATATTCAGAGGCAGCTTTCAATGCAGACTGGCCGGTCGCTACACCCATAGCCGGTAAGGAAATTCCACGGCCAGCGCCTAAACAGCTAACCAACATCTGCCAGCCACGACCAATATTTTTCTGACCGCCAATAATGAAGTCCATTGGAATGAAAACATTGTTTCCGCGAGTCGTGCCGTTATAAAACCGCACACCCATGGGATCATGACGATTCCCCAGCTCTACCCCAGGGTGAGACTTAGGCAGAAGGGCGCAGGTTATGCCCCGTTCGACTTTGTCACCTAACAGATGTTCGGGATCAAACACTTTGAATGCCAAACCCAACACAGTGGCGATAGGGGCTAAGGTGATGTATCGCTTGTCCCAACTCACCGACAAACCAATGACTTCTTCGCCATTCCACTGGCCTTTGGTGACAATGGCGGCATCCGGAATTGCCCCTGCGTCCGAACCCGCTTCTGGGCTGGTTAACGCAAAACAGGGAATGTCTTCGCCTACCGCCAAACGTGGGAGCCAGTAATTTTGCTGCTCAGGCGTACCGTAGTGCATTAACAGCTCACCCGGTCCCAATGAGTTTGGCACCATCACGGTAACGGCGATAGCACCACTTTTGGCTGCAATTGTCGCCACAATGGTGGAATTTGCGTAAGGACTGAATTCCAGGCCACCAAATTTCTTAGGGATAATCATCGAGAAAAAACGGTTTTTACCCAAAAAATCAATTATGTGCTGAGGAATATGTTGGCTGTTACTCAGTTCGAAATCATCAACCATTTCCAGCAGTTCTTTAACCGGGCCGTTCAGAAACGCTTTTTCGTCCGCACTGAGTGTTGCCTGCGGCACCGTTCGCAGAGCGTGCATGTCTGGCTTCCCCTGATAGATAGAAGACTCAATCCACACATCACCGGCATCCAATGCTTCTTGCTCGGTAACCGAAATTGGGGGTAGCACTTTTTTCAGGCTTGTTCTGATACTCATAATACTCATCCGCTCATCTGACCAGTTATATTTGACTATAGTACCTTGGATTTAAAAAAGATCAAATCCTTCGTGGCAAAGGGGAAGGACCGGGGCGGGATCGCGAATATTTTTTATACAAAGAATGAAAGTTTCTTAGCCGAACTTGTGGAGCATCGGTGCTCCAGCAGAGCTATCAGAGATGATTCTACGGCGTTTTGGATAAGAAACTTTTACATATTTTCACAGCTGGTGGTTTTTCGCTTACTCATGCAGTTGCCCTGGGGAAACGACGATGATTTTTTAACGTAAATTTAATGTACAGATGGCCGCTGCTACCACGTAAAAAAGTATGAGTTGGCATGCAGCTGTATGATGTGAAAATCACAATTTTCGGGCATCTTTCTTATACTAATGTTGTAATTGCAGATACACTGTTAATGATAAAACTTGCAAAGGTATTGGAGTTGATGCAAAAGCTTCCAGAATGGATACGGTGGTTCCTCCACGCACCCAAAACAGCATTAGTCGTCTTCGTTTTATTGTGTCTGGCGACGGGGTTTGGCGCTTCTAAGCTATATTTTCGTGGCGACTATAAGGTCTTTTTTGAAAAAGATAATCCGCAGCGGATGGCTTTTGAGGAAATGCAGAACATTTTCAATAAAAGCGAAAATGTGTCGTTTCTCATCGTACCGGATTCCGGCTCTGTTTATAATCCTGAAACCTTCAAACTGATCCGTGAATTAACAGAAGAAGCCTGGCAGCTTCCGCTGTCTACGCGGGTAGAGTCGCTTTCCAACTACCAGCACACTTACGCTGAGCAAGACGATCTTATCGTTACCGATTTGATACGGGAAGGTCAGCTTGATCCCGCGCATATTAACTGGGTGCAAAAGGTGGTGGGTAATGCTCCGGAACTAGACGGCAGGCTGGTTTCTTATCAAGCCAATATGGCCGTTATTAATGCCACAATTCAGCTGCCCGATGGCGATCAAACCAAAGAAGTCATTGAGATTGCGGACTACGCCCGCATGCTCGAAGCAAAGTATGAAGAGGCTTATCCTGGTCACCAGATTTATCTGACAGGAATGGTGATCATGAATGACGCCTTTGCCGTTGCAGCTCAGCAGGACGCACAAACATTGATTCCGCTGATGTTTGTAGTGATTACCATCATGATTGGCTTACTTACCCGTTCAATAACGGCGGCGCTGGCCACTCTTGCAATCGTAGGCACATGTATTCTGGTAACTATGGGTTTATCGGGCTGGGCAGGGCTGTTTCTTAGCACTGCAACGGTTAACGTACCCACAATGGTAACCACTCTGGCTGTTGCCGACTGCATACATATTATTGTGGGTTTTCGGCAGCAACTTAATAGCGGTAAAGATAAATATACCGCGTTATCAGAGAGCCTTCGGCTTAACCTGAAGCCGGTACTTATCACCAGCGTGACCACCGCCATTGGTTTCTTAATGTTAAACTTTTCCGCGGTCCCCATTCTTGCTGATTTAGGTAATATGACCGCGGTGGGCGTGATTCTTGCCTGCCTGTTTTCGCTGACGATCTTGCCAGCCATTTTAATTTTGGCACCCTTTAAAACCGATAGTAACGCGGAAAAGCAACAGCGCTTTTTCACGCGCTCAGGCGAATGGGTAACCAGGCACTATCGAAGAATCCTGCCATACTCCATTTTAATAGTGCTAGTGTCGCTGGCGTATTCCACCAACAACGAGCTAAATGACGTGGCGGTGAAGTACTTCAATAACAGCAGTGAGTTTCGTCAGGCGGTCAATGTGCAGGAACAATACATGGGCGGTATGTCCAATATTGATTTCGTGGTATACACCGAAGAAGAATACGGCATTAACGATCCTGCTGTCTTGCGTCAGATTGACATGTTTGCCGAATGGCTACGCAACCAGCCAGAGGTGCATCATGTTACCAGTCTTTCTGACACCATGAAGCGGCTTAACATGAACATGCACGAAGATCAGGACGGCTACTACGAACTACCTGAAAATAAAGAGTTAGCGTCGCAGTATCTGCTTTTGTACGAAATGTCGTTGCCGTACGGGCTGGATCTCAATAATCAGGTGGATATAGATAAATCCGCAGTAAGAATTGTTGCGGTCTTAGATAATCTGGGCAGCAACGAATTTACAGCCTTTGAAGAACGGGCCAAAGCCTGGTTTGAGCGGCTAAATCCTGAACTGCGTCTGGAAGCTGCCAGTCCGCCGCTTATGTTCGCCCATATTGGCGCGCGTAATATGCAAAGTATGGTGTGGGGCACGCTACTGGCGTTAGTACTGATTTCAGGGCTAATTGTAATCGCACTACGATCCTGGCGCCTGGGGCTGGTAAGTTTGCTGACCAATCTGATTCCTGCTGGAATCGGGTTTGGTATATGGGGAATGATTTCCGGACAAATAAACATGGCGTTGTCAGTGGTATTAAGCATGACATTGGGTATCATTGTTGATGATACCGTGCACTTTCTGTCAAAGTACCAGATTGCGCGACACGAAGGTATGGCAGTCAGCGAAGCCATTCATTACACCTTTAAAACAGTGGGGTTAGCATTAACTACCACCACAGTGGTACTGGCGGCGGGCTTTGGCGTATTAACCCTGTCCAGCTTCCTGCTAAATGCTGACATGGGGTTACTGACAGTCATTATTATCATTGCTGCGTTGCTGGTAGATTTATTGTTCTTGCCGGCGTTTCTTATGTGGCTAGACAAAGATAAAATAACGTTTCGAGGTACAAAAAATGAAACAACCTAAGATAACTCTCTGGCTGCTAATGGCGGTATTAGCCTTCACCAGTCCCGTTTTTGCGGATGAAAAGTCTGAAAAAGAGGGGCTACGCATAGCCAAAGAACGTAAAGCCCGCGATCGGGGATGGGAAAATACCGTTGCCGAAATGACCATGATTTTACGTAACGCCCAAGGCCAGGAAGCTGAACGTAAGATGCGGGTGAAAACGCTTGAAGTGCAGGACGATGGCGACAAAGCGTTGACTGTGTTCGATTCGCCAAGAGATGTCAGCGGAACGGCCTTCTTAAGCTTTTCTCACGCCCAGGAGCCGGACGAGCAATGGATCTATCTGCCGGCATTAAAGCGGGTAAAGCGCATAGCCTCGCGCAATAAGTCTGGTCCTTTCATGGGCAGCGAATTTGCATTTGAAGATATGACCTCGTTTGAAGTAGGAAAATTCACCTACGACTACTTGCGCGAAGACGTTTATCAGGGCGATAAAGTTTATGTTATTGAGCAAACCCCTCAAGATGAATTTTCCGGTTATTCCAAACAGATTGTGTGGATAGATCAGTCAGAGTACCGGGTGCGCAAAGTCGAGTTTTTTGATCGCAAAGGCGATGCGCTGAAAACCTTAGAGTTTAAAGATTATAAGTTGTATGAAGATAAGTTCTGGCGACCGTTGCGCAGTTTTATGTATAACCAGCAAACGCAGAAGTCTACTGAACTGGTAACCCATACATTGAGTTTCGGCGAAGATTTAGAGGAATCAGATTTTGACAACAACAGTTTACGGAGGGCACGCTAAGCTCGTGTCAAACGCAATAAATTTATCTTTAGTGGGCTTGGCGCTCACAGCAACATCTGCTTTCGCCGAAGTGGATGTTGCTGGTTCCAGCGGAATTGAAACACGTTATTTCCTGCAGGATCCCGCCTATGAAGGGCAAGAGCGTGCGCAAATGTCTCTGTTCGTCGAGCCGGAAATTTATACCGACTGGAACGAAGGTAGCGATAGTTTGCTGTTCAAGCCTTTCGCCCGCTTTGATGAGCAGGACGACGAACGTACCCACTATGATATTCGCGAGCTTCAATGGCTTCATATAGGCGAGACGTGGGAATCTCGCGTAGGTATCAGTAAAGTTTTCTGGGGTCAAACTGAATCTCTTCATCTGGTAGATATCATTAACCAGACAGATATGGTGGAGTCTATTGATGGCGAAGATAAACTTGGTCAACCTATGATCAACCTTAATACTTATGGCGACTGGGGACGATTTTCAGCATATGTGCTGCCTTATTTTCGCGAGCGAACTTTCCCTGGCCTCGAAGGCCGGTTACGCCCCCCGTTACCCATTCTTGATGATAATGTGCGCTACGAATCCGACGATGAAGAACGTCACGTTGATTATGCGCTACGCTGGCAAAACAGCATTGGTGATTGGGAAGTAGGTTTATCCTATTTCGACGGCACCACCCGGGAACCTGAGGTTAATCTGACAGTAAACCCAGAAACAGCCAGCATATATATTGAAAGTTATTACGCCCAAATTGAACAGGTTGGCGTTGACCTTTTAAAAGTCCAGGGCTCCTGGTTGCTAAAGTTCGAAGGAATTTATCGTAGCGGCCAGAGCGAAGATTTTACTGCTGCTGTGGCAGGCTTTGAACGCACCACCGTAGGCGTGTTGGGTACCAGTCATGATCTTGGCGTGCTGATGGAATATCAATACGACGAACGTGAAAATAATTATTTTGCTACCGGTCAAAACGACTTGATGGTGGGATTGCGCTGGATCTGGAATGACATTGACGGCACCGAAGTTCTGACAGGATTTATTCAGGATTTAGATGACACCCAGACCTACAACGCATTCATTGAAGCTTCCAGCCGGATGACCGATAACTGGCGCTGGAAAGTCGATGGTTATTTCTTTTCCTCAGATGATCCAGATGACACTTATTTTGTTATGCGTCGTGACGATCATATCCAGGTGTCTCTGGAATACTTTTTCTAAAACTACAGTGTGATGAGAACAATCATGAAGAAGCGATTTGCTGCACTTGGCATAGCAGCGGGGCTGTCGCTACCGGCCCTGGCAACGGAAAACATGTATGGTGTCATTGGCACGGGTTATTCGGATATAGAATTCAGCCAGCAGTCTGCTGATAAGGCAAATTATCATTTTGCTTTAGCGCATCAGTTTGCTCGCAGCTGGTACGCTGAAGTGGGTTATCAACGTTTGGCTGACAATCTGGAAGAAAATGAAGGTATGAAAGCCGACGCTTTATATCTTGCTGTGTTGGGCAAAGCCAGTGCCGCTATTGGCGAACTGTATTACAAGCTCGGCATAATGAATGTCGATGTGAAAGGAATAGAAGGGCGGCGCGAGGAAGGCGGTTGTGCGCTGGGAGGCGTGACTGTTGCCAACAGCTGTGAATTTGACGAAGGTGTCGTCGCGGGCATGGTGGGTTTCGGCTTCGATTATCATCTTGGACTGAATACCATGTTTCGTATTGAAGCCACGCATGTGCGGGGTGAACACGATTTGGCAGCTAATTTAGTGAATGTAGGTATTCGTTATAACTTTAACTAAGGCCTGCTGATCTTTAGTGTTTAACGGTTGCACAACCTCAACTGTTTTTATTGCGGTGCAAGCTACCCAGCCTTGATTAGGCACCGTATTGGCGAAAATCGCAAGCTGCCGAAAGCCGTCAGCTTTAGCAGTTAAACCTTATTGAGCCTTGGCGGGTAAAAAGAAGCTAGGGCAATCTAACGGATCAGGTAACTATGAGAAATGAATTAGACAGCAAGTTACTTTTGCGGGTGTTTGATAAGATTCGTCAGTCTGGCGAAAAAAGAGATGATAAATATTTTCTGAATGGTATTACCGCGTTCACCGATTTAGATGGATATACCTTGTTTATAGAAGATTCGAAAGTGAAGCTGCAATATGGGTTTCATAACCAATATCACTATGATTATGAATCCAACGACGATTACGAAAAATTTGAGAAAAAACTCAAAGAAATCGACTCTGGTTATTAATGCTCTATCTTAAGCACAGGGAGAAATCGCGAATATTTTATTAAATAATAAGTCAGAATTTCTTAGCCGAATTTCTGAAGCAGGGATGCTCCAGCAGAGCCATAAGGAATAATTTTACGGCGTTTCGGAAAAGAAATTTCGCTTACTTCTCAAGGCTGCTGAATTTTTATTCTTTCATGCTCTTGCTCTACTTCTAGGGCGCGGTGAAAGCCCTGTTTTTAATGTGGCGCCTGCTGCTTTTCAAGAATCTCATTCGCTCTAGCGTAAGCATTTTACAAACCGTTTTGGTACCAATAATAAGCCACAACTTATTCAACAGTTGCCTTAATCAACTTAACGAACGTCAGAAATGTGACTTTTCACGCCCGTCGGAGTAGGCGAGGGCGGTTTGTAACGCTACAATAGCAGGAAAAAATAACAGGAAAATTGTATTGTCTGTTGCCATCACGCCTCCCGAATTCAAACTTTCTTTTTTAGCGCCTCGCTACTGGCCCGTCTGGCTGGGTGCAGGATTGTTGTATTTGCTAACTTGGCTACCCTTGCCGGTAATTCGAAAAATAGGGGCAGGCGTTGGTTTGCTGATTGCGAAGTTGGTCCCTAAACGCGCAAAAATAGCCAAGCGTAATATTGCGTTAACGTATCCTGAACTTTCCGAGACACAGCAAGAAGCATTAGTCGAAGAAAATATACGGCGTACCGGCATGGCAGTATTTGAAACGGCAATGGGATGGTGGTGGCCAACCTGGCGCATTAAACGTGCTTTCACCATTGAAGGGTACGAACATGTGCAAGCTGCTCTTCAGCAGGGAAAAGGCGTATTTGGCATGGCGCTGCATAACATGAATCTGGAATTCGCCTGTCGAGGATTAGGCTACACGCATCCCAGTATCGCGTTTTATCGAAAGCACAACAATCCGCTGGTTGACTATATGCAGTATCACGGCCGTGCCCGTTCAAACAAATACATGATCCATAAACGCAATGCCCGAGCATTGTTGGCAGCACTGGATAGTCAGGAGCTGTGCTTATATTTACCTGATCAGGACTACGGCCGCGCCCAGAGTATTTTTGTCCCTTTTGGTGGAGTGGAAGAAACGGCCACCTCCACAGCGACGCTTATGTTCCTGCGCCGCGCCAACTGCGTTCCTATGCTCATCACATCCCAATATACGTCCAGTGGCTATAAAGTAAAAATTTATCCCCCGCTGACAGAATTAGCAGAAATGGAAGATCACGCGGCGTTAACTCTGCTGAATCAACATATTGCTGAAATTCTTAAAGAACAACCAGAAAGTTATCTGTGGATGCATAAGCGATTTAAAACCCGTCCGGATGATAGCGCGCCTTCGCTTTACGATTAGTATCACTTTTAAAGCGGGTACATAAGTTTGTCCATTTTGAAAAATTAACGGTAATATGAATCTTACCACGCAGTTATAATAAGCTGAGTTCGCCGCAGAGAAACGGGTTTTGCCGGGGCTTGTTGACGATTGCTGTTCAGTTTTACAGCATCCTTCAACAGGCTTAACAGGTAAAACACCAACACTGCTCAGGGCTAACGATGTTACGCGCAGCAATCCGGTGATGTTTATGGCAAAAAAAAATCGTTCCAGCACTATATTTTGGGCTAAACAATTCGCATTGGCGCTGGTGCTGATAATCATTGCCGGTATTGTTATTTATTTACAAAGAACCAGTGATACAAGCCCCGAATACGCAGAAGCCCCAAAAGAAAAATCTATTTCAAATGGGCTCAGCGAGTTCTATCGCGAATTTCGCACCTCGTCTACCGATCCGATTGAAGAAGAGGGAGACGATTTTGTGTTAGACGTTGATAGGTCAGAGGCGGGGCTGGATCAGCAACTGCGCAATATGGCGAGCAATCAGAAGCCAGTTAATCAACGCTGGGTAGGAGAACATAAGTTCCGCACGTTCAAAGCGGGTAATACGGTGCGTGAAGCCATTACTGCTTATGCTCAACAGGAAGGGATGCAAATTATCTGGGATCTGGATCAGGATTTTGTCATTAAACATCAATTTCAGATAGACAACACCATTGTTGGCTCCCTCGCCAAAATTGCCAGCGCAATAGACAGTAACTTCATGGGGGAGGTCAAAACGTATGTGTGCCCAGATCAGCGATCACTGGTTGTAACAGCAGAAGTGACTGACTATTTAAAATCACGCTGCAACAGCGCTGAAAGCCGTTAGCTCTCTACGTTTTAGGCCATAAATACGGCGTTCCACACAGTCGACACCTGCGCTCGCATGCTTTGTAAATCCTGAGTTTCCTCTGCGTACTTATCATCAGCCAAGGTTAACTGATGATAGTGATCCCGCAGCCGCAAGTAAGCTTCCTGTAAACGGGCGCATTGCGTAGCATCGAACAGTTGAAGCGCTTTTATACCATCCAAAATTCTGAGATTATCGGTATAGGTGGTCAGGCTGGCATGCTCATGGGCGTGCGCCAGCACCCAATACTGAGTGAGAAACTCAATGTCAGCGATACCGCCTTCACACTGCTTAATATCCACCCCTTGCTGAGAATTCTGCAGTAAATGGTCGCGCATCTTTTTGCGCATTGTTTTTACATCATTATTTAATGTGTCACGGTCGCGACGCTGGCAAAGAATCGCATTACGAATGCGCCGAAACTCCTCAAGTACGGCGGTATCTCCGCTAATGCCTCTGGCCCTGACAAGCGCCTGATGCTCCCAGGTCCAGGCGTCTTCCCTTTGATACCGAAGAAACCCTTCAACATGACAGCTCAGCAGCCCTGCGTTACCGGAAGGCCGCAGCCGTAAATCCGTTTCAAAAAGCTGGCCGAATAAGGTTTTTGTATTTAGCAAATGCATAATGCGCTGGGCGAGCTTAATGTAAAACTGTTGCGCGCTGATGGTGCGTTTGCCGTTGGTTTGACTTTCTTTGGGAGCATTGTGTAAAAACACTAAATCGAGATCAGATCCATAGCCTAGTTCGTATCCCCCGAGCTTACCGTATCCAATGACAGCAAAACCTGTGCTGCCAGCCTCCAGGTGTTCAGGCTCACCGAATTTTGTTTTTACCTGCTGCCATGCGCTGTGAATACAAGTGTCCAGCAGCACTTCTGCCAGTACAGTAAGTTTGTCGCTAACTTTGGCGATAGGTAAAGACCCGCTGATATCACTGGCAGCAATACGCAACTGCTGACAAAGTTTGAACTGCCGCATGGCATCCATCATCAGCTCGGCATCTTCTTCATCGATCCGTAACAGACTCTGGCGCAGCTCATCGGCGTATTGGCTTTTACTTTCAATGATATCCGTTTCTTGCTGCTGTAAATAAAGCGGAGTAAGAAGTTCATCCAACAACAAGGGGAATCTCTGAATCTGGTGAGCAATCCATTCGCTTCTGTCGCACAGCTTAACCAGTTGGCGCAGCACGTCAGGATTTTCCAAGAGCAAATCCAGATACGTAGTGCGCCCGGTAATGGCGTTAATCACACCAAGCGTGCGGGCTAACACGCGCCCGGCATGCTGAGGTTTTTCAGATACCAGCACGTAAAGCAGTTCAGGCATCAGCTTTTGCAAGGTATCTTCGCCACGCTGACCAATCCGGTAGCCACGAAGATGGCCGCGGAAATTCTCCAGTTGAGCACACACATCTTCTGCAGTTTGTGCAGGAAGCTGATTTTCAAAAAGTGCGGCAAATTCGTTTTGCGATAGTCGTAGCCTCCAGGCATCTGCGCACTTGGAAAACAACGAGTCGTCGTCCCCGTGGCTGTCCTGCGTTTCTTCCACTAAATCATTAAACTGAACATGAATGCGATGCATTGCGGCATCTATTTTTGCCATAAAAGCGTCATAGTTTTCACACTCTGCCACATGTGCCACAACAGCCTGCCCCCAATAGTCGTCGGGCAAAGACTGGGTTTGCTGATCCCGGCACTGCTGTAATGTGTGCTCTGTTTTGCGCAAAAACAGATAGTCTTCGTAGAGCGCGGTGAGTGTTTGCGAATCTACTACACCAAGATCATCTAAAGCCTGCAGCGAGGTATGCAGTCCTTTACATTGCAGTTGCGGTTCCCGGCCGCCATGTATCAACTGAAAGCTTTGCGCAAAAAATTCGACTTCGCGAATACCGCCAGCGCCTAATTTAATATTGTTTGCCAGTTGACGGCGACGGATTTCACTGGCGATAAGCTGCTTCATGTTTCGTAAGGCATCCAATGTCGTAAAATCCAGATAGCGACGAAAAGTAAAAGGCTTAAGAATATCGGCAAGTTGATCGCAGTAGTTGTCAGCGGGGTTCAGAATGCGCGCCTTCACCATTGCAAATCGTTCCCAGTGCCGCCCCTGTTCCTGATAATAATCTTCAAAAGCAGACAGATGCATTACTAACGGGCCGCTGTCACCAAACGGGCGAAGCCGCATATCTACCCGAAAAACCTGACCATCTACGGTTATTTTATTGAGCGCGGCAATCAGCTTTTGGGCAAGGCGGGTAAAAAACTTTTGATTTTCCATCGGTTTGCGAGCGCCGGAAGTCTCGCCTTTTTCAGGGTAAGCAAATATTAAATCGATATCCGAGGAAAAATTCAGTTCGCCTCCGCCTAATTTGCCCATTGCCAACATCAGCATGGGCTGCGCGCCAAACGAGCCCTCGGGTGTACCATACTGTGACGATAGGTGTGAATATAACCAGTTATACGCGCCTAAAATAAGAGCATCTGCAAGCGCAGAAACCTTCTTCAGCGAAACCTCAATGGTCTGATAATTCATCAAATCCAAAGCGGCAATAATAGCCATTTCGCGGTGGCGATATTGGCGTAATGCCGCTAAAAGCTCATCTTCATTTTTTACGTTGGCAAGCGCATCATCAAGATTAGCGGCGTAGTCGCTTACCTTATCGGGAGCGGCGGATAAGGCATCACAAATATCCACGGCCCACTGTGGATGTCGCAGACACTGCTCGGTAATAAACTCACTTAATCCAAAAAGCGGCTTAATTTTATCCTGCAAATCCAGCAGTTGCGGATGCGCCGCACAAGCTTCCTGAAAACGTAGCCAGTATTGCTGCGCGTGTTCTTCAATAATCCTGTTCTTTATTTTTTGCGTAGGCATAGTACGATGCGTTTCAAATTCATTTACTTGATGGGAGTCTGGCATAGCTTGCGCTCAGACTCCAGCATGCGGTAACGCAGCAAACCCAATGGGAATAAAAGAGATGGAAGCGTTAGTCAAATTGTTGCCTTTGCCGCACGACATATGGATTTATCTTGTCATCGATGTTGGCCTTGCGTTATTGCTGTTAATGGTGATGAAGTGGCTGGCGGGAATATCCCGCAGAAGCACTGTGGCTGACGAATTAGGCGTAAAAGATAACTTTGCGTTTGGGATCAGTATCGCCGGTGGCATGTTATCGTTGTGCATAGTTATGGCATCGGTAGTGGGGCGACACATCGGCCAGGGGTATGGCCGGGCAGCAATTGGAATGTTAACTTTTGGCGTGGTGGGCATAATCCTGGTGAAGTTTGGGCGTTTTGCTCACGATAAAGTGGTGCTGAACCATCTTGATAGCCACGCGTTAATTTCCGATCGCAGCGTAAGCGTAGCGCTTGTTGACGCTGCCAGTCTTATTTCCAGTGCAATCATTCTGCGAAGCATGATGGTGTGGGTCGACGGCAGCGACATGAACGCGATTATTGCCATTGTTACCGGCTTTACTGTGGTATTAACAATCCTGTTGGTCATGACCCGACTCTACGAGATCCGCTACGCCCGGGATAACCAAAATGATTCCTTCCAGGGCGCACTGAAAAAAGGGCAAATGGCGCTGGCCATAGAACATTCGGGTAATCTTTTAGGAACCGCGCTGGTAGTCGCATCCGCCAGTAACTTACTTGAGTATAATCCTTTAGGGTACGTGAGTAACGTAACCGGCTGGCTGATTGTCAGTATCGTACTGGCGTTTCTGCTTATGGTGCTGGTAACTGTCAGCAAAAAATTCATTCTGTACGGTTTAAATTATCGTCTGGAAGTGGATCAACAGCACAATATTGGCGTAGCGTGTCTGGAGCTTACCCTTAGCGTAGGAATCGCATTAATTTTTAACGGTGTGCTGGAATTTTTAGGTTAGCCCGTAAATGCTGAAGTTACATCCGAACAGGGTGCCGAAAGGGTTTTGGTGCCCGCAATCAACGCTTCTTTCTGTTTTCTGTCCAACGCTTTTATTTCGTATTCTAACGACGAAGCGGTCGCCCGATTTTCTACCCGCAGCACCTTTTTAAATAGTAATGGCGCCTTCCCCCGTAGCGATTTAGCGCCACCGCCAATGTCGCCGCGATGCTGGCGAATCCGGCGGCAGGGATCAGTGGTAATGCCGGTGTACAATTGGCCGAGTCGATTTTCGATAAGATAAACAAACCATGGCTTCGTGTCCTCTTTTTTAAGGGGGACTGTTATACTCTGCTGCAATTTTTCAATGCTTAATGATTTAAAACCATGATATTACCAGATTTTAGTCAGGCGAAAATTCTCATTGTGGGCGATTTGATGTTAGATCGCTACTGGTCAGGCGCTACGGGAAGAATTTCCCCCGAAGCACCAGTACCAGTAGTCAATATTCAAAGCGCGGAAGACCGACCCGGTGGCGCTGCTAACGTTGCCATTAATGCTGCGACTTTAGGCGCTAACGTGACATTAATGGGGCTGGGTGGTGAAGATGAAAATGCTGGCATTCTGGAAGATCGTCTGGCTTCAATGGGGATAAATCATCATCTTTTTCGTATTCCGGGCTTAGATACCATAACTAAATTACGGGTAATGAGCCGCAATCAACAGTTACTGCGGATGGACTTTGAACAAAGCTTCGCCGATACCGATAAAGCGCCGCTGATAGCAGCTTTTGAAAAAGCGTTACCGCATTGCGACCTGGTGATTTTGTCTGATTACAATAAAGGTAGTCTCAGCGATCCACAGGCGTTTATTCAACTGGCGCGGCAGCACGGTAAAAAAGTCATCGTCGACCCCAAGGGTAATAATTTCGACAAATACCGCCAGGCGACGCTGATAACGCCTAACTTAGCGGAACTGGCAGCCGTTGCCGGAATTCCACAGAACGAGCAGGAATTAATAGAAAAAGCCCGCTCACTGTGTGCTTCATTGCAGCTTGAATCGCTCCTGCTGACGCGCTCTGAAGAAGGCATGACGCTATTTCGGCTTTCGACCAGCGAATTTCATTTACCTGCTAAAGCCAAAGAAGTTTTCGATGTCACAGGAGCCGGAGATACCGTAGTGTCTACACTCGCTGTAGCCATGGCAGCAGGCCTGGCGCTGGAAGATGCCTGCGTTCTCGCTAATATGGCAGCGAGTATCGTAGTAGGGAAATTGGGCACCTCCACTGTTTCTGCCACCGAACTGGCTGTTGCTATCGGGCATGACGCCGGCCACTTAGATGGCGGCGTAATGTCGGAAGATCAGCTTGCGCTGGCTGTCGAGCAGGCGCACAAACGTGGAGAAAAAATTGTGATGACCAACGGGTGTTTCGATATTCTTCATGCCGGCCATGTGTCTTATCTTGAAGCCGCTGCCGCATTGGGAGACAGATTAATAGTGGCGGTAAACACCGACGAATCCGTCACGCAGTTAAAAGGGCCAGGGCGGCCAGTAAACAATGTAAGCAGAAGAATGGCTGTCTTAGCAGGCTTAAGCGCAGTGGATTGGGTGGTAGCCTTTAGCGAAGACACGCCCCAACGGGTTATTGGCCGCCTGTTGCCCGATATACTGGTGAAAGGGGGAGATTATAAAATTGAAGATATTGCGGGTGGCAAAGAAGTCATGGAAAACGGCGGAGAGGTACGGGTCTTGCATTTTGAAGAAGGTGTTTCGACTACGGGCATTATAAAACGCATTGTCGAACAACAAACAAAATAACGCCGCCACAAAAGTATTTTTTGTGGCCCTTACAGATTGATAGCAGCAACGCTGGCTTTACGATAAGCTAGAGCATCAATTGGTTAGTAGCTCCAGCATTAGCGGTAGGACACATGTACGAAAGTTTTTACGGCCTAAATTCAAAACCGTTTCAGCTCACGCCGGATCCGGCGTTCTTTTTTGCGAGCAAGTGGCACAAGCGTGCTATGTCATATTTGCAATATGGCTTGTCGCAAGCAGAAGGATTCATCGTGATCACCGGTGATATCGGCACCGGAAAAACCACCATCGCAAACAGCTTATTAGACGAAATTGAAGATGATATTGTTGCTGCGCAAATTGTCACGCCTAAACTGACGCCCGATGAACTGGTAAAAATGGTAGCGTCTAAATTTGGTATCAATGTGGCGGGGTTGTCAAAAGCAGATATTTTAAAAGATTTGGAGAACTTTCTTTACGACTTAAGTAAAGAAGGTCGACGCGCGCTATTGCTTGTTGATGAAGCGCAAAACCTGCCTTTGGAAACCATAGAAGAACTTCGAATGCTGTCTAACTTCCAGCAATTCGGTAAGCCATTGCTACAGAGTTTTTTGCTGGGTCAGGAAGAATTACAGCCAATTTTACGCGCTCCCAATATGGAACAGTTCCGGCAGCGCATCGTAGCCTCCTGTCATTTGGCGCCGCTAGCCGAAGAAGAAACCAAAGCCTACATTGAATACCGCATGCATCACGCTGGCTGGAATGGAAAGTCACTGTTTTCCGATGAAGCATTTGCGCACATTTATAAGTTTACCCGGGGTGTACCCAGAAAAATTAACACCTTGATGGACCGTATTCTGCTCTACGGATTTTTAGAAGAGCTTGAAGTGTTATCTGAGGAAGCCGTTGATGTAGTTATCAACGAAGTTAAAGACGAAATGTTTGTTCCTGATGCTCCTCAATTTGCCGAGGCAGATGATGACACCGACGCGGCTGCGGAAGCCGGCCAGATCGTCAAACCGACGAAGCCCAAACAAAAATTGCTTACCCCAAATGGTCACGAGGTGCAGGACGCAGAATACTATAAAGCGATGCTGGGCGAATTAGTCGATGCCCTGGATGATGCAATTAGTCATAAGGTAAAACTCACCCAATATATCGACAAATTGCTAAAGAAAAAGTATCAGACTTATGTGCGTTTGAAGGGTGATGAATAGCCAGCTACACTTCTGCTTCTAAGATAAAAAACAGGCCTGCAATATCCAACTTTTGAGTTGGGTTTGCGGGTTTTTTTATGCCTTTTCGCTAAGCAATTACCTAACCATAGTAATATTGCCTCGCAAAGAGTTTGCCCGCGTCCAATGAGCAAAACGCAGAATACTTCGTGAGCGTCCGGTGATCACCACATTTAAATCCTGAAGTTACTCCGGCATCGTATTCCTTTTTCAGAAGGACAACACTATGCGACAGCCTCGACGCAGCAAAGATGAATGGCGATCAATATTTAAACAACAAGAGCAAAGCGGCCTGACAGCTGTCGAGTTTTGCCGCCAAGAATGTATTAACTTGCAGACTTACTATACGCGTCGACGGGATATTCAGTTGCATCAGTGCCATAGCAACTTTATCCGGGTTAAGCGCGACGTGACAACCGTAGAGTCACGTATGGAAGACGTGCCTCATGCACTTACGCTGAAACATGGCGGCTCGCAATTGAGTGTGCCAGTAAACACCAACCCTCATTGGGTTGCCACTTTAATGAAGGCGCTGAACGAATGAAGATGTTCGTTGAGCCTGCTGATATTTATTTGTACATGGATATCGTCGACTTCCGCAAGTCCATCAATGGTTTGATTGTGGTGGTTGAACAACAGATGCAACTGAATCCATTCCGTGATGCGTTGTTTGTCTTCTGTAATAAGAAGCGGGATAAGCTGAAAATCCTCTATTGGGATAAGACCGGCTTTGTCCTGTGGTACAAGCGCCTGGAAAAACACCGGTTCAAGTGGCCTAAAGACGACCAGATTCAGCACATATTGTTGGATGAACAGCAGTTACAATGGTTGTTATCCGGCTACGATGTGGTAGGTCACCAGCCACTGCATTACACCGCTTCCGGCTTATAACCGGTGATCATAAGCAGCGATTATCGATCACGAAATCGTCTGAATAATGCTGGGTAATCAGTGACTTAATCGGCGATAATAATCTTATGAACGAAGAAGATTATCAACGTCGCATCGCTGAGCTGGAGAAGCAGCTTCAGGAACTGAATAACCGGTATCAATATCTGGAAGAGCAGTTCCGTATTGCCCAGCATAAGCAGTTTGGTAAAAGCACCGAAGGTCACCCTAGTCAGGGTGAATTGTTTAATGAGGTCGAGGAACTTGTTGCCGGGGATGGAACGCCAGAGCAAGAAGCGATTAGTTACACGCGCAATAAAGCCAAGCGAAAGCCCTTACCCAAAGACCTGCCTCGTGAAGTCATCGTTCACGACATTAGCGATGAAGAAAAAATCTGTGGCTGTTGTGCCGGTGAACTGCACTGCATCGGCGAGGATAAAGCAGAGAAGTTACAGTTTATCCCTGCTCAGGTTAAAGTGATTGAGCATGTGCGTCCTAAATATGCGTGCCGCACCTGTGACAAAGAGAGTGTCAACAACACAGTAAAACAAGCGCCGGTGCCACATAGCGTAATCCCCAAAGGTTACGCAACGCCCAGCTTACTAAGTCAGATAATCACCAGTAAATATCAATACGGCTTGCCGCTGTACCGACAAGAGGCGATGTTCAAACAACATGACATCGAACTCAGTCGTAAGACCATGGCTGACTGGATAATCCGCTGCGCCGAGCTGTTTAAACCATTATACGACCAGCTTCATCTACATCTGCTACAGCAGTCAGTTATCCAGGCAGATGAAACCACACTGAAGGTCATCGACTCCGACAAAGCGACCAGCTATATGTGGCTGTATGCCACAGGGGCAGACTCGCCTGAGGGTAAGGTACCAGGCTGTGATATACCTAATATTGTGTTGTACGACTACCACAATAGTCGGGCCGGGCAATGTGCTGTGGGCTTCCTTACAGGTTACAGCGGCTATCTGCAAGTGGATGGCTACGCGGGTTATGAGCAAACGCAAGCCACCTTAGTCGGTTGTTGGGCCCATGCGCGCCGTAAGTTTATGGAAGCGAAAAAAGGTGCCGGTAATAAAGGCAGTGGCAAAGCTGACTGGGTCTTGAATCATATCCAGAAGCTCTATCGGATAGAAACACAGATAAAAGACAAAACGGCAGAAGAAAGATACACCCACCGGCAGGAAAAGAGCCTGCCGCTTCTGAATCAACTACATACCTGGCTAGCCAAATCTGCACAACAAGTGCTACCCAAAACCAAGCTGGGCGAAGCGATACAATACTGCCTCAACCAATGGCATAAACTGGAACGCTACACACTGGATGGCCAGCTCAGCATCGATAATAACCGCGCTGAGCGAGCAATAAAGCCGTTCGTGATCGGACGGAAAAATTGGTTGTTCAGTCAAACAGCAACCGGTGCTAATGCCAGTGCCATTCTCTACAGCATCATCGAAACCGCCAAGGCCAACAACCTCAATGTGTTCGATTACGTGATGGGCAGTCTAGAGTTGCTGAGTCAACCTGAAGCCGATGGCGAGTTACTGCTACCATGGCAGTTTGCTAAACGTTAGGTGGGATCACCGGACGGATACAATACTTCCATCACCTAGGAATAGACCTGTCCAGTGCGCACCACAAGACTGTTTTCGCTAATGATGGAGAAGGTGAGTGGCAAGTATATCGTGAGAAAAAGCGGGATATGCCAAAAAGCTTTCCCGGGCAATGATTCAGCAGCACTAAATACGAGTAAGCTGGCGCAATGGAAGCAAGAAGCGGCAGGGCAAAAGCATGAATGAATAAAAATTAAGCAGTCTCAATAATAAACAAAATTTCTCATCCGAAACGCCATAAAATCATCCTGGCTGGCTCTAATGGAATCCATGCTCCAGAAGTTCGGCTAAGAAAACTTTACTTATCGCTTAAAAATCATTCGCTATCTCTCCCTGCAAGAAGCGGTTACCATGGGCCGAAAGGAAGTCAAAATATCCATAGAACTTTATTTGTCACAATCGCTACGGCAACGTCTTGGGATATCCATCATTAGTATAAAGGGCATCGAGTTTGAACATAGCAAGAAGGTGCTGAGCTTTTTCTATTTGTTCAGTGGTAAAGGTGCTTTTCCACCCCTCAATGAGTTGAGCTTGGTCGGTTTCAAAATCTCTTTTTAGAAAATTGGTGCTTGAAGAGCGATTTAAACTTTTCTCGATAAGGGTTAAGTTGAAGGGCTTTTCTAAATAGCGGAAAAGTTTTCGTACTTCGCTTTCATATTCTATGATTAGATTCTCGTAATAAACAATGTGAAATTGAGCGGGTTTAAGCTGTTGTAAGGGTACATAATAGAACACACACCACAGAAACACCGTCCGTTCTACGAAATCAGAGCTGTCTATCGATTCTGCGGCTTTTTTGATAAGCGGGAAGTCGCTGAGGAGTTTTTGTTGAGACATAATTATTTCGAAATCGCTTCGATTGCCTTCAGTTTCTTTTCCCCAGCCGAGATTCGACCATGACGATACTACCTGTAGAGGGTGTCTAATGGGTAAAATAATAGGAAGATCTTTGGATAACTTCTTCAGCCACCCAAGCATCAGGTTACATCGAATGTCTTTTATTATTCGTTTATAGTAAAAAAACTTATGATTGTCGCGATCTACCCAGCTATTACGAACCTTACCAGCTAAAATAGTGCGAGCCTGCTTTTCAAGTGTTTCGTCAGTTTCTTCTGGATTCAAGTATTGAATGTATTCAAACTTATTTGCTTCTTTAACTTTTGTGGGGTGGAAAGGTTCAAAAAGAATCCGGGATTTGCGATCATAATTAACGATATCACCTAACCATGTGGTTCCGCTTCTGCCCATTCCAGACATAAAGATGACATCATCATCTTTTCCCACATCCATCGATAGTTTTCGCTGAAATTTTTGACCTACTTTTCCAAGATAACTGATTTCGCTGTCCTTCACACTTTTTTCCTTAATTAACGTCCTTTACCGAATAACACAATCTCAACTGTTCGAATTAGGATCAGAATATCCAGTAACAAGCTTTGATGCTTCACGTAGTATAAGTCGAATTTCAGTTTTTCCATGGAATCTTCAACACTGGCACCGTAAGGGTAATTTAATTGCGCCCAACCGGCCAAACCAGGTTTAACATTATGGCGCTGATTATAGTAGGGCACTTCTCTGACCAGCTTTTCGACAAATTCCGGGCGTTCAGGGCGAGGGCCAATAAATGCCATTTCTCCTTTGAACACATTAATTAGCTGGGGCAACTCGTCAATGCGGTATTTGCGGATAAAATGGCCTATACGAGTCACCCGATCATCATTTTTACTTGCCCATTTGGCACCGTCTTTTTCAGCGTCCGGGCGCATGGAACGAAATTTAATAATTTTAAATAATTTTCCGTTGAGGCCAACACGCTCTTGTTTATAAAACACCGAAGAGCCGGTTCTGAACCCGTCATCCATGTATATAATGAGTGCGGTGATCAGCATAAACGGCCAGGTAAAAAACATGATAAAGGTGGCCAGAATCACGTTAAAAGTGTAATCCAGCGCGTCCCGAAGATAATTCTGGCTATGGAAGCCATTGGAGTAGATAACCCAACTGGGATACATCAAATTGACGACAATCTGACCGGTTTCCCGTTCCATAAAATCCAGCAAATCCGTTACTTCTATTCCGCGTAATCGGCATTCAAAAAGTACGTCGATAGGTAAGGTACCGCGGCGTTGATCGCAGGCAATGACAATTTCTTCTATGTCGTTGTCGGCAATAAACTGCTGAAAATTTTCGTCGACCTTTACGTGAATAATTTTTTCTTTCTTAATACCATCTTCACGATTATCGCCAGGAATAGGAACAAATCCCATTAATTCAAATGCGATTCTGTCTACATCCCGACGCATTCTTTTTTCGATAATTGACGCTCTTTCACCCGCTCCAAGAATAATAATGCGCATTTTTCCCAGGCCAAGCAAACCAAGCCGGTTGGTAAAATAGCGAAAGACAACTAAAGTAATAATAATGCTGCATACTGCCGCCGGAAGAAAATACGGATGCATCGTTAAGCGGTCAAAAAAAGCCCGGCTTATAATTTCTACCATGAAGTAGCTTAAACCAACGCTAACAAAAATTCGTCTGATGATCCCTCGGAATGTCTCTCTAAGCTTGGCTTCGTAAAGCCCTACCGATAAAGAACAAAGAAGGATGAAAACGGTAAGTAAACCGACATTTATGACTAATTTTTCGAGTGGGATAGATTGACTCAGTTCAAGTTGAACCAAAATGAAGTGAGTAATGTAACCCATATACGCTATGAGAAATGCTTCGGTAACAACGAGAATGTTGGAACGTTTACTTTGATTGTGCCTGTTTAATGCCACCCTTGGCTCCCTGATACTGCAACGTCGAAGTACATCATAAAGGTTATTATTGTAATAGACTACAGATGATGTTGGCATTATAGTGCTATTTGCCGTAGGGTAAATTATCAAAACAAAAATTTAACCATAACGAGTGTAGGAAGATCTCTTATGTACAGCTCTAAAAGCATACTAACTATCGCCTTAGGAACCGCGGTATCGCTACTCAGCGCGTGTAGCAGTACCTCAGACTTACCAAATGCCACCACACGACCATCCCTCACTACGAATGTTGATAATTATCAATACCTGATTGGGCCCGGTGATCAACTAAATATATTTGTATGGCGTAACCCCGAGATTTCCGGGCAATACACCGTACGCCCTGATGGAAAAGTGACCACTTCACTCGTCGAAGACCTCGACGTGGCCGGTCGTACACCCGATCAACTGGCTCGCGAAATTGAAGAAAAGCTTTCTACGTTTATTAATAATCCTCGAGTTACTGTGGGCGTAAGCGGTTTTTCCGGCCCGCTTAGCGAACAGGTTCGGGTAATCGGCGAAGCCACCAACCCTCGGGCCATCAGCTATACACAACACATGACACTGCTTGATCTGATGATAGCTGTGGGCGGTTTGACAGAATTCGCTGACGGTAATCAAGCTAAACTAGTAAGAGTTGTGGACGGTGAACAACACACTTATAACATCAACATTAACGATTTAATTCGCGACGGCGATATCTCTAAAAACGTTGATATTCTCCCTGGTGATATCGTAATTATCCCAGAAGCCTGGTTCTAGAAGTAACGGAACAAATATTCAATGCAGGATTTACAATCGTCCCTATCGCCGATTTTTGATTTTATCAAAGGCATATGGATAAAAAAACGCATCATCGTTATATGCTCGTGGGTAATTTGTACCATTGGCTTTATATATGTAGCAACTCTTCCCAATCAATACGAATCTAAAGCGGTCGTTTTCGTCGACACAGGATCAGCCTTGCGGCCAATACTTTCGGGTATCGCGCTGCAGTCTAATCCTCAAGATGATATTAAAGTTATGGCGAAAACGCTGCTTAGTCGTTCTAACCTTGAAACCATAGCCCGTGAAAGTGATTTAGACATTTCGACTACGTCAGATGCTGAGTTCAATAATCTGGTTACTACTTTAAGTGAAGAAATTAGATTGGGCACTACTGGGCGCGACAATATCTACACTATTGGTTACACCAATCAGGTGCCTTCAGTGGCACAACGGGTTGTGCAGGAAACGTTGGAATTGTTTGTAGAAGGGTCGCTTGGGAACAACAGAAGAGACACTGACACAGCAGGGCGTTTTCTTGACGAGCAGATAGCTGATTATGAAAGTCGTTTAGCGGATTCAGAACAACGTTTGGCTGAATTTAAGCGTAAATATAATAATATTTTGCCGTTGCAAGGCAGCTTCTATAGTTCGTTACAAGCCATGCGCAGTGAACTGGAGTCAACCCAATTACAGATTCGACAGGCACAACAGCAAATCGATTCAATGAAAGGGGAAATGTCTTCTTCAAAAATGGCTGACAGCTTTGATGTAAGAAGCCAGGGCGAGAACTCGTTGCAGACTCGCTACGATGAACGGATCATTTCGTTAGAAGATCGCCTTGATAATTTATTATTGCGCTATACCGATAAGCACCCGGATGTGATCGAAACCAAAATGCTTCTTGCGAGCTTAGAAAAGTCACGCCAGGAAGAAATTGCGGAGTTTATGGAACAACAGGGTTTGGATTCAAGCCAGCCAGTGGGCGAACTGAATAACCAGTTATCCCTGGAAACCAGCCGCTTACAGGGCACTATTGCCTCTTTAAAAGTGAAAGAGGAAGATCTTGCGAAAAAGATTGAGGAACTTGAGTCGAAAGTTGATCTGGTTCCACAAATTGAAGCAGAGCAAGCATCGCTAAATCGTGACTATGGCATTACGAAAAAGCGCTACGAAGAACTGCTAACGCGCAGAGAATCCGCCGATCTTTCCAGACGTGCCGATATTTCTTCAGAAGAGTTCCAGTTCAGAATCATCGAACCACCACTTGCTCCGAGAAAACCGTCTGGTCCTAATCGCATTGTGCTTTATTCAGCAGTGTTGCTAATAGGATTTGGTGCGGGTATCGGCATTGCATTCCTTCTCAGCCAATTGTCGCCGGTGTTAATCAGAGCTAAACAGCTTGCTGAAATTACCGATTATCCCGTATGGGGAACGGTCACACACTTAGACAAAGAAAAAATTAGCTCGGTGAATAAAACGCGAATGGCGATTTTTGCTGCCAGTTCCTTTGCAATAATCGTGGTGTACGGGTTGTTAGTTGGCGCAGAGTTACTGAATATTAATTTGCAAGGTATGTTGTCATGAGTAGTACCATCGAGAAAGCGCTGAAGCGTCGCCAGGAAGCTATGGCTGCGGAAAAGCAGAAAAAAGACCAGTTTCCCGATTCTCCTGAGTCGGGCCCTGAAACTTTCGCTGACAATGTATCTTCACAGGCTAATAAACGCAGGTCTGCACCACGTAAAGGCGAAAGTTCTAAACTTACACCTTTTAACATTGATATTGACCGTTTAGAAAAAAACGGTCATGTTTCTTTGCAAGGTGTTCGCAAACAGATTAACGAAGAATATCGTGAGATTAAGCGTAAGCTTTTAGCTAACGCTTTTGGTCCGCTAGCCTCTACACTAAATAATAGCAATATTATTATGGTCACCAGCGGGCGTCCTTCCGAAGGAAAAACCTTCACTGCGGTTAACCTGGCGCTTAGTATTGCGTCGGAACAGGATAAAACCGTACTGCTGGTTGACGCAGACGTACTAAAACCCAATGTGTTAAATACGCTGGGAGTTGAACGTCGCAAAGGGTTGATGGAATATTTAACCGGTGAAGTTGACGACATTGCAGACGTGCTTTATCCCACCTCTATCGATAAGCTTAAAGTCATTCCAGCAGGCAAAACTCACCACTTGTCAACCGAGTTGCTGGCTAGCCAGAAGATGCACGAAACGGTAGATGAGTTCGCAAACCGTTACCCAGATCGTATTGTCATTATCGATACTCCGCCCCTGATTGGTATTACCGAAAGCGCGGTACTCGCTAATTTTGCGGGCCAGGCTGTGGTGGTAACCGAAGAAGGAAAATCGAAGCTATCAGATATTCAACTTTCTGTTGAGAGGCTAAACCCCGATATGGCCATTGGCTTTGTAGTGAATAAATCCGTCAATAAGGATAGTAACGACTCGGGCTACTATGGATATTATTATGCAGAAGAGCAAGAACGGGTTAATGAGTAATAAATTTAACTCTTCGAAATTAGCTTTAATTATCATGTCTGCTTTGTATCTAAAAGGCGGGCATGTACATGCTGGTGACTTAAAGCTGAATGCCGGTGTAACGTCTAATGCTGTGTTTCAGCAAATTGAATCGGATAGTGTTGGGAATCGTGATCTTTCAACCTTGACGATTGAGCCTAACTTAACCGCAGTATTTCGCGGTGCCAATTTTACAGGCTCATTCAATGGTACTGCGACGCATTTAGAACGTGATAATAACGATTTGTCTACCAAAAATAATTATGCTGAATATAACTATAACGCTAATTGGGCTATCGTTGACAGATTGTTTAATTTACAGGCGAGCGGGAACTCACGGTACCTAAATACCAATACGGCAAATTACTTAGTATCAGATTTTCTGGTAAATTCTGAAGACTTGGCGGAAACCCGGACGAACCGGATTGCCGCGGTAAGCAATATTGCCGGTAGCGGTTTGGTGGCTGGTACTGGTTCCTTTAGTTATACCGATGTCAGGACTGATGAAACGGCGCTGACGAATACGAATCGGCTTAATAATGAAACACTAGCGTTTGTTGCAGCATTGCGAAATGGTGATCAGGCGCGAACCTATGTCTGGACGCTCAATGGTAACTATAGTGATACTGACAGAAGCCGTGTAGAACTAGGTTCTTTCGAATCAGAGAATGCAACCGGATATATAGATAAGCAAGTCTATCGTAACTGGGCTCTTCGTCTCACCGGACAACATGAATCTCATACGTTTATCGGCAATGACTCTTCGTTAGCAAATGAACGCAGCTTTGATAGTTATGGCGCCGGTGTAACATATCGGCAAAGCAGGGGCAGGTCGGTATCGTTAACGATGAATAAAGCCAGCTCCTCAAACGCTGCCAATGATGGCGATACCTTCGCGGGTGTAGCTGTAGAGTGGGCTTTTACCCCTCGCACGCAGTTGGCAGCTAGCTTTGGAAAGCGCTTTTACGGTGATTCTGCCAATGTACAGTTCACACATGCAGCGAAACATCTCAGAACCTCTATAAGTTATTCTGAAGACGTAAGAAATTTCTCTCAGCTTCTGGCTGATCCAGAAGTTTTGGGAGTATTTGTCTGTCCAGATGGTTCTGCTGGTATCTTTGACTGTTTCCAACCCGGCTCTTTAAATTATATCCCTCAGGCGGGGGAGCAAATTGTACAAATTATCGACGACAATAATGCTATTGAAGATAGCGTTATCCTTCGAAAAGGCGGTGACTTGGAAATCGGCTACCAATCCCGTAAATTGATGGTTGCTTTTTACGCTAAGTATATAAACGATAACTATTTAGCACAGGAAAGGCAGCGAGAGACCAGAACTGTAGGAATTAAGTCCAGCTATAATATTGGTGTATTCACTTCACTTACCGCAGACCTGAGTTTTGCTGATATCGAAAGAGAATCAGTAACACAGGAATCAGGAACTAGTGAGAATATGAAATTAAAACTAGGGGTTACTCATAAATTAACCCGCCGCTTCGATATTACGTCAGATATAAGCTACACAGATCAGAATGGGGAAATTGGTAGTAGCCGCTTAGGCAGTAACTTTACGAACAAACAAATTTCCTTCGGCGTAAGCTATCGATACTAGAGCTTGTTGGTAGTTTTTGCTCACTATCGTATTAACCCTTTGAAGGATGAAGCTTCATAGTCTGAGCTACAATCGCAACAGGTTTAATTAGCGCAAGATTCGGACCGCAAAGACTAACAAGGTCAAGTAATTATTGATCGTCTATTAACTGCAATAATAGACGATTCCTATAACTTCATTTGATCCCTTTCCTATATAGATATCGTTTTTTATTCTTGATTTGGTCTGCTTAATTAAATCACGTTGTCTGCTATAACAAGCTTCGGGTATTAATCCAGTCGTAACAGTGTATGCTCGCAGGTTTCAGGGGAATATACCGTCCGAACCATTTAAAGGTAGATGTAGGTCTATGCAGAAACCGCCCGCATCTTTTCAAGCCACGATACATAACGTACAGCGGTATTTAATGATGCTGGTAAACTGAGCCTCGGCACATCAAATAAATTCTCACGCATGCTTCTTCTTACAAAATATCCTGGTTCAGAAGTCAGTGCACCCTTGTAACCCAGTTCTTTCACAATTTCCCTGGCCCTGTCGTCAACATCTTCGCTCATACCCACGGGATAACAAAAAACAGCTGATGGCGCTTGTAGGTTTTTCTCAAGTATCTCTCTGCTGGCAATTAACTCGGCTCTTATATCGTCCTTTGATAAGGTTGATAACGGGCTGTGCGAACAAGTATGCGAGCCTACTTTTAACCCTTCTGCTTCCAGCTCCCGAAGACGTTGCCAGTTTGTGGGAGTATAGTGCGATGTATCGATAGGCGTTTTAGCGCAAAGACGGAATTTGATATCTTCAACAAACTGCAGGCGGGCATTGCGTTCCAAACGCTTCGCATGAAAAGATAAGTGCCGCCTGGCTTGCCTTTTATCTTTTAAAGACAGCCACTTCTCACCTGGCACGCCCAACGTCCCTACCTCAAGCTCAGTACATAACGAAGCCTGCACAGCCGTTGCAATTTGCGCATCCCACGGCAAATCTTTACCTTCCACCAAATCAGTGATGACAAACAAAGTAGGTTTGGCATTATGTGCAAGCAATACAGGAATAAGCTGTTGAGTTTGGTCTTCGTAGCCATCGTCCACTGTAAAACACACGTAGTTCTTCGATGGATTTAAAAAGGTAGATGGAGACAGCAGTTCATCAATGCTGATAAATTCGCAATGATGCTTCTTTAGCAGTTTCATGAATCTGGTAAGCATGGACAAATCCACCCCGTTTAAACCATGGTTACCTTGAGGGCGATGCAGGGTAAAGATGCAGACATGTTGACTGAGCGTTTTGTTAAGAAGCCAGTTAAGTCCACGACTTAAAAAAAGCGAATGTATCAATTCAATCTTCCAACTACATGATTAAAGCTTGTACTGTTAGCATTGCCTGCAATATTAAATATTCGATGTAGAGCGATAACTAGAATGGTACCCGCTAAGGGTACATTAATTACTACCGAAATCATCAATCAATTAATCAGATTGAGCCGTTCAATCTTTTTGCATATAAAGCGTAAGACTATACTGATAAAGTAGCGCCCAAGCAGCACAGAGAATTAATGTACAATTTTCTAAAACATTTAGCGAAACGTCCACCGGCTCTCAGGTGATATTAAATGCTATATTAGTAGCAACCTGTTATAGGTAACGCGCACAGGAATTCAAACGTACCATAATACCGGCAGTAAGCATATATATTTCCTTTTGGCCCTGGAGCTATTACAATGTGCCGGTGATAGAAGGAATTAGGCGGTTGAGAGTAGATCCTGTTCTGCTGCTAACGGCTATAAGTAATGGGTACAACGATGGCGTTTTGCTATCAATAGATGTAAGCACTGAGTGTAAAGTAGGAATTATGGCAAACATAAACGCGATGACGGTTGATCTGGAGGAATACTTTCAGGTCGAAGCATTCGCAGACGATATTTCTGTAAATGACTGGTCGAAGTACGAGTCTCGACTGGCTATTCAGATGGACAAGCTGCTAGGCGTGTTTGCTGATACCGATGTAAAAGCGACTTTCTTTACCTTGGGCTGGATTGCCAAGGCCCATCCTGAGCTGCTGAAGCGTATTGTCGCCGAAGGGCACGAAATTGCCAGTCACGGTTACATGCATCAGCACCTTTCCAAGCAGAATGCTGACGTATTTTTCGAAGACATTACCAAAGCAAAAGCCTTGTTAGAAGACATAGTAGGTATGCCTGTAAAAGGTTATCGTGCACCGTGTTTCTCAATTAGTGCCGATAACGACTGGGCGCACGACTTAATTGCCAAAGCCGGTTACGAATACAGCTCCAGCAGCTATCCGATTAATCACGATTTATATGGTGTGCCCAAAGCACCGCGTGATGCTTATCGGTTGGAAAATGGGCTTCTGGAAATTCCTGTTACCACCGCGGTATGGCACAACCGGGTGTTTCCAGCCGGAGGTGGTGGATATTTCAGGCTACTACCCTTTGCCGTGTTTGATTTTTTGTTCGGAAAAGGGCAGGAAAATCGTATTGCCAATTTTTACACGCATCCCTGGGAGTTTGACCCGGAGCAACCTCGCATTGAAAGTAACTTCAAATCGAAGTTTCGGCATCATGTAAACCAGAAATCGGCGCTCACGAAACTTACGAAATTGTGTAGTAAGTATAATTGGACAACGATGGCCGACGCCTATCTGGATAAAGAGCATCCGACGCTTGGTAACTGGCCAAGTGTAGCGAACGGCGACTACTGATTCCTGCTAAGCCACATCCGGTAAATAAAGGGTTTAACGATATTAAGTCCTTTTGCCGGATGGCAGAATATGCCACATTTTGGCTCCTGCACATTCCCCCAATCGGCTTTATAATCTTCATCACCGCGTAAATAATCAATGCAAGTAACGCCAAGCGCGTTCATGTGCTGAATGATTTCATTGAGCATAATAATACCGGGTGAATGGCTACGTCCCACCTCAGAGGTGACAGGAACGTAGTACATTAACGTGCCATTATAAATAAACCCAAGGTGCCCGGCGATAAACTCCCCGTCTTGCTTGATGCACGCCAGGTGCAGCGAAGAGCGGTAAACAGCGAAGAGCGCCTGCACGCAATCACGGCTTTCGCGTCTGGTAAGCGCGTTGTCGCCGTAGCGCCGGGCGCTGCTATCCAGGATCCAGTCGATAAGGGCAGCATCGTATTCATGAGACCAGTGTATGGAAACATTGCCTGGTTCCTGCAGCTTACGCTGCCGGCGGCGAGCTTCTCTTAATACCTTGGCTTTCAGTTTTTCTCGGGAAACATCATATTGAGTATGTTGCCAGTGCTGATAATAGCTAACCTTGCTGTATTTTCCTAAACTAGATATACCTGTACTTTGGCTGCTTAGCGCTTCAAACAGCTGTGCGTCAGGGTAGGGGATCAGCAAGGGAAATTGCTGAAACTGCTTAAAGGCAGGCAACGAAAACATGGCGTTAAGGCAGTCTTTAATTTCTACCTTACTGTCAACCAGCATACATTGGTAATCGGTAAAACGTTCGCAAAGATGCGTTAACACTGGCAAGGAAAGCTTTTTCGAAAGAGGTTTCTGCACCAGCGGCAAAATAGCAATGCAGGAAGCCTCAGACCATACGCTAAGCACGATAGGTTGTTGTCGAAAGGCAGCCTGCACCTTACACCATTCAAAGCGAATGAAGGGTATGGCATTAACCCTTTCTTCCAACGCTTTCCACGGCTGTTCCAGCGTCAAAAAAGCGTTGTATCCGATATCCAGTCTGGCTTTCATCGGTTTCTCACGGCAACTGACGGGAGAGGAACGGCCCAATTCGCTTGGTTAGCCATACCGGCAAACGCTGCCACACGTTAATCGCCAACTTAAATTTCGGATTGTCAGGATTAAGTGACGATTCACTTTCCTCTTCTTGCGCAAAAGAATACCAATAGTGCTGAAAAGGCCGCGCGCCCCATTGCTTTTTGAAGCGATAGGTACCCGCATCTTTGGTGGAGCGTCCAAAGTCGAACCATTCGACTTTCTGCGTAATCGCAAATTTCAAAATGTTGTCATACATCCACATATTGATATTCATTTTGTTCACGTCGCGCACGGTGGAGGCCCAGGGAATTTCCATCATGTTACGATGGGTAGTGAGAAACCCGGTACCCACGGGCTTGCCGTCAATGTACACCATGGCAATATGGATATTGTGCCTAAGCTCATTGCATAGAGCTTCGAAAAAATCGATGCCGTTTACCGGTGTCCCCAGGTCGCGCATATTTCTGGCAAATACAGCATAAAAATCTTTCAGTAACTCGCTACCGCCAACCTTAAATGTCGGCTGATTTTCTTCTGCTTTTTTAACCTGCGCTCGCACTTTTGCACCCAACTCTTCGTCGAGTTTTTCAGAAGAGGTCGGCAACTGCCGCAGCATACTGACTTTTTTTAAGGATGCTGGCAGCGGCGTCTTTACGGTGGTGCGAATTTCCACGTACTTATCGTCGCCACTCTGCGCTTTTTTCTTACACGCTTGCAGCAGCGCTTCAAACACGTCGCGATATCCTGTTAACGGGCCGCCGTAATTAAAAAAGGGCTGTGACACCGTGAACTTGCCGAACACTGGCGTCGCTAAGGTAACAAAAGGAAGACCGCCGACAATCTCGCCAGCACGATTAACCGCCACAATCAATTCCCGGTGGGTGTAGGGCTGGGTGCCATAAAACTGCCAGATTGCTCTGCTGTGATAAAGCGAATCGTTAGCGCTGGCATCGACAAACGCCCACCACGAAGATAAATCATCAGAAGCAGTTAACGTGTTGAGAGTGATGCTTTCACCGTACGTATTTTGTGGCTGATTAAACTGGCTTGGCGGCAGCACCTTGCGAACGGAAGTTGGAGAAGGTTCCTGCTGCTGGTTTAAACAATCTTTCAGCGCGCTTTCCAGCGTCTTTACCTCGGTGCTCACTTCCTGCATTGCAGCAATCAACGCCGCATGTTCCTCGGTGCCGCTTTCTACACTTTTAAATTGTCGCGCAATGCGGCCTTTTTGTTCTTTTAAACCTTTTAACTGAGATTTTATCTCTTCTATATTCATTTCACTTGCTCTTTGGGCAGTGTAGTCACACCTGCGGATACGCAACAATATTGTGTCGCAGGCTGTCCAGTATCTGAATCATTTTGCGTACATGACGTGGTTTTACGCCCGGATGTACCGGCAGGGTTAGCAGACAATCGGCTATCACTCCACTCACCGGGGTACCAAAAGGGCACTCAGCTAACGCCGCGATTCCGTCTATATCGTGCAGAGGCGTAGCGTACATGGGCGACGCGCCTAATCCCGCAGCGTTAAGTTTCTTCAGTAGTTCGTCTCTGGCCGCCCGATTGGCTGCTAATACGGGTAAACGCAGTAAGCGCTTATTTACGGTTTGCTCGGGCCACGCAGGCGTAGTGGCGTTAACCAGTTGCTGTTGTGCATTCATACTTCCTGACAAATACGCATGAACACTTGGCGGCACCAGCACGGTTTTAAACCCTGCCATTTTAGTAATGCTATCTAGCGGGTGATACACCGTCTGCCCTAAAGTAAGTCCAGGAATTCGGATAAGGGCCCCGTAGCATAGTGGCTGGCAAAGCCCGTTGAACAACCGGGCTTTGATGCGATAGGCGTTATCATTGTTATCGTTTGATTGCGCCAGGGTGTCGATATTATCAAACCAGCTTGCGTAGCGGTGATGCCAGGCGGCAAGCCCGCCGCCAAGCAAATTAACCGGTTTTCCGCGACCAAACGAGGTAATAAAAAAATCAGCTTGCCGGGTTTGCTCCGGCAGAACGTACTCGGCCGATGCAGAATCAACAAGCGCCACAAGGTTTCTGCTGCGATCTTCCGCGTTTTCCGGCTCAGGAAACCACTGAGCATCGTCTTCTATAATTAAGGCGTCCGGCACACAATGGCGCAGGGGCAATAACGGCATGCTTATCCCAAACAGTGAAGGGCAGAGAATAACGTCCACTTCTTCTTGTAAATTGGCAAGTTGCGATAAATCGTACTGATAGCTGCTGGCATCAAAATCAATAATGACAGGCGTAGCATTGGCGTACAGACATGCAGCCACTAAATCTGGGCAGGCGTAACCGGGAATCACTACATTCAAGTTTCTTGCCGCCGTCTTTTCAGCAGCTAGATTCGTTCGAATAACCTTTAATAATAAAGCCAGCGCCGCCGTTCCCGATTCCACCAGCACATGGTTAAAATCCTGAAATTTCAACCATTGAGCGGAGCGCTGCGATTTTATACTAATAGGCGTGCCCACCGGGGGCAACTGAGACCAGCTCATCGTGCGGAAGGTTGCCAGACCGTCATACGTTTGCCCGACAAAAACTGAATACTGGCGTCAAACAGCGCTATATTTACTTGCGTGAAGAAGTAAATAATTTTGACCCAGGAGCGTTCTCTGAACGACGGCAACCAGTGCGCCAATAGCGCTATACCGTAAAAAAGCAATTGTGCGACGTAAGCCAGCGCGTAAAAGCCGCCTTCTTCCATCATACAAAACGGCGTAACAATAAATAGCGCCAGCAATGTCCATGGCACTGTCCAACGTAGCAGCTTATGGCTTACCACCTGAAACGCAAATGTGCCGAAAGAAAACGGGTTTAACACTTCAGGATGCCGCTCCAGCGCGGTCATTCCCCTAATCACAGTGCGTATTTTTCTCGCGTATTCTTTACTGGGATCAGCCAAATCGGTGTAGAACCCCAATACATCAGGCGCAGTCACGGCTTTATAACCTGCTCTGGCACAATTTAAAGCCGTGTTAAAATCGCTGGGAGAATGAATATCCCACTCTTTACACACTTCCACCCGGGCCGCGAAAAAAGACCCGCTTAACCCTACCAAACCGGCTAACATTGACTCCTGCTTGCGTAGCCACATTTCGTATTTTACGTAAGCCCCTTCACCTGCAACACTGCCGTCTTTGCTGATAAAGCGATCTTCACTGGAAATCGCGCCCACCTGCGGATCATCAAAGTAACGTACCAGCTTAACAATGCCATCGGGCTCAATTTTGGTCGCAACATCAGAAAACACAATAATGCCCGAATCAACCGTTTTTATGGCGGTTAGCTGCGCATTTTCCTTGCCTAAACGTTCTGCCGCACGCACCAGATGTACGTTCTTGTCGGCGTAAGATTCCACAATGGAATCTGTCGCGTCGGTAGAACTATCGGAAGCGACTACAACCTTCAGGTTTCCATCAGGATAAATGAGGGCCAGTGTATTTTCTATTTTCTCCTGAATGCGGTGCTCTTCATTGTAGGCGGTAACGATAAGCGTAACATCAGGCCACTGCTTTTCAGCGTCGTCCGCATCGTAACGACGGGGCGAGGCACTGAATTTGTTCAGTAATGTAAGAATGACAGGATAAATAAAGTAACTGAAAACCGATAAAATCAGTAACAACCAGAATAAAAAAATCATATTCGTTAATGTCTTGTTGACAACTTCATAGGCATGTACTTTACCGTGCTAGCAGGTATATGTGCAACGGTTCTACAACAGCTATTGCACATATTCATGCAATAAGTATGATATTGCAGTCTTAAGCGGGGGCTTAACGCGCACATTGGCGTGATTAGCTGCAGCAGTAAATGGAATAACGATAAAAATGAGCACAAGAGGTTTCATGTCCGCTTTTCGATTCAAAGCATTACTCTGGCTGATTGCTGGTGCGGTTATCGCCGGGTTGGCTATCCCCAATACCTATATTTCTCTTCATGAATTATGGTCGAGAAACAACGAAGCCTATTCCCATGGCTATATCTTATTGATCTTCATTGCCTATGTACTGGCAACCGATAAACGGTGGCAGAGTTTTCATGCCTCCTGGTGGCCGGTGCCGGTGGCCTTTGGTGCAGGCGCTTTCTGGTTGGCTGCCAACGCGGTGCAGGTCATCATGCTTCAGCAGATTGTATTGCCCGTACTGTTATTGTGTTTGACTGCCTCTTTAGTAGGCGTTAAAAACAGCCTGAAAGTCATTGTACCCATATTCTCGCTGTACCTCGCCATTCCTGTAATGGACGTGCTATTAACGCCATTGCAGAACCTCACCACTTATATCAACACATTGCTTATCCAAGCTACCGGTATTGTGGCGTTTATCGACGGTTACGATATTCACATGCCATACGGCGTTATGCGTATTGCTAATGGCTGCGCTGGCTTAAACTATTTGCTGGCAGGGTTATGTCTTGGATTATTTTATGCCTATCTGAATTTGCAACGGCTATCACTGCAAATTTGGGCAGTGGTATTAATGGTGCTGTTATCACTGGTCGGCAACTGGATTCGGGTTTACCTGCTAATTCTTATCGGCTATCAGTCAGAAATGCAAAGCAGCCTGGTTTATGACCATGGCTTTTTTGGCTGGGTGATCTTTGCAGTGCTGGCGGTGTTTTATTTCCTCTATACCAAACGCCTGGAAGCCAAAGACACCGAATTTGAAGCAACATCCGCAGAGCCAGTACAACCTGTTTCTGGCAAACTGATTGCCACTACGTCACTGACGCTTATCGCTTTTCTGGTTTTACCGGTTACCTGGAAAGTCATTGAAAGTAACGCCAGTAGTCAGAAAGCAGTGACAGTTTCCTTGCCCGATACTTTCAATTACTTTACAGAATCGGAAAAAACCATTGCAAACTTCGGCGCTAACTACGAAGGCGCAGATAGTGAAAAGGTATATCAGGGGCAGATAAACGGCCGTAGCGCTACGTTGATGGTGGCTTCTTACGTTACGCAGGCGCAAGGCAAAGAACTTATTTATTATGCTAACCACCCGGCAAAAGCGCTGAACCGACGGCAATTGATAACTCTGCCCGAAGGTACGGTAAATGTTGCAGTGACAGACGGAGGAAGAGCACTGGTAGTGTGGTTCTACCGCGTTGATGATCATGTTACCACTGACGATCTTGATACCAAGCTGGCACAACTGCTTCAGGTATTTGAAGTCCCGGTTGCAAGTGCAATCGTGTTACAAATCCGATGTAACGGCAAGTGTGACAATATCAGTCAGGATATTGAAGATAATAACGAGTGGCTTGATGCGCTGTTTTCGGTAGAAGTTAACTAATCATGAAGACGTATCACTCATGAAGATATTGCATATTGCATCTGGCGATAAATGGGCAGGGGCAGAAGTTCAGGTATGGACGCTATGCTCACAGTTGGTGAAAAACGGCCATGACGTTAGCGCCATAGTGCTAAACGAAGGTCGGCTAGCGGAGCTGTTACGAATAGCCGGCGTCAAAGTAACGGTATATCCGGAATCTTCCACTGGCTTCAAAAGTTTGCTAGCGAAGTTCAGGCAGCATTTTAATACCTCGCGGCCAGATGTTATTCACACTCACCGCCAAAAAGAGAATATTCTTGGTGCTATTGCCAACCGCTTATCTATCAAAGTTCCTTGTTTTCGCACTATTCATGGCGCCCCCGAATTTACGCCAAGCTGGAAGCAGCGCATACAAATTTCTGCTGATGAGTTCTGTGGCCGCTATTTGCAGCAGGGCATTGTCTCGGTCTCGGAAGATCTCACCCGCAAACTCAGCGACACTTATCCACGGAAAAAAATTCATACGATTGATAATGGCATTGATGTCGAACAGGTAAAGGCTGATGCCGAAAGTGCACAAATACCGCCGCTACCCGCCGATGTAATTCATATCGGTTTTGTGGGCCGGATTGAGCCGGTAAAGCGGGTGGATCTGTTCCTGGAAACAGCAAAAATTTTGCTGTCAGAGCACAGCCAACATCATCAGTTTCACTTTCATATTTTCGGCGATGGCGCGCAGCGCCAGCATTATCAACAAATCGCTGAAAATACCGGAATAAGCCAGCATGTTACTTTTTATGGCCACACTGACCTCGTTCGTGGCTGGATAAGTAAAATGACCCTGCTGTTGATGCCTTCTGATCACGAAGGACTGCCAATGACAGCGCTGGAGAGCCTGGCTTTGGGCGTACCCATGGTGGCTCACGCCACCGGTGGGTTGATTCCGTTGTTAAACGAGGGGCAGGGCAGTGGGCTGGTAGAGCATCATGAAGCGAAGGCTTATACTAATGGGGTGCTTAAAGTACTCTCACTAAATCCTTATGTTAATCTTCCTCTGAAGTTCCTTGCTTCGGAAAATGCGAAAAAACTTGAAGCGCTATATCGCCGCTAGGTTTATCCTCTAAAGCTTCGCGAAACTATACCGCCTGTTTCTACGAAGCTCAAAATGCCACTAGACTATAGAATCCATTCGATAGTTGAAGAAATCAATCAAGAATTTTTCTCTTTCTAAGACCAAATTAGCGGTTTCTTCATCATAGTAGTAGGAGGTGGCTTTACGTGATGACGTGTTAGTTTTGTTATTTTTTGCACGCCAAATATCAGATTTTTGTTCATCCGAAAGATGAACTGCTGCTTTTTCCATCCCTAGAAGAAAATCTTCTTCGAGGTTTTCCTGTCGAATAAACTGATCTACAAACCCTTGTTTTTTCCAAAGTTCGTGTAAATCGTCGGGCGAAGCTTTGCAGCTTTTGCTATAAATTTCCGTATCAAGAGCGGAAAACAATTTAAAAAATCGGTAGCTTAACAACCCAGCGTTTTTGCTAAAATCGGTAAATCCGTACCCTTCTCCTACGTCAAGCGCATATTCAGGCGAGAACATCAATTTAATCCACCTACGGAATGCGTCTACATCAGAAGGATCGCAATAACACTCTTGCCACTGCCTCACATTCTTTTTGCTATCGTTGTACATCTGGCGCATAAATACGATAGGGCTTCCGTAACGCGCGCCCATCTCCTGAGGCAGTTGAATTGCGGTGTAACGCAAATCCGTCTTCCGCGAGGTCTGCAAAAATACGCTGCCTTTTCGATCACAGCCATATCCCCACAACGAGACATACCAATCCCATGGATTACGAATTGATCCGACTACGAAACGATTTCGTAATTGGACCGGGATTCTGTTGTGCTTGCCAATTTGTTCGCCTTGCACATACTGCGAAAGCAGTTTTCCAATATGACTGCCAGCCGTTTTGTGTAGTTCGGTAAAAATAAGTGAGTCAGATACAAACATAATTCACTCTAAACGTAATTTGACGCATAGCATATACAAAAAGTCTGATGTACCATACTTTAAATTTTTCGTTCTTGAGCTTTGTGCCGTTGTTGTCGTTAATATATAAAAAGATTGTGCCTGAAGAATGGCGTTTTAAACTCTATAAATTCCGGCATCCAAACGAGTTGGCAGCCTTAAGATCAAAGGTACATCCATCGGCAAAGGGGGATTTTTCGCTTGCTCCTTTCGATGAAAAGAAAAGTATTTTTGTTCATATTACCAAAACAGCAGGAACTTCTGTCGCGTTAACCTTGTTTGGAAAGCTTCCCTATCATTACCGCGCATGGCAGTATCGCGTGATTTACGGTCGTAGAACCTACCGCGAATATTTCAAGTTCGCCTATGTAAGAAACCCATGGGATAGACTTTACTCTGCTTTCTCTTATTTAAAAGGGGGAGGATGGGATGACAACGACAAAACCTGGGCTCTCGAAAATCTCTCCGGAATTGAAAACATCAATGATTTTGTGCTGAAATGGCTTACTCCTGAACGTTTGTATTCTCACATCCATTTCTGGCCCCAGAGCGATTTTATTTGCTCAAAAGGGAATACCGCACTGATTGACTATCTAGCGTACTTCGAAACGATAGAGAATGATTTCACCTTCATCGCCCAAAAAATAGGTTGTGAGAGAAAGTTAGCACATACAAATGCGTCCAAAAGAGCGGGCTATGAAGAGGTTTACACCCCGGATGCGATAGCAAAAGTAGCTTTGTTATATGAGAGGGATATCGCTAATTTTGGCTATCACTTTAGCGGGATGAGTAGGAAAAAAATTGAAAACGGAAGATTTGTCGATGTCGTCAGTCGCTAAACCCAAAATTCTCTGCGTAGCGAACTGGCAATCAGACGTCGGCTACGCATGGTGGTTGATGGAAAGCTACTGGGTAAAGATTAGCGAAACGTTTGAGCCGAAGTATGAAACGTGGATAGCATATCCAACAATAAATACCATTCCTGAAGAAATTGAAGAGAGTTCGATAAAGTGCAAACGTCATAATTTCGCCGCGACTACTGTCTCCAGCGTTTTGCAGAACGTCCAATTTATACGCAAAAATAATATCAAAATTCTCTATCTTTCAGATTATGGTGTTGCTCGTTTTCAATACTTTTTGTACAGGCTTGCAGGTATTCGCAAAATTATTGTGCATGACCATTCTCCCGGTTTGCGCACAAAGCCGAAAGGAATAAAGCGTTTTCTAAAAAAACTTTATGTCAATAGCCGCTTCACCCGTGTCGATGCTGCTTTCGGTGCAACCTCATTTGTCACTCAGCGCACATTAGACACTTCCTGTTTTGCAGAAAAACGGTGTTTTACTGTACCAAACGGGATAAGACTAATAAATTCGTCAAATCTCGTTTCGCCTCTACAAGCGCAAATGGAAAAAGCGGCCTTATCTAATAAGACAATTATTGTTACTGCAAGCAGGGCTAACCGCTACAAAGGGGTTTTCTTTGCGTTAGATGTCATCCACCAGTTAGTAAAAAAGGACGGTTTTTCTAACATATTCTATCTTTTTTGTGGCGACGGCCCTGATCTCGAAGCTATGGTGGCGCATGCCGAAAAACTGGGGATCACTGAATACTGTAGCTTTCCAGGCCGCGTTAATAATGTCAGATCTCTTTACTCATGCTGCGATATCGGGTTTCAACCATCGCAAGGGGAAGTCGGCTATTCATTGTCAATACTTGAATACATGATTGAAGGGTTGCCAGTTATAGTGCCGGACAACAAATCGGTTTGTTCTGCAACAGAAGACGGTAATACAGGTAAAATATATAAGGAAAACGATATTTCCAGTGCTTGCGACGCATTCCGTTTTTATTTAACCCAACCGGAAAAATTAGCGAGTAATGGCAAAAGTGCGCGGCATACTGTAGAGGCCGACTACACGCTCGAAAAGACTCATGCAGCCCTGGTTCTGGCTTTAAAAAAAATAATAAACCAATAGGCAGTAAAGACTATGACAAATCATTATTTTAAACCTTTTGGGCCGAAAACTTCACCTACCGGAGTCAATGTTCTTACCATAGCAGAAACGTTTCCCAGTTTAATTCAGCCTTGGCTTATCAATCATCTTGTTCAGATCTCTAAACATGGTGGCGAGAATAGGATTTTTTCTAGAAGAGAGGAAAAGACCTTCAGTGATGCTGTACGAGAACATGAGCTTGTGAGCAAATACTGCTGTGTCGAGGATAATCGAGAAGCACTTCTGCAATTTTTCCTTAAAAATTGTTTAAAAAAAGGTGTGTGGGCGCTAAACCAGAAATTAATTAAAGGGTTTCCAGATGATTATGGGAAAATATCTCAAAAGGAACGAATCTTTGAAACGCTGTTATCTCCGGCTTTCATAGTTAAACCCGATATTATCCATTCCCACGTGGAAAGTATTGGAGCTAAGACAAATCGTTTAATAAAAGCTAACGGTGCGCCTCTTGTCATTACCTTTCACGGCCTTCCACCTGTCGGCGTAGCAAAAACCAGCCCTCAGATGCGCAAAGCTTACACGGATCCGGCTCAGGCAATATTTGTAAATACTGAATTTGCAAAAAGCCAGTATGTTTCGCTGGGCGGGCCAGAAGAAAAGATTATGATCATTCCGCAAGGAATAGATTTGGCTAACTGGCCATTCCATAGCAAAGCATTTCCAAGCGATGAAAAAGTTAAATTGTTAACAGTAGGCCGCTATCATCCGGATAAAGGGCAAAAATACGCAATAGATGCGGTAAAAAAGCTGGTGGATGAAGGGCTTGATATCGAGTACACACTTGTAGGTAGCGGACCAGACAAGGAAAAGCTTCAAGAACAGGCAAAACAGCTTAATATTGAAAACAGGGTAAAGCTTTACACGAATATTCCTGACGCCAAACTGCGAGAGATTTATAGAGAATCGCACATTTTTATCTTACCTAGTTTACGTTCCACTGATGGCTTTCATGAAGAAACGCAAGGCGTTGTGCTGCAGGAAGCTCAGGCTACCGGTTTAATCACCATAGCCACAAAAAGTGGCGGTATTCCTGAATGCATTGATGATGGGAACTCCGGATTTTTGGTGCCCGATAGAGACGCCGACGCTTTAGCAGATGCCATAGCTAAAGTTGTGCAAAGAAAAGATGAATGGTTAGCGATACAAACTGCCGCACGAAGCTGGGTGGAAAATAACTACAGTGCAGAATTAATCGGTAAACGAATGAACCAGATCTATAGGGATATTCTCGGCAGAGCCTGATTGAGGTGTCGAGTCAGTGTAAAATACGGTTTTTAGTTGGTAAAGTATGTTCAGAAATCAAATAAATAAATTTAAAGATAGCCAACTTTTGCGGCGACTAAAGCAGGATACCAGTAAACTAGCTGCTGGTAATAAGCTAAAAAATGATAAGCAGTTAATCGTCTCGCTTACCTCTATTGAGTCGCGTTTACATCTGTTGGATTTAACGCTTAATTCACTGTTGTCCCAGTCTGTTCAGCCAACCATGATTATCCTTTGGCTTTCTGAACATATCGAACAAATCCCGGCTAATATAAAAGCCTTTGAAGCGCGCGGCGTTACCGTAAAGCTTTGTGAAGATGTGGGACCACATACCAAACTGGTCCATACTCTAGTGCAGTATCCTGAGGCAGTCATTGTTACCGCCGACGACGATACACTGTATCCCAAACAATGGCTTGCAGAGCTGGTTGACGCTTATTTTAACAGGCCTGGTGCTATTCATTGCCACCGCGCACATTACATAAACTTTAACGCTGACGGCACCCTGGCCCCCTATACGAAGTGGGGATGGTTGGCGCAAGGCATTGTCGGCGCCGATAACCGGATTTTTCCTACTGGCGTAGGCGGTGTACTGTATCCGCCCGGCAGTTTGCATCCTGACACCACCAATATTGCCTTGTTTCGGAAGCTTTCCCCCAAAGCCGACGATATCTGGTTTAAATTTATGGCGTTGTTGCAAGGTACTGTCAGCTCAAAAGTAAACTCCCGCTTTAGAGAATATATGACCACAGAAGGAAGTCAGGAAGAGGCGAAGCTAGGGCCACAAAACGTAGGTGGGGGCGGGAACGATAAGCAGTTTCAGGCTTGCTTTGCGCACTACAATTTACCGCTCAGTGTGCTTAATCAGAAACAGTCAGGCCCTCAATAATGGAACTTAAAAAGCGTTACCTTGTTACTACCCTTGTGGTCGGTGATGAAATTGAAGCCTTAGCAAAATATACCGTACCTAGAATTCAGCGTTACGCCGAAAGTATGGGCGCCGATTTTAGAGTAATGGGGCTAACCGATATTTCGCAGCGGCTATCGCCGTATTATGAGAAGAACCAGATTTACAATTTTCTGGAAGACTATGAAAAAGTTTTGTACATCGATTCTGATATTCTTATCACTCCAGACGCCCCTGATTTATTTGCCATTTGTTCTGGTGATAATATTGCAGCAGTAAGTGTTGAGCACGTTTATAAAGCCGTCGATGACGAGAAGCGTTCATTAGCAACTCTGCTAGGCGATGTGGAATGGAAGCAGGAATACTTCAATTCTGGAGTGGTGCTATTTACGGCTGCTTATCGCAATTTGCTTAATACCACCGATGGTTTAATCGAAAGTTGGATAGCCGGGAAAAAAGAACAGCACTTACCGGGATTAAACGATCAAAGTGTGTTTAATTATCGGGTTAACCAACTGAATATTCCCATAACGTTCATTGATAGCGCCTTTAACTTTACAAAAGCCTGGGGATGTTTTGAAAAGCGGTTTTCAAAGTATTTCATTCACTATGCCGGAATGAAAGGAAATCGCCTTCAACGAATACAAAAAGATGATTGGATACTTTCTCGCCCCAGCGTATACCAGGTCATGAAAAAGTCACCGTGGCTCGTTAAGGTACTCGATAAAATTTTATAATATCAGTGAGTGAAGCTAGTGGAGCAGTCGCTATAACTCCTACGAATTAATGCCGTTCCAGCAATGAAGCTGAGGGCGCCCAAAATGTAAGCTGTAAGGATTGAGAAAAAAGATGTTTAAAGATCTAAAAGAGTTGTTTCGCTTGCTGAATCAGCGGCAACGTTTGAAAGTTTATGCGCTACAGGGGCTGTTTTTTATTTCGGCACTAGCGCAGATCGCGACTATCGGGAGTATTGCGCCCTTTATCGCCGTTATTACTGCCCCTGATCTTATTCATTCTCATCCTGTTTATGCCGCCATATACGATTTCTCTGGCGCAACGGATTTCCAACAGTTTCTAATACTGTACGCTGCATTAGTTTGTGTGGTTATCTTTTGTGGAAACGCAATATCTGCAATTGTGATCTGGTTTTCGTTTCGGGTTTCCGTTTCCATCGGGTCGCAGTTGCAGCGCAGGCTGTTTAATCTGTATATGTCGAATCAGTTTATCTACTTTATGAAAAATAGTCCGGGTTATATGATCAACAAAATTAACGGGCAAATTCCCCGTATGATTTATATGGTCATGCAGCCATCTATGCAGTTGATTTCACAGTTTTTAGTGGTGTTTCTGATTATTCTGACACTGTTTCTCGTCGACCCCATGTTATCTATAATTTCAGGCGCCGTGGTAGGCGCGGTGTACTACGTTATTTATCTAACTGTACGGCGGAAAACAGTAGAAGCGGGTGTAATTGTCACCGATGTAAACCGAAAAAAGCTGGATATTTTGCAGCAAAGTATTCGCGGTATTCGTGACGTAAAATTGATGCATGTGGAAGACTGGTATGAAACCCGTCTTGACCGCACAACTCGCCGTGGCCTTAATGCCAATTCTTATATTTCACTTGCCGGTGACTTACCTCGTTATATTGTTGAAACTATTATTTTCTTAGCGATTATCGGGTTAGCACTTTATTTGCTACTTACTGAAGGCTCGGGTGCTTCAGTGGTATCAACGCTAGGCTTCTATGCAATGGCGGGGTATAAAATATTGCCTGCAGCACAAACCATTTACAAATCAATTACCACCCTTAAAGGACACGGTAAAGTGGTATGGGATGTAAGTAACGAATTTGATGATGCAAGCAAGTTATCGATGGAAAAGAAGAGCTCTCCTTCGGGTAAGCTTTTATTAAATAAATCGCTTGTCGTTGATCATATCAATTTTAGCTATCCCGGAGAAAAGGCCCCTGCTATTAAAGATCTGAGCATGACAATTAAAGCGAATACGTTAGTCGCCTTTGTTGGTGGTTCCGGTGCAGGAAAATCGACTGTTGCAAATCTTATCTGTGGATTAATCACGGTGAACGAAGGAAGCATTTTCATTGATGATAAGCCACTGAAAGGCGATAACGTCAAAAGTTGGCAACACTCAATTGGTTATGTGCCGCAAAACATATTTTTGATTAACGATACCATTACTAAAAATATTACCTTTGGCATAAAAGACAGCGACATCGACTTGGAACGAGTGAAAGAGGCAGCTAAACGAGCCAATATTGATGAGTTTATTGAAACGTTAAGTGACGGCTACGACACTGTGATCGGTGAAAACGGCGATCTACTTAGCGGTGGTCAGCGCCAGCGTTTGGCGATAGCGCGGGCGCTATATCGCCAGCCCAGTATCCTAATTATGGATGAAGCTACCAGCGCATTAGATAATATTACTGAGCGAAATATTCTTAAAGAAATAGGCAGCTTGTCAAAATCAATGACCATTATTATGATTGCTCACCGCCTGTCTACGGTAGAAAAATGCGATGATATATTTATTCTTGAAGATGGCTCAGTAAGTTGCCATGGCACCTATGAAGAGCTACTTCAAACGTCTGAGTATTTCCGCGAACTGGTTTACGGCGACGAAGAGTTGTCATAATGATTACTCGCTTTCTGACTAAGGTGTCTGTGTGATTTCCGTTATCATTTGTACTTATAACCGAGTGGATGCGTTGCAAAAGTGCCTGAAGGCGTTCGAGCGGGTGCAATTTGACCATCCGTGGGAATTAGTTGTCGTAAATAACAACTGTACTGACGGTACGGCTGAATTCCTGAACAACTACCGGCAGACCTCATCGCTGCCGCTGGTCACCTGTGTAGGAAAACAGCAGGGGCTGGGTAATGCTCGCAACGCAGGTTTGGCCGTATCGCGTTATGACATTATTGCCTATACCGACGACGACTGTTATCCGGAACCTGACTATCTGACCGCCATTGCACGAAATTTTGCAGACGAATCTGTAAGCTTTTTTGGCGGGCGGGTGTTGTTGTTTGACCCAACGGATCTCAATATAACCGTTAAGTTATCGGAAGAAGTTCAAGATTTCCCTCCTTATACAGTAATGCGTCCCGGAGCGATTCATGGTGCAAATTTTATGTTCCGTAAATCAATATTAGAAAAAGCAAACGGGTTTGATCCACTGTTTGGTGCCGGAGCAAAATTTCCCTGCGAAGATGTTGATACCATGGCAGAATGCCTTCGCTTAGGCGGGGCTGGCAGATACGTTCCCGATATTGTTGTGCACCATGATCATGGCCGTAAAACTCAAGCAGAATTTGAAAAACTAAAGCATAGCTATGATATAGGCCGCGGAGCCTATTACACCAAAAGGGCGTTATTTAGCCCTGGTCAACGCTTCATGTATAGCAAGTTCTGGTTTTTCAAAATGCGCCAGCAACCCTTGCGAAAAACCTATGTCGAAATAGCTTCAGGAGTTCGCTACATTATTGCTCGTTTGTTTTAAAGCTAAAAGAAATTTTGTCACAGTAGCAGTTTAAGAGTCAGCTTCGTTTTTAATGGATAACTTTCATGTTTCGACAACCTAAGCAGTTACATATTCATATCGGCGCACATAAAACGGCAACTACCCACCTTCAAGACACCCTTGCCGCCGTTAAAGAAGAACTCGCTCAACAAAATATCATCTATCTTCCCAGAGACGACTACCGCGATGCTATTCGCGAGCTAACCCACACGTCTCGTTTAGCTAAGCTTAAGCTGAGCTTTTTAAAGAAGGGCTATCTCGCCAGAAACCTAATGCAGCAATGCAACGCTGACAGTACGTTGGTAATCTCTGAAGAAAACATAATGGGCGACTGCATTGATCTATGCGCCATTCAGCCATATCAACGGGTAAATTTGGATTTTATTAAGTTTATCAGTGGCTATATAGATACCACTGTTTACCTAAGTATACGAAGTTTTGATAAGGTATTGCCTGGAGCATACACTACAGCTTTACGCTTTAAGCCAAAAATTGCCCTTAAGGCCAAGCAGGCGCTATCTACAGCACTAAAAAATGGCCAATCGCCTTCGTGGTTGCCGGTTCTTTATAATATTCAGCTTCAGCTGCCTGCTGCCAAACTTAAAATATGGCAGCAGGAAGATTACAGCAATCACTGGCGCGAAATTATTAAAGAATTTACCGGGGCTGAACTGGCGGTTCCTGTCATTCAGCCACCAGAGGGTACGGTTACTCCCAGTTTAGATGCAGTTAAGTATGTTGAAGATATGATACAAGCCGAAAGCTTTGTCGCTCCTAAATATTGGACAAAAGTGTGTAGAGATATCTATCAGGATAAAAAAGCAACGAGTAATGAAGACAAATACACATTTATCGATAAGGATATGCAGCAGGTGCTACAGCAGCAGTATCAAAATGATATCAGTGTAATTCAACAAGAGTGGCCAGAAGCGTTAGTTCGACCTTAAGTAAGGGAGAATAGTGGTACTAATAAAAGACAAGTAGTGCGGGAACTAATGAACCAGAGAAAGTGTTTCATCTTCTTTTCAAGAAGCGTCAACAGTCAGGCGTTAAAATTGGCAAAGCATTTTGCCGGAAAATGTGATTTCTTCGTCTTAACCTACGATGATAGCGGTGAAGCGTTCAACCGCAATGTGAATGGTGTTCAGCATGTTGTGTACAACCGGGCGTCTTTGCGTGCACTGTTTAAAGACAGCGCGCCGAAGTTTCATGAGAATAATTGGACTATCATGCCAGGGAATCTCGATCTTTGTCATTTAGCCTTTGCACATGATCATCCCCAATACGATTATTATTGGTTCTGCGAAGATGACGTTCGGTACACAGGAAGCTTTTTTGATTTTATTTCAGCATTTGATGCCAGTAATGATGATTTGCTGGCAACAAATTACAGAGAAATCGTTCAGGGGTGGAAGCATAGGCGTTCTTTTGTCACTCCACAAAACAATGTCTCGATAGAAAAAACGGTATTTCTACCTTTTTTCCGTATTTCTTCATCTGCTGCTAAAACGCTTATAATAGCGTACGGCGAGGGATGGGCCGGACACCACGAGATTGCATGGCCAACTGTCTTAACCTATTACGGCAAAACAGTAGAAGACATTAAAACTGTTGTACCGGATTGCTATACCAGTACGCCCACAAAAATGGGAATGGGGCCAGGTTCCTTCACTTACGAGCCTTCGAAATTGCTAACAGGCATTAAGCGAAATACACTCTACCATCCGGTAAAACCCTTTGGTGAATATCGCAGACGCACTATAAAAAGGGCTAGAAGCATCATAAGAAATACGTTTCGCTAAAGATGTTTTAGCATCCAAAGCGCTAGAACATCTTTAGTAAAGTGAAAAGGAGAAGCGTTTTGGGGGAAATCAGGAACATTGGCTGAAGCTTACATCTTTATTTTTTCATACTTTGCCAACTCTTCTTCAGTAGCATGTTGAAAGTACAAATATTTATCTTCAAATTTGATCGGTCTGGCTCTGCCGTAGCCAACGGGCAGCTCATCATAGCCTTTGAATCTCGCTACTAAAAATCTTACCAGCCGCCGCAGCATTTTTCTAAAGGCGCTGGGGTTTTTGCTGCCTTTGAACAAGCTGACTGGCAGCATTCTAAGCAGTGGGCTTGCCGCCAGCACAAATTTAGTTTCGGGGGGCAGTTCGCTATCTGGGTAATCCAGTTCATTTAAGTGGCGTAAAAACGGCTCGAAGCCATCCTTTCTTATAATAATAAAGCTTTGCTGAATAAGTTGAGGAACGCCCTTAGCTGAGCCAAACATAAAAGGTTTCGTCATTTGGCTGATGCATTCTTCAATAATGCCTTCACCCTGCAGCAGCGCATCTTGTTCTACATATACCCAATAGTCTACGTCGCATAGCGAGGCATAGGTAACACCCATAATTATTGACCGCATGTATCCACAATATTTGCCGGTATGGTTAGTGGAGTGGCCAGGATTTTCCGTAATAGAAAGAAACTCGATACCTTCGAGTTCATCTCTTGTAGGCTTGGTGGGGGAGTGGCTGTCTACTACCATAATTTGAATAGGAGACGTATTATCAAAGATAGATTTTTTCCATTTTTTGAAAAAGGCGACTGAACGAATTTCTTCGCTGCCGTACCTTACGCGCTGTTCTTGCTCTACTTCGCCACACCACCAACCTGAAGTAATGACGTATTTATACTGGGTGCTTTGTTTCATATTCTATTCTTCTACAACGTTTTACAACTTCTGTGACATGAACACGTTCTGTCAGGCTGATTTGATGTGCGCAGACAATAAACCACTACCATATTATTCACAACGGTGCTGCATTATAACCAGCAAGACAACCTGGCTTTAAAGGAAATGGGTCGATTGCTGATATCGTCATGTACGCCCACTCTGTTTAATTTTGAAGGAATAAGTGAGCCGGAGGTATTTATGCCACGCTTAGTTGTAACTGCGCAACAATAATTAGATTTTACCAGCGCGTGCGCTGCGTCAGAAAAATCGCCGTTAGGAAAACAAAAAGAAGAGACGGCTTTATGCGTAAGTGCTTCTAAAATCTGTTTGCTTTGTACAACTTCATCCTGCAGTTTTTCTGCATTTAGCCCTTCAACTAACCGATAATGCTTACGTGTATGGCAACCGACTTCTACACCATAATGGGTTTGCGCATCAAGTAGCTGTTCCTGATTAATCATTTCGATTTGCGACGCTGCGGTATCGGCTTTAATAGAAGCAAGTGCCTGATAAATGTCGTCATCATCATACTGCTTGAGTTTAGCAATTACCTCTGCGGCGGCATTACGGCTTAGCGGTAATGAAAGTTCGGCGTTAATCATGTTCAATAGCGGTTGCCAGTTCTCATCTATCCGCAAACCGGGCGTCAGCAGTAACCGCAGCACCTTGTTGGGCCAAAAGGGCGCGGGCAACCCAAGAAAATCCGAAACCACATAGAGCGTAGAGGGAAAACCGTATTGCTTTAACACCGGAAAAGCATATTCGTAATTATCTAACCAGCCATCGTCAAAAGTAATGGCCACCGTTAAAGCGGGGCGCTCTACATCGCTCAGGCCCACCCACTTTGACACCGTCATCACCGGTAGCTTTTCTGCTGACAGCGTTTGCATATGCATGGCAAAGGTGCGATCAGATACCACCATACCGGGTTCTTCATATTGAAAACGAGGGTCGTCTGTAGGCAGAACGCGATGATACATAAGCACAATGAGCTTTTTATCGCCGCGTTTCATGCTAGCCCAACCGATGGTGCCAGCTACCCATTGTGCGCAAGATTTCAGCAGAGGCTTTAGCATAAATTCACTTAAAATAATGTTTTAGTTCGTACCAGAACGGGTTCATATCGTCCATTCGGTTAATCTCATGCCGACGTTTAGCAAACTTGGGGGTTAAAAAGCGCAGAATATGCTGGCATTTATCGCCAAAGGTTAACGCACCGCTTTTAAGTTGTATATAAAGGTTGTCAACATCGCCTAATAACCAACGCAGCTGCACGCCGGTGGTAAAGGGGGGCGGTGTGTTTACTGGCTGATATTCGCCGTCTACCAGCAGCGCCGGAAAATTTACTCCCGCATCTATCGCCAACTGTAATGAGCCCCACAAGCGGGTGTTAATTTCCATTAAATAGGGCGTGCCGTCTTCATCTATTTTAAACTCTACCATCGCTACGCCGTGCCAGCCCACACTGTTTAGCAAACGTTCGGCATACAGTTTCATGGTAGGATCTACAGCAACGCTCTCGCTTAACACGCTTACGCCGCCAGATGGGGGCTTTTCCCGCAACCGCTTATGCGCAAAAAATGCTTTTGCTTCGCCTTGCTGGTAGTAACAAAATACCCCTGCGCCCTGGCCACCAATATATTGCTGCACCATAAACGCGTGCCCATCAAAATATGGCTGTTGGGTAAGTACCTCGCGCATTTCTTCTTCAGAACTCACAATATGCACCTGCGTGGCCAGCCAGGCGTTATCAACCATTACTTTCGATAAGGCGGGTTTTAGTACGCAGGGAAATTTAACCGCTTGCCATTGGATATCCGCAGCCGATTCACAAAACTGAGAAGCCGGAACCGGAACGCCCAAACTTTCGGCCAAGTTAGTAAGTTCGCTTTTGTTACTCAGCGCTAGCACTTTATGTAAAGGCGCAAATGGAAGCTTGCAAGCCGGTAAAGACGCTTGGTGTTCTAACAATGTTCGGCTGGTAACTTCAGTTAACGGAAATAACACATCAATATGATATTGTGTAACTGTGTTGCTAACCCACTTAATAAAAGCAAGACTGTTTTCAGAAGGGTTAGGGCAGCGAAGATACTGTTCGCTATAGCGAGAGCATCCTGCTAACGCATTTTCATGATAATCTGCTGTGTAAACCAGAATGTCCTTTCGCTTGCCTAATGCCCGGGTAGCTGCCAATGCACTGCGCTGCGCGGCATCAAAGACAAGAATTGCTTTTTTTTCCATACCAATACTTCAATGTCCGGTATGCAGCAACAGGATTGCTTGGTATCCTTTGCCACAAGTAGTTTTAGTAGCATTCATTTAGTGGCTATTATGCCTGAAAAAAATAAACATGACTTATAAGATTTTACATTTAATCGATACCACGGGGCCGGGCGGCGCAGAAGATGTTTTTATTGCTCTGGCTGATAAAATTCGCAGCGCTGATGTTGATTCTATTGCGGTTATTCGGGGTGAAGGCTACGTGGCTACCTCCCTTCGCGAAGTGGGAATTGAACCTGTTATTATCGATTCCAAAGGCAGTTTTAATGTAAGTCTTATTATCAAACTTTGCCAATTAGTAAAAAAGCACAAGGTGCGGCTCATTCAATCCCACTTGTTGGGCTCGAACGTTTATGCCTCTATTGTGGGCATGATCACCCGAATCCCGGTTATTGCTACGTATCACGGCATGGTGGATATTTCTCCCAATGAACGTTTTAAAGGCTTAAAGCTGTGGTTTATGCGCCATGGCATTTCCCATTTTGTTGCGGTAAGTCGTTCTTTGGCGGAAAAAATTAAGGCGCACAACCTGTTGGTGCCAGAAAGAACATCAGTAATTTATAACGGTATTGATACCGCAATTTATAATGGGCAGCGATCCACCCGCCTAAAGCAGCAGCTACACCTGCCTGAAGACACTATTCTATTTGGATCGCTAGGGAATATTAGAACGTCCAAACGCTACGATTTATTAATAGAGGCGGCCGCCATTGCGCAGCAAACTCACCCAAACCTGGCGTTTGTTGTTGCAGGCGATCCCAAAGCTTCATTAAAAACCAAACTTGACGAGCTTATTGCCAAACGTAATGTTACCAATATACATTTTATAGGCTTTATTGCCGATACGCCTGAATACCTACAAAATCTGGATTGCTTTTTACTGACCTCTGACGCTGAAGGATTTTCCATCAGTACAATTGAAGCCATGGCAACAGGCTTGCCTGTTATAGCCACACGCTGCGGGGGTCCGGAAGAAATTATCCAAAATGATCAACAGGGCCGGCTTGTAGCTGTTGATGCTAAGGCGATAGCTGAGGCTATCAAAGAAACAGCAGATATGGGGTTAAAATCCATAGTAAACGCCATGGCAGTAGAACGGGTTGAAGGGGCGTTTTCAACGCAAGGCATGTTAGCATCATACCAACAGTTGTATCGTCAGCACGCTGATATCAATTAGCGATTATGTAGTTAGTTATAATAAAGAGAACAGTTTTGAGCATATCACAAAAAATCGCTGATAGATTTGGATCTAAAAAAGGAGTATTGAGGTACTTCTATTTTAATTTTTTAAATGGACTAGGAAGATTTCGTGCTCACGGAACATCTAATCTTGCGGGCACGAAACGGTTAGTATTTATCTGTAGCGGTAATATCTGCCGTAGCCCTTTCGGTGAATACGTAAGTAAATCCCTGGGTTTTCCAGCAGTGTCTTTCGGTCTGCACTGTCGTGGTGGTGACAAAGCGTTCGAAAAAACAATTTCTGTCGCAGCTTCTCTTGGTTATAACCTGGAAGAGCATCGTTCCATCAACATTAAAGAATACCAACCCGAAGAAGGCGACTTGCTTATTGCAATGGAACCCGCGCACGTAAAGGAACTTAAGCTTCAATATCCCAGTACGCCCATACTGCTGATAGGTATGCTCACCGATACGAAGATCGTATATTTACACGACCCTTACAGCACAAATCAGGTATTCTTCAAGGACTGCTTGCAGAAGATTGAGCAAGCAACGAAGGCTGCGATTAAAGGCATTAGAAGTACATCATGAAAACTCAGACGTATACAGTAGATGATTTTCTTTTTTTAAAAGTAAAAAAGCTTTGGGCGCATTTTAAAACGGAATCTTTTGCGTTTAAGTGCGTCTGTGCATATATGTTTGTTGAGTACTTTCGCCCTCAAGCGATATTTAAATGGCTTGATTTTTTACCTTGGGCGCAGTTATTTTTAGGTCTCGCAATTATTGGTATTTTTACCGACTCGAAGGCCAAACTTCGTTTTACTGCAATGCATACTTTTCTAATATTTTTTGCAGTAATAATTCACCTTTCTATGATAACTGCATATGATGTTGGTTGGTCTTTCGATTATTATATATTCTTCATCCAGTGGATTATTATATTTTTTGTCATTACATCGATTGTTACCACTAGAGAACGATTTTATATCTTTTTTATGGTTTTCTTCTTATGTTGTTTAAAAATAGCTATCGGAACATCTAGAATTTGGATTATGCGAGGCTTTGGATTCACCTCGTGGGGACTAATGGGGCCGCCGGGTTATTTTCAAAATTCTGGCGAACTCGCCGTGTTAATGCTGGTGTTATTTCCTATCGGCTATTACTTGTATAAAGCATATAAAAATGACGTGCGACGGTGGGAGAAATATTTGTTATTAGCAGCAACTATATGCCCTATTCTGACAATACTGGGCAGTAGCAGCCGAGGGGCTCAGATAGCGTTAGTCATCCAGTTACTTCTGATGTTTTATAAACAAATTTTTAAACCGAAAGTACTTATCCTTATCGTACTAATTTGCTCAATAGGTTGGAATATTCTTCCAGAAGAGCAGAAATTACGTTTTACGGAAATCGGAGAAGATAAATCTTCCATTCAGCGCAAGCTTTATTGGGAGCATGGCTGGGACATGATGAAGGACAATCCCATTTTAGGTGTTGGCTATTACAATTTTCAGCCCTACTACCAAGACCATTATTTTAAAGATGTCTTATATAGCTACGCTCAGTTACCTCACAATATTTTGATACAAATAGGAACTGATTCAGGTTTTACTGGGCTTCTGATATATTTGTTGATAATTATGGCTAGCTTAATTATGAAACGACCTAGAATAGGTACGAGTAGCATAGTAAGTGAACCATTTTATAATGCCCTCTGGATATCGCTTAAATTAGGTGTGGTAGGATTTTTTATTGCTGGTCAATTTGTGACGATTGGATACTATCCATTCTTATGGATTTCAATTGCTTTACAAATAAGTTTAATCTCTAGTTTTACTAAATAGGTTAATTGACAATAATCCATATTAAGGAAATATCAGTATGATCATAAATAAAATGCATAAGATTTTGTGTTTTAATCTATTTATATTTTTCATGATTTTTTCGCCAAATTCGAAAGCAAGTGATGGCTGGACGATAAAATCTACATTTGAAAGTGAAAAGCTGGGTGATAGAGCAAAAGGTAGTACCGGTTTTAAAGACTTAGCGGGACAATCTGAAGTTACTAAAGATCAAGTTTTATCTGGTCAGTCAGCAAAAATATGGATAAAAGAAGGTCAGACTGGCTACGGAAGATGGGGGGGAGACTGGAAATTTCCCGAACCTCTTAGACGAGGCGATAAAGTTTGGTTTAGTGTACATACTTACATGCCAGAAGAATTTGAGCCCTATTCTTCTTCTGGGGGCAGTAGGCTTAAATTTCTAAGGATATTAACTAAAGATTCTAAGCAAAAAAATGTTGGTTATGACGATTTATATGTGAATATAAAAGGAAGTAATGCACCGTTTCGCTTTATATATGAAGGCGAACAACGTTGGCATAATGTGGGTAGAAAAAATGATATATTCCAAAAAGAACGTTGGGAAAATTATCAAATGTCTATAACTTTCGACAGTATCAGTAAAGATGAAGGGGGAATGGCTGAAGTTAGAATATGGAAGGATGGGGAAAAGATTGCTCATATAACGAATAGAAAAACTTTGAAACATGTAGATGATTTGGCTACTAGAGCATTGCTCTTTACGTATTGGAATGGTGGCGCTCCCAAAGATCAGTTCATGTATGTAGATGATATTACTATTACTTCTGAAACTCCGAAGTGGACGGACGTTGACGGCTATCCTATTGTCGAGTTTTATACAGACTTATGTAGAATCCCAAGCGATTCATAGTTAATTAATAATAAGCAGGAAAATTTAAAATGTATTCTAAATCAGCTTGGATAACGTGGGAACGTCAACCAAGAAATCGCTCTATGGCCGATCTATTCAATGCTAAATATTTTGAGTTTTCAAACAATGGGAATGGCATTAAGCGCTATCTGTTATGCCTGAAAGACACTTATTTTATCTTTAACTCTAAAAGCTATAGTTTAATTTTTGTTCAGAATCCTTCTATAATTCTATGTTTCATCTCAGTAATATTGAGCAAAATATTTACTACTAAATTAGTTATAGACGCGCATAATGCAGGCGTTTATCCAAACGAAGGTAAATCAAAGTTTCTCTTAGCTATAAATAATTGGATACTAAAGCGTGCTGATCTTGTACTCGTAACTAATAGGCTATTGGTAGACCATTTAAATAAATTTGATATCAAATCCGAGTTTATTCCTGATCCATTGCCATCTTTTCCTCAGATAAATACGGAGGAGTTAAGTAATGGAAACTATCTTTTTGTTGTGTGTTCTTGGTCATTAGATGAGCCTATTGATCTCTATATTGAAGTAGCGAGAATGTTACCAGAATATGTTTTCAAGTTTTCTGGTAATTATAAAAAGTATTCTGATAAAATCGATTTTAACACGTTGCCGGACAATGTTGTTCTTTTAGGCTTCATTTCTGAAGATGAATACGTTAAAACGTTAGCTAATTGTTTAGCTGTCCTTGATTTGACTACAAGGGATGACTGTCTGGTATGTGGCGCTTACGAATCAATATCTTTGTTAAAACCAGTTGTAGTTAGTGATACCGTCGTAAATCGAGAATTATTTCACGATTCAGTGTGTTACTCGGAACTAAATAGTGCAAGCTTAATAAATGCTATTCATGCAAGTCAGGAAAATAGCCTAATTAAAAAAGTCGAAATTTTTAGAGAGGAATATAGTATAAAGATAACTTTGCTCCAGCAAAAGATTTGCGCTCGCCTAAACTATTCCATTAAATGTAACGAAGCAAATTAATTAGCTTTATGTTCTGCATCTATCTTCTCACATTGATCTCTTAGCGTTATCTTATTCGCTGAATATTTTTCTGGCACCCCTGTAGTAAGTGTATATATGACTTTACATTATCTTTAGTAGGATGGTGACATGTTTGCGAAGTATCCAATAATAACCATGTAATGACTTCGTCATTATAGTTTCAGGACCACTTATTGTTAATCGAAATATAAATTCGATTAACAAAAGCTATAATAGTTTATATATTTCCTACCTCTAACTCAGAAGTCAGTAAGATTTTCCATTATATAAGAATCCAAGAATTTTGGATTTTCTAATAATAAATACGTGCGCAGCAACGGACAGCGAGGTCACGATCACTATAGAAAGCGTGAAGCCTAGAATATAGTCTAAATCCAATTTTACTAGTAATGAAGATACTAGCATTAGAAGTATAAAGTGAAATAAATAAACGGTGTAAGACGCTTCTGAAAAAAAAGCCATAAAGTGTGACCTGTGGTCAAACAACCTAGAGAAAATAGTAAAGCACAATGCTATAGAAAACCACTGTGCCGCAAGATAGCTGTACTCTGCTGCTATTGTTATAAGGGTATCGTTGCTAGTAGCGAATATACCACTGATAGTGCACCCGATCACAATGAGCACGATAGAAATTAAAGGGTTTACTTTCATAAAATTGTGGTACAGGTGGCGGTTGGACGCCAGAACATACCCAAAAACAAAATGAACATAATAGTAAAGTAGGGAATAAGGTCGATATAAGCCAAATTTTTCTACGTAAATTGGAAAGCCTAGTTTGTTCAAAGCCATTATCAGAATAGTGATAATGGGCAGAGCAAACAACAACACTAAGACAGGCGTTTTATTAAACCACGTGGATTCAATAACACGAGTCCTAAATTTTGTTATCAGCCCAATATTATGGATGATCGCTGTAAATATAAAGTAGTAAATAAGGTTTACAAGAAACCAGAGATGTCCAATATAACCGCCGTTTATAAAATGGCTTGCCAAGCTGCCTTTTACCCAGCCGCCCTCTTTAAGCAAGTAGAATTGAATCATGTTAAACGTGAATATAGTGACAACTAAAGGTACCGCGATCCGAACTAGTCGCAATCGCAAAAATTTTGGGATTCCGTATTTATTAAGTGTGATATAGCAAAAAAAGCCAGAAACAACAAAAAACGCCGGCATGCGGAAAAGATGAATTGTGTCGATAAGATAACTCATAAAAACGCTGGTCTCTCCGTTAACTATAGGAAGAGCGTGTTTTGTGCTATAAATTTGCGCGGAGTGAATTACAACACCTAGTACCATTAATATGGCTCGCATTGAATCCAAATAATAAATACGGGCGGAGCTACTACTGGTCATCTTTTCATCCTGAAAGTGTGGCTGGGAAATTAGGCTCATGAAGTTAAGTGTTTAGAAAGAAGCCCCATATGAGGCCTCTGTATGGTTACTATTACGTCTTCGCTTGGGTATCTACAAAATTACCTGATTTCTAGGTTTTTGATTTAGCGGCCTGTTCTGTTCGTACAGCAACCAAGCGACGTTATTCATTGTTACCAGTCGACCGGTTGCTTACTGAGAAGGCCTTCGTAGCGGCGACTCCCCTCATCAGAATATTACCATGTTAGTTAACAAATATCTTCTCGCCGTTTAACCCGAATGGTGCACCTGTTATCTGAATTCAGGGGCGCGTTCCCCCTACCTGCCTGTTTAACAATTCAATAAAACCTTCCATTGTATAAAAATCTCAGAAATATGAATTTCCTTATAATGAAAAAGTGGATAGCGAAAGAACACACCGTTACGACTACTATGGATAGCATAGTGCCTAACAGGGGGCCGAAATTTAATTTAACCAGCACGGAAGAGAACAGTATTAAGATAATAAAATGGAATAGATAAACGCTGTAAGATGCTTCGGAAAAAAGTGCCATAACGTGGGATTTTTGGTCAAGTAATTTACTAAACAGATAGAAGCACAAAGCGACAGAATACCACTGCGCTACCAGGTAGCCATATTCAGCTATGGCCATCATGAGCGTGCTGGAATCGCGAACAAACAGGTAGTTAACCAGGCATCCCAGAATGATAATAGCGATAGAAAAAAGCGGGTTTATCTTCATAAAATTCTGGTAGAAACTGCGGTTGGCGGCCAATAGGTATCCAAAAGCAAAGTAAACATAATAATACAGTAACGAATATGGCTTGAATAACCCGAGTTTTTCAGTATAGATAGGAATGCCTAGTTTATTCAGTGCCATCACGGATAACGTGACCATGGGCAGTAGCAGCAGTAGTATGGCAACCGGGCATTTGCGAAAGAAAGTAGAGGTGTCTGTCAGCCCTCTGGCTTTTGGTAACGGACTGATACTGTGTAGCGTTGCCGAAAAAATAAAGTAGTAAAGCAGGTTCACCAAAAACCATAGGTGTCCGATATAAACGCCACTGGTGAAGTGGTGTGTAAGACTTCCGCTTATCCAGCCTCCCTGTTGTAGAAAATAAAACTGCAACAGATTGAGTGTAAAAATCGTTGTAATAAGAGGAACTGCGATTCTCACCAGCCTTAGCCGCAGGAACTTTGCTCCGCCATACTTATTTAGGGTAAGATAGCAGAAAAAGCCGGATACCATAAAAAATGCAGACATGCGAAATAAATGTATGGTGTCATACAGATAGGTCATCCAGATACTGTGGTATTGGCTGGCTAGCGGAAGTGGTTCTTCAAGACTATAAAGTTGTGCAGAATGCATGACCACACCTAATACCATTAATATCGCTCGCATTGAATCAAGATAATAGAGGCGGGCGGTATTGCTGCTTGTCATTATCTGATCCTGAAAACGCGGCTGGAATAACAGGTTAAAGGATTTGCATAGCCGGTGGCCTTACTTTAGGCCACCTTATAATGGCCTGTTACATCTTCGCTTCAATCTTCGCTTTGGTATCTAAAATGCCCTGATTCCGAGGCTTTAGTTTTGCGGCCTTTTTAATCCAGCTGTGAGCTTTTTCCAGACTGTTTTGTTCGTACAGTAACCAGGCCACATTATTCATTGCTACCCAGTTCTCCGGCTGCTTACTAAGAAGATCTTCGTAGTAACGAATGGCTTCGGTGGGGTTCTGCGATGCCAGCTCGCTGATATAAAGCATATTGGTGTTATCTTTATCTGGATACTTTTCCATATGCTGTTTTAGTATTTTTAACCCTTGATCTGTCTTGCCGTCAGCTTTTAGCGCTTCAAAAAGATATTGTACGGCAACACCGGATTCAGAAGCCGAATAGGCTTGCTGTAACGCATTGACAGCCTCGTTTGCTTTGCCTGTACCCAAGTAACCACGCCCTAACAGTAACTGGCCTTGCGGGCTGGCTTTAACCTGCTCGCTGGCTGCGTTAAGTTCTTGTAGGGCGTTAGCGTAATTATTTTGATCCATCAAAATACTCGCTTTTAGCAGGCGAACCTCTTCATAAATTTCCGCATTGCTTGCTGAACCGCTTTCATTAAACATTGCCAGCGTTTCCAACGCCTGCCGCGGCTTTTGCGCCACAGCCTGGGCTTTCGCCAGGTTGAGTAAAACCTGCGGTGTTGTCATGCCGCTGGAAACAATTTTTTGAAGCACATTAATGGCTTTATTGGCTTGACCGGTTTGTAAATAAGCGGTGGAAAGCATGTAATTGGCGGGTGGGGTTTCCCTGGCGTTAAATGTCGATGCTTCAGCAACTTTTATTACCTGTGAATAATTGCCCGCTAGGAACTGGCTATACAAGGTAGTAAAGGTGCTGGTGTCGGTGGCATTTTTCAGCACATCATTAATTTGCGCCTGGGCTGCCGATTCGTCTTTTGCCTTGGCGGCAGCCTGGTAAGCACCTTCAAGGGCATCGGCGCTATTTGGATTCTGCTTCAGGTTATCCAAAAACAAAGTTAATGCTTTCGAGTAATTGCCTTGGCCGATAGCCTTAGATGCGTTGTAGTTTTTGGCGGCAATGTTGTCAGGATCTAATTCAGCAATTTTACTGTAAATGGCGTCCAGGCCTTTATAATTCTGCTGAAACTTCTCAAACTCAGCAGCAATGACATAGTTTTCTACATTGTCTGGTTCGTCTGCAATCCATTTATTCAACATAGCTCTGGCAGCATCGGTTTCGCCGCTCGACGTCTTCATACTTAGCAGCAGTAACTTTGACTGCTTGGTATCTGCTGCTGATGCGTCTGCTAACAGCGCATTAGATGCCTCTTCCACCAGCGCCATGCCTGATATGTCACCAGACATTACCTTGAACAGGCCCAACTGTTGTTTGCCTGCGTCGCTTGTTACCTTGCTGCTATCGATTTGCGAAAGTAGCTGCTTCGCTTTATCTCTATCGCCACTGCCAAGTAAGGCTTTAGACGTGGCCGCGGCAAGGCCGGTATTATTGGCCACTAATTCAGGATTGCGTTGCAACATTGCATAGGCATCCTGCGATGCCCCTGCCTGAAGTTTCGCCGCAACAAACATCTGTTTAGCTGGGTGAGTAGCAGGAACAGCATTAACAATTTTGGAAAGGTTCTGCAGCGCCTGTTCATAATTGCCTAAACGAAAATGGGTTAATCCGGCAATGTAGCTGGTAAACGGTGAAGCCATGCCATTGTTCATGGCTAGTTCGATATGTTTATTGGCAGACGCAAAATCTTTTGCTGCTATTTCAATAACAGCAAGTTGCTGGTTAGCTACCGGTTGATTCGGATATCGCTTTAAAATGTAGTTAACGTGCTTTTTGGCTTCATCCAGCTTGTTTAAGCGTATTTGCGCTTCGGCGATATTTAAGTGCAGGCGCTGAAACTGTGGCTTTTGTTCCAAAAGCGCTTCGTAATTTGTTAACGAGGCTTGAAGATCGCCTAAAGCATACTGTAATTCCGCGGCCAGTGACTGTACCAGCCAATCGTTGGGGTGTTTTTCAACCGCAGCATTTAGCATTTTAGTGTCTGATGCTGTTCGTTGAATAAGATAAACATCGATAATGTCTGACAGATCGTTTGTGCGGCCATCGCCTGCGCCGGCAGCTGCTTTAGCGGCAGCTATATGATCTTTACTGGAACTGTCACCACGTCTGGCGGTGAGTATTGCTGCAATCAGCTCGCCGGTAGCAAGTGCCTGTGGGTTAAGTGAGTCTTTATACTTTTCCAATGTCGACACAAACTGCCCGGATTCAGGGCTGGAATAAAGAGCAAGAAAGTATTCTTTAGCAACACCATTTATGTCAGCACCTTGTTCAAGTGCTTTTTCAAAAGTAATTACCGCGCTCTCCATATCCCCTAGCTGAAAATACGCTTTGGCAAGTAACGCGCGTGGACGAGGATCATCAGGGGCATCCTGAAGCGTCGATTTAAGGGTAATAATAGCGCTTTGATATTTTTGCGCCTGAAGCGCCTGTTGCGCATCACCAAGTTGATCTTCAACACTGGCTTTACCGCAAGCGGTCAGTAGCGTTAATGAGAGAAGGCTGGCGATAGATGTTCTGACAAACTTATTTTCCATAGGATACTGTTTTACCGATTACTTTTGACGACCTACTTTAAGCGGTATTCTGTGAAAAAGAAAGGGAAGGTAGGTGAAGGTTAGGCGGAAACGCGAGATAATTAAAAAAGGCGACTTTCGTCGCCTTTTTTAGCACATCAGTAAGCTTATTTAGCTTTACGACGGCTAGATGCACCTAAACCTAACAGACCTAAAGCAAGAACTGCTAAAGTAGAAGGTTCTGGAACTTCTGCTGGAGCGTTGCTGAATACAGCACTAACGTCACCAGTAGTTGTTTGAACAGCTGCAGTTTCAAATGTATCGAAGTCGCCGTTTACATTTACGGTCATGTAGAAAGGATTTGGGCTAACAAAGTACATGCTGCCGTCATCAGTTAACGCGAAATCAGTAAAGGTGAAGTCAAACAGACCATTTTCACCGATTTGGTAGCCAATGCTGTTCTCGATAGTAACAGAAGAACCTAGTTCTAAGTCATCACCTGAATCGTTCAGTGAGAAATCATCGTTAGCTGTAGTATTGGCATCACGATCCATGTATAAAGTGAACTGACCAGAAGTACCAGTTAAAATGCTTGACGTTTGACCAGCAAAAGTTTCTTCTTCCACAGTACCGGTAGCAGTAAATAAAGCATACAGTACATAGTCAGAACCCAGAGTAGAATTAGTCAGGGTAGTTTGACCTTCGTTAGAGAACAACTGGCTGAATGTGGCAAAAGCTGTTGCAGTGAAACCACCAGTACCATCAAACGCAATAGTTTCTACGAAACCACCGTTAATTTTATCAGCAACAACGGTAGTACCGTTTTGGCTGGTTTCATCAACAGTAAAATCCATGAATTCTGCTGAGCTAGAAAACGATGCTGCTAAACCAGCAGTTAGTGTCAGTGCTTTAACAATTTTATTAAATTTCATAATACTTCCTTTCCATTCCAAAGTAACGGGCATTAATGCCACGATTATTTAAATGCACTTCATGTGCCAACTTTTATGATATTGATTTTTATAGGGAAATTTAGCTGTTTATTAAATAAACAGGCCGAAGTGTAAAAAATCCTGATACTTTTTTGGCAGAAAAGGAATATGTGTATACAAAGTATGAGTTTATCAGTTTTAACTTTATATTTACTAATCTTATCGCCTATATGTAATCATCTTGTTAATTGCTAAGTTTTTGTTTCTGAATACATAATACCGCCAATGTGAGAGGTTTTTTCACCAAGAGCATGATTACGTTTGTATCTTTAGTAGTTGACTAATTATCGGAGCCTAAAGCCGGCAGTGCGGTTTATGCTTAGGAAGGGTATCGGCGATGCAGATCGTCGTTACCTGCTTAAGAACAAGCTGAAAAGTGAGGTGTGCGGGTAGGCCGAATCAGGCTACGGATCCTGGTTAATAGCTCGCTCTCTTCGGTAAAAAATTGCCGATTGTCTTGTGCGCAGAGTTGTTAAGTTAGGTAGAACCAAGTTCCGGTAGTAAGAGATAAATAATATTCGTCATCATGTGTGCTCTGAACTGATCACACTGCAATGAGAATTGGTACAAGAAATGCTGAAAAGCTACTGAAAGGATATAAAAAAAAGCTGGCCCGCATGTGCGGGCCAGCTTTTCATTATCAAGTAAATGTATTATTTAGCTTTAAGGCGGCTACGTGCGCCAAGGCCCAGCAAACCTAAAGCCAGTACGGCGATAGTAGAAGGTTCTGGCACTTCTGCTGGAGCGTTGCTGAATACAGCGCTTACGTCACCAGTAGTAATTTGAGTAGCAGCGGTGGCGAAAGAATCGAAGTCACCGTTGGTACGTACTGTCATATAAAACGGGTTAGGGCTTACAAAGTATGCTTCACCGTCAGCAGTTAAAGAGAAGTCAATGAATGTGAAGTCGAATAGACCATTTTCGCCGATTTGATAAGCAATGTTGTCAGCTAGTGTGGCTGAGGTACTTAGTACCAGATCGTCACCACTGTTGTTTAACGCATAATCAGCTTCAGGAGACGCTGTAGTATCTGCGTTAGCATCAAGATACAGAGTGAATTGACCGCTGGTGCCAGTCAACACGCTAGAGTCTTTGCCTGCAAAAGTTGTTGTTTCGATAGTGCCTGTTGCTTCAAACAGTGCATACAATACGTAAGATGAACCTAGTGTTGATGCTGGAATGTTTGATGTGCCGTCATTGGCAAAAAGTTGGGTAAAGGTAGCAAACGCAGTAGCCGAGAAACCGCCTGCGCCGTCAAAACTGATAGTTTCAACATAACCGCCGTTGAATTTGTCAGCTGTAACCAATGAACCGCCGTAGTTACTTTCATCTACGGTAAAATCCATAAACTCAGCAGAGCTAGAGAAAGAAGCTACCAAACCAGCAGTCATTGTCAGTGCTTTAATTATTTTATTAAGTTTCATAATAGAGTGTTCCAAGTGAGAAAGTCCAATTACCTCTGTTAAGGCTTTTGCAGCTACTGTGCCATTTTTTTAAGCCTCTAATTTACAAAGAGTTTGCCTGATTTTAAGTATCTGCAACGCGGGGAGTGTAAAAAAAGCTGATAAAAAAGGGGGTGTACGGGTTGGTATCGGAGATGGGAAAATGACGGTGTGGCAGGTTGAAACCTGTGTTTTTGGGTTGCGCGATTTAAAGGTGCCAACAGGTTTTCGAAACGTAATTTCGCTGGTTATTCATTCAATACTAGTCCTCTCTCCTTGCGCTGGGTACACAACATTGCGGATTGGTATACCCTCATACTCATACTTTTCGCTGAGAGAAAAGTTATCACAGTGATTTAACTTAAACTGCAGACAACAAAAAAGCGACCGAAGTCGCTTTTTTTAAATAAATCTCAAATTATTTTGCAGATTTACGACGGCTGCTAGCGCCAAGACCTAACAGACCTAATGCCAGTACAGCAATAGTAGAAGGTTCTGGAACTTCCGCAGGTGCGTCTTCAAAAACAGCACTTACGTCACCAGTAGTGGTTTGGATGTTAGCTGTTTCGAAAGTATCGAAATCGCCGTTCAAGTTTACAGTCATGTAAAAAGGATTAGGGCTAACAAAGTAGTTAGAACCCGCTTCAGTCAAATCGAAGTCACTGAATGTGAAGTCAAAAAGGCCGTTTGGTCCAACTTGATATCCGATGTTTTCGCCCAATGTCATAGACGAACCTAATTCGATATCGTCACCTGAGTCATTCAGTGAGTAATCAGAGTTGGCAGTTGTGTTAGCATCAACGTCAACATACAGAGTGAAAGCACCTGAGTTACCAGTAAGGATGCTAGCAGGCTGACCGTTTAGGGTCGCTGATTCAACCGTACCTTCTGCTTCAAACATTGCATAAATCACATAGCTTGAGCCCAGTTCAGAATTTGTCACCGTTGTTGTGCCATCCTGACTGAAGAATTGTGTAAAAGTTGCGAAAGCCATTGCCGAGAACCCGCCAGTTCCGTCAAATTCAATCGTTTCTACAAATCCGCCATTAATTTTGTCAGCTTCAACCATACCATTGCCGTAAGCAGATTCATCAACAGTGAAGTCTAAGAATTCTGCAGAGCTAGAAAAAGACGCTGCCAGACCCGCTGTTAAAGTAAGTGCTTTAAACACTTTATTAAATTTCATAACGATCTCCATCATTCCAAAGTAGAAGTGGGCTTTACGCCTCATTTTAATCAAAGCACTTATAGTGCCACGTTTATAAGGCGTTGTTTTTATGAGCATAGTGATCGGTGGAAAATTTATAATTTTACAAAGTGTAAAAGAACTCGACACAAGTTGGCCGTTATTTAAGCACAATGCTGGCTGCTATCTTGTACTTCAATTTCTGCAGCAGCCCGCGGTTTCCCTTGGGGCACCAGGTTTTTTTCATAGTATTTCTGTAAGCATCAAAATGTAAACCATAAGGCGCGCAAAGCACTTCGCCACGATTTAACAGAATCTTTAACGCGTAAGTTTCGGCAACACCTGCACATAACGTTACCGACATGGCAGTGGAGGGGCCTCGTTTCGCTTTAAAGTCTACTGCTGATTTATCCACCAGATACGGGCGTTGCAGCATAGCGGGGGAAAGCCCGATTAAAAACTGGATAAGCTGTTCTTCCTCGGTGGCTTTGTCTTCGAAGCGAAAATATTCTTCAAAACTCATTTTCCCTGGCATAAAACAAAGCAGCGCTGTTCCCATACCTAACGGAGCCGCAGTAACAACGGGAATACCAGCGTCATAGCATTTCTGAAACACCAGCTTACGCGCAGCAAGCGCAAAAAAGTCCAGGCTGTCTATATAAAGGTCTACGTCTTTAAGAAAGTCATCGACGTTGCTCTCGTCGATTCCCTGGGGAAATTCACGAATCGACATTTCAGGGTTTATGTCCAGCAGCATTGAGGACATAACCGTCATTTTGTCTTTATCGACAGTAGACATGAACGCACCAGCCTGACGGTTAAAGTTGTGCACATCGTACTGATCAAAATCAGATATGTTTAAATTGCTGACACCCAATCGCGCAAGGGTAAGGGTGTGTAAGCTGCCAACTCCGCCACAGCCAGCAATGGCAACGCGTTTATTTTTTAACTGCTGCTGTTCAGCGCGGGTTACCCAGCCAATATTTCGTGAGAATGCTTTATCGTAATCGAACACTTCTTACTCTCTTATGAATTCGCGCCAGTATATTTCCTGGTTTTGTTAATAAATCGACATCATGCCAAAGATGACATGATTATGTTAAAGAAAAATGCTAAAAAAAGGTGTTGTGGAAGGATTATAGCTAAGGAGTGTATAAATAGTGCAGTACTTGATAGCGATTCTCGCTGCTTTGAGTGTTGTCGTTTGTCGACCTGCCCTTTGTGCGGACTTTGTTGATAACGTCAAAAAGATAAAAACATCGATAGTGGGAGTGGGGGTTTACTCACCCATGGGAACTGTCAGTCACCAGCTTAGCGGTACAGGGTTTGTGATAGGTGACGGACACTATGTGGTTACCAATCATCATGTGGTCACCACCGCGCTGGATAAAAAGGTGAAATCCGGCAGAGTGGTGTTTGTTCCTAAAGGTAAACGGGCCGAGATAATTCCCATTGAGCAAATCTTCACCGATGAAGAGCATGACATTGCCATCGTTAAAATTGGCAAAGCCTTACCGGCGGTGAACATGGTTGCAGCAGATACCATTATTGACGATGGCGAAGACATCGCGATTACCGGCTTTCCCATCGGCGGAATATTAGGGTTGTACGCTGCGACTCACAAAGGAATAGTGGCCGCATACACGCCAAATATCATTGCGGCCCAGAATAGCCAGCAATTATCGGAGCAGTTTCTTCAGCATATTCGCAACCCGTTTATGGTATACCAGCTGGATATAGTTGCTTACCCCGGAAACAGTGGTAGTCCGGTATATCTGGCCGGTAGCGGTAAAGTAATTGCGGTAATTAATAAAGTATTTGTTAAAGAAACCAAAGAATCGGCCATTACCAGCCCAAGCGGAATTACGTATGCAGTTCCGATTAGCCACGTTTATGCCTTGGCAAAAAAGCACAATATATTATAAGAATATACCCGGGTATTGATTATCCTGAAAATTTGCGTTTCTTTGCATGTGGAAATGTGACAACATTTTGCCAGTTCGTTTTATAAAAGCGTTGTATAACTATGTCTGTAGAATTTAAAAAAATTGCTGTTATTGGATTAGGGTATGTCGGTTTGCCATTGGCAGTCGCATTCGGTAAGCATCGCGAAACTGTGGGTTTCGACATTAACAAAAAAAGGGTGGAAGAACTTAAATCTAATCGGGATCATACGCTTGAAGTGTCGGAAGAAGAGCTAAAAGAAGCAAAGTTGCTTTCCTTTACCGCCGACAGCAGCCTGTTGTCAGGGTGTGACGTGATTATTGTCACTGTGCCTACGCCTATTGATAAGAACAAGCAGCCTGACATGACACCGCTGCATAAAGCCAGTGAAATGATTGGAGAAGTGATTACCCCCAACACCACTGTCATTTATGAATCTACTGTGTACCCTGGGGCCACTGAAGAATACTGTATTCCGCTGATTGAGAAAAAATCAGGCCTTACCTTTAACAAAGACTTTTTTGCCGGTTATAGCCCCGAGCGAATCAATCCGGGTGATAAAACGCACCGGCTCGACTCCATTGTAAAAGTGACTGCCGGCAGTACGCCTGACATTGCTGACAAAATCGACGCGCTGTATAACGAAATTATTAAAGTGGGTACGCACAAAGCTTCATCTATTAAGGTGGCAGAAGCGGCCAAAGTCATTGAAAACACTCAGCGGGATCTTAACATTGCGCTTATCAATGAACTGGCGATGATTTTTGAACGTGCGGGTATTGATACCGAAGAAGTGCTGGAAGCGGCGGGCAGTAAGTGGAACTTTCTGCCATTTCGGCCCGGGCTGGTCGGCGGTCACTGTATTGGCGTAGACCCTTACTACCTTACCCATAAAGCCGAAGAATTAGGGCACCATCCAGATGTGATACTGGCCGGGCGCAGAATTAATGACCAGATGGGAGAGTATGTCGTCTCTCGATTGGTTAAAAGCATGCTGAAAAAGCAGATTATGGTCAATGGTGCCAATGTTCTGTTGCTGGGTATTACTTTTAAAGAAAACTGCCCGGATATTCGTAATACCAAAGTGGTGGATATTGCCAGCGAGTTACAGCAGTACAACGTGAACCTGGACATTTATGATCCATGGGCCAGCACTGAAGAAGTGGAAGAAGAGTACGGACTCAAGTTAATTGACAAACCTGAAGCAGGTAAATACGACGCAGTGATCGCTGCCGTGGCACATCGGCAATTTAAAGAATGGTCATCTCAGCAACTACGAAGCCTGTGTAAAGAAACCTCTGTAGTCTTTGATCTTAAATATATGTTTGAAAAATCAAGCGTTGATATACGTTTATAAGGAAAAGTGACATGAAAGTTCTGGTAACGGGAGCCGCGGGCTTCATTGGTTCGCATGTATCCATGTATCTGCTTGAGCGCGGCGACGAAGTGGTTGGTTTAGATAATCTTAACGATTATTACGACGTTACACTAAAACATGCGCGGCTGGATCGCGTCAAAGCATTACCCAGCGCCGACAAGTTCAGCTTTGTAAAAATGTCGGTTGAAGACAAAGACGGTATGGAAAAGCTGTTTAAAGAACAGCAATTTGACAAGGTAGTTCATCTGGCAGCACAAGCAGGGGTACGGTATTCACTGGAAAACCCTCATGCTTATATTGATTCCAATATTGTCGGCTTTATGAATATTCTTGAAGGCTGCCGCCACAACAAGGTTAAGCACCTGGTGTATGCATCTTCCAGTTCAGTGTATGGTGCCAACGAAAGCATGCCGTTTGCTGTTGAAGATAACGTTGACCATCCTGTTTCTTTGTATGCAGCCAGCAAAAAAGCGAACGAGCTAATGGCACATACTTACAGCCATTTATACGATTTGCCTACCACCGGCCTGCGCTTTTTCACTGTTTATGGTCCGTGGGGCAGACCAGACATGGCGCTTTTCCTGTTTACCAAAGCGATTTTAGCCGGTGAGCCAATCAAGGTATTTAACCATGGTAACCACCGCCGCGATTTCACCTACATCGACGATATTGTAGAAGGTGTTATTCGTACGCTGGACAATACCGCTGAGCCAAACCCTAAATGGACAGGTGAAACGCCTGCGCCTGGGTCGAGCAAGGCGCCGTGGAAAGTGTACAACATTGGCGCGCAAACGCCGGTTCATCTGTTAACTTATATTGAAACCCTGGAAAAAGCGCTGGGCAAAAAAGCAGAGAAAGAACTGCTGCCATTACAGCTAGGCGATGTACCTGATACTTTTGCCGATGTGCAGGCGCTGATAAATGATACCGGCTATCGTCCAACCACTACCATAGATACCGGCATTAAAAACTTTGTTGAGTGGTACAAAGGCTACTATAACGTATAAACAACGCCTGAAACTATAGGTGTTAAAAAGGCTGACAGTCTGCTGCCAGCCTTTTTTAATGTGGTTTTTTCAGCTTTTGAGCTGCGCCAATTGCGTCCGATTTAGGCCCACTACACCTTCACCAAACTGGCTTATCAAAAGTTAAGAGATTCCCGCGCTGAGTGAGCACACATCATTGCGGATTACTTTACGGCGTGATATCTGACGCTGGAAGCTGGTCTCGAATAGATTGGCGGATGGTAGTTAACATTTTGGCAAAACCCGGCTTCAGGTTTTTTTGTAGTAAATCCTGATTAATATAATAGGGCGCGCGGCGTCCATGATAATCCACCACCGGTCCAATTTGCTCAAACTTTATTCCCACAAAACTCATACTGCGGGCTAATCGTGGTTCCATCATTACATAAGCATGTTCAATGTTGCTTTCAAGCGCAGTCGCTGCAGCGGCGAAGTACAAACCTACTGCAATGAATGGAAAACAGCGAAGTTCGGTTTCTGAATAGGTTTGCTGGTTAATTACACCGGTTGCAGCGCCAGCAAAGCGGTCCATTTGACGACGACGGAAGTAGCTGGGAACGGCAAGGCGGGAAATTTCGCATACGTTTTTGCGGTCAAAATGATAAGGATTGAGATCCTGTCGGCTAATGGACGATAAACAATATTTCTCTATCGGCAATTGCTCGTGAGATTCCAGCGGCCTGACAATGCGTACCGTTCCCGCGAGTTGATCAGAGTTGATATGCCGAATCAGACAGTGGCGCGAGAACTTGTCGAAGTCGTCTACTTCAAGGCCGTTCTCTTTAACCGGCTCAAAACCTAGCTCTTCGCAGTACACATTGTGGCGAATTTTAAATACAGATTCTCGCAGGTCTTCATCTATTGCCAATACTGGCTGAAGAAATGTGCTGAAGTGACTGGAGATATAATTAGCTTCGCGCAGTTGCTGGTAACCGGTAACTAATTTTCCCAGTTTGGTTTTCTTCACCTTCTTAGAAAGGTTATCGAAGATGGATCGCTTTTGAGTCATAAGATCTACTACACGCTGTCCTGACACATCTAAAAATGATGACAAAGAAAAACATTGTTGTTTGTCTAGTCCCTTTCAATTTTCCTGAGCCACGCTCTGGCGGTAAGCCAGAATGTGGTCAGGATAATCTGCTTGCCAGTGAAAATTAGTTCCGGCAGAATAAATCCAGAAACAGATCCCCAGCAGACAGTGCAGTATTCTCTATATCGGCAGTCTTGCAGTTATTGCCAGCAATCTTTCTATATTCTCAATAATAGCTCACTTTACGCAAATAAAGAGAAGATCCGATAGGTATAATTTTTATATCTTACTGCTATCCCGCTATAACCCTCAGGATTAGCGGGTTGGGTGCAAAAAGCTGCCGCAGGCGAAGTCTCTGAAGTAAAGATACCATCATTTGTAAGTGGAAAAAACTGAGCTCATTGGTTTTATCAATCCGCAGAGCCAGTTGCCACTCTGGGTAGTATAACTATATGGTGTCGATCGCGCTTTCATTTCACGCCTGCGCGCATTTAACAAGGGCTCGGAGTAACCAATTAGGCTGCGCTTTTCCTGTAAAAATAAGATCTTTCGCCGCCAGAAACCCCAGCGCGGTTTCAGGATTCGGCATCATGGCGATATTCTAGCCATTGCTCTGGATTGCAAAGCGTGGTGCTGGCGCCGTTTTCCAGTTCCACGGTTAGCTGCTCGCTATTAACTGCGGCCCCGCCATGGTTAGCGATTTCAGGATCTACGTTAGTAACATCAATGTTTACCTGGTCAGGCTGAGGAGTAGGGTAGCCAATTTTCTGCAAAAAACTTTTGTAATCAGGGCCGCCCGGAGGATCGCCCCGGCGATGATAATCATCAATTAACTCTTGCAGCGACTGACGCTTAGCCAGCAACGCTTAATTGACGCCGGTAAGGCCGCCCAGAATGCAGCGCTTTCTATTTGTGTTCCCACAAGCGCCTGATCGTTAATAAAAGTGTCGAGAACCCTGGCAATCTGTAAACGCCCGCGTGTTATATATTCGCTCATACCTGCCTCTTACCTGAAATATTCATCTCAGTGTAAAGCGCCTACCTCCCGGTTTTCAGTTTATGCTTGCTATCTAAATCATTTTCTTTGTGAATGACAGGGGGAGCGGTTAGCTGTTTCCTAGCGACGTAGCCACATCGCTTATCAGTCGTCGTAACCAAATATGCCCGACATCATGGTGAAGCAGCGCGCTCCACGCCATTTTCAGCGCAATAGGGGGTATGTCAAAAGGTGGCTCTTTGAGCACAACTTTAGGATCGTCTTTAAAAATTTTAGCCGCTTTGCTGGGAAGCGTAGCAATGAGGTTTTGCGTTTTCGCAATTTGTAAGGCCGCATGATAGTGACGCGTGAAAACGCGAATATCCCGCTGTTTACCGAGTTTAGTCAGTTCTGCATCCACCCAGCCAAGTTTCTGTACTTCGTTGGGATCAATTCCTACACCCACACCGAATCCGGTTTTGCTTACCCAGATGTGCTGCGCGCTAAGATAACTTTCCAGATCCCACTTATTCACCAGGGGATGGTTGGCGCTGATAACACAGCTAAATGTATCGTACCAGATGACCTTTTGATGAAACGAAAGCGGCAGTTCTTCAAAACGGTTTATTGCCATATCCACTTTTCCCTGCTCAACGTCATGAAAGGTAACGTCGCTGGGCGTAATAAGGTCAAGGGTGATGTTGGGTGCCATGCTCGCGAGTTTACCCACCAGTTCCAGTAACAGGGTACTTTCTGCATAGTCACTGGTCATAATGCGAAAGGTGCGATTGCTGGTGGCGGGATCAAAGTCGGTTTCGGGCTGAATGGAGCTTTCGAGCCTGCTTAACACGTCCCGGATCACCGGCTGCAATTCCAGAGCGCGTTGGGTGGGCGTCATGCCGTCGCTGGTGCGAACCAAAAGTGGATCTTTGAAGAGATCCCGCAGGCGCTTTAAGCCATTACTCATAGCTGGCTGCGTGATACTCAGCTGATTGGCTGCCCGCGTAACACTGCCTTCTCTTAACAATACATCCAGGTACACCAAAAGGTTAAGATCCACCTTCGCAATATTCATGTTTTTAATGCCTTTTATCCCAGTGATTAACATTGGCTATTATAAAGAGCCTTCCAGAAGATGTCAGATACCCGTGTCGTCGTAAAGTAAAAGGATTATTTATATTGAACTGGATTCCGGCTGAATATGATTTGGGAAACCAGCGATACGAGCAACGGCAGGAGCCAGCGTTGGCTAACCGAGCGGGTTTTACTGACTGTCCGCTTTGTTTAAGTAGCGGTTCGCCATCTTTGACAGCCGCTTTTATGTTCATGGGTTTTCGCATCGGACTTGTAAAATGGCCCACTGGCAGAATTACTTTTGTGCAGCCATGACTGCTGCTTTACACTACTTACGATTACTAATCATGGAAGCAAACATGTCTCGAAAACTTACGCTGATATCTTTAATAAGCCTGGCACTCACCCAAGGTTGCGCACAAATGTCTGGCAGCAGCGCTGCAAACGACAAAGTAGCGACGGCGGCGACTGCGCCAAAAAACATAATTATGGTTGTAGCTGATGGAATGGGCCCTGCCTATACTACTGCTTATCGCAATTTTGCTGACGACCCCGCCACAGATGAAATTGAAAATGTTGTTTTCGATGATATTTTTGTGGGAAATGCATCGACGTATCCTGCTGCGGTGTCCGGTTATGTAACAGATTCTGCGGCCGCAGCAACAGCGTTAGCCACTGGTGTAAAATCCTATAATGGTGCCATCGGCGTTGATGCCAACAAAGCGCCTGTAGGCTCTGTTTTACAGCGGGCAAAAGAATTGGGCTTGCGTACTGGCGTAGCGGTAACCTCGCAAATCAATCACGCCACCCCAGCCGCTTATATGGCACACAATGAAAGCCGTAGAAACTATGACGCGCTTGCAGACAGCTACTTTGATGACAGAATAAACGGTCAGTTTGTCGCAGATGTTATGTTGGGTGGCGGTACGTCCTATTTTGAGCGTGAAGATCGCAATATTGTGGGGCAGTTCATTGATGAAGGTTATCAATATGTCGATAGCTATAACAAGCTGGCCACACTACCGGCTGGCTCTAAAGTATTAGGATTATTTGCCCCTGTAGGCTTGCCTGCGGCTCTGGATGATGAGCGTCAAAACAGGCTGTCGTACATCGCCAAAAACGCCGTAAAACATCTTGAGAACGACAAAGGCTTCTTTTTGCTGATTGAAGCCAGTCAGGTAGATTGGGCGGGTCACAGCAATGACATTGGTTCTGCAATGGCGGAGATGCACGACCTTGCCCTTACCATGGAATATCTGCGTGGTTACGTGGCAGCACATCCTGATACCTTGGTTGTTCTTACCGCCGATCATAGCACGGGTGGACTGACTATTGGCGCTAACGGCGAATATTCCTGGCATCCGGAGTATTTACGCAGCATGAAAGCTTCTGTAGCCACTATTGCCAATGGCATGACTACACAGAGTAATTCTGCGAACTACGTCGCCGAGCAGCTGGGTTTTTCCTTATCTGATGAAGAGATAAAGCAAATTAACCGCATGGCGAAGCAGCAGGATGAAAAAGCGCGGGAAACGGCGTTAAAAGCCTTCTTGGATAAAAAAACCAATACCGGCTGGACCACAGGCGGCCATACAGGTGTTGACGTTGAAGTTTTTGCCTTTGGTGCGGGAAGTGATGCGTTTGCCGGTCAAATCGACAACACCGATATTGCCCGAAACTTCTTTAACTTCCTGAACAGCTCAAGCGCGGCAACGAATGCAACAGCTCCCGCCAACGCAAAAGCGGAAAATGGCTCAGCAAGTAAAGGCTGCGACTTTAATGATAGCCTGCACTGTAATTAAGAAATGCGAGGCTCGCTCTGGCAGCAATTGCAGGTTCTTTTACCGACTATGTTAAAGTGACGGCAGATGTGCCGTCTTTCTCTATTCCCTGGTGATGACTATGCAAACGCTGCTAAACGATATTTATACTGAAGTGCTGCCTATGCTGGGGCAGGGGAAAGTAGCGAACTACATTCCCGCCCTGGCATGTGTTGACCCGAACCAGTTTGGCATCGCTATCTGCGATAATCGTGGAGAAATTACCAAAATAGGTGATGCAGACCAGGAATTCTCAATTCAGAGTATTTCAAAAGTATTCAGTTTAATTATCGCCATCAATAACTACGGGCCAGAGCTATGGAACCGTGTGGGAAGAGAGCCTTCCGGCCTGCCGTTTAATTCTCTGGTGCAACTGGAATATGAGAACGGTATCCCGCGGAACCCTTTCATTAATGCAGGCGCGCTGGTGGTAAGCGATATGAACCAGTCTCGTTTTGCTTCGCCACATTTGGGCATGCGGGACTTCGTTCGCCGTGTTTCCGGGCACGAAGATATTTTTATCGACAGAGAAGTGGCCGAATCCGAATACGCCCATCGTTCCCGCAATGCGGCCATGGCGTACCTGATGAAATCTTTTGGCAATTTTGAAAACGAAGTGGATGACGTGCTGCACAATTATTTCTCTGCCTGTGCGCTTCGCATGTCCTGTGTGAATATGGCCAAAGCCACGAACTTTCTTGCCAACAGAGGCTATAGCTTGTTTAGCAACGAGAAGGTTTTGTCACAAGATGAGACCAGTCAGGTTAACGCGCTACTGGCAACCAGCGGACTGTACGATGAAGCGGGAAGTTTTGCGTTTCGCGTGGGGTTACCGGGTAAAAGCGGTGTCGGTGGCGGCATTATTGCCATTGTTCCCGGCCGTTTTTCCATTTGTGTCTGGTCACCCGCGCTGAATAAAATGGGAAATTCTTTGGTGGGCGTAGCGGCATTGGAATCGCTTACCAATCGAATTGGCTGGTCGGTGTATTAGGAGCGTTACCGTATTTGTTGAAAGAAGAACAGCTGCTAATAACCCGTAAGTTCCATAAACCCTTCTCCAGTATGGTTTCCTTTAACACTGACAGCGCCTTCGTAATAAGAAAACGTGGCCTGATTCCATTGCTGTGACTTTTTTGGCGCAATGCGAATATCGATGTTTTGTGAAGGGATTGCCATATGCCATTGCACCGGCACGCGCCGGGCGCCAATTTGTTCATTGGCGACAACCTCAAGCGCAATTTCTTCTGAGGTAAGGTGAGTGACATTTCCGCTTTCTTCAATTACGGAGGCGGTGATGTAAGGCGGATTATCTTTTACGTGCATGCGAAAGGCCATCAGCTTTTTGCCGTTATCCAGATGCAGAGAAAACCAATCCCAGCCAAGGGCTTCTTGCCTGGCCAGATGAGATGTCCATTCGTGATCGAACCATCCTCTTCCCTGCACGCTGTGCGACTTGCCGTTGACATTGATTGTGCCGCCCAATTCTATAAAGGGTTGGCTGTAATAGTAAGAGCGCAGGCTGGCATCTGCGGATTTTTGGCTGATGCCTTGGTTACCATGCAGCACATATGGCCCCTCAGACGTTAAAGATAGCTGTAGCGTCGCATTATCTTCAACTGTAAAGCTTAAAGTGGCAGGGAAGGGCGCATTTTCAGCAGATGCTGACCATTGCCAGTCGTCCAGATACAATTGAAACGGGCTTGTCTCAACAGCAGCGTTGCCCACGCCGCCTCTGGCAAATCGTTCTTCAAACCAGTGTTTTGATTGGCTGTGCAGTGATGCATGAGCCATCCAGGTTTGACCATTTTCCCAGTTGTTTTGAACACTGCTATTTTGAATGCGAAACAAAGTAAACTGGACACCGAAAAATGCTCCGTCGCTATCTTCCAAATTGGCTGTGAGATACCACCATTCAAGCCGATAATCCGCGTGGCTTTTATGATCAGCGGGTAGTTGCATGGGTCGGCTAAGGCTGACTTCTGAAGCATCCTTATTAACTTCACCAGCACGCGCAAAAAAGGGTTTTTCTGAGGAGGGTTCGCCAGAAGGCGTGCAGCCGCCGATCAGCCATGCCAGTGCGATAAATGTCAGCGTATTTTTAATCCACATTCATTGCCTCTCTGGTGTTAATTTTTGACGACAATTTGCCTACAGGCAGGCTTAGCAGAACCATTAGCAAACCGATGCTGATAGCGGCTGACTGCACCATAACTATTGGGTCGATAACGAGGGGATAGGTCCAGTAAAAGGCGTAGCGATTAACCCGGTCTACGAGCAACCAGGACAATAAAATTCCTGCTGGTATCGCCATGAGTGTGCAGAATACCAGGATTAATAAGTACTGGCCAAGCAGCCCGAATCGGATGGCAAGCGACCGGACCCCCAGCGCTCGAAGCAACGACAACTGAGGCCGCGTATCCAGCGACAACAAGGCCACCGACATAAGAAAAGACAGCGCAGCCACTAGCAGCGTGACAACATTAAGCGCATCGGTGATGACAAAGGTGCGATCAAATTCCGCCAGAGATAACGCCATAATGTTGTCGGTATCATACAACTTCGCTGAGGCATCAAGTGTATTGGCCCATTGTTGAATGTCAGCCTGGCTCATTTGCTGACCCATAATGGCGATAGCACCGTTAATTTCGCCGCGCTCAGAAACCTGATCCGGCGGCAGTAACACTTGTGATGCAGGATTGCCGTAGTCAGGATAAATACCAATTACGGTGTAGTCTTTTTGGGTTTCACCAGCAAATGAAAGTTGGACGGTTTGACCGGTTTTAAGGTTTAGCCGGTACGCTGTTTGCTGGCTGACAAACAAGCCGGTGTGCTCAATAAACTTACGCCACGGATGCAAAATAGTGCTGTCTGTAAGCAGGCTTTTTTGAAACTGGGCTTCTGTAGGGAAACTGCGCACTTCTACCTTTGCATTGTTTATAGTGCCTGCAGCTGCGTAACGGGGAATTAACGTTAAGCCTTCAGGTGCTTGTTTAATGGCTTCTTGCGGTGCGGCGGTGTAAAGATAGGCCTGTGCAAACAGGCGCTGACTCAACCAGCTTTCGGTCGCTTGGCGAAAGCTATCAACCATGACGTTCATCCCTACGTTTGCCGTAAGCGCGATAAAGAAGGCACAGGCAGCGAGACGTGTACGCAGCGATAGCGCCACCGCGCTGTGAAAGCTCCAGTGCCACACTGGCCAGCGCGCAGGAATTACACGGCTGCAAACCGCCAATAATGCCGGCAGAAAAACGGCCATTAATGTACAGCCGGCCAATAGAACCGTGGCTATTCCTGTTAGTGCACCCGTTGTCGTAGGTATGAGCAGGAAAATTAAGCCGCTGAGAATCCACAGTACTACTGCTATGGGAAGAAGCCCGCGCACATACACAGGTGTCGGCGCGCGCCGAAGTTGTAAGCTGGCTTTTAACTTACGCAAGGGAATCATGGCGACAAGTGCGACAGCAAGAGCGCTGATAAGCCATGCCGGAAGAAACCAGATAACCAGAGACTGTGACTGATTCTGGTAAGCCGCATTAAACAGACTGGAAAAAGTCTGAGACAGCGCAGGGCTTACCCAATGGCTGATCTGAAAGCCCAAAATGACTCCCGCTGCGCTGGCAAGACCGGTTAGTAACAACATCTCTAATAAGAGTGACAGCGTAATATAATTGGCCGACACTCCCAGCTGGCGCAGCCGGATGAGCGTTGCCAGACGGGCGCGATACATTAAATGTAAGGCATTAATTATAATAAAAAGGCAAACCAGCGCCATCAGCATGCCCATTGCCCAAAGGTTGAGTTTGAAACTGTCAGGCACCGAGCCTTGATCCAGCTCCGAAAATTGTTCGGTTAATGTCAGGTGCGAAGGTAACGCAGTGTTAAGTGCTTCACGCTTCGCTTTGTTCATCTTGCCAATCCACGCCATGCCGCTGAGTGGATAACCATTGAGGCTTCTGTCTGACGCATAAAATTGGGCAATATCAATAACGACAGTGTTATCGGGAACGGCGCTATGCATTACTGCAGCGAAGTGCTGCCATTGATTGTGAGGCAGTTTTACCTCGACGGAGGTGGCGTTACTGAGCCGGGCAGCAAGGTGCGGATTCATTCCTGCGGGAGCGTAACCGCTGGCGTCTGCCAATCCCGCGGCAGGAGAGAGTCCAGGCGGGAGTGCTGTGCTGTCAAAGGCGATTACCGAAATAGGAACGGTTTCTGTTGCTTCTTTTACATAAGTGTCAAACTGTACGAAGGCTGCGAGTTGAGTAAAGCCCGCGCGCCGCAGTAACGCATAATCATGTTGGGTTGGGGGTTGGCTTTGCTGTTTTGCTGAAACTACATAGTGGAAAGCCAGCGCTGGTGGCTTACTGATGGATTGGGAGGCGTTGTCATTTATCAGTGCCACTGCGGTTAGCCCGGCGCACGCGGTTGCGACCGAAAACCATACCAACAGGGGTTCCCACGCTCGCTGTCGGGCAAGTGCAACCAGTGTTTTTAAGGTAAGAAGCAACGCGGTTATTGAGCGCTGCATGGTTATCCTATCATCTGCGATAGTGCACCGTGAGTTAGCAGATAATGATGATCAGCTTGCGAAGCCACTTCCTGACTATGAGTCACTAACACTAACGTGGTTTGGCGAGCCTTACATTCATTAAATAAGCAGCTTATAACATTATCGCTGGTGGCTTCATCAAGGTTGCCGGTGGGCTCGTCAGCAAGAATTAACGAAGGGCGATGGTTTAGCGCCCGAGCAATAGCTACACGCTGTTGTTCGCCGCCGGAAAGGGAGGTGACTGCATTATTCGCTAGCTGATCTATGCCTAACTGTTGCAGTAACTGCCGTTGCAACGCGGGGTCAAAATTCCCTTTAAGGCGCGCCGTAAACGCTACGTTGTCCCATACGTTAAAGCATTCCAGTAAATTAAAATTTTGAAATATTACGCCCAGATGATTGGCACGAAACGCATCTGCCCCGGATGTGGATAACTGATGCACTGCAGTATCATCGACACGGATGTCGCCAGAATCAGGCTTATCAAAACCGGCTATTAAGGCAAGCAACGTTGATTTGCCACAACCCGATGCGCCCTGAATACTGGCAGATTCTCCAGCTGGCAGTTGCAGCGACAAGTTGCTTAAAATAGGCGCGGTGTGCGCCGGGAAACGCCGGGATAAGTGTTGAATATGTAACATTGAGACAGGCAAACGCTATGGCAAAGTGTTGTATTGCTATACGTAATACTAATCCGTCTTGATCTGCGCTTACTTTCTACAGCGGCTACGTAAAGCGATGTTAACCAGCTTTTCTTAACCTTGGAGCGCAGCGGAAAGGGGCAGATACCACGGGGCAAAGCCTCTGGGTTTAACACGCGAAATTCACCTATAAGTGATCTGCAGCCGCATCCGTGCTGCTGAAGAGATCTTCGTGAAAAAGCGCTGAAGATTCGGGACCAGGGAATTAGTGGTTAAGAAAATTATCCAGTTCTTCACCTGTAATTTTTGAAATCTGTGAGAACAAATACCACAGCGCCGTTACCAACAAAATCATGCTGGGAATCACTATTACCGGATAACTCAATGCTGTCATGCGACCAAGTTCTTCAGTATAGGCGGTGGAGCCAGGCTCGCTCACCAGAATCATTTTAGCCAGAATATAATTGAGGGCTGAAGATAAAAAGAAAGACCCTGCAACGATATACGAACTGACTGCAACCTTACGATTGAATTCATGTTCCTTGCCTTTTTGCTCAAGCACGCGATTAAGGTGAGGCCAGTTAATTATCTGATCATTTAGAATGAGCATTTTGACTAACGGCTTTTTGGTGTACTGAGTGATCACCACAGCAATACCAATAAGAGCAGGAATGGCAGCTTCTTTAATGGCGATGTATTCGGCAGGCAGTTTCAACAAACTGATACCGCCTGTTAGCAACACACTGATAATACCAAGGATGGAAAAGCCATTGACTTTGCCAGACTGTTTTAAATCCCAGATGCCGTATATAAACGGAAACGCCAGTGCCGCGACAATACTCCAGGCCGGGCCAAGATAATCTTCCGAGCTAGCATAGCTCATAAGGACTACGGGAATAACGATATTAAAAGCCAGATTACCGAAGAATCCTTGATTCTGGTTTTGCGGCTTATTTGTTTCATTTGATGATGAGGTCATAACTTCTATTCACATTCGAGGAGCGTTCAGTATACGAGATATCGCTACTTGCCCCAAGCCCAGGCTGCGATTAAACCGCCAATAAATCCGAACAAGTGGTATTCAAACGATACAAAGCCACGGGAAGGCAACACACCAATAAGCATACCGCCATACAATATGGCTACCAGTACAGAAATAATCATGTATGGGATCTTTTTGGAACGGAATCCGCCGAGGAGCAAAAATCCGAAGTAACCATATACCATGCCACTGGCACCAATATGAATTGCAGAGCGACCAAACAGCCAAACCCCAAGACCGCCAATCACAAATATTGACAGGGTAATATAGAAGAAACGCTTTTGACCCCACTGTAACGTAAGCCACATAAACAGCAGCAGCGGCATGAGATTCGCAGCCAGATGAGTCGGTGAGCCATGTAAAAACGGTGCGGTAAAAATCTGGCCGATATAGTGCCACGAGCGTGGAATAACACCAAACCGGTTAAGGCTGTTGCCGGTCAGCAGATTAACAATTTCAATGGCGATCAGAATGGCGGCAACGCTAGCCAAAAATCGCAATTGTGTTTTTAACAGTGGCATTTGGCTCATAAGATTATGTGGGGCAGATAGCGCGACAGGTCCTGAGTGATTTCACAGGTATCCTCTCGAATTGAAATGCCGCCGGGTTTATCATCGATTAACCAACTGCCGATTAACGTATAGTTGTTCTCAAACCGTGGTAGCGGATGAAATGCCTGAATGATAAACCCTTCTTCGCCGTAAGGGCCATCCGACAGCAGATTTTCTCTGCCATTTTCCAATAATGAAATATTAGCGCCTTCACGGGAGAAAAGCGGTTTTTTTATCCACTTACCTGAGTCTGATCCCTTGGCCAATGATGAAAAGTCGTCGGCAAAGTATGCAGGCAGCAGGTTAGGGTGGTTAGGAAACATTTGCCACAGCAAAGGCAATAACGCTTTATTAGAAATTATCGCTTTCCATAATGGCTCAATCCAATTGACATTGGCGTCAGCTAGCGCATCAGCGTACGACTCTCTGAGCATAAATTCCCATGGATACAGCTTAAAGCAGTCGGTTATCGGCATATTGGCTAAGTCAGTGAATACGCCGGTGTCTCCTAAACCAATATCATCAATAAATACAAAGTCTGTATTTATGCCAGCAGCGGCAGCGCAATCCTGCAAGTACTGTACGGTGCCTCTGTCTTCATCTGTATCTTTGCAGCAAGCGAAATGCATCTGGTTTATCTGGTGGAAACGCGCGATTTCATCAAAGCGGTGGATGAGCTTTTCTTGTAGAGAGTTAAACTGATCGGCTTTACGATGAATGTTGCCACGGTCGACTTGTTGTTCCAACCACAGCCATTGCCAAAAGCCGGATTCGTAAAGCGATGTGGGGGTGTCGGCGTTGTTTTCCAGCAATTTTGCCGGTCCTGAGCCATCGTACACCAGATCAAGGCGGGAATAGAGCGACGGTTGCCTGGTAGCCCAGGAAGCTTTTAGCAAATCCCAGTAAGGCTCCGGTATCTGAAAACGCCGAAGCAACGTTTCATCGTTAACAACGTTTTCTACCGCAGCCAGACACATCTGATGAATTTCCTCGGTAGGATCTTCAATGTGCTTCTCGATTTGTGTCAAAGTGAGCTGATAATAAGCGGATTCATCCCAATAAGGCTCACCGTACATGGTGTGAAAATGAAAGCCGAATTCGGCGGCCAGCTGTTGCCAGTTTGGCCGCGGCTTTATCGAAATTCTTAACACTTATCCGCCCCAGCCTCCTGCACGGCTGCTGCTTCCCCAACTGGATTTAGCGCGAACGGAACTGCCAAAGCCGCCACGGCTCATAGTGCGAGTTACTGTCGGTTTGGCTTTGTACACCGAAGGCGATACTTTGTAATTCCGCTTGCGAATATCGCCGTCAAACACTTGCCCGTTAGCAGTAACCCAGCGCGAGCGAAACGGTGAATTACGTGAAAACGAGGTGTAAAGCGGCTGCGAGTAATAGGGCCGTTGATTTAATAGATTGCTGACCATAAAGCCAGCCATAAACGGCATAAAGAAGCTGCCGCTGCTGGTTTCAACCTGGCGGCACTGGTTTGTACCAAACTCGTATTCGCAATCATTAGCGGTTGAAAAACGGGGACTGGTCCGCTCGGCTTCTTCAACGGCTGTCTGATACGCCGCATCACATTTTGCTGCTGCATCCGGGTTGGCGCTTTTACATTCATCCAGCGAGGCATAAATAGTGGCGTCCTGACGATTATCCGCGCAGCCCGTCATCATCACGCCCGCTACGCCTACCGCCAGGGGTTTTAGAGAAAACGCCTTACGCATGTGCGCAAGGTCAATGTGTTTTGTGCGTTTTCGTTGGCTCATAGCAAACCTCCTAATAGGTCATGCAAGCGGCGTTAAGCAATCCTACGGCAATCGACATTGCCGCCAACATAGTGCCAGCAGAAACTTCGTTGTTATTGATCCGCTCAGCAATTTTGGGCATGAATGTAAAACGCAGCAAAGCGAAGGCAAGAGATTGCGCAATAATGGCTACTACGCCCCAGATAGCAAAATCGATAATGGATAAAGAATTGGCGGCAGCGCCAGAAAGCGCTAAGGAAAAACCAATCAGCGCACCACCAAAACCAACGGCAGCGGCAACATTTTTATCTTCTTTCACCAGTTTCCATTCGTCGTGTGGGGTAACAAAGGCATACACAATTTTGAAGATAAACAAAAAGACTACAGAAATAGCAAAGTACAGAGCAAAATTGTCAAGCCCTGCCAGTGAGTTCATTACGTGTTCCATGCGGGTTTTCCTTTATCCGTTAATTTGAATATCAGCAGGTTGAATATCAAAGCCTGTGCTAATGACCAGACAGCGATCGAGATTATTTCCTACTACTTTTTCTTCGCCTACGACAAGTAAAGATTCAGTACGATCATTATCAAGTGGGCGCTCATACAGCATTATAAACTGATCCGTGGTACTGACGTCACCATCTTCTTCGTAAGTGGTTTCTGTCACCGCGACGGGCGGAGAAACGTCGCCAACTGCTTCCCATACTCTTGTGTAGGTATGGCCTTCCAGTGAGTACGTAGGTTGCGAAATAATATTGTTAAGACAGTCCTGCCACTGCGAATCGCTGCCGATGGTCTTGGTCTCATAAAAATGCCAAAGCTTGACATCGGTGATGTGGTTTTCGCTCATGCCGCCATCAAGCACTACCTGTAAAAAGGCGTCATCATCGGTGTAGAATCTTAACAAGTCGCCGCCTGAATCCAGCGGCGCGTGACCTACAGCCTGTATCAACTGCGACCGCGCTGCAGCTTCGATAACCAGTTCAGGTTCGAGCAAACTTAGCTTCAGGCTATCAAGTTCAAATGAGCCACCAAGGTAAAGCCCCATTACTTCAGGTGCTTTAGGCTTGCTGGGCTTGTTATCTTTTCCAAACAACTTGCCAAACATGGTCAGGCTCCTAATTTTTTCCAGTCAATATCACGAATACGGGATTCGGCAATATAAAACAATTTGTCTCCGGGTGATAATGTCACCTCAAATTCCGGGTTCACCACCAGTTTCTGATAAACGCCAGCTGGCGCGTAACCAATGAAAATTGCATCGTAATGCTTTTTCAAATTGATAAACACATCTGCGACGGTGAGCGTTTGGCCAGTTTGTGGAATAGCCACAGAAAACTGCGCTTGCCCCGCATCCACGCTCAGCAAGTCGTGGTGTAACATGCTCGAACCGGGATCAAACGCTGATTTTGCCAGCATTTCCACGGCCACACTGGGCGTGCATTCTACGTTCGGGCAATGCTGCTGCAACAACGGCACCAGGCTGTCATCGGTAAAATAGGCAACCTGATGGGCCTTTGGGTTACGCTGACTACAATAAAGCGCAGTGGTCAGCGTTACGTCATCTTGTGGATTATCAATCAGTATGACACTTGCATCACGTAAACAGGCTTTGTCCATATCTTCATCTTTGTTAAAAGATTCTACGCGAACAAATTCCACTTTGTCAGGCATGGGATTGGTAATGTCTGCTTTCACGCACAGCACAATTTGCGGATGATCAGGCAGCGCATCTCTTTCTTTTAATAGCAAATCAAGCAGCAATAGTGTTTTTTGCTCATTCCAGCCAATAACCAGAATATGATTTTTAATATGCAGTTGTTTCATGCCCTTTAATCCTTTTTTCCACTGATTACTCACCCAGGCTGCAAGCCGTCCGACTACCATTGCAAAAATAGTTAACCCCAGCGGAATTACGTAAAGCGCAACGATGAGTTTTCCCGGTCGTGATACGGGTGACAAGTCCCCGTAGCCTACTGTGGAGGCAGTAACCGCTAACCAATACAGATAATCAACAGAGCTAGTAAGAGCAGTTTCTCCCACTGCGCGTAATAATATCCAACTGGAGAAAGCATAGAATAGCGCGATTGCAGCAATAGTGTACCAGCGGGATTCAGAGAAGTAACTCAACATGACTCTGCGAATATGCGCCCAAGTTTGCATGGCTTACACTAACTTCCTGTTTTTTTAATTGTTGAATTCAGTATGCCTTTAAACCAGCCTGCTGAACAATATGAAGATAAAAAAAGGGAGCACATAAGCGCTCCCTGGTTTTCATTACTTGCCTAGAATACGACTTAACTCGTCATCAGCAGAGGTTTTACCTCCTTTGATACCGGCAGCCGCGAGGCGCTTTTCTAAATCGCCGTTGGATTCTTCGCTGGCCAGCTCTTCAGCAGCCTGAAGTTCAGCATTTTTCATTTTTTGCTTTTCCTGAATACGGGACAATGATTCTGTCGCCGTTTTCATTTTGCTATTTGCACCCATATGTCTGGAAGACACAGCAACCTGCGCTTTTTGCACGCTTTCTGTGGCTTTAACCATATCAACCTGTTGCTCCAGACGACGCAAATTCGCTTTGGCCTGTTGAATGTTACCGGCCAGTTGCTTTTCTGACTGCTGGAACTGATCCAAGTAAGACTGTTCCTGCTCACGCTCACTTTTTAAATCAGCAACTTTCTGCGCACATTCCAGTGCCAGCTCTCTATCGCTATCAATTGCTTTGCGAGCGTGGGCTTCATACTCTGAAATCGACGCATTAAAGCTATCAATTTTCTGCTGGGATAATTTGCACTTGGCCAGGATTTGCGTGCGGGCATGATCTGATTTTCTCAGTTCTTCCTTCGCTTCGCGGATTTCCTGTTCAAGAATTCTAATGGCCTGACTATCAACCACTGACTGGGCTGCTTCGTTAGCGCCACCTCTAACGGCTGTAATAAGCTTTTTCCAAACTGACATTCGCTTCTCCTGTCACTAAACCATTATTTAAGATGCGTTTCATAGGCATCAAGGAACGATGCAACATTCTGAAACAGAGTTTCTACTTCAATTACAATACTTTCCGCTTTCGACTGCGCACTTAGCGCGCCAAAGGCAGTGTAATATTCTTCACCACCAATAGTTGAAATACCCACGGTGGTAAGTGGGAAAACCATGTGCGTGGACAGAATTTCATGATCCAACGCTGCTTTATTCTTTACCTGCGAAGAAGAAAACAGCAGGCTCTCAACCAATATTTGTTCGCCACTTATGGCGAGCCAGGCATCAATACCGTCCTGATTGGCTATAAGTAAACAGTCTTCTTCACGAGTAATTACGTAATCATCGTGGCCTTGCAAGAGGGAATCAATTTTGTCCAGATCCCACGTCATAACGTTTCTCCTTTACGATTGAAGCGAATTTGTCGAGCCCACTGTAACGGTATTTTGTCTGCTCGCCAATATTCACGAATTCAGTGTAGACAATATGGGGTGCAATCGTCAATAATAAATACGCGCTTAATGTGTAATAAAATGTTTTTTCGTAAATTATAGTTCACAAATGGTGGTTTTTATTATGACCAAAAATGCTTGGCGGCAACTTGTTCAACGAATTGTTAAGTCAGAAATGTCGTTACGAGGCGTAAAGTACCAGTCTTTGAGTGAGCGTTTACTGGAAGTGGGTGTAGAACAAAGCGCGGACAATTTACGAAACAAAGTCAATAAAGGAATTATGGGCGCAGACTTGCTGCTGCAAATTTTGCTGGTGTTAAATGCCAGACCCATTACAGTACAAGGCTTGCAAGAGATCCTGGCTGAACTCGATGCCGAAAAAGGGTAAGCTTCGGTTTCTACTAATTCACGTAGAGAGATCACACATCAATATGGATTAGTATTAGTCTTGCCTGAAAGGTATCAAGACTTGCCGAATTACCATAAAATGACGCGTATCTGATTTTCTTATCCGTAAACTCTGGTAGTTAAGTAAATAATGAAATTAAGCGACTTCTCTTTTACGTTGCCCGATCATTTGATCGCCAAATATCCCACTGAAAAACGCTCAGCCAGCAGGTTGATGCATCTCGACGGCAAAACCGGCAATGTTGTCCATCGTCAGTTTGAAGAAACGCTGTCGCTGGTAGAAGAAGGGGATCTGCTGGTTTTTAACAACACTCGCGTCATGCCGGCGCGGCTGAAAGGGAAAAAAGCATCAGGCGGACAGGTCGAAGTTTTGGTGGAGCGAATTTTGCCGGATAATACGGTTTACGCCCACGTACGAGCGAGCAAAGCGCCTAAACCCGACACTAAATTAGTGCTGGAAGAGGCGGTTCACGCCACCGTTATTGGTCGCCTTGACGCTTTATTTCATTTGCGGTTCGACCACGATACGCCGGTGCTGGCAATTCTTGAGGCTCATGGCCATATGCCATTGCCTCCTTACATCGACAGGCCTGATGAAAACAGCGATAAAGAGCGTTACCAGACAGTTTATAACCAGAAGCCAGGCGCAGTGGCTGCGCCCACTGCGGGTCTTCATTTTGATGACACCATACTTACGGCGTTGCGCCAAAAAGGCGTAAATCTGGCTTTTGTTACGCTACATGTTGGCGCTGGTACATTTCAACCTGTGCGAGTGGACAACATTCTTGAACATAAGATGCATGCAGAGTATGCAGAGGTTAGTCAGAGCGTCGTCGATGCAGTATTGGCAACGAAAGCAGCAGGGAAGCGGGTAATAGCAGTAGGAACGACGTCAGTCAGATCGCTGGAATCGGCAGCGGTTGTGGCGGAATCGTCTGAGTCACTGATAATGCCTTTTTTCGCCGACACCGATATTTTTATTTATCCCGGCTACCGCTTTAAAGTGGTTGATGCCATGTTTACCAATTTTCATCTACCTGAATCGACGTTAATGATGCTGATCAGCGCATTTGCAGGCAGGGACAATGTTATGCAGGCGTACGCGCAAGCGATTGCAGAGGAGTACCGGTTCTTTAGTTACGGTGACAGCATGTTTATTGAAAAAGCCGATGGGTAAACGGTAGATATTGCATTCGGTGCGATAAGGAATGGCCTTTTCTGCTTTCCGTTGGTGCGCAATACATGATCTATCACGCAGAACTGGTATAATCCCCGCCAATTTTATTTTGACCCGCAGCGTCTGAAGTGCGCTCAGTTATGGGAAATCCAATTTCATGCAATTTGAGTTGTTAAATACCGATGGGAAAGCCAGACGCGGCAAGCTGGTGTTCGAGCGTGGCGTGGTGGAAACTCCCGCCTTCATGCCGGTAGGCACATATGGCACAGTAAAAGGAATGACGCCAGAAGAGCTAAGCGACAGCGGTGCTCACATCTGTTTGGGAAATACCTTTCACTTGATGCTACGCCCCGGTACCAGCATCATTCGCCAGCATGGCGACTTACACGATTTTATGCACTGGGATAAACCTATTCTCACTGATTCTGGTGGCTTTCAGGTTTTTAGCCTGGGAGATTTGCGTAAAATTACTGAAGAGGGCGTGACTTTCCGTTCGCCCATTAATGGTGAGAAAATTCTGCTAACGCCGGAAAAGTCGATGGACGTTCAGCGGGATCTAGGCTCTGACATCGTTATGATTTTTGACGAATGTACGCCTTACCCCGCCACCGAGCAGGAAGCCAGATTGTCGATGGAGTTGTCGTTGCGTTGGGCCAAGCGCAGTAAAAGCGCACATGGTGATAATCCTTCTGCATTATTTGGCATTATTCAAGGCGGGATGTACGAAAGTCTTCGTGATGTTTCGCTTAAAGGCCTGGAAGATATCGGGTTTGACGGCTATGCCATTGGTGGTTTATCCGTTGGCGAACCCAAAGAAGATATGATTCGGATTATCGACCATACCGCGCCAAAAATTCCGCAGAATAAGCCGCGTTATCTGATGGGAGTGGGTAAACCTGAAGATATTGTTGAGGCCGTTCGTCGTGGTATTGATATGTTCGATTGTGTAATGCCTACCCGAAACGCTCGCAATGGCCATTTATTTGTGACCGAAGGCGTGGTTAAAATTCGCAATGCCAAGCATCGCACCGATACCGCCGCGTTGGATGAAAACTGTGATTGTTACACTTGTAAAAATTATTCGCGGTCATATCTCCACCACTTGGATAAATGCAACGAAATCTTGGGTGCAAGGCTTAATACCATCCACAATCTCCGCTATTATCAGCGCGTGATGCAGGGGCTACGTGATGCCATCGCGCAAGAAGAGCTGGACGCATTTGTAGAAACTTTTTACGAACAAAAGAACATGCCGGTACCGGCGTTATAACAACAAAGACAATTATCGAGGAAAAATATGAGCTTATTTATTTCTAACGCTTACGCACAATCATCTGGCGCACCGCAAGGCGGTGGTTACGAAATGCTCATTATGTTGGGTGTATTCGGTCTGATTTTTTACTTCTTGCTATACCGTCCGCAAGCCAAACGCGTAAAGGAACACAAAAATCTGGTTTCTTCATTAAGTAAAGGCGACGAAGTTCTCACTCAAGGCGGTTTAGTGGGACGCATCATTAAAGTAGCAGAAGATAAAGACTTTATCGAAATTGCGCTGAATGATACCAGCAATATTGTTGTGCAGAAGTCGTCTGTGACTGCTGTTCTGCCTAAAGGCACCATGAAGTCAATCTAAGAGAAATACCGGGGCCGGGATGCATCCCGGTAACCGGAACAAGGAATTTTACGTGTTAAATCAGAATTCTATCTGGAAGGTGCTACTGGTCATCGTGATCATTGGCTTATGCACCTTGTACGCTCTTCCCAACATTTACGGCGAAGATAACGCTGTTCAGATCTCTGCTGGCCGGGACGGTAACGTCACTGTGCAAATGGTAGATGATGTTAAGAAAACCCTTGCCGATAACAATATTACGCCTAAGCGTATTGAATTTGAAAATGAACAAATTCTCGTTCGCTTGAATGATTCTGACGCGCAGTTGCGTGCCCGAGAGCTGTTGGAAACGTCTTTAGGAACTAATTATTCGGTGGCAATGAACCTGGCGGCGGATACCCCTCAGTGGTTGGAAGAATTGGGCGGTACGCCCATGAAGCTGGGTTTGGACCTACGCGGCGGTGTGCATTTCTTAATGGAAGTGGACATGAGCGAAGCCATCAGCAAATCTCTTGAAGATGCGCAAGATAACTTCCGTACAGCCCTTCGTGAAGAAAAGCTGCGTTATCGCACAGTGCAGCAGCGTGAGAATCACGTCGATATTCATTTTCGGGATGAAGAAACTCTTGAAAAAGCGCAGTTTTTCCTACGTAACCGCAATCCTGATTTAACGTTTGAAGAAGTGGACGACATGGTGCTGCGTGCATCATTTTCTGAAGCCAAACTACAGGGTATACGCGAAAACGCGGTTAAGCAGAATATTACTATTATTCGGAATCGGGTAAATCAACTTGGTGTTGCAGAGCCGCTGGTGCAAAAACAAGGGGCGGATCGGATTGTTGTGCAACTGCCAGGCATTCAGGATACCGCCCGCGCAAAAGAAATTTTGAATGCTACCGCCACGCTGGAATTTCGTCTGGTAGATCAGGACAACGACGTGCGGGACGCATTGAACGGCCGTGTTCCTGCTGGCTCACAAGTAATTGAGGATCAGCAAGGCCGTCCGCAGTTGCTGGAAAAGCGAATTATGTTAACCGGCAATCATATTATCGATGCTAACAGCGGTGTTGATGAATATGGCATTCCGCAGGTTAATATTTCACTGGATTCTGAAGGTGGAAATAAAATGTCGCGCACGACGCGGGGCAATATCGGTAAGCCAATGGCAACCGTATTTATCGAGTATAAGTCGACTGGCGAGCGTAATGCTGACGGTAAGCTGGTATTTGAAAAGCACGAAGAAGTCATTAGTGTTGCGACTATCCAGGCTCAGCTGGGAAGTTCATTCCGTATCACCGGTTTGGATTCGCCCAAAGAAGCAAGAGACTTGTCACTACTGCTACGCGCTGGTGCTCTTATTGCGCCAATCCAGATTGTTGAAGAGCGGACTGTCGGGCCAAGCCTGGGTAAGGAAAACATAGAATTGGGCATGCAAGCCATTCTGTGGGGGCTTGCCGCTGTTCTTGTCTTTATGCTGATTTATTATAAAGCGTTTGGGCTGGTAGCAAATTTTGCGCTGTTAACCAACCTTGTCATTATCATTGGTGTCATGTCGATGATTCCTGGTGCTACTCTTACGCTACCGGGTATGGCAGGTATCGTCTTGACTGTTGGTATGGCGGTAGACGCCAATGTGCTTATTTTTGAGCGGATACGCGAGGAAATTCGTGACGGAAGAAGCCCACAGCAAGCTATTCACCAGGGATATGACAGCGCGTTCTCGACTATTCTGGATGCAAATATCACTACCTTTATTGCCGGTTTAATTCTGTTCGCTGTAGGTACTGGCCCAATTAAAGGTTTCTCTATCACGCTGATGATAGGAATTGCGACCTCCATGTTTACCGCCATTGTGGTAACTCGCGTTATTGTTAACGCGGTATGGGGTGGACGTAAAGTGAAGAAATTGGCGATTTAAGGAGCATATTATGCAAATACTAAATTTATCCGAAACCGTCAATTTCATGCGTCTGCGTATACCCACCATGATTTTGTCGACCTGCTTGATAATTGGCTCGCTGGTTTCGCTGGGTGTAAACAGCCTGAACTGGGGCCTGGATTTTACCGGTGGGACATTAATAGAGGTCGGTTACAGCCAATCTGCAGATTTAACCAAAATCCGGCACGAACTCACTGCTGCTAATTTTGAAGATGCAGTGGTACAAAATTTCGGTACCAGTGAAGATGTGTTGATACGCATTTCGCCCAGAGAGGGGGTAAAAGCAGCCACTATTGGTAATCAGGTTTTAGAAGCCTTGCGCGCTGATGGGTCTGATGTAGAAATGCGTCGTATTGAATTTGTCGGCCCCAACGTTGGAGATGAGCTAACGGAGCAGGGCGGTTTAGCTATGCTCGTAGCACTGCTGTGTATTCTGGTGTACGTGGCTATGCGATTCGAATGGCGTTTTTCACTGGGATCTGTCGCAGCCTTGGTTCACGACGTTATTCTTACTTTAGGGTTGTTCTCTTTTTTACAGATTGAATTTGACCTGACAGTGTTAGCCGCGCTACTTGCTGTAATTGGTTATTCACTTAACGATACTATAGTAGTCTGTGATCGGATTCGGGAAAACTTCCGCAAAATTCGTAAAGCTGAGCCTGTGGAAGTCATCAATATCTCCCTTACGCAGACATTAAGTCGAACGGTAATTACCTCTTTGACCACCATATTGGTGTTGGTTGCTCTATATTATAAAGGCGGCGCGCTGATCCACGGCTTTGCTACTGCCTTGTTATTTGGGGTGGTTGTTGGAACCTACTCATCCATTTACATTGCCAGTTCAGTCGCACTTGCACTTGGGATCAGTAAGGAAGACCTCATACCGCCTCAGGTGGAAAAAGAAGGGCAGGATATGGATTCTCTGCTTTAATTTTGGATGAAGTCTTAAAAAAAAGCCGCTCTTGCGGCTTTCTCAGCTTTTGAGCTGTGCTACTAGCTTTCGTTTTAGCTTAAGGAGAGATCGCGGATTATTTCTAGCGATAAGTGGATATTTCTTAGCCGAACTTCTGGAGCATGGATGCTCCAGCAGATACCCGGGTCAGTAGCGGAAAAAGTTGATTTACCGTTTGTTCGGATTAAAAGTCAGTCGATTCGTGAACAATTTCCTCTGTTTATAAAGCAAGCTATTGTCGAGACACCTTATACACACGATATTTACTTTTCCAAATATGGATTAAGTGCAACAACACCTGTACCTCACTTTAACCCTTTTTTGAGAAATTTAAAAAAGGTAATTGAACGATCGCACGGAAAGCTCCTCAACAATCAGTTAATTGATAGTAACTTTCACTACTTCACCGCCGCACAGGCGGCTTAGAAAAACATGGAATACTGCTAATCACGCTGAATATCCTTCACCGGCGCACAGGCGGCTTAGAAATTCAAAGGCGTGCCCCCTGTCAACAACAGTCTAAAATTGATCCATGTCAACAACCGAAATTTGTTTCATTGGTTCCCGTTGTCGTGAAAAACGTTTTCCCCGTACCTTCGGGAATACATCGTATACCAGCGATAAGATCGGCGACTTCAACACATGTTCCGCGATCCCACGGGTAGAAGCGAAAGATATCCCGCTGCTGCAAAGGCAGCTTACAGGCAACGTTTTTCAAAGGAACAGGATTAAAATCAACACACGGGTATAGGTAAAAATGCCTAACAAGTTTTGATACTTTGGGCTAAATTTGGCAGTATCCCTACGGTTTTTTAGAAAAACCATCAACGGCGTTATTCATACCTGCACCTTTCTTTTTGAGAGTGCGATTTTATCTTTTAACTACATCACCAAGTGGCAAAACAAGGAAGTCGCTTACTTATGGGTTAGGGCTTGCGTATATATGGCTAAATGTTTTGTTCTGTTGTTTCTGTTGACCGCTGGGGCGGCAGCATCACCGCAGTTTGAAGTTTCGGGTTACGGGACTTTAGGTGTAGTAAAAACAGACTCCGGGGTGTTTGGATATCGCGCCGATTACTCCAAAACTGGTGGTGTTTTCGCTGACGAACTTGATTTTGGCGAATCTTCCAATCTCGGTGTTCAGCTGGACATTTTAGCCACTGATAAGCTGGATTTTGTGGTGCAGGGCATTTATCGTGACCAGGAAAACTTCACTTTAGACTCAGCCTTAAACCTGGCATTTGTTCGTTATACTCCCGAACCCAACTGGTCGTTTCGCGCCGGTAGAACTGCTTTTGATTTGTTTTTAGTAACCGAATATCGGGATATTAATTTTGCCTATCCCTGGGCGCACGTGCCAAACGAAATATATGGGATTTTTCCACACCGTTTTCTTGATGGTGTGGATGTGAGTTACCGCAGACCTCTCACTGACGAAATTACTGTTTCGGCCAAATTCTTCTATGGCAGCACAGAATCGGTTCTTACTGCTTATAGCTCTAAAAATGTCGAGCCGCTGAAGTTCGATGATGTGTTCGGAGTTGCTATCGACTTTTCTGCAATGAGCTGGGACATAGCGTTTAACAGTACCCAGGTGAAATTTGACTCCACAATCGTACAGCCTCTCATTGAGGGAATGGAGTTACTTGAACAACTCCCGGGCTCTGAATTTATCTGGCCGAATGCGCTACAACTTGCTCATTATCTGGACTTAGATAACCGCAAGGGAAAATATACTTCCATCAGTGGACAATATCGTTTCGATAAAGTGACTGTAATGTCTGAGATGGCGAAGGTCAGCTCTGACAGCCTGACCATTCGCAATGTCTACAGCGGCTATGTTAGTGCAATTTATCATGTCTCGAATCATAATTTTTTTGCTACCTTAGCGTTTGCCGATACAAAACCCTTTAATTTGGAAAAGCAGAATATTGACACTGTAGCGCTGGCTCAGATTCCCGGCGCGGACATGCTGTACGAAGGCGCCGAATTCCTGCTGAACTACTACAATCACAATCAAAAAACACTGTCTGTTGGCTGGCGCTGGGATTTCGTTGAAAATATGTCGTTAAAGATGCAATGGGACCACACCAGGATTAGTAAAGACGGCAGCACTTTCTGGCAACCTGCTGATCCCAGTAACTACTGCAGTTGTAACAGCGGTCATGTAAATACACTCTTTACCAACGTGAGCTTTCTTTTCTGATGAGCTGGCACAAGTTACTTATTGTAATGCTGGTGATAGCGGCAATTGGCGCTACGCGAGTGGTAGCCGGTACGGAGCTGGTGGTGGTGGTACATAAAAATAATCCCACCATCGTCCTTAGTAAGTCCCAGCTTATCGATATGTTTATGGGCAAATTTGTGGCTTTCCCCAATGGTGCACCGGCGGTGCCGGTAGATATTGGGGGAAATGCTGGAGCGCGGGAAGAGTTTTATCGCGAACTGGTTGGTATGCCGCTGGCCCGGGTAAATGCGTACTGGTCAAGAGTGAAGTTCTCCGGTAAAGCCCGCCCCCCCAGCGAGTATAAAGATGAGCAGGCGATACTGGATTTTGTCTCCCGGACAGAAAACGGTATCGCGTATGTCAGTAAACAGAGCATCACGCCGTCGGTAAAAGTGGTTTACAGTTTCGATGAATAAAAGCGGCTTGCTGATTCGCCTGGCGGTGGTAATAGGCTTTGCCGCTGTTGCGATAGGTTTTCTTTCAACCCAGTTGTTTTATCGCCTGACGTACAATCAGGAGGTAAAAATTGCTCATCAGAATATTGAGAGCCTTTACCGAACCATTGAAACCACTGCCGCCACTGCCGCCTACTTGGCTGATGCCGATTTGGCCAAAGAAGTGGTTACCGGCTTAACCACCAATGATGTGGTGTTAAATGCCACCATGTCCTTTGAAGATATCACTGTATCCGGTAATGAAAGTCTATCGGTAGAGCCGAGGGTTTTTGCTGTTCAGTCATTGTTCGAGCAGGAAAAAACCATAGGCTCATTGGCTATTGAGCCGAATCTGGAGTTTATTGAATCCCGTGCCCGGCAACTCGCTTTAGATAATGCCAAAGCTATGATTATACAGGCGTTTGTGGTCACCCTGGTGGCCATTTGTGTAGCATTTTTGCTTATTACCCGGCCGATGATAAAAATAGCCCAGTCACTGCACAAGACCACCCCCGGTGAAGGCAACCGCCTTGCTGTACCTGAATTTCATCAGCACAGTGAGCTAGGGGGGCTGGTGCGAGACATCAACAATCTTCTGGATAAAACCGAGCAGCAGTTTTCCCAGGAAAGACAGCTAAGAAGTGAAATTGAAGCGCTGGAAAAACGGTTTCGCATGCTATTTGAAAATTCCTTTTCTCCTATTGTGCTGATGGAGCCCCGGGGTAACATCCTGCTGTTTAATGCCGCTTTTGAAAAAATCATCGAAAGACTGGAACTGCCGTTGCGTAAAAGTTTTGGGCCGCTGTTGGAAGGCTTATTTGCTGAGCCATCCAAACTTTCAAAAACCGTAGAATTGGCTTTCGCCAACGAAGAAATAGCCACCGGGGAATTTAAACTTAAAAGCCAGGACCCGGAGCTATCCCTGTGGGTTCAGGTAGTGGTGACATCCATAATCAGTGATGATTTGCGGGAGTACTACCAGATCACGCTGCATGACATTTCCAAGCGGAAAAAGGAGCTGGAAGCGCTGGCCTATCAGGCTGACTTCGACAAGCTGACCAACCTTTACAACCGTCAGGGATTGGAGAAGAAGCTCGACCAGTTTATTGACAACAAAAAGCCGTTCGCGCTGGTGCTAATAGACCTGAACTGGTTTAAACAAATCAATGACGTTTACGGGCACGAATCTGGCGATGAGATCCTTATTTTTGTGGCCGACAGAATGAAAAAAACCTTGCGGCCACAGGACTTTGGCTGTCGCTGGGGCGGGGACGAATTTGTGTTGCTGCTGGATAATGCCAGCCACCATGAAACCCGCGACCTGGTGGATAGGCTGGCCAGGCGGATCGGGCGGCCCTACTTCTTACGCAAGTTTAATCAAAACGTGACCATTGGTGCGAGTATAGGCGCCGCAATGTATCCGCAGGATTCCTCCGACTTGCAGACGATCATCAATTTGGCTGACAACGCCATGTATGACGTAAAGAAAACGAAAGACGATCATCCCGGTCTTTCTTTGAAGTTTGCCAACGAACTGGTCGGGGAGGCGTCTGTTCGTGAAAAGTCGGTTTGACTTTTTTACCTCGCTAAACGCGCTGCTGCCTGATATCACCTACCGCGTCGCCCAAGTCAGGGCGGTGCTGGTGGTTTTTATCGCGCTCTTTATTATTCTTACGGTAAGCGCTCTCTGGCGGGGGGAAGGCGAGTGGCTGCTTGAGCAGACGACCATCATCCTGTTTTTCCTTATCCTGCTGAAATACATGTCTGCTGATACCAGTAACATGGTAGCGGGAATGTCGTTATGGACGGTGACCATCTTCGCATCCTCCATCGCATTCTATTACGATGGCTTATTTGATACGGCGCTGTTCCTTTACCCTGGCGTGCTGATTTTTGCCTCCTTCCTGGGCGGCAAAACCATAATCCTGCCGCTGGCGTTCTACATGCTGTTCAGCTTTTATTTCTTTGCCTATGCTATCTCCATTGATTTGATTGAGAATGCTTATGATGTGCCCGAAGCAGCCTGGCGCAAAGCTGCGGATATGTCACTGATGTTATTGTTATATGGCCTGGGCATCATACTTATCACCCACTACGTGAAAGGGTTGCTGCAGCGGCTGACAGATCAGAAAAAGCGCACCGAACTTATCCGCAAAGACGCAGAATCCCGCTTACTTTTTGACGAGCAGACCAGTTTGCCTAATGGTGAGAAATGTAAGCGGGATTTTGGTAGCGTGGTTTTATCCGCACATAAAAAAGCCCAGGTGGTTGGTTTTATTATTCTGCGAATGAACAACTTCGACTGGATCAATTCCACCTTGGGCCACAAGCTGGGAGATGCGGTGCTGGCCTCTTTGTCTGAACGTTACATCAAGCTTGAAGATGACAGCACCCGAGTCTATCGTACATCCGGTATCGAGTTTACCTTCATCAAACAGGCCCCGGATTTTGAATCCCTGAACGATTTTTGTCATCAGGCGATACGTTCCACCATCATGCCACTGGCCATATCCGACTTTGATTTTGAAATGAGCTGCGCGCTCGGTATTGCCGCTGCGCCTTTTGACGGAACAGACTTTGAGGAGCTCAGACGTAAAGCCAGTTTCGCGGTTTACCGGGCGAAAAAAGACGAGCAGAACTCCTATCGCTTCTTTGAAAACGATATGAAAGACGCTATTCAGCGTAAGCTGCAGCTTACTCACGAATTAAAAACTGCTATTGAACTCAATCAGTTTGAGCTTTTCTATCAACCAAAAGTTGAGCTGGCCACTAATCAAATTGTGGGTGCAGAGGCGCTGATAAGATGGAAAAAAGACGGCAATTATTTACTGCCTAAAGAATTTATCCCGGTGGCGGAAGAATCCGGTTTAATAGTTGAAATTGGCCGCTGGGCATTAGAAGCCGCTTGCCTGGAATGCGCCCGCTGGCAACAGGCAGGGCTGCATGGAATGACGGTCGCTGTAAACCTGTCGCCGGTACAGTTCAAACGGGGAAGCTTACCTACCCATGTTTTTCGCGCCCTACAGAAATCCGGGCTTGATCCCAATTTGCTTGAGCTGGAAATCACCGAATCTTTGTTTATTGATGATCCTGATCACGTTAAGCAGCAGGTCCACGCGATGGTAGAGCGGGGCGTCAACTTTGCCATTGATGATTTTGGTACCGGCTATTCCAACCTCAACTACCTTGCAAAATTTAATGCCTCGACATTAAAAATAGATATGTCGTTTGTGCGGGAAATGGTGCAAAACCCCCAGCAGCAACATATCGTCAGTGCCATTATAAAAATGAGTCAGGTAATGGATTTAGAAAATATAGCCGAAGGTGTGGAAGATGCGCAAACAGCCGCTTTGCTCCGGGAGCAGGGGTGTATTTACGGGCAGGGCTTCTACTGGTCGCCCCCTCTACCGGCCGGTGAATTTTTTCAGTTTGTGAGGGACCAGCCTCAAGCGGCGTAAGGCTGCCGCTTTTTGAACTCTGTTCTATTACGTATATGATTTTTCCCTCAGGTGAAGCCAACTGAGGAATCGGAATAGGAAACAAGATGGATACTATTAAATCTTGGGTAAATGAGTTACCTGACATCGAAGGCCATTATCTAATGGAAGATAGCTTGGTAAACAGAAGCGAGTTCATATTGAAAATATGGTAGTTGATGACGATCCAGCCAGACCTTCCAATTTTCATGTGATAGAAGACCAAGAATATTACTCACTTTCTGTTGAAAACGGCTGTGAAGAGTATTCTTGGCATCTACTAAAGAAGCTATCGGAAAAACGATGCGAAGAATAAGGATGGGTTTTGTACTGCTTGGGATGATTAGTGTCTTTCCCTCTCACGCCAATGACAATGTGGAGTGGTCAACCGACTGCACAACAACTGGATTAGTGCGTTGGACGTTTGATTTGGGAAGGGAGTACGTCAGAATTGAAGACTGTTTCCATGCCAAATGCTGTTCACATGCTCAAAGTATCAGATGGCGGCAAAGCTTTTAAAAACGAGCAGAAAGGGCTATCAAGCTTCTATTTTCCGATGCACCAAGCCAAAGAAGATGTTTATATTTACTCTTCAGATGGCGAGGTAGAAGTTAGCTTTAATAGCTCTTCAATGAAATGTCGTTGTCAGCGAAAAGAAAAGTAGCAGAACACTTTAACAAAAAAGGCAGCTCGCGCTGCCTTTATATGATTATTTCAGATGCTTAAGCACGCCTTGAATAACCTTTGCGCTACCTGCAACAATCTCGCCTTTATAAAGAGGGTCGTTGTTTCCTTTAAAATCTGTCACCAGGCCGCCTGATTCACGCACAAGCAATTCACCCGCTGCAGTGTCCCAGGGTTTAACGCCTCGTTCCCAGTAACCATCGTGACGTCCCGCTGCAACGTAAGCCAAATCAAGAGCTGCACTCCCTGCGCGGCGGATATCCCCACATTCCTGAAAGATTTTATTTAAGCTTAAGGCGTATTCACCAAAACGTGCTTTATTTTTGAATGGTAAACCTGTGGCGAGTATAGTTTCTTGTAAGTCTTTAGGTTTTGACGTACGAATACGGTAACCGTTTAACTGCGCACCCTGACCACGGCTAGCGGTAAAAAGTTCGCCACGAATGGGATCAAAAACCACACCTTGTTCGATTCGGCCTTTATGAAGAAGCGCGATGGAAACGGCAAAATGAGGGATGCCCTTTACAAAATTGGTGGTGCCATCCAGAGGATCGATTATCCACTGATATTCAGTATCACTGCCTGCGGTTTCGCCGCTTTCTTCGCCGAGAAAAGAATGATCAGGATAAGATTGCTGAATCTTATTAATAATTGCTTTTTCTGCTTCTTTATCAATTTGCGTAACGAAATCGTTTGCGCCTTTAGATTCTGTTGCAATGTCACTACGATTTTCAAAACCGCGAACAATAATTGTACCCGCCGCGCGCGCAGCGCGCACCGCAATATTCAGCATCGGATGCATAGATAAACCACCAATTGTATAAAGATCAAAGTGAAACGCTGCAACAATACCGTCTGTGAAAGGAGAGGCATTGATCAGCATTCTCGAAAACGCGCGAAGTGTAGCAGAGTGAACAAATTATGCAATGTGTTCACCTGACGATTGGGCATCACAATAGCTTCAGGATAGCCATCTAGAGCTCTACTGTGTTATTATCCTGCGCCTTTCCACAATGCAGGCAGACACATGCTCGACAACATCAGAATTGTACTCGTTAACACTTCCCATACAGGTAATATTGGTTCTACCGCCAGAGCGATGAAAACCATGGGATTGAGTAACCTTTATCTGGTGGATCCGGTAAAGGAGCCTGACGGTCAGGCCAGTGCATTGGCTGCCGGCGCGGGTGATGTTCTGGCGAATGCTACCATTGTTCCCACCTTACAGGAGGCAGTGGCAGAATGCGGTTTGGTGGTTGGCACGTCGGCGCGCTCGCGCACCCATTCGTGGCCTATGTTAGAGCCCAGAGAATGTGGCGGAAAATTAGTTAGCGAAGTGGAAAACTATCCAGTGGCCTTGGTTTTTGGCCGCGAAAATAACGGCTTGTCCAACGAAGAGCTTCAGCAATGTCACTTTCATGTATGTATTCCGGCAAATCCTGATTACAGCTCGTTAAATCTGGCAGCTGCGGTGCAAACCCTGTGTTATGAAATTCGAATGGCGCATCTGGATACTACCCGTTTACCTGAAAAAGAAGCCGAGTATCCGCTGAACGAGGATTTGGAGCGCTTTTATGTGCACCTGGAATCGACGCTATTACGCACCAATTTTATTGTGAAGAACCATCCGGGCATGGTGATGACAAAACTGCGACGCCTGTTTAATCGTGCGCGGCCAGAATCACAGGAACTGAATATTCTGCGTGGCATGCTATCTTCTATTGATAAATCGACCAAAGAGTAAAAACCGGTGTTTGAGCGTATAAAAGACGACATTCGCGGTGTATTTCACCGGGATCCCGCAGCCCGCAATACCTTTGAGGTACTTACCAATTATCCCGGTCTTCATGCGGTATGGTTACACCGCATCAGCCATAAGTTGTGGCGAATGAACTGGAAATGGCTGGCACGCAGTTTATCTACTTTTAGCCGCTGGCTCACCGGCATTGAAATTCATCCAGGCGCGACCCTTGGCCGTCGGGTTTTTATCGATCACGGCATGGGCGTGGTAATTGGCGAAACCGCCGAAATTGGTGATGACGTTACTTTGTACCACGGTGTGACGTTAGGCGGAACAAGCTGGAAAGCCGGAAAGCGTCATCCGACTCTGGAGAGAAACGTAGTGGTTGGCGCTGGAGCTAAAGTTTTAGGGCCAATTACTATCGGTGAAGGTGCCAAAGTTGGTTCCAATTCAGTGGTAGTTAAAGATACGCCCGCCGGGGCTACGGTAGTGGGCATTCCGGGGCGGATTGTACTTTCTGCTGTTGATAAGGACGAAATTGAACGCACCAGCAAAAAACGCAACCAGATTGCTGAAAAATATGGTTTTGATGCTTACGCAGTAGCGCCGGATAATCCTGATCCGGTAGCCAACGCGATGGGCGTGATGCTGGAACATATGCACAAAATGGACGCTAAAGTCGAAGAGCTTTGTGGTGTTATTCGCTCCCTCGGCGGCGATGTCTGTACCGACAATTTACATTCCATTACGGCAGAAGACTTTGCGAATACTGGCATCGATCCCTTTGTTCGCGATGAGGCTGGCGACAGCCATGAAGCCTTTGATCCCAAAATTTAAGTAGAGGCGTGGAGCGAATACCTTAGTAAATTAGTAGGGTATATACTTGACCATTTTACTCGGGTATGGAACAATTTCCGCATTGATTTTGGGCAGGGGAGAGATATGAAATTAACTTCAAAAGGGCGTTATGCAGTTACCGCAATGCTGGATGTAGCATTACATTCTACGCAGGGGCCGGTTCCTTTAGCGGATATCTCCGAGCGCCAGGAAATTTCATTATCCTATCTTGAGCAGCTTTTCTCTCGCTTACGCAAAGAGCAGTTGGTTGACAGTGTTCGGGGGCCGGGAGGCGGCTATTTGTTGGGCCGCGACGCTGGTAGTATCGCCATCGGTGAAGTCATTCGGGCTGTTGATGAAACTGTCGATGCTACCCGCTGTCAGGGGCTGTCAGATTGTCAGGGCGGTGAGCGCTGCCTTACGCATAGTTTATGGCAGGATCTTAGTGACCGCATCAGTGTTTTTCTTAATAGTATTACTCTGGGTGAGTTAATGGATAAGCGAGATGTGCTTGAAGTAGCCGGACGGCAGGATAAGAGTAAATCGCTAAGCAAGATTGCTCAGGACATCGAAGTTAGTATTCGGTTGTAATTCATGACACGTTCTTCTTCTCCTGTTTATCTTGATTATGCGGCCACCACGCCAGTTGACCCGCGTGTCGCTGAAAAAATGGCTGCATGTCTGACGCTGGATGGCAACTTTGGCAATCCTGCGTCACGGACCTACCGTTTTGGCTGGATGGCCGAAGAAGCGGTTGATGTGGCGCGCAATCAAATTGCCGATTTAATTAACTGCGATCCGCGGGAAATCGTCTTTACCTCTGGTGCGACCGAATCTGATAATTTAGCGATTAAAGGCGTGGCGGAACAATATGCTGATAAAGGAAAGCATATTGTTACTGTAGAAACTGAGCATAAGGCCGTGCTTGATACCTGCGCCTATTTGGCGGGTAAAGGGTTTGAGATTACCTATTTACCCGTAGATGAAAAGGGGCTGATATCGTTGGCGCAGTTACGCCAGTCGCTGCGGCAAGACACCATTTTAGTCAGTGTTATGCATGTAAATAATGAAATAGGCGTGATTCAGGATATTGCGGCTATTGGTGAACTGTGCCGACAGCAAGGCGTTCTATTTCATGTAGATGCAGCCCAAAGTGTGGGTAAAGTAGCCATTGATACCCAAGCATTGGAGGTGGATTTACTTTCCATTTCAGCCCACAAAATTTATGGCCCAAAAGGCATTGGCGGCTTGTACGTCAGACGCCGCCCCAAGGTTAAATTAGCGGCGCAGATCCACGGCGGCGGACATGAGCGGGGAATGCGATCCGGAACCTTACCCACGCACCAGATAGTGGGTATGGGTGAAGCACTGGAATTGGCGGGAAAGGCCATGGCGACAGACACTGCCCGCATTCAACAGTTGCGGGATACACTGTGGCAAGGGCTCAGCGCATTAGACGATATCTATTTAAACGGGGATGCCCAGCACCGCATTGCTGGTAATCTTAATGTTAGTTTTGGCGGCGTTGACGGCGAGAGCCTGATGATGGGCCTTCATGATATTGCGGTTTCTTCGGGTTCCGCTTGTACATCTGCCAGCCTTGAGCCGTCGTATGTGCTTCGTGCAATAGGACGTAGTGCCGAATTAGCGCATAGCGGAATACGCTTTAGCGTTGGCCGTTTTACCACGGCGGAAGATATTGAATATGTTATCGACAAAGTTTGCGACACGGTGACCAAGCTTCGGTTAGCGCAGAAAAGGTCTACCCACGCGTAGGCTGCTGTAACGGTATTGAATAATTTAAGGGGGTGGGGCATGATTCGCGCCCGCCTCAGCTGCAGAAAATCGGGTAGTTGGAATGCGTCCTGATTTCAAAAAGCCAAACGCTTACACTTCTGGTAATTAATTAAACAAACCGCGAATAGTTGAGTGATTTACTCAGGTATTATATAATACGCACATTGACATTAGGTTGGTACGGCTTCAGAAAGAGACGGTAAGATGTCTCAGACATCTGTCCTAGTAAGCAAAACAGGGCAAGACCGAGATGGCCCTGAATGATTGCAAATGTACCAGCCATCGCAGGCAAAAAAGTGAGATCCAAACATGAGTGAACAGATCGAACAGGCGTTATCGAGAAAATACGAAGCGGGTTTTTATTCGGAAATTGAATCTGAAACCTTCGAAAACGGTCTGGACGAATCGGTTATCCGCCGAATCTCCGCTATGAAAGAAGAGCCCGAATGGATGCTCGAATGGCGTCTTAAGGCGTATCAGGCCTGGTTGAAGATGGAAGAGCCTGATTGGGCCCATCTAAATTATCCCAAAGTTGATTATCAGGGGATTTCGTATTATTCAGCGCCCAAAAGCATGAAGGACAAGCCGAAGTCGTTGGATGAAGTTGATCCTGAATTGCTGCGTACTTACGAAAAGCTGGGTATTCCACTTCACGAGCAGGAAATGCTCGCAGGTGTGGCCGTTGATGCTGTCTTTGATTCGGTCTCTGTAGTCACAACCTTTCGGTCTAAACTGGAAGATGCCGGTGTTATTTTCTGTCCTATTTCTGAAGCGGTGCACAAGTATCCTGAGTTGGTGAAAAAATACATGGGAACCGTGGTGCCGCGCTCGGACAATTTTTTTGCTGCACTTAATAGCGCTGTATTTACTGACGGTTCATTTGTTTACATTCCAAAAGGTGTTCGCTGCCCGATGGAGTTGTCTACCTATTTTCGTATTAATGAGCAAAACACCGGCCAGTTCGAACGTACTCTGATTGTTGCTGACGAAGGGAGCCACGTAAGTTATCTGGAAGGATGTACTGCGCCGCAACGGGATGAAAACCAGTTGCACGCTGCAGTAGTCGAGCTGGTGGCGATGGACAACGCTAACATCAAGTATTCTACTGTGCAGAATTGGTATCCCGGCGATGAAAATGGCAAAGGCGGTATTTATAACTTCGTGACCAAACGGGGAATATGCCACAACAATGCCAAGATATCCTGGACGCAGGTTGAAACTGGCTCCGCCATTACCTGGAAGTATCCTAGTTGTGTGCTTAAAGGTGATAACAGCGTCGGCGAGTTTTATTCCGTTGCATTGACGCGCGGACGTCAGCAGGCCGATACCGGTACCAAAATGATTCATCTTGGTAAAAACTCTCGTTCGACCATTATTTCCAAAGGAATATCTGCTGGCAATAGTAATAATGCCTACCGCGGCTTGGTGAGAATGGGTCCTAAAGCTGACGGAGCACGTAATTTTACGCAGTGTGACTCATTGCTTATTGGTGATACCTGTGGGGCACACACGTTCCCCTATATTGAAAGTCGGAATCCTACTGCAATTATTGAGCATGAAGCGACCACTTCTAAAGTGAGCGACGAACAAATGTTCTTATGTCAGCAACGGGGATTAGACGCCGAAAAAGCCGTTTCTATGATTGTGAACGGTTTCTGTAAAGAAGTATTCAAAGAGCTGCCGATGGAATTCGCCGTTGAGGCGGGTAAGTTGCTCGAAATTAGTCTTGAAGGTTCAGTGGGGTAATCAATGCTTAAAATTAATAACTTACATGCGAGTGTGGAAGACAAAGCCATTATTAAAGGCCTTAACCTGGAGGTTAAGCCGGGTGAAGTCCACGCGATCATGGGCCCCAACGGAGCAGGTAAATCGACGCTTGGTTATGTCTTGTCAGGGCGCGAAGGCTATGAGGTCACTTCAGGTGAAGTGATGTTTAATGATAAGCCATTATTTGAGCTGGAAGTGGAAGAGCGGGCGCGTGAAGGGCTTTTCCTGGCATTTCAGTATCCGGTAGAAATTCCCGGCGTTAGTAATATGGAATTTATGAAAGAAGCCGTAAATGCCATGCGGGAGCAACGCGGGTTAGACATTCTCACGGCAGCTGAATTTTTGAAAAAGGCCAAAGAAGCCTGTAAGCAGGTTCAATTGCCGCTGGACTTTTTAAAGCGTGGTGTGAACGAAGGTTTTTCTGGTGGCGAGAAAAAACGCAACGAAATCATGCAAATGATCTTGCTTGAGCCGTCACTTTGCATTCTTGATGAATCCGATTCCGGGCTGGATATTGATGCCCTGCAGGTTGTTGCAGATGGCGTTAATAGTCAACGTGATGGTGAGCGCAGTTTCATTGTGATCACCCATTATCAGCGCCTGCTGGATTTTATTAAACCCGATTTCGTACATATCTTGGCTGGCGGTGAAATTGTTAAAAGTGGCGATGCCTCTTTGGCTTTGGAAGTGGAAAAAGGCGGCTACGCGTTTTTAGGTAAAAAGTACGAGGAGGCTGAAGCATGAGCCAGTGGCTAACACAGGTCATTGCTCAGGCGCAGCAGGTATCGGATTATTTGGCGCCTGTGCGTCAACAGGCTTTACTGCAATTACAGCAAGCTGGCTGGCCGGGACGCCGTAACGAAAGTTGGCGATTTACACCCTTAACTGCTTTAGATAAGCGGGAAGCCAATAACAGTGTCGTGACAGGCGAAGAAGCTGCTCCGGTTATTGATGACTTGAATTCTCTTGATATTGTTTTTGCTAATGGTCAGCTGGTAACGGACATCAGCAGCATTAATTTGCCTGAAGGTATTACCATTTCTGATTTATCTACGCCTTCGGAAAACGCGCAACAGAACGTGATCAGCTTGTTTGGCAGCGTTAAGCCGGCGCGCCATGTTTTTGGCTTAGTCAATGATGTCGTTGCGCAACAAGGAATAGTCATCGACGTTGCTGCAGATGCGGTTATTGAGCCTGTCATTCGCATAGTAAATAAGGTTACTGCGGATGTAGATTCTCATATTCGAGTGCTTGTTCGAGTAGGAGAGAACGCCAGGGCGCGGGTGCTTGAACATGGTGAAGGCGCGGTGAGCAGCATGACTACCGCGTTCGCCGAATACGATATTGGCAAAAACGCTCATTTGGAACATTACCGTTTTGCTTTTTATACCGAAAAGGCAAAACAGGTGGGCGGCAGTCACTTTAAGCTGGGTGAATCGTCTTCACTTAACAGCGCGGTAGTGGGTTACGGAAGCGAGTTGTCCCGCTTGGACATTGATATCTGGCACGCTGGTGAACATGCCAGCGCGAAGATGAATGCGATTTATTTATTGGCAGAAGGTGAATTATTTGATCTTCATACCAACATTGAGCATGCCGTACCTAATGGAACGACGGAAGAAAATGCCCGCGGTATTATTGGTGATGGTGCACGGGCAATATTCAATGGTCGCATTCATATTCATCGTGATGCGCAGAAAACTCTCGCAGAATTGAACAATCGCAATCTGCTGCTTTCACGCCGGGCGCTTATCCATACCAAGCCTGAACTGGAAATTTACGCCGACGATGTTAAATGCGCTCACGGCGCGACAGTGGCCGAAATTGCCGAAAACGAACTGTATTATTTGGTGACTCGTGGAATTTCTCGTAGCAAAGCCCTGGTCATGCTCAACTTTGGCTTTATTCAGGAGCTGGTCAATCAAATTCCGGACCAGGCTATTTCCCAATGGTTACTGCCAAAACTTAGCGAGCGTTTCAGTCACATGGAGGTGAAATGAGCCTTGATGTGATGTCGCTACGCCAGCAGTTTCCTATTCTGGCCCAGCAAATCGACGGTAAGCCGCTGGTTTATCTTGATAATGCCGCTACCACGCAGAAGCCCCAAGCGGTGCTGGACGCGATAATAGACTTTTACACCACATGTAACGCGAATGTTCACCGCGGCGCGCATCGGCTTTCTGATGAAGCCACTAAGCGCTATGAAAACGCTCGTGACACGGTGGCAACATTTATTAATGCTAATGTGCGTGAAGAAGTTATCTGGACCAGTGGAACTACGGAAGCGATTAATCTGGTAGCGAACGGATTGGGGCAGCGCCTTAAGGCGGGCGATGAAGTGATAGCTACCGAAATGGAGCATCACGCCAACCTGGTTACCTGGCAACAGGCATGCAAACGCGCGGGCGCCACGTTAAAAATAGTGCCCATGTATGATAACGGCGAGCTGGATATTGCTGCCTTTGAGGCTTTACTTGGTCCTAACACCCGGCTCGTGGCATTTCCTCATGTCTCCAATGCGTTGGGAACGGTTAATCCTATTAAGGCATTAACTGCTAAAGCGAAGGAATACGGTGCGTTGGTCTTAGTTGATGGAGCACAGGGAATCGCTCACGGTGGCGTAGATGTTCAGGATATCGGATGCGATTTCTATGCGTTTTCCGGACATAAGCTGTTCGGACCTACAGGAATTGGGGCGCTATGGGGCCACCATACTGTATTAGAAGACTGGCCGGTATGGCTTACGGGCGGTGAAATGATTGCGGATGTCACTTACGACTCAGCAACCTGGGGCGGGTTACCCAATCGCCTTGAGGCTGGTACGCCGAATATCGCTGGGGCTATCGGGATGGCTGCGGCGATAGACTGGTTCAGTCAGCTGGATACCGCAGCAGTGCAAGCTCATGAACGTACGTTGTTAGCCAGTGCCACTGAGCAGGCTGAGAGCTTTGACGGCATGAGAATTATTGGTACTGCGGCAAATAAAGTGGGCGTGCTGAGCTTTTTGCTGGATGGTGCGCATCCGGCAGATGTTGGCTTTATTTTGGACCGCCAGGGCGTTGCTATTCGCACGGGTGATAACTGCGCCCAGCCGCTTATGAAACGATTGGGCATTCCTGGCACGGCTCGCGCATCATTTTCTATTTATAACACGCTTGACGAAGTGGATGCGTTGTTCATCGCTCTTCGTAAAGCGAAAGCCATGTTGGCTTAACAGGAGGCTTTGTGACGGTTGAAACGTTTGTACCCAATGCGTCGGTCATTTCGCTGACAGACAGTGCAAGAAAGCATTTTGAGAAAAAAGTTGCTGATCGCGATGGTCAGTGGATTCGATTTTCTACTCGCGTTAGTGGTTGTACGGGTTACGCTTATGTCCTGGATTTTGCTGACCGCCCGGAAGACTCTGATGAAATTGTGAAAGTGAGCGATAAGCTTTCTGTCGCAATTGCCAAAGATGCGGTTCCTCTTGTACGCAACACCGAGATTGATTATGTCAAAGAAGGCGTTAACGGCATTATTAAATACAATAATCCTAACGTGGTTGACGAATGCGGCTGTGGTGAAAGCTTCAATATCAGTGCATAGAAGGTAATCATGGAGCAGAAAATGGTGGTCACCGAGCGTGACTGTACCGCAAGATTAGTGCCGGCGGGCAATGTTACTACCATTCCTGAAGGGGAGTTTGTAACGATCACTCAGGAACTGGGCGGCAACTATACTGTCACCTGGCGCGGTAATATGTACCGCATTGATGGAACCGATGCCAGCGCAATTGGCCGTAAGGCAATGACGTTGGATTTTGAGTCTCCCGAAGATGGCTCTATCAATGAACAACAGGTGTGGGATGCGCTGGAAACGATTTTCGATCCTGAAATTCCGATCAATCTCGTATCTTTAGGCTTAATATACAAAGTGGACGTAAACCAGCAAACGCAGGAGGTCAATGTAAACATGACGCTTACTGCTCCGGGGTGCGGCATGGGGCCGGTGTTGGTGGGCGATGTGGAATATCGGGTTGGCCTGGTGCCAAACGTTCGCAAAGTGAATGTTGAGCTGGTTTTCGATCCGCCTTGGTCGCGGGATATGATGAGCGAAGAAGCGCAACTTGAAGCAGGTTTATTTTTCTAATCGTAAACAGGATGACGCATGCAACTGCCAAATAGCCAGGAAATCGTAGATGATTTGGCTTTTTTTGATGACTGGGAACAACGCTACCAATATATTATTGATCTGGGCAGGTCGATTCCAGGTCTTGCTGAAGAAGATAAGACGCCAGATCGGTTGGTAAAGGGCTGTCAAAGCAGTGTCTGGATGATTTCTCGTATCGAAGGCGGACACTTGAAGTTTGATGTTGATAGCGACGCAGTAATTGTTCAGGGATTGCTGGCATTAGTCTTGGCCGCGTACAATAATAAAACGCCTAAGCAAATTTTAGATTTCGATATTGACAGCTACTTCGCGGAACTGGATTTAGAAAGGCACATTACGCCCACCCGCGGCAATGGGTTACGTGCTATTGTCGCGAAAATCCAGCTATTGGCGCGCCAGTCCATAAATTAATTGCCTGGCGCTGATCTGTCGTACGGTAAGGTGACAACGGTAGTAAATACATACTTCAGCGGCAGCAAAAATAGCCACTGGTCAAGTAGCTGAGAATTGCCTATAATTCGCGGCCAAAATTTATAAGACTTAATTCGGAGACAGGAAGATGGCTCTAGAGCGCACTTTTTCAATTATCAAGCCAGACGCAGTAGCAAAAAACGTTATCGGCGCAATCTACAATCGTTTTGAAACTACTGGCTTGCGCATTGTAGCGTCTAAAATGCTACATTTGAGCAAAGAGCAGGCTGAAGGTTTTTACGCAGAACATAAAGAGCGTCCTTTCTTTGGTGCATTGGTTGATTTCATGACTTCTGGTCCAGTAATGGTTCAGGTGCTTGAAGGCGAAAATGCCGTAGTGAGAAATCGTGAAATTATGGGTGCAACTAACCCTGCTGACGCAGCAGCTGGCACGCTGCGCGCTGATTACGCAGTATCTATCGATGAAAACGCGGTTCACGGTTCTGATGCACCAGAATCGGCGGCGCGTGAAATCGCTTATTTCTTTTCTGAAGAAGAAATCTGCCCTCGCACTCGTTAATTTAAACGGTTGCGTAAAAAAGGAGCTTTCGAAGCTCCTTTTTTTTGTTGCTGTATTTTCGCTCAGCGTTAACGCATATTCAGCGAAGGCGTCATCGACCCCAAAAATCTCCCCAATGCTGCTATCTAGTCTCGGTCCCTGCGGTGTAAAAAGTTGACTGACTGAGCCGGACTGCCTGCTGACAAGACCTTCATCTCTGTTCTTTTCAAAGCTTTCAGCCCAGTTTTGATCGGCAAGCCATTGCTGCAGTTTGTGGTGGTGATCCTGGCGCGTAAGGATATCCGAATCAAAAGGAAGATAAAAAGACGAACAGGTCACAATATCTAACACAAAACCAGCGTGTCAGGGAGTTTGTCCTGCTGTTAAGTCACGTTTTCTCAGCGTGCGCACAGTGCAAGCAAATTATTGTATCGCGGGTGGCGTCAAAACTGCCGAAATTGTTACAGATAAACGCACGATTTCAGGTTGTAAAGCCATCAGAACTCTTATAATGCCTGCTTTCTATGCGCATCTGCCTATGGTAAAATCTGCGTCCAAAAATTGTGCAGTGTACAGTCATTTAAGAGTGTCACTCAGGCAAGTGTGGCCACAGCTATGTTGTTGTCATTGAACTTCTGATAATTTTCAACGCCAGAATGGAATGTCGTTAACGTGTTTTTGCCATGGCAAAAGCAGAGTTGATATAGGGCTTTGATGAACTTATCGCACGCATTTCTTAAGTAAAATTAGAGTAAGGTCGTTGATGTATGACAAAGATTAACCTGTTGAATCTTAATCGCGAAGGGTTACGCGAGTTCTTCCACGAGATTGGTGAGAAGCCGTTTCGCGCTGATCAGGTTATGAAGTGGATTTATCAGCAAGGAATAAGCGATTTCACGCAGATGACCAATTTGAACAAAAATCTGCGGGCTAAGCTAATTGAAAAATGTGAAGTGAAAGCGCCCGAAATTGCTTATTTTCAGGAAGCCAGCGATGGCACTATTAAATTTGCTTTAGCGCTGGAAGGCGGGCAGGAAGTCGAAACTGTGTGGATCCCCGAAAGTGACCGCGCTACCCTGTGCGTTTCCTCGCAAGTGGGTTGTGCGCTGGAGTGTACCTTTTGTTCTACGGCGCAGCAGGGTTTTAATCGTAATTTGAGTGTCAGCGAAATTATCGGTCAGGTATGGCGGGTAGCGACTCATCTGGGGTTGTCCAACGACACGAGTAAACGCCCTGTTACCAACGTGGTTATGATGGGCATGGGCGAGCCTCTACTGAATCTTAAGAATGTTGTACCAGCCATGGATATTATGCTGGATGACTTAGGTTTTGGATTGTCGAAACGACGGGTCACGCTAAGTACTTCCGGGGTGGTTCCAGCGCTAGATAAGCTTGGCGATCAGATTGATGTGGCGTTGGCGATTTCCTTGCATGCGCCCACGGACGAACTACGTAATGAAATTGTTCCTATCAATAAAAAATACAATATAGAAACCTTTTTAGCGGCGGTAAGACGCTATTTGAGTAAGTCTCGCGCTAATCAGGGCAAGGTAACTGTAGAATACGTCATGCTCTCGCACATCAATGACAGCACCGATCAGGCGCATCAGTTAGCTAAAGTGCTAAAAGAAACGCCCTGTAAAATCAACCTTATTCCGTTTAACCCTTACCCCGGCTCCCCATATACCTGTTCCAGCAACTCTCGCATTGACCGTTTTTCCAAAGTGCTGATGGAATATGGGCTAACGGTGGTTGTTAGAAAGACTCGGGGAGATGATATTGATGCCGCCTGCGGGCAGTTGGTAGGGGATGTGGTCGACCGGACAAAAAGATTATTGAAAAAACAGATGAAGGGCGACGCAATATCGGTAAAAATGGCGCAATAATCAGATGACGACCAGAGGTAGGAGACGATGCGTTTAGGCGTTATAGCATTGGTGGTGTTTCTCACGGGATGCGTCAGTCAGTCATTGCCTGATAACTTTCCCGGCAGTGATAATTTCGATATGCAAGAAGCGGCAAAAAGTCGGATTTCACTGGGGCTTACGTACCTTACAAACGGCAACTATCCTCAGGCCAAAATGAACCTCGATAAGGCGCTGGAGTTTGCGCCCCGTCTCGCCGACACTCACTATGCTCTGGCGTATTATTATCAGACTGTAGAGGAAGCCGGTAGAGCAGAAGAATTCTACAATAACGCGCTAAAGCTTGATCCCAGAAACGCGGATATCGCGAACAGCTATGGTACGTTTTTGTGTCAGCAGGGACGTTATAAAGACGCGACGGAGTATTTTTTAAAGGCGATTAATAATAAGTCGTACGCTGGTTTTGCTGAGACTTATGAAAACATGGCGTTGTGCGCCCGCGGGCAAGGAGCGAATGATGATGCTATTGAATATCTGCAAAACGCATTAAATCACCAGCCAACAAGAGCAAAGAGCCTTTTTTTACTGACTGAGCTGTACATTGATACACAGCAATGGGATAAAGCTCAACAGACATTGCGAAAATACGATAAGGTGGCAAGAGTCAGTCCTGAATCCATTGGAATGGCAATGGATATTGCCGAAGGAAAAGGCGACCTGGCGACAGCGCACAGCTATGGCGAAATGCTGATCACCATGTATCCTGACAGCGCATTAGCCAAAGCCTATAGTAAAAAAAGGGCAGAGCAGAGCGATAGGGAGCAAAAAATGATTCGCCGCGCAAAACCGCGTGCGAATCATAATGCCCCTGCCCAAGCCTTGGATGAGACGGAATTGCCTTCGCCAGGCCCTGCGCCAGAGCCAGCACAAGTTGCTATCGCGTCGGTGAAGAAAAAGTCGACGTTGAATTCGGACAATGACCGTAAATCTCTTTACCATGTCGTAGAATGGTCTGAAAATCTTTATCGTATTTCGGTAAAGTACAATATTAAAATGACATCCTTGCAAAGCTGGAATAATCTTCGCGATGCGGGTGATATCCATACTGGTATGAAACTGTGGCTAGTCCCACCAGAGCAACGGAATAATTAGGTAGTTTGAATGAGTTCAGAAGACACCAAGGTGGAAGCGCAAGAGCAGAACGTAGAAACAACCTCGGCAGTAACGCCAGGTAAAATGCTACGTGCTGGGCGCGAAAGGCTCGGGTTGAGCCAGCAAGATATGGCCGACAAACTGTTTTTACGCCTTTCGAATATTCAGAGTCTTGAAGCTGACCAACTGGATGATAATACGTCTATTACCTTTACTAAAGGTTACGTGCGGATTTATGCGAAAAACGTCGGTATTGACGACAAAAAAGTAATTGAAGAATTCGAAAAGATACATACTGCACCTAAGCAGCCTGCCAAACTCCAGAGTTTCTCCAAACGCGTAGCGAAGCAGGCTCATGATGATCGTTGGATGATGGTGACATGGATCATTTTGCTGCTGTTGGTAGCCGGCGTCGTTGTGTGGTGGTATCAGCAGGCTGATGATGACAGTTTAGCCCAGGCTCCCCCTGCGCCAAATACGACTTCCGAGCGCAGCGCTACGGGCCAGTCTGCTTCACCAAGAAGCGAGTCACAGACCTCCGAAAATAGACCAGTTGCAACGCCGGCTGTGCGTTCCCAGTCCGCCGAAGGGCTGGTAGAAAGTGCTCCAGTCGAAGCGGGCACAGCAAATGCGAATCCCGTGGATGAAGACGATGCAGCTGCAATAGCGAATCAGCAAGCTGATGCTCCAGCAGCCCCTGCTGATGAAAGCGAACCAGAAGCGGGTGAAACGGCTGAAGTGGTATTTACCTTTGGAGCTGATTGTTGGGTCAATATTGAAGACGCCACAGGCGAAGCTATTGCTTATGGCGTAAAGCAAGCGGGGCGGGTGATGAATATTTCTGGTAAAGCGCCGTTTGAAGTCACCTTGGGCGCACCCGATAACGTTACCATCACCTACGAAGGTGAAAAAGTCGATATTTCCTCCTTTCAAACAGGCCGTACTGCCCGCTTCACGCTTCCAATGTAGGAATAACCATGTTTGCTGAAAGTCCAATCAAACGTAGAAAATCGTCTCGAATTTATGTAGGTAAAGTCCCCATAGGCGACGGTGCTCCTATAGCAGTGCAATCTATGACAAATACTCCTACCACTGATGTGGAGGCAACCGTGGCACAAATACGACGTATTGTTGCCGTCGGCGGTGAGATTGTTCGTGTGTCCGTGCCTACAATGGATGCGGCAGAAGCGTTTAAACAGATTAGAGCGCAGGTACAGGTACCGCTGATCGCAGATATTCATTTTGATTATCGAATTGCCTTGAAGGTGGCGGAATACGGTGTCGACTGTCTTCGTATAAATCCGGGAAATATCGGGAATCTAGAACGGGTACGGTCGGTAGTGGATTGCGCTAGAGACAAAGGTATTCCCATTCGGATTGGCGTTAACGGTGGTTCCTTGGAGCGCGATCTGCAGGAAAAATATGGCGAGCCCACGCCAGAGGCTTTAGTCGAGTCGGCCATGCGGCATGTGGATATTTTGGACAAGCTTAACTTTGACCAGTTTAAGGTCAGTGTGAAAGCGTCTGACGTTTTTCTGGCAGTGGGCGCGTATCGGCTGCTGGGAGCAAAAATTGATCAGCCACTTCACCTCGGCATCACCGAAGCCGGCGGACAGCGCGCCGGTGCAGTAAAAAGCGCGGTGGGGCTGGGGATGCTGTTAGCAGAAGGAATTGGCGATACTATTCGAATTTCGTTAGCAGCTGATCCTGTGGAAGAAATTAAGGTGGGTTTTGATATTCTTAAGTCACTACGTATCCGCTCCAGAGGTATCAATTTCATCGCTTGTCCAAGTTGTTCGCGTCAGGAATTTGATGTTATTACTACCGTTAACGCTCTTGAGCAGCGTCTGGAAGATGTGCTTACTCCCATGGACGTATCAATTATCGGTTGCGTTGTGAACGGCCCGGGAGAAGCTGAAGTGTCAGATTTAGGATTAACCGGCGCGCGTAATATGAGCGGCTACTACGTTGACGGCAAACGACAGAAAGAGCGTTTGTCGAACGACGATCTGGTGGCACAGTTGGAAAAGCGTATACGGGCGAAAGCCGCGCTTCTTGACAGCGCCAACGCTATTCCCGTTGCCATTAAAGAGTAAACGTCGCTGACTCTGTCAGTATCATTGTTGTTTATCCTTAAAGCCCCTATAATGCCGGGCTTTTATTCAATAGCAGTATGAGATCATCAGGTGGCTAAAACAATCCAGGCTATTCGAGGAATGAACGACTGTCTGCCCGAGGTGTCCGGCACCTGGCAGTACGTCGAGTCTACATTGCGTGATGTGGTAGCCAGTTATGGTTATCAGGAAATCCGCACTCCTATCGTAGAAAGCACAGAATTATTCAAGCGTTCCATCGGCGAAGTGACAGATATCGTTGAAAAGGAAATGTATACCTTTGAAGATCGTAACGGTGACAGCCTTACTTTGCGCCCGGAAGGGACAGCCAGTTGCGTGCGTGCCGGTAATGAACACGGCCTGCTTTATAACCAGCAGCAACGTTTATGGTACATCGGACCTATGTTTCGGCACGAGCGCCCTCAAAAAGGTCGCTATCGTCAGTTCCACCAGTTTGGCGTAGAAGCTTACGGCTTGTTGGGCCCGGATATCGACGTGGAAGTTATTTTGCTAAGCGCCCGGTTATGGAAGGCTTTTGGCATTAATAACCATGTAAAGCTACAGATTAATTCGTTAGGGTCAAATGAAGCCAGACAGGCTTACCGCGAAGCGCTGGTTGATTATCTTAAAGCGCGCGCTGATAAGCTGGATGAAGATTCCATACGCCGGCTGGAAAGCAACCCACTGCGGGTTTTAGACAGCAAGAATCCGCAGGTTCAAGAGGCAATTACTGATGCCCCCTCCTTGCTGGACTATCTGGATGATGAGTCGAAGCAACATTTTTCACTTTTGTGTGAACGATTATCGCAAGCGGGTATCGAATATGAGATTAATCCTCGATTGGTGCGCGGGCTCGATTATTACAACCGCACAGTCTTTGAATGGGTGACAGACAGCCTAGGCGCTCAGGGAACGGTGTGTGCCGGCGGGCGTTACGATGGCTTGGTGGAACAACTTGGCGGTAAAGCAACGCCAGCAGTCGGATTTGCTATGGGCATAGAACGACTGGTGTTGTTACTGACTACGCTAAGTGATGAAGAACCGGATAACAGTGCTGCAGATGTCTTTGTTACTGCGCTAGGTGACAATATTGAAAGCTATGCACTGACAGTCGCCGAACGTCTTCGAGACCTTCAACCACAGTGGCGAGTCATGTTGCACTGTGGCGGCGGCAATTTAAAAAAGCAATTAAAGCGTGCTGATAAAACTGGTGCCAAAGTGGCATTGTTGTTAGGGAGTGAAGAAGCCGAACAACAGCAGGTTACGGTTAAACCGTTGCGCGGTGATCATGAGCAAATAACCGTTGAACTTGGTGCGCTGAGTGACACCATCTCATCAATGCTGGATTAACAAATGACGCCGCTGCCTGTCAAAAGTCGCGGCCAGGAAACGTTTTAGAGGTAAAGCAATGGAACAATTCGCGACAGAAGAACAACAAGTCGAAGCGATAAAGCGGTTTTGGAAAGACCACGGTACTGCCATCATCGTAGGTGCGGTAATTGGATTAGGCGCGCTGTGGGGCTGGCGCTATTATTCACAGACGCAGATTGAGGCACAGGAAAGCGCATCAACGCAGTACCAAACTGCTATTGAAGCCGTAGAGCAGGAAAATGGCCTGAGTACGATTGAGACCTTTATCAAAAATAACGAAGCCACGGGTTATGCGCACATTGCGGGTTTGGTTGCGGCGCAACAAGCTGTGGAAAATGGTGACTTAGACACCGCCGCTTCACATCTAAAAACGATTATGACATCGGCAGATTCTCATATCGCGACTATTGCAGGTTTACGTCTGGCGCGGGTACAACTTGAGCTTCAACAAGCTGATGCGGCTCTTTCTACGCTTGATAAATTAGACAACGACTCTTTTGCAGCAGAAATTAATGACGTGAAAGGCGATATTTATGTAAGCCAGCAGAAGTTTGATGATGCACGTATGGCTTATACCAGTGCTTTAGAAAAGCGCAGTAACGACCGTTTACTGCAAATGAAGTTGGACAACCTTTCTGTAGCCGCTGGCTCATAAATAGACGAAGAGGTAGCTGATTTGTCACGATTAACGTGTGGCCGTAAAGGTCGAATGACACGCGCTTTAACATTGGCGCTGGCTTTGTCAGCAACATTGTCAGGCTGTTCCACGGTTTCAGGCTGGTTTGCAGACGAAGATGAATTGGAAATCCGTCAGTTGAAGCCGATTGAGGAACAATTTAAGCCTAAGGTAAACTGGGATAGAGATATTGGCGACGGTATCGACGACTATTTCTCACGTTTACGTCCGGTTTTTGCTAACGACAAAATTTATGTGGCAGATCGTCACGGTGACGTTGCAGCATTAAATCCTGAAAATGGCAAAGTTGTGTGGGAAAAGGACTTTGCAATTTTTCACGATGAGGGATTTCTATCTTCAATTACCCGGCTTTGGGCCAGCGGTGAATCGGCCCGAATTGGCGGCTTGAGTGTTTATGGCGATAAGGTATTTATAGGCACTGAAAACGGCGCAGTCATGGCGCTGAATGCTGAAAACGGTGAGGTTATCTGGGAACAATCGGTGCCTGGTGAAATTCTTGCTTCTCCAGCACAGGATGAAGGAATTTTAGTTATTAATACCGGTTCTGGTGTTCTGTTTGGCTTGAACGCCGAGACTGGAGAACAGATCTGGCAACATGAAAGCGATGTGCCGCCGCTAACGTTACGCGGTATATCTGCGCCGGCTGCCGCTAATGGAGGTGCATTAGTTGGCACCGCCACAGGTAAACTGCAGGTAAATATACTGGAATCAGGTTTGCTCGCGTGGGAAACCGCAATAACGACTCCTGCCGGAGCGACAGAGTTGGAACGTATCGTCGACGTGGATTCCGCACCTCTTCTTTATGGCGGAATCGTTTATGCGGTTTCTTATAACGGTACACTGGCCGCAGTGGAATTGCGCAGTGGCCGGGTGATATGGAAGCGTGAATATGGCTCGTATCGAAACGTAACAATGAACGATAACACCATATTCGTGGTGGATAACAAATCCTTTATTTACGCGCTGGATCGCCGCAATGGGGTTGAGCTGTGGTCACAGGGAGCGCTTAAACAACGTTCTCTTACGGCTGCTGAACCGATTGGGAACTATATCGTAGTAGGAGATAAATGGGGCTTTCTTCATTGGGTTAATCAGGAAACTGGTAAGGTCGAAGCGCGTTTGGATTTAGGCGGGGATGACGAAGATGAAGCCATTTACGCGGCGCCGGTAAAAGTAGGCGATGCTATTGTCACCATTACCCGTGACGGCACTGTTGCTTCTATAACAACGCCTCAATAATCCCAATGGTGTACTGACGCCACTGACGATAACAGGTATAATCAACTTCTATTTATAGCTGGCCGCGTTTATACGCGGCCAGCTTGTTCATGTTCAAACAGATTTAGGACTACACGCATGTTGCCTGTTGTTGCACTCGTGGGAAGACCCAATGTAGGGAAATCCACACTCTTTAACCGTTTAACCAATACCCGAGATGCGCTGGTAGCTGATTATCCAGGCCTTACGCGGGATCGACAATACGGTCAGGCAACATATGATCAAAAGCAGTTTATCGTGGTGGATACCGGCGGCATAACCGGAGACGAAGAAGGTATTGACGCGCAAATGGCGCAACAGTCTCTTATGGCTATCGACGAAGCCGATGTGGTAGTGTTTATGGTTGATGCTCGAGCAGGCCTTATGCCCGCCGATCAGGCGATTTCCGATCACCTGCGCAAGCTCGATAAAACTGTTTTTGTTGTTGCCAATAAAGTCGATGGTATTGATGGCGATAGTGAAAGTGCCGAATTTTACTCTCTTGGTTTAGGCACTGTTTATCAAATAGCTGCTGCCCATGGGCGAGGGGTGACCCAGTTATTGGAATTGTCATTGGCGCCGCTGGCTCCTTCGTTTCCCGATATGCTGGTACAAGCTACCGATAATGAAGAAAAGCTGGATGCGGAAGCGCAACTGGAACGTCTACAAAACCTGCCTATAAAGCTAGCAATTGTGGGCAAACCCAATGTGGGTAAGTCTACACTTACCAACCGCATACTTGGGGAAGAGCGGGTTGTAGTCTTCGATATGCCAGGTACCACTCGAGACAGTGTGCATATCCCCCTGGTGCGTGATGAACGTGAATATATTCTGATAGATACTGCTGGTGTTCGGAAACGCAAAAAGGTTTCTGAGGCAGTTGAAAAGTTTTCTATCGTAAAAACGTTACAAGCTATCGAAGAAGCCAATGTGGTGCTGCTGGTTATTGATGCCAGAGAAGGTATAACCGATCAGGATCTTAGCTTATTAGGTTTTGTTTTAAACTCAGGTCGTTCTCTGGTTATTGCGGTAAATAAGTGGGATGGCCTGAACACTGACGTAAAAGATGAAATAAAACGAGAACTGGATCGCCGACTCGGATTTATCGATTTTGCGCGCATTCATTTTATTTCTGCACTGCACGGTTCCGGTGTGGGAAATCTTTTTGAATCTGTGCAGGAAGCTTATAGCAGTGCCACCAGGCGGATTAACACCTCCATTCTGACGCAGATTATGGAAATGGCTCAGGATGAACACCAACCGCCACTGGTGCGTGGTCGTCGCGTAAAAATGAAATATGCACATGCGGGAGGATACAACCCGCCGGTAATTATCATCCACGGTAATCAGGTAGACAACTTGTCAGGAGCTTACAAGCGCTTCTTAATGAACTACTTCCGCCGGTCTTTGCAAATAATGGGCACGCCCATAAAAATTGAATTCAGAGAAGGGAGTAATCCGTTTGAGGGTAAGAAAAATCAGCTGACTCTCGGCCAACAGCGCAAACGTAAACGGATGATGTCTTTTCACAAAAAGAAATAGTAGTAGCTACTACTATTTCTTTATTTTAACGCTACTGTGTAGCCATTCCCCGAAGCGTGGCCATAAACGGGGACTCTGTGGGAACGCTGATTTGCGGTAGCGCTTCTCTTACCAGCTCGTCAGAAACCCGGGGAGGGAAGGTGGTGCTAAATTTGATAATTTTGTCATGCTGCCTGAATATGTAAGTCGTCGCGAACAACGTATCGCCGTTATCTGATTCTGCGCTAATTGCCATAAACCATCCTGTTTGCTGACTGTCGTTCCTATTTACGTAAAACGGCTGGATAGGTGAGTCTATCTGCAACTGCATATCCCGAGCATTGGCAACAGTTTGTGCATCTTCAATTTCTTTGTTTAGTAGCTCCTGCAGGGAACTATCGTCTGTTTCATTCAGGGCGGTTAAAATAGGCGAAACAGTTATATCCAGCAGCGCACTGTCGTACTGCGGGTGAATGTAACGGGCAATAGCGCCTTTAAACGGATCATGATATAGCTGCGTATCAGTGCGGGTGAAAACAGCGATAGACGCAGGCATAGACATATCAGCAAGATAATCGCTGGCTTGCAGCGCTTGATATAAAAAAGACGCGCTGAAAATATCCTCTTGCTGAGCGTATTTCCACCATAAATCGAGAATATTCCCTGCCAGCTCTACGTTGACGCCATCCAAGACGGCTGCGCGATGTTCAATCATTTTACTGTTAATTTCCACTCCCCGCCACTGGACCGTGAGCTCGGTAAAATAATGACGTTGCCGTTGATAGGGCCACACATCTGCATTAAGCGAACTTAGGGTTTGCTGCCACCAGTTTCCGGTGTTAACTGTTGCCGCCTGATTGGCAATGAGTAGTTCATAATCCTGCCCTGCTGCGGAAGGAATGACTTGATCAAAAAATTGCTTTTGTTTAAGCGCCTCTACAAAATCTTCACCAGTGACCGCATCTTCTTTGCATTGAGTTTTATCGAAATTGTTAGCTTGACAGGTTCTTGCAGCAGCGGCGCTAGGATAGGTGGAAAAAACTGCCAATGGCGCATTGACATGATACCGGGAGGCAGATTTTTGCGAAGTCGACAGCGCGACATCAGGCTCGCCTCGATGCTGGCAGCCCGCTAAAACCATGAACGCTAATCCGAGAAAGACTACTTTCACAACATACCCGAAAAAATTAAGCGCGCTAGTTTGACCGATCCGGATCGCTACCACAATCATTATTTTCAGTTGGCGTAGTCTTGGGGGAATGGGTAACGTCGATAATTTGACTGGTGAGTTCGCCGTGCGCCAAGCGGGTGCGAATTTGCTGCCCCGGTGCTAATGACGCCGTGCTGGTAACAGGATTGCCGTCTTTAAATGTTATGCTATACCCTCTTGCCAACGTAGAAAGCGGGCTCACAGATTGCAGTAACTGTACCTGCGACGCCATACGCTGCTGCTCATATTTTAACTTACGCTGCATAGCCACGATCAGGTGGTTGGCGGCGTACTGTTGGCGATTCTGAAGTTTCTGTAACTTAGCCGTGGGATCAAAGCGGGAAAGGCGACTGAGCGCCTTATTTTGACGCCGTTCAGCGTTCACAAGGTAACCGCCAATAGCATGATTGAGGGCAAGCTGCAGTCGGTCCAGGCCTTGCGATTGGGCTTGCAGTCTGGCCGAGGGGTGCACTGATTGTAGTCGCTGTTGCCCGACATACAACCGATGGCTGGTACTTTGAAAAATACTCTTCCAGCTACGCAAAAGCGATTGTGAAAGTTGCTCTATGCGATCTTTTTGACTAGCCATGTCCTGACTAAGAAGCTCGGCGCCTGCCGATGGAGTCGGTGCGCGTAGGTCTGCCGCAAAATCAGCGATGGTGACATCAATTTCATGTCCTACAGCACAGACAACGGGCAGGCGAGAAGCGGCAATGCAGCGGGCCAGTGCTTCGTTGTTAAAGCTCCACAAATCTTCCAGAGAACCGCCTCCCCGCGTGAGCAGTATGACATCCACCTCGCTACGTATGTTCGCGGTATTTAACGCGTTGATAAGTTGTGCCGGAGCCGTACTTCCTTGCACCATGGAAGGATAAATAATGACTTCTGTGGCAGGACTACGACGCTTTAACACTGTTAATGCATCGTGTAAGGCAGCGCCGCTGGAGGAGGTAATAATGCCAATTCGCCGAATAAACGTAGGAAGGGGGCGCTTTCTGGCAAGATCAAAAAGGCCTTCGGCATTCAGCCTTTCTTTCAGCGCGTCGAACTCCTGTTTTAACTGACCTTCGCCACCGCTTTCCAGGTGCTCTACGACTAACTGGTAGTCACCTCTGGGCTCGTAAAGCCCAACCGACGCCCGCACCAGTACACTATCGCCTTCTTTCGGCCGCTGACGAATATTGCGGTTGGCAGTTTTAAACATGGCTGCACGAACCTGTGCTTTGTTGTCTTTGAGCGTGAAGTACCAGTGACCTGAAGCGGCACAGACAAAATTTGAAATTTCCGCTGACAGCCACACTAGCCCCACTTCGCTTTCCAGAATAGTTCTGGCGAGGCGATTGAGTTTGGTGACCGTAAGAATCTGGCGGGATGTACCTGGACTTGTATAGAGCATTTCAAAAAATCTTAGTGATTAATACGATTAGAGTTTACCTGATTATCAAAAAACACTACAATTGCGCCGCAATTAACCCTTTATTTAACAGGTGTTGTTGCATGCTCCGAATCCTTCAAGAAGCTCTTACGTTCGATGATGTGTTGCTGGTTCCCAGCCACTCAACAGTTCTTCCTCATACTGCCAATCTCCGCACTCGGTTAACGCGTGATGTGACATTGAATATTCCCATGGTCTCTGCGGCAATGGACACGGTTTCTGAAGCTCGTTTAGCCATTGCGCTGGCGCAAGAAGGCGGTATAGGTTTTATTCATAAAAATATGCAACCAGAAGAGCAGGCCAAGCACGTTCTTGAAGTTAAAAAGTACGAAAGCGGTGTAGTTTCTGATCCCGTTACTGTTGGCCAGAATGCCACGGTTGGTGAGGTCATTGCAATGAGTAAAAGACTGGGCTATTCCGGTTTTCCTGTTACCGACAATGAAAATAACTTAGTCGGTTTGGTGACTGGTCGGGATCTGCGGTTTGAAAATCGCTTAACGCTTCCTGTTCATAAAGTTATGACGCCAAAAGAACGACTGGTTACGGTAAAGGAAGGAGCCAGCTCTGAACAGGTATTGGAGTTAATGCACGAACACCGAATTGAAAAAATTCTGGTAGTGGACGATGGCTTTAAACTTACTGGTCTCATTACCGTTAAAGATTTTCAAAAGGCAGAAAATAAACCTAATGCTTGTAAAGATTCATTAGGTCGTTTGCGGGTTGGCGCTGCGGTGAGTGTAGGCCCGGGCACTGATGAACGTATTGCTTTACTGGTAGAAGCCGGTGTTGATGTATTATTAATTGATACCTCTCATGGTCATTCTCAGGGTGTTATTGATCGGGTCAAAAAAGTGCGTGAAGCCTATCCCGATTTACAAATCATTGCCGGTAACGTAGCGACTGGCGACGGCGCTAAAGCGTTGGCCGATGCCGGTGTAGATGCGGTGAAAGTGGGCATTGGCCCCGGTTCAATCTGTACTACGCGCATTGTAACAGGGTGTGGTGTGCCACAAATTACCGCAGTGAGTGATGCCGTTAGTGCTTTAGAAGGAACGGGTATTCCCGTCATTGCTGACGGTGGTATTCGTTTTTCCGGCGACATTGCCAAAGCGTTGGCGGCAGGTGCCAGTTGCGTCATGGTGGGAAGCATGCTGGCCGGCACAGAAGAAGCGCCCGGTGAAGTTGAACTATACCAGGGCCGCTATTATAAATCTTATCGTGGAATGGGCTCGTTAGGTGCGATGAATCAAAGCCATGGTTCATCCGATCGCTATTTTCAGGATCCTAACAATGCAGAAAAGCTGGTGCCTGAAGGCATTGAAGGTCGAGTAGCGTACAAAGGTCCGATAGCCAATATTATTCATCAGCAAATGGGCGGCTTGCGTTCCGCCATGGGCTTAACCGGTTGCCCGACCATTGACGATCTACGCACCAAGGCCCAGTTTGTACGTGTTACTTCTGCCGGAATGGGCGAATCCCATGTGCACGATGTCAGCATAACCAAAGAAGCACCTAATTACCGTTTAGGATAACTGCAATTTCTGCACGTCTTTTAAGGCTGGTTAATGACCAGCCTTTGTATTTTTTTATACGGATAAACACATGACCACGAACATACATGATCAACGCATCCTTATCCTGGATTTCGGTTCTCAGTACACCCAGTTGATTGCACGGCGCGTGCGGGAGATAGGGGTTTATTGTGAACTATGGGCCTGGGATGTCACAGCAGAGCAGATTAAAGAGTTTAATCCGCAGGGGATCATTCTTTCTGGCGGCCCAGAGTCGGTGACTGAACTAAATTCGCCTCGTGCGCCTCAATATGTATTTGACGCAGGTGTGCCGGTACTGGGTGTGTGTTACGGCATGCAAACCATGGCCGAGCAACTCGGTGGCGGTGTGCTGGGATCAGAAGACAAGCGTGAGTTTGGTTATGCGCAGGTGGAAGTAATTAAACCCACCCCGCTGTTTGACAAAATAGAAGATCATATTAACAGCAATGGTAATGCGTTGCTGGATGTGTGGATGAGTCATGGTGATAAGGTGTCGGCAGTTCCGGAAGGTTTCGAGACTATTGCGCAAACGTCCTATTGTCCCCACGCGGCTATTTATCATGCAGAGAAGCGATTCTACGGCGTCCAGTTTCATCCCGAAGTGACACATACTTTGCAGGGGCAGCGTATATTATCGCAGTTCGTGATGGATATCTGTGGTTGCGAAAAACTTTGGACACCGGGCGCCATCATTGAAGATGCCATTGAAAGAATGAAGCAACAGGTAGGCGATGACGAAGTGATTCTTGGCTTATCTGGTGGCGTAGATTCTTCAGTAACCGCAATGCTGTTGCATCGTGCAATTGGTAAAAATTTAACCTGTGTGTTTGTGGATAATGGTTTGCTGCGTTTGAATGAAGGTGCGCAGGTTATGGAAATGTTCGGTGACCATTTTGGGCTGAACATCATCAAAGTTGATGCCGAAGATCGGTTTTTAGATGCATTGGCTGGCGAAGAAGACCCGGAAGCCAAACGTAAAATTATCGGCGGCGAGTTCGTTAAAGTATTTGATGAACAAGCAACTAAACTCGCCAATGCGAAGTGGCTGGCGCAGGGCACTATTTATCCTGATGTTATAGAATCTGCCGGATCGGCGACTGGTAAAGCCCACGTCATCAAATCCCATCACAATGTAGGCGGATTGCCAAAAGAAATGAAAATGGGGCTGGTTGAGCCGCTGCGCGAGTTATTTAAAGATGAAGTTCGCAAAATTGGGCTGGAGTTGGGGCTACCGTATGACATGTTGTACCGCCATCCATTCCCGGGACCAGGCTTAGGCGTACGTGTATTAGGCGCTATTAAAAAAGAGTACTGCGATCTGCTGCGTCGCGCGGATGACATCTTCATTCAGGAACTTCATAAAGCCGAGCTTTATCATAAAGTGAGCCAGGCCTTCACCGTGTTTCTGCCGGTACGTTCGGTAGGGGTAATGGGAGATGCTCGCAAATATGACTGGGTTGTATCTCTGCGCGCGGTTGAAACTATCGACTTCATGACTGCACACTGGGCCCATTTGCCTTATGACTTTTTAGGTAAGGTGTCTAACCGCATTATCAATGAGATTAATGGCATTTCTCGCGTGGTCTACGATATTTCCGGGAAACCGCCGGCGACGATTGAATGGGAATAACGGTTAGTTATTGTTGATTAGCATTTGTTCTTAAATAAGAAAGCCGGCGCGAGCCGGCTTTCTTGTCTTAAACCCTTTTGTTCTTAGTCTTTGAGCGCAATATCCTATGCACGCTTAAGATCAAAACGATCATTGCGCATTACTTTGACCCAGGCTGAAACGAAGTCGTTAACAAACTTTTGTTTAGCATCGTTAGACGCGTAAACTTCAGCAACAGCACGTAATTCGGAATTGGAACCGAAGATAAGATCGACTGGTGTTGCTGTCCATCTCAGCTCGCCACTCGCACGGTCTCGCCCTTCGTACAATGAAGCGTTATCTGCTGATACATTCCATTTGGTTTTCATGTCCAGCAAGTTAACGAAAAAGTCGTTGCTCAACTGCCCGGGCTTATCGGTAAATACGCCATGGCTAGAGCCATCGGCATTCACATTCAATGCACGCATACCGCCAAGCAGCACTGTCATTTCAGGTACAGTAAGAGAGAGCATGTCTGCCTTATCTACCATTAACTCCGCCGGTGAGCGAGTGTTTTCCTGCGCGTAATAATTGCGGAATGCGTCAGCTTTTGGCTCAAGAACCGCAAAAGATTCTACATCTGTCATTTCCTGGGATGCATCCATTCGGCCAGGTGCAAAGGGAACTTTTACGTCTATTCCCGCTTGCTTGGCGGCTTGTTCAATACCAGCTGCACCACCCAGCACGATCATATCTGCCAGAGAGACCTTCGTTTTACCGGATTTACGGTTAAACGATTGTTGAATCGATTCCAGTTTGCTTAATACTTTCGCAAGCTCGTCTGGATTATTAACAGCCCAGTCTTTCTGTGGAGCCAGGCGAATTCGCGCGCCATTAACGCCACCACGCATGTCAGTATCACGGTAGCTTGCTGCCGCACCCCAGGCTACGCGAACCAGCTCCTGAACGCTCAGGCCAGAATCAAGAATTTGCGCTTTGAGTGTCTCAGCCTGTTTTTCGCTGATCAACTTATGATCTACCGCAGGGATAGGATCCTGCCAAATCAAATCATCTTTTGGAATTTCAGCGCCCAGATATCTTGCTTTAGGCCCCAAATCACGGTGATTAAGTTTGAACCACGCTTTGCCAAACGCCAGCTCGAAATCTTCCGGGTTTTCCTGAAAACGCTTCGCGATTTTACGGAATTCAGGATCTTCTTTTACGGCAAGGTCAGTAGTAAACATAATGGGCGCATGACGCTTACCTTTAATGTGCGCATCGGGTACCAAAGAAGCAGCTGATTCAGCAGTGGGTATCCACTGGATTGCCCCAGCCGGGCTCTTAGTTTGTTTCCATTCAAAACTGAAAAGGTTGTCAAGATAGTTAGTTGTCCATTGGGTAGGTGATACTGTCCATGCGCCTTCCAAACCGCTGGTCATGGTGTCTTCAGCATTGCCTTTTCCGCATTTGTTCTTCCAGCCTAAACCCTGATCTTCCAACGCCGAAGCGGCAGGTTCTTTACCCAGACAATCAGAAGGTTTTGCGCCATGCGCTTTACCGAAAGTGTGACCGCCTGCAATGAGCGCAACAATTTCTTCATCATTCATGGCCATACGACCGAATGCTAAACGGATATCGCGGGCGGCTGCTATTGGATCGGGGTTGCCGTGAGGGCCCACCGGGTTCACGTAAATCAAGCCCATTTCAGTTGCAGCCATGGGGCCTTTCAGATTTCCTTTATCATCACGGCGTTTGTCGGTAAGCATTTCCTGCTCTGGACCCCAGTATACGTTGTCCGGTTCCCACTCATCGACACGACCACCGGCAAAACCATAGGTTTTAAAGCCCATATCTTCCAGTGCTACGTTACCTGTCAAAGCCATTAAGTCGCCCCAGGAAATGCTGCGACCGTATTTTTGCTTAATTGGCCACACCAGTCGGCGTGCCTTATCAAGACTGGCATTATCTGGCCAGCTGTTTAACGGGTCGAAACGTTGTTGGCCACCGCCAGCGCCACCACGGCCGTCAATGGTGCGGTACGTTCCCGCTGCGTGCCATGCCATACGAATAAAGAATGGGCCATAATGTCCGTAGTCTGCTGGCCACCATGGCTGCGACTGCGTTAACACCTTACGCAGATCCGCTTTGACGGCTTCAAGGTCGAGTTTTTCAAACTCTTTAGCATAGTTAAAGTTGTCGTAGGGATTCGATTCACTGCCGTGCGCCCGCAGTTGAGAAAGATTCAGTTGTTCAGGCCACCAAAAGGAATTAGCTTTGGCCGATTCACCCACTACAGGTGTATCGTTCTGGGATGTTGATGCCATTGCAACCGGTGCGAGAGCTATCGCAACTGCAGCCACTAATGGCAATACTCTATTTTTCATTTTTGTTGTTCTCTCTGAGTGTAACAAGGTGTTATACCGCTTTGCAGTGACCGTTATCACTGTCAATGGGTATCATTCGGCGAGGAAGATTATTGGCTGCAGGGACAATAATAGAAAACGAGGAATTCCGATTGGTGTAATCAGTTTTTACGTGTTGTTATTATAACAGTGATTGGTCACGGGAAAAGACAGCGCAAAGGCGATGATGATTTGCTTTAGCGCCTGCTGATCTACGACCCGACAGCACTGAAGTTTCTGCGATAGAAGTGATCTACTTGCGGTAAGCTCAGGATACTTACTTCGAATCAAATTTCAGAAACATCGCAACATTATCGTGTTTTAAGGATTTTACAATGCTCGCATTTGGCTACAAACAAGCAACAACAGAACTTAAGGCGGACTCGCTTCAAGCCGTTAATATGTCTAATCCAGTCCCGGCAGGGCGGGATATTCTCGTCGCGGTTGAGGCTATTTCCGTAAATCCAGTGGACACAAAAATACGTAAGTCTGTCGAGCCAGCAGCAGATACTTTTAAAGTATTAGGCTGGGACGCGGTGGGCGTAGTGAAGGAAGTCGGCAACAGCGTTAGCCTGTTTAAACCTGGCGATCGGGTTTTTTACGCCGGTGATATTTCCCGCCAGGGCAGTAATGCCGAGTATCAACTGGTGGATGAACGCATTGTGGGGCGAGCGCCGACTTCTCTTTCCAATGCCGAAGCTGCTGCGTTACCACTGACTTCATTAACCGCGTGGGAGTTGCTGTTTTCCCGTCTCCAGGTACCTACAGATAGCAGCGGCGAAGGGAAAATCTTGCTGGTAGTGGGAGCTGCGGGAGGCGTCGGCTCTATTTTAGTTCAGCTCGCCCGCCGATTGACATCTCTCACTGTGGTGGGCACTGCTTCCAGAGGTGAAACCAAGCAATGGGTGAAAGACAAAGGCGCTCATTATGTTATTGATCACAATCATCCGCTGGATGAACAGCTGAAAAAGCAAGGAATCGAGAAGGTGGATTTTGTCGCCAGCCTTACTCATACCGATGTGCATTTTGAAGCGTGTGTAAATGCGTTGGCCGCGCAGGGAAGGTTCGGACTAATTGACGATCCCGGTGCTATTGATATCGCGCTATTAAAGCGCAAAAGTATTTCGTTGCACTGGGAGTTTATGTACACGCGCTCCTTATTTAATACCAACGACATGCAGGAACAGCACGACATTCTTTGTCGCATCGCGGATATGGTGGATGAGGGACAATTGACAACCACAGTAGGAAAAAACCTCGGCGAAATCAACGTTGAAAACCTGCTAAAGGCCCATCAGATTCTGGAATCTAATCGTGCGATGGGCAAATTGGTGCTGGAAGGTTTCAACCGTGATCAATCCCCGGTGCAGCCGAAAGGGTAGCGTAGCGCGTATCGCCCAAAGTTCTGACGCTACGCGCGTTCAAGTATGACAAAGGGTAATTGAATATAGCTAATGATAAGGGTGTTGTCACATTGGTGTCATATACCAGTTATCTAATGTGGGCCTTCGCTTCCCCAAGAGGTTTCCATGTTGAAGTATACCAGTATTAGTCGATTGGTAATGACGCCTGTCTTAGCGGCACTTATAATTCTTGTTCTGTTGAATGCATCCTCCATTCACAAATCGTTTTCACTGCTAAACCATTTTGATCAGTTAGAAAAAACACTTGTGACCGCCGAGCGGGATGTAAGCAAAATCCTGAGCACGTTTAAAACGCAGGTGCAGGAATGGAAAAACGTATTGTTACGTGGAAGTGACGAAGCAAAAAGGAATAAATACTGGGCAAGCTTTCAGGCACGGGAAGCAGAAATTGACTCTGCTTTTGAGGCGCTATTGTTAAATCCCAAAATCAGTGATACGGCCAGAGCTGATATTGAAAGGTTCATGCGAGCCCACCAGACAATGGCCGCAAAGTATCGGGAAGGGTACAACGCGTTTGTGGCGTCAGGCTTTGACGCAAAAGTTGCAGATAGCTACGTACAGGGAATAGACCGCGAGCCGGCACAATTACTCGCCGCTATTGGTAAGAATATTGCTGAACAGTCTCAGCAGGCGTTTGAAGATATGCGTACCGACACCCGGCAAACGCTCTGGACTATTTTGTTTGCAGCCGTGGCGCTTTCGATATTAAGCACCCTTTATGTGGTTGTCCGGTTACGTCGCCAGGTTATTAATCCCACTAAAGAAATAGCCAGCGGGCTAGCGAAATTAGCAAGCAGCCAGTACAGCGACCGAATCAGCTATTCCAGTGAACATGAATTGGGGGTATTGGCTGACTCGGCTAGAGCTATCCAAAATAAACTTCAGTCATCAGTAAACCAGCTTCAGCATGCAGAAAAAGATATGAAAAAGGCGGTTTCGACATTAGGAGAAGTGAGTGAATCGATACAGCAAGGCGCGGTAGAGCAGCATGAAACCAGCCAAACCCTTGACAGCAGCACTGACAAGCTGCGTGAAATTGTACAGAGCCTGGTGTCAATTACCGATCAGGTTGCAGTGGCAACCAATAACTCCGAGCGCAATGTGGCCAGTTGTTACGCCACCTTTGAGAAAGCGAACGAGGGATTTCGCCAGCTTGCAAACACCGTCAATCAATCCAGCGAAATAGTGAATGACTTGCAAAGCCGGAGCGCCAACATTTTAAAAGTGGTGAATGTCATTAACGAGATTGCAGATCAAACCAATTTACTGGCATTAAACGCGGCAATTGAAGCGGCAAGAGCGGGAGAGCACGGGCGCGGTTTCGCAGTGGTAGCCGATGAAGTGCGGGCACTAGCTGCCAAGACGCAGCAATCTACGCGGGAAATTAATAACATACTTACTAGCTTTGAAGCGGAAGCAAGAGGCGCAGTAACGGCAATGCAGGCAGGTAAAGCGTTGTCAGAAAGTAATGCACAGGAAGCGGGTACCGCCCTTATCACACTCACTACTGTGGTAAATGATATCAAAGAAACCTCGACAGTGGTGGTGGCACTAAACGCTGCAGCTGATGAACAGGAAGCGGTACTAAGCGATGTAGAAACGGTGATTCAAAACGTAATAAGTTCTTCAAAACGCTATCATCAATTATCTCAGCGAAACGATATTTCTCATTCAATGCAAAGTATGGCAATGAATGTAGAAAAAGTTGTTCATGCGCTAACCAGGTAATACTTATCTGCAAAGAGATGTACTCAGTCAGCGAGAAAAAGCTGCGCCGCTCGGTGGATGACGCTGCTTTAATATATGCTACTTCATAAAGAAACGTCGTTTTGGGCATACCAGAGCTAACGAATAGCCCAAATTATGAAGCAGTTGATTGGCGAGAGATCGCGAATGATTGTTAAGCGATAAGTGAAGATTTCTTAGCCGAACATCTGGAGCATGGATGCTCCAGCAGAGCCACCAGGGATGATGTTACGGCGTTTCGGATGAGCAATTTTACATATTCCTTGAGACTGCTGAATTTTTTTCATACTTGCCTGAGTGGATTGGTATTACAGAAATACAAGTTGGAACCCGACGCCAATGCGTTCCTGAGAGTGATTATAATCAATCAGGGAATCGCCATAGCCGTTAAAATACTGCAGCAACAATTCGTATCGGTCGGTGATCGGATAGGTGAGGTTAAGCTCAATACTGCCACGGTTGGTATTGAAGTTCATATTATTACGTAGCAGCGCCAGAATTTGAAAGTTTCCCAAACGCGTACCATATCCCATTTCTGCACGTCCATAATAGTTACTGATCTCAGGATTATCATCCCCAGACGGATCGTCCGGGGTCAGTTTTTCGTCTTCCGGGATACGATACCAGGCTTTGAGATAATAGATATTATCGACGTCGCTGAACAACAATGACGCAAACAGCCGATTCCAGCTTCTTGAACGAACTCCGCTTTGACCATTGGACATATGGTTAAAGCCCACCTGAAACGTGTTGAAATCGTATCCCAGTACTGAAAAGTCAGCCTCTCGCTGATAAAAAACTTCAGGCTGATAATTGGTTTCCCGAAAAGGCTTGGACGCCTGGCTGTTATACAGCTGCCAAAACGACGTGAGGGTAAAACCAAAGTACATGCCATCAACGGTCTTTTCTTCAAGATAAAGAGGAAATTTCACACTTAGTTGAAACTTGGCTTCTTTATTATCTACTGTCTGCGCCGTTAAATCTTCATTTCCTACAGTGCTGGGATCGCTGACATAAGTGATAGGCAATACAAAATTTGGGCGATGCTGCGTAATGGTAAACAGGTTGTCTATCGCATTGCGATCTGATTTAAATCTCGAACTGAGAATGCTTTCGGGTTTCTGCGGTGTTTGTTGGGCTTCGGGGGTGGTGGTGCTGTCTTCCTGAGCAAGAATGGGAGTGCTGATAATTGCCAGCAGCATCCCGGCAATGGCCTTGACTAAATATTTCAAGGGAGGAACTCCGTGTTGAGGTTAAAATTGCAACGTGTGACCTTCGGCGGCAGCAACCAGCGATAACGGAGACTCGGCGATACCGATGTAGTGGTGACAATGTTCTACCACTGCATCGATTTCCTCATCTGTTCTCTCCGGATCGTGACTATATAGTGCAAGCATCTTCGCATTACAGGCCATCGACAGTTTTACCGCTTCTTCAGCAACCGAGTGGCCCCATCCGCATTTATCTGGCATGTCGCTCATCATATACTGTGCATCATGAATAATTAGATCAGCATTGCGGGCAAAATCTACGAATGTCAGAAAGTCTGTTTCTTTTTTGTACGGCGGATATAACTCGTTATCCGTAATATAGGCAATCTTGGCGCCATTGTCTTCAATACAGTAGGCACTGCCTTTGCCGGGATGGTTCATCGGTAAGCGGCTAATTGTGGCGCTGCCAATTTTCCAGGTGTCAACATGATCAGGAAGAGGCTTTACCTGGATATTAGAAGCCAGAGCAGAGATTGGAACGGGAAACACCGATCCCTCCATCTGTTTTAGTATCTTATCATGTTCCGGTTCAGTGGTTTGTCCAGGGTTGATGATAATGGATCGGTCTTTTTGATAAATAGGGGCAAAGAAAGGGAAACCTTGAATATGATCCCAGTGATTGTGAGTCAATAAAAGATAGATTGGCGATGTTTTCTTAACCAGCATATTGCCAAGCGCTCGAATGCCCGTGCCAGCGTCGAGAATAATATCGGTGCCATCGGCCAAACAAACGTGAACACATGCAGTATTGCCTCCATAACGCACAAATTGGGCGCCTGGGGTGGGTATAGACCCCCGCACCCCATAAAAAGTCAACTGCATGTATCCCCCTGAACTGGCTCCTCAATGACTACGCGAATTAGATATTGGCAATAAAGTCACTGACTCCGTCTATAGCAAGCATTTGTGTTTCACCTGTACGACGGTTTTTATATTCCACCTGCTGATTGTCCAGATTTCTTTCGCCAATGACAATACTATGAGGTATGCCAATTAATTCCATGTCATTAAACATTACACCTGGACGTTCTTTACGATCATCAAATAGCACCTCTATGCCCATTGCAACAAGCTTGTTGTACATAGCTTCTGCGACGTCTTTAATGCGCTGGGACTTGTGCATATTCATCGGAATTAACGCAACTTTAAAAGGTGCAATTGGATCAGGCCAGATGATGCCGAATTTGTCATGATTCTGCTCAATTGCTGCCGCCACAATGCGCGAAACGCCTATGCCATAGCAACCCATTGTCAGAATTTGATGCTTACCGGTTTCACTTAGCACGCCGCAGTTCATGGCTTGAGAATATTTGTCGCCAAGCTGAAAAATATGACCTACTTCTATACCGCGCTTGATTTCCAGGGAACCATTACCGTCTGGAGACGCATCACCTGCCTGAACATTGCGAATGTCTACAGTGGTAGGCGAGCCCTTCCAATTTTCATTTATCCAGAGAGTATCAGCTTCATTGGCACCGCAAATAAAATCAGCCAGTGCTGCTGCGCTGTGATCGACAAATATTGGCAGCTTACATTCCAGTGGACTGGCGAAGGAAGGATGACACCCCAGCACCGCAGCAGCCTTTTCATCGGTAGCAATTACCAGCGGAGACATCACGCCATCCACCTTTTCTGCTTTTATTTCGTTTAAAGAATGGTCGGCGCGCAGCACCAGCATAACCCAGTTTTCAGCGGATAGTTCGGTATTTTCAGCTTGTACTACTACTACCTTTAAGGCTGCGGCTGTATCTTTGCCGTGGGCATGATAAAACTCTTCCCATGACTGATCTTCCGATTTCACGATTTTTTCCGCCTGAGCGCCAGAAGGTGAGGCCGAAGCATCAGGTGCCAGCGCCGGCGCCATTTCCACGTTGGCCGCATAGTCAGAAGCTGTTGAAAAGGCGATAGCGTCTTCACCGGAGTCTGCTAGAACATGAAATTCATGTGAGACACTGCCGCCAATAGAGCCAGAATCGGCAATAACAGCACGAAAATCCAGCCCAAGACGGGTAAAGATATTGCTGTACGCCTGATACATTTTCTCGTAGGTCTCGCTTAAGCTATCTGCATCCAAATGGAAGCTGTAAGCATCTTTCATGGTAAATTCACGACCACGCATAATACCGAAGCGCGGGCGTACTTCATCGCGGAATTTGGTTTGGATTTGGTATAAGTTGATGGGCAACTGTTTGTAACTGTTAATTTCGTTACGTACTAGCGCCGTTATCACTTCTTCGTGAGTAGGGCCGAGAACGAAATCTCGTTGATGACGGTCCTTTACGCGTAATAATTCCGGGCCATATTCTTCCCATCGACCGGACTCTTCCCATAAATCAGCAGGTTGAACAACAGGCATCAGCAATTCAATAGCACCTGCTTTATTCATTTCATCGCGGACAATGTCGGCGATTTTATTCAATACCCTCAACCCTGTCGGCAGCCAGGTGTACAGCCCTGACGCTAATTTTCTGATCATACCGGCCCGAAGCATCAGCTGGTGGCTAATGACTTCCGCATCGGCGGGGGTTTCTTTTTGCGTCGACAGTAGGTATTGACTTGTGCGCATTGCGACTATTCATCCTTTAACGAGAGAGAAAAACCGCCGTATTCTAGCAGTATCGAAATAGCCACAACAGTAAATTCTCCTGCTCCTTCAGCGAGTACTGTCAGCCGGAGCGATCTTGCTGACGTGGATCCTGCCGTCAATTACGCGCCAGCTAACGTCAAGGTCATACAGAGCCGCATGATAAGTTTTGGGATCGTCATTCAGCTTATGTTTGTAGGCTGGACGAGGATCCTGACGCAAAATATCCTGAATAAGTTGCTGCAACTGAGGATAACGATTATGCGCCGATTGCAAATAGCTCGCAGCCTGTTCGGAAAAAGTAACTTCACGATTGGGAATGGAAGCGTAACGCTCTAGGGGATCCGTGGCATTATCTAAAGCATCGGCATAAGGTAAATAAGGTTTAATATCCACAATCGGTGTGCCGTTAAGTAAATCAACGCCGCTGACAAGCAGCACCTTTTGTCCGTCAACGTCTTTTACACCTTCGTTTTTGACCACCGACATACCGATCCCATTGGGACGATGGGTGCTTCGACTTGCGAAGACGCCGAGGGTATTGTTGCCGCCAAGTCTGGGCGCCTTCACTGCAGCTTTCCAACCTCTGGATAAAGTCTCGTGGAAAATAAATAATAACCAGAGGTGGCTGAATGTTTCGATACCTTTTAAACATCTGGGGTCGGCAAATTCAGGCGTAAATTTAACTATTCCTGGTGCGTTGGCAAGATTAGGTTGACGAGGGATCGTGAACTTTTGCTGAAATGGCGTGTCAATAATAGCGATGGGGGTAATGTCAAACGTAAGTTTGGTCATATCAAGGAATGTCAGAGTTTGGGATTACGAAGTATGTTGTCATAATTCTCTCACATTTTTTTGCTATTTTACCCTCTCTCATTTTGCTGTACCCAGTTTCGATTTGGGTTTGTCGTTGCTGGTCTCCCTGGAACCCATCTTTTTAGCCCGCCTGTTTTAGGCGGGTTTTTTATACGTCCTGATCGGTATTAAGGGATGATTGAAAATCGCTGTTATGTCACTATATCTCTCTCGCTGGCCGCATGGCCATTAAACATTTGTTGTATGTCGGAAAATCATAAAAGATGATCGCGATAGGAAACCTATGATCTCAGTAAAAAATCTTTCCAAAATGTTTAGCCATTTTAAGGCAGTAGATGATTTATCTTTTGAGGTGAAGCCCGGTGATATTGTGGGTTTTCTGGGCCCCAATGGGGCGGGGAAATCCACGACTATGAAAATGCTCACCGGCTTTCTTACGCCGACTTCAGGTTCAATAAAAATTAATGGGCTAAAAATGCCTGAAAAAGCCAAAGCAATTCAAAAGAATATTGGCTACTTGCCTGAAGGAGCCCCCGCTTATGGGGATATGTCCGTTTTCCAGTTTCTGCACTTTATTGCAGATGTTAGAGGATTATCCGGTAAGAAAAAGAAGTCTCGTATTAAAGATGTGATAGAAAAAGTGGAGCTTCAGGAAGTACTTAATCGGCCAATTGAAAATTTATCCAAAGGATTTAAGCGTCGGGTAGGGCTGGCGCAGGCGATTATCCACGATCCGCAAATCCTTATTCTTGATGAGCCCACAGACGGGTTGGACCCTAATCAGAAACATCAGGTTCGGCGACTGATTCAAACAATGTCACGGGATAAAATAGTTATTATTTCCACCCATATTCTTGAAGAAGTCACTGCGGTGTGTAATCGGGTAATGATTATTGCCAACGGTGCTTTACGTTTTGACGATACCCCCGCTGCCTTGCAACAGCGTTCACGTTTCAATCAGGCGGTTACTATTAAATTCAGCTATGCCTCCGATATTTCCGGTCTTGCGGAGATTGAGGGCGTAGCGGATATGGAAGTTAACCGCAGTGACGGTATGGTCACTTTATTTCCTGAACCCGGGCATTATATTCTGGGGCCGGTGACGGCACATATTCAGCATTTTCGACTGCCGGTGGATCGGCTCTACGTAGAGCAGGGGCGGCTAGATGATGTATTTCGAGAGATTACCTCATCGGAGGTAGCAGCATGAATGTATGGCTGATTGCAAAGCGAGAGTTTAGCAGCTTTTTTTCCACCCCCGTCGCATACGTGTTTATCGCCATTTTTTTAATGTTAAGTAGTATTTTCACGTTTTTTGTAGGAAATTTTTACGAGCGCGGACAAGCAGATCTATTGCCGTTTTTTAATTTTCATCCATGGCTATACCTGTTTCTTGTTCCTGCCATTGCAATGCGTTCCTGGGCAGAAGAGCGCCGCTCAGGCAGCATCGAATTGTTGATGACATTACCTGTTTCTATTTGGGAAGCCGTAATAGGTAAGTTTTTCGCAGCCTGGGCGGTACTGGGGCTCGCACTCGTTCTCACGTTCCCATTGTGGCTCACCGTAACGTACCTGGGTAAGCCAGATCACGGTATTATCGTTGCCGCTTATTTAGGAAGCTGGCTGATGGCTGGTGCATTTCTGGCAATTAGCATGTGTATGTCGGCAATGACGAAAAATCAGGTAATTGCCTTTATTCTGGCTGTTGTTATCTGCTTTTTATTTGTGATGAGTGGCACCGCTGTGGTCTTGGATGCGTTTCGCTACTGGGCTGCTACTCTCACTATCGATACCGTTGCGTCATTTAGTTTTTTAACACATTACGATGCCATGGCTAAAGGCGTACTGGCGTTAAACGATGTTACTTATTTTCTGCTGGTAATTTTTATCTGGCTGTATGCCGGGTTAATTATTGTTGAACAGAAAAAGGCCCACTGATGAAGAAAATTACAGCAATTATCAGTTTACTGCTGCTGGCAGTACTTTTTGTGGGGTTGGTACTAGTTAACAATCAACTTCTAAGTCAAGTGCGCGTAGATCTTACAGAGAATCAGGTGTACTCACTGTCAGAGGGCAGTAAATCGGTTCTTGAAGATATTGACGAACCTCTTACGCTTTACTTTTTCTATTCGGATTCAGCCTCTAAAGGCATGACGAGTCTGCGCAATTATGCAGACAGGGTGAAAAGTCTGCTGCAAGAATATGAACAGGCGGCAGACGGCATGATTAAACTTGAAGTTATTGATCCTGAACCCTTTTCAGAAGCGGAAGATCAAGCTACGCAATTTGGTTTAACGGGTGCCACTGTAGGACCGATAGGCGAAGCGATCTACTTCGGGCTGGCCGGAACCAATGCGCTTGATGATCAATTTACCATTGCTTTTTTTGATCCTCAAAAAGAGCAGTTTCTGGAGTATGACATCAGCAAGCTGATTTACCAGCTTAGCGATCCTGAAGAAGTAAAACTGGCGTTGGTAACAGATTTGCCCGTGACCGGCGGGCAGAATCCGATGACAGGACAATTTACACCACCGATGGTATTTTTCGACCAGCTATCGCAGCTTTATGATGTGGAAGTCGTTGAAAGCAATGCCGACGCTTTACCTGAGCACACCGATGTGGTCATGCTGGCGCATCCTGGTAAACTTACTGAAAAGCTTCGTTATGCTATTGATCAATTTGCCATGAATGAAGGTCGGGTTCTTGCTTTTGTCGATCCTCATTATGAATCCGCCCCAATGTCGATGATGGGCTCAATGGGCGCTAATTCTTCCACCTTAACCTTATTGCAAAGTTGGGGAATAAACGCCGATTTACAAAAAGTGGTGCTAGATGCGCGATTAGGCCTGGACATTCGAGCTCAGGATGGTGGCATAGTTACGCATCCGGGAATTCTCGGTCTGACAGCACAAGAACTTAACCGTCAGGATGTAACTACCGCGAATCTTGAAAGCATTAATGGCGCATCTTTTGGCACATTGTCTTTGGTGCAGGGTAGTCAACTACGGCAGGAATCGCTGTTTACCAGCTCTGCTGATGCCCGGCTCATCAGTGCTGAAATGTATTCACAGAATATGGATCCTGCTGCGTTACAGAAGGAGCTGGATGGCGCTACCCAATCCTATGTATTAGCTGCCCGTTTTACTGGCCGGGCAACGTCTGCGTATAGCGGCCCCGTCGCTGAGGCAACAGCCTTCAGCAGTAACACAAGCAAAATCAGCGTTATTGTAGTAGCTGATGTTGATATGCTTGCTGATCGTTTTTGGGTCCAGCAAAGCAATTTTTTTGGTGAGACCGTTTATACGCCTTTTGCAAATAATGGTGATTTCATCACCAATGCCACAGAAAACCTAGCGGGTAGCAATGCATTGATCAGTGTGCGCAGTAGGGGCACGTTCGTGCGACCGTTTGAACGCGTGCAGGAACTGGAACTAAAAGCACAAGCGCGCTACCGCGAACATGAAGAGAAACTGCAGACTGAGCTGGCTGATACCGAAGCGCAGTTATCTCAGTTACAAAGTCATCCAGGGCAGAGCGGCGCGCTGGTTGTAAGCGCTGAGCAACAAGCAGCCATAGATGATTTTGTAGCCAAGCGGGTGGCGATCCGCAAGCAACTACGTGAAGTGCGGTATCAGCTTGAAAGGGATATCGACGCGTTGGGGAACTGGCTGAAGTTCGTCAATATTGCAGCAGCACCTTTGCTGCTGGTGATCCTTCTTTTCGGATTGTCGCGATTGTTCCGGCGTAAGGCGGGCGCGGTATACACAGGAGTTAGATCGTGAATATACGCGTTCTCATATTGACTTTTTTAGTTGCGGCTACAGGTGGTGCTGCGTATTGGCTGAATCAAAGTGGCAAAGAGGAAAAGCCGCAGGAAACGCGTTTTTTATTTAGCGATTTATCTTCCGCTGCCGGTGCGATAAATACCGTGAGCATTGAAAATCATGCCGGGATAATTTTCAGTGCTAAGCAGGAAAATGGCAAATGGCTAGCCACTCATTTAGAAGGGGCACAATCTTTTCCCGTAAATACAGATGCGCTTTCGGCTTTGGTAAGTACGTTAGCTCAAACCCATATTCTTGAAGCCAAGACCAGCAAAACCCAGAACTATTCCAGGCTGGGTGTTGAAGGCCTGAGCAGTGACGATGCGCAGTCTACACTGGTCCGCTTGGCCTCTGCTAAGCATCAGTGGCAGGTGTTGGTAGGGAATGTCGCGAGTAATGGCATGGGCAATTTTGTACGGCACCCGCAAAAGAAGCACAGCTTTCTCATTGATAGCGTTATTCGTTTACCCGCCTCCAGTAGCGACTGGCTGAAAAAAGACGTTGTGCCATTTAAAACTTCAGAGGTAGTAAAAGTTGAAATGGTATCAAACAATCGCTCGCCTCTTGTTATTGAGCGTATGGACACCTCTACTAATGATTGGGAATTGAAAGGTTTGGGTGAAGGGGAACGCTTAGCGTATTCGGGGATTTTGGCACGAACGGTGGCCGACCTCGTCAACTTTCGCTTTGATCGCGCTCATCCTTACGTGCAAAGCCAGTGGGATAATGCCGAACTGGTGGCGGATGTCAGTTTCACTCTGGCAGATAACAGCCAGGTGTTCGCTTATGTTTCGCAGGAAGAAGGAGGAGATACCAGAAAAGTCTGGTTTAACACGCCCGATAGTCCGAGCTGGATTAACGAATGGGTGTTTGAGATAACGGAATATCAGGCGCAGCCGTTTATCGTTTCAAGAAAGGATTTGTTGGCCTCAGGCAGTCAATTGTTAAACGAGAAGCAGTAGGAAATAGAGTAAAGCCGTTAAGGAAAACGGCTTTGATGCTCAGCAGGAACTACTGCGTCTTTGCTTTACAGGCTGCCAATAAGGTTGAAAAATGTTCAGCGCCTAATTGAGTGGTAGTCTGCATATTAGTAGTAAAAATAGTTTGCGGATCGCCAAAGTCTTTTAGTACGCGCGTAATATCGGCTTCCCTTATCAGATGCAAAATGGGGAACGGCGAACGATTAGTAAAGTGCGTAGCAGATGCTATAGCTTCGCCCGCAAAGCGATATTGAGGATGAAAGCTCGCCAACTGATAAACGCCATCATAGCCCCACGTCGTAATTAACTCCTGTGCCAGCTCAAGTAAATCCAGATAATCATCAAAGTTGTCAAAACCTTGCGGAAGAATAAACAAGGTAGTGGAAATATGGGATTCTTCGTCCAGCCGGGCGCACTCCACATAAAGCTGTTCTAAAGCTGCTTCGGCAGCAGGCTGAGAACATACCTGATAATGAATCGAATCCGGTTCTCGCACAAAACGGGCAAACGGACAGAAGTTATATTTAATGACAACGTCATCAAGCCAGCGCTGGGTACAGTGAATTACTGTTTCAGCAGCTATCATGAATGAAATTTCACGTACGCTTCCAGCGTATTTTCAATGAGACTTGCCACTGTCATTGGGCCTACGCCGCCAGGTACAGGCGTAATCCAACCAGCGCGCTTTACGGCGCTGTTAAAATCTACATCGCCGCAAAGACTGCCGTCTGACATACGATTTATTCCTACATCAATAACAATTGCTCCGGGTTTGATCCAGTCGCCAGGAATGAAATTAGGCTTTCCTACCGCGACGACCAACAAATCTGCACGGCTTACATGATCGCGCAAATCCTGGGTAAACTTATGGCAGGTGGTGACTGTGCAACCCGCCAGCAATAACTCCAGGCCCATGGGCCGGCCTACGATGTTAGAGGCGCCTACAATAACAGCATCCAGCCCCTTAACCGGTCTCTTTGTTGCTTCAATCATGGTCATTATGCCTTTGGGTGTACAGGGCCTTAAAGCCGGAATACGCTGCGCCAGGCGGCCGATGTTGTAAGGATGAAAACCATCAACATCTTTATGAGGATGAATGCGCTCAAGGATACGCTCTGAATTAAGTCCTGCTGGTAAAGGTAGCTGTACCAGAATACCGTCTATGGCACTGTCATTGTTTAAATTGTCGATTAGCGAAAGGAGTTCATCTTGCGACGTGTCTGATGGCAGATCGAAAGAACGCGAAATAAATCCCACTTCTTCACAGGCTTTACGTTTATTGGCGACATATACCTGCGAAGCGGCATCAGTACCAACTAACACCACAGCTAAGCCAGGAGAGCGTTTATCGGCTTCCTTTAAAGAGGTTACATAAGAAGCAACATGCTGGCGAACTTGCTTGGCAATTAATTTGCCATCAATTAAGTGAGCGGTCATAAGGGATTAAAATTCTTTATTGATGCCTGAAGGTCATATTGTTTCACAAGTTAATTCAGCTTTCCAAAACCAAATCAATTTTTTTGCGCGTAAACGGGGACAATATCAGCAACCTGTCGTAGAATGTCCGCAGTCAGCAATTTACTGATTTAATCGCCACTCGTTGGCGATATTGCACAAAAATTCAGTAGATTGGGTGCTTTGTGAGCGGTTAGATTTTTTCCGCGAAAAAGTGTTTGACGAGGATAGGGCGAGTCGGTAATATGCGCCCCCCGTAGCGGTAGTGAAATTCACAACTTCTACACAGTCGGTGAGTGGCGCAGTTTGGTAGCGCACTTGGTTTGGGTCCAAGGGGTCGCAGGTTCAAATCCTGTCTCACCGACCATTTATTGCATGCGAAGATTCGCCGAGCGTCCGTAGCTCAGCTGGATAGAGCACCCGCCTTCTAAGCGGGTGGTCGCAGGTTCGAATCCTGCCGGACGCGCCATGCGGGTCAGGTAGGTTGCCTGACAGCAAACAAAGGTTCTGATTTTTATAATCTTTGTGGTAAGATGGCGGGATACATTCGTATTATAACACCTCAATGGTGGGCGTAGCTCAGTTGGTAGAGCCCCGGATTGTGATTCCGGTTGTCGTGGGTTCAAGTCCCATCGTCCACCCCACTTTTTTGCGGAAGTGGTGGAATTGGTAGACACGCTGGATTTAGGTTCCAGTGCTTCACGGCGTGAGAGTTCAAGTCTCTCCTTCCGCACCATGTTTTTAGTAACTTCGATTACTGGTAATTCGTTTCGGTGAGTGGCGCAGTTTGGTAGCGCACTTGGTTTGGGTCCAAGGGGTCGCAGGTTCAAATCCTGTCTCACCGACCATTATCGAATTTTGATCATGGCATCGTGTAGTTCGTAAAATTGTCGTAAAATCATTTAATTACCCTGCATATTTTAGCGTTATCTCTTATTAATTGACTTAACTCATTCTTCATCAGACAAAATTTCTAATTTTCCTTGGTTTTCACTGTATTATCCCCATTATCACTGGCATCATGAGTGGCGGTTGTGATTTTTACGGGTAAATAAGGGAATTCTTCAGCAATTGCGGCCGATTCCCTCTCGACTCTGAATTTCTGTGACTGTATACTACCGCGTCTTTTTTTAACCAACGTGTTTAACCAGCGGTTTTATCATCGTTGACTAACGACCTCCAACCCGGGCGAAATTGGCCGCAGTGGCAAAACGGGAAAGGGGCCTGAGAACAAAACGTCAAACGGACGTACAGTTGAGGTAACATATGCAAGTTTCAGTCGAGACGACCCAGGGTTTAGAACGCCGTCTTACTATTACCGTTCCTGCGGAATCAGTGGATTCAGCAGTAAAAGCGCGTTTACAACAATTAGCGAAAACACAGCGTATTAACGGCTTTCGTCCAGGCAAAGTGCCTGTAAACGTAATTAAGAAACGTTATGGTCAAGCGGTTCGTCAGGAAGTAGCTGGCGATGTTATGCAGCAAAACTTCTATCAGGCTATTATTCAGGAAAAAATCACTCCTGCAGGTATGCCTAAATTTGAATTAACGAAAGATCAGGATGGCGAAGATCTGCAATTTGTTGCGGCGTTTGAAGTTTATCCTGAAATTGAAGTGAAAGGCATTGACGAAATCGAAGTTGAAAAGCCAGTTGTAGAAATTACTGACGCTGACTTAGATACTATGATGGAGACGTTGCAAAAGCAGCACGCTTCGTGGAAAGAAGCCAAGCGTGAAGCGAAGAAGGATGATCGTGTTGTTATAGATTTCGTCGGTTCAATTGACGGTGAAGAGTTCGAAGGCGGCAAAGCAGAAGACTTTACGTTGGAATTAGGCAAAGATCGCATGATTCCTGGCTTTGAAGATCCTATTATTGGAGCTAAAGCTGGCGAAGACGTTAAAGTGGAAGTGAAATTCCCTGATGAATATCATGCTGAAGCGTTGAAAGGCAAAGATGCCGTGTTTAACGTTAAAGTGAAGAAAGTAGAAGATCAACAACTGCCTGAAGTAGACGAAGAGTTTGCTACACTGTTTGGTATTGAAGAAGGCGGCGTGGAAGCATTAAGAACAGAAGTTCGCAAAAATATGCAGCGCGAGTTGGACCAGACCCTAAAAGCGAAAGTAAAAGAAGATGTAATTGCTAAATTGATTGAGAAAAACGAAGTGGACATTCCACAAGCGTTAATTGATCAGGAAATTGAGGCTCTGCGCGAACAGGCAAAACAGCGTTTCAGCCAACAGGGCGGCGGCCAGAATATGCCGGAACTGCCAGCTGAGCTGTTTACCGACAATGCTAAACGTCGTGTCACTATCGGTTTGGTATTGGGTGAAATTATTAAGACCAACGAGCTGAAAGCGGATGACGCTAAAGTTGATGCATTGATCGAAACTGCTGCATCTGCTTATGAAGATCCGCAAGAAGTAATTGATTATTACAAAAATAATCAAGAATTAATGCAGCAAATGCGCAATGTTGCATTAGAAGAGCAAGCGATTGAATGGGTACTTAGCAACGCTAAAACTCAGGAAGTCACAAAAGCTTTTGATGAGGTAATGAACAAACAGGCGTAATTTTTCACCGTCTGATTGACTTAACCTGTCAGCAACTGCTTAAATGCTCGGAACCTTCCGAGCATTTTCGTTTTAAACGCTAAGATTTCAAGGTAGCTATGATAAATACCCCATTCGATCCACAAAATGCACTGGTTCCTATGGTTGTTGAACAAACATCCAAAGGGGAGCGGTCCTACGACATTTACTCACGCCTACTAAAAGAAAACGTTATTTTTCTTGTTGGACAGGTGGAAGACCACATGGCAAATCTCATTGTGGCGCAGATGTTGTTTTTAGAAGCTGAAAATCCAGAAAAAGACATCTATCTTTATATTAATTCGCCTGGCGGTTCGGTAACAGCCGGTATGGCAATTTACGACACCATGAATTTTATCAAACCTGATGTGAGTACGGTTTGCGTTGGTCAAGCGGCCAGTATGGGGGCGTTTTTATTATCCGGTGGTGCTAAAGGTAAGCGCTACTGTTTACCTAACGCGCGGGTGATGATTCACCAGCCTTTAGGTGGCTTTCAAGGACAAGCGTCAGATTTTGAAATTCATGCTAAAGAAATCCTGTCTATTAAAGAAAAGTTGAACCGTTTAATGGCGCAGCATACTGGACAAGATTATGAAACTGTAGCCCGCGATACCGATAGAGATAACTTTTTGAGTGCCACTCAATCGAAAGAATATGGTTTAATTGACCAGGTACTAACAAATCGATCTGACGCGGTTACTTCTAAGTAGTATAGTTATTAATAGCCTGAATACGTGCTTGCGCACATCCAATTCATATTCAGGAAAGGCAGAGGCATAACGTAATGAGTGATAAACAGAACGGAGACGGTGACAACAAGCTATTGTACTGCTCGTTTTGTGGCAAAAGCCAACACGAAGTAAGAAAGTTAATAGCTGGGCCGTCCGTTTTTATCTGTGACGAGTGTGTCGAACTTTGTAACGACATTATTCGGGAAGAGATTAAGGAAATCGCGCCTAAACAGAAGCATGATGCTTTACCCAAACCTCACGAAATTCATGCACATCTGAATGACTATGTGATCGGTCAGGAGCACGCTAAAAAAGTATTGTCTGTAGCGGTTTATAACCACTACAAGCGACTACGAAATGGTGATGTTCACGAGGGAGTGGAACTTGGAAAAAGTAACATTCTGCTAATCGGACCTACAGGCAGTGGTAAAACGTTACTAGCGGAAACTTTAGCGCGGTTGCTGGATGTGCCGTTTACGATGGCAGATGCGACAACCCTTACCGAAGCAGGTTATGTGGGCGAAGACGTCGAAAACATAATTCAGAAGCTACTTCAGAAATGTGATTACGATGTTGAAAAAGCCCAGAGAGGAATCGTTTATATCGATGAAATTGATAAAATTTCGCGTAAATCCGATAATCCTTCGATTACCCGGGATGTCTCCGGTGAAGGCGTGCAACAGGCTTTACTTAAATTAATAGAAGGGACTGTTGCTTCCGTGCCTCCGCAGGGAGGGCGTAAGCATCCACAGCAGGAATTCCTGCAAGTGAATACTTCTAAAATTTTATTTATCTGTGGTGGTGCGTTCGCCGGTTTGGATAAGGTCATTGAGCAGCGGGCAAATACCAACAGTGGTATTGGGTTCGGTGCAACAGTCAAATCCAAAGACAGTAATAAAGACATCAGTCAACTGCTTAAACAGGTTGAGCCAGAAGACCTGGTAAAATACGGTTTAATTCCAGAGTTCATCGGACGTTTACCCGTTGTCACCAGTCTGGAAGAGTTGAATGAAGAAGCGTTAATCGAAATCCTGCGCGAGCCGAAAAATGCAATTACAAAACAGTATTCGGCATTATTTGCGATGGAAGATACGGAACTTGAATTCCGCGATGACGCCCTTCATGCTATTGCTAAAAAAGCAATGCAACGCAAGACCGGTGCCAGAGGGTTACGCTCCATTGTAGAAGCTGTGCTATTAGACACGATGTATCACCTGCCTTCTATGGAGGAGGTTAACAAAGTGGTTATTGATGAAACCGTGATCAGAGGGGAATCAAAACCAATTCTGATTTATGGCAATAACGACAAAAAAGCAGCTGCTGAGTAAGCATCAAAAAGGGCCTTCGGGCCTTTTTTTCTTTTTATCTTCACCTTTAAGGGTGAGATCTCCAAACAGATATGAAAATGGTTGTAAATCCACCGCAACCGAATAGCATTGATAAAGGTAAACCTTATGCTAATCCGCATTAATGTGTGCTCTGAGCTGATTGCATCATAGTCGTTTAGTACTATTAAGAGGATGCCGGGCTGAAATCGATTGAACTTTGCATAGGCATCCCCATATAAACCGACATTACTAACTATATAGAGAACACGTATGACAGTTGAGCGTGAAAATCGCATAGAAATTCCCGTACTTGCCTTACGGGATGTGGTGGTATATCCACACATGGTCATACCGCTGTTTGTCGGACGGGAAAAATCCATCCGTTGTCTTGAAGCAGCAATGGAAAATGACAAACAGATATTTCTGGTCGCACAAAAAGATGCCAGTGTTGATGAGCCAGAATCGGATGACATTTATACCGTAGGCACAATTGCAACAATTTTGCAGTTGCTGAAGCTGCCGGACGGCACAGTAAAAGTGCTGGTAGAAGGTAACGTGCGCGGTGAAGTCGAAACCTATTCCCAATCTGATCCTTATTTTACAGCAGACATTGCCCGCGTTCATGATGAGAATCTTTCCGATAGCGAACAAGAAGTGCTTATTCGCTCTGCAGTGTCGCAGTTTGAGGGTTACGTTAAATTAAATAAAAAGATTCCTCCTGAGGTACTCACCTCGTTAAATGGTATTGAAGATGCCGCACGTCTGGCAGATACCATGGCGGCGCATATGCCATTAAAGTTGGTGGAAAAGCAAAAAGTGCTGGAAATGAAAGGCGTTAATGAACGTCTTGAATATCTTATGGCGCTGATGGAAGGCGAAATCGATTTGCTGCAGGTGGAAAAGAAAATTCGCACCCGCGTGAAAAAGCAAATGGAGAAAAGTCAACGCGAGTATTATCTGAATGAGCAAATGAAAGCTATTCAGAAGGAACTTGGCGAACTTGATGATGCGCCGGATGAATTTGAAGCGCTAAGTAAAAAAATTACTGAAGCAAAAATGCCGAAAGAGGCCGAAGATAAAGCGAAGGCAGAACTGCAAAAGCTTAAGATGATGTCTCCCATGTCTGCTGAAGCTACCGTGGTACGTAGTTATATTGAATGGTTAACATCGGTTCCCTGGCATAAGCGTAGCGCCGTTAAAAAAGATTTAGCGCGTGCTGAAGAAGTACTGAATGCTGACCATTACGGGCTTGAGAAAGTCAAAGAGCGGATTATTGAATATTTGGCGGTACAGCAACGCGTCAAAAAGTTGAAAGGACCGATTCTGTGTTTAGTGGGTCCGCCTGGGGTAGGTAAAACGTCACTTGGACAATCGGTAGCGAAAGCAACCGGCCGCAAATATGTCAGAATGGCCTTGGGTGGCGTGCGGGACGAAGCGGAAATTCGCGGGCATCGCAGAACCTATATTGGTTCGTTGCCAGGAAAACTGATTCAGAAAATGGCGAAAGTAGAGGTTAAAAACCCGCTGTTTTTGCTTGATGAAATAGATAAAATGTCTGCTGATATGCGCGGCGACCCAGCTTCTGCTCTACTTGAAGTGCTGGATCCAGAGCAAAACAATAGCTTTAGCGATCATTATCTGGAAGTTGACTACGACTTGTCTGATGTCATGTTTGTTGCGACTTCTAATAGTATGAATATTCCTGGTCCGCTACTGGACAGAATGGAAGTTATCCGCCTTTCCGGCTATACCGAAGACGAAAAACTGAATATTGCTGTTCGGCATCTTATTTCGAAGCAGATAGAACGCAACGGGCTTAAGAAAAACGAACTGGAGATCACTGAATCTGCAATAATCGGTATCATTCGTTACTACACTCGTGAAGCGGGAGTGCGTAATCTGGAACGCGAGATTTCCAAGGTTTGTCGCAAGGCAGTGAAAGATATTTTGCTTAGTAAGAGCAAAGAAAAAGTCGTGGTGACGCAAGAAAATCTAAAGGAATATCTTGGTGTTCAACGTCATGACTATGGTAAAGCGGATAAAGAAAATCAGATTGGTCAGGTAACGGGACTGGCCTGGACACAAGTAGGCGGCGATCTGCTTACCATAGAAACTACCGCGGTACCTGGAAAAGGCAAAATGACCACGACCGGTTCTCTCGGTGATGTAATGCAGGAATCGATTAAGGCGGCAATGACGGTTGTACGGAGTCGTGCAGAGAAGCTGCGTATTAATCAGGATTTTTATGAAAAGCGCGATATTCATGTTCATGTGCCTGAAGGCGCGACGCCGAAAGATGGGCCCAGCGCCGGTATCGCCATGTGTACGGCATTGGTGTCTTCATTAACGGGAAATCCTGTTAAATGTGAGGTTGCCATGACGGGAGAAATCACATTGCGCGGAGAGGTTTTGGCTATCGGCGGCCTCAAAGAAAAGTTACTTGCTGCTCATCGCGGTGGTATAAAAACGGTTGTTATACCCAAAGAAAACGAACGGGATCTGGAAGAAATTCCGGACAACGTTAAGCGTGAGTTAAAGATCCATCCAGTTAAATGGATTGATGAAGTGTTGGATATTGCGCTTCAGGAACCCGTTGAATCTTTTAAAGTAGTGACTGAGAAATAACCGATTCAAGAAGGCTACATCCTACGTATAGTAAGGGATGTAGCTATTTTCTGTCACATTTGATTAAAAATTGAGCGTTAGGCCCTCGTTTTGCTGTTTTTTTTTAAGAATAGGGCTTTCAAGCGACAAAACTTGTGTTACCTTTACTGAGTGCTCGCTTGAAGCCTTGTATTTAAAGGGATAGCAGCGATTCATTAATAAGTTAACTATTTGTAACACATTGCTTGATGTTACCTGTCAAGCTTGTTATAACGTTCGGAGCAAAACCAATAAGTGTTTCGGATAAACAGTATAATAACAAACGAAGGGGATCATAATTGTGAACAAGTCTCAACTCATCGACCAAATCGCTGCTGGTGCAGATATTTCTAAAGCAGCCGCTGGCCGCGCTTTAGATGCGTTTACTGATGCAGTAACTGCAGCGCTAAAAGACGGTGACCAAGTTGCACTGGTAGGTTTCGGTACTTTCGCAGTTCGCGAGCGTTCAGCTCGTAGCGGCCGTAACCCTCAAACTGGTGAGACTATTCAGATCGCAGCAGCTAAAGTTCCTTCTTTCAAAGCGGGTAAAGCTCTGAAAGACGCTTGTAACTAAGCTTAAATAGATTGAGAAAAAGGCGATGGCTTGACCATCGCCTTTTTTATTTCTATACCGGCAAGGCAGTTGTAGATTACGCGTAATTGCCGATAGGCTTCATGGAAGGTAGCTGACAACGTAGTGATAACTCTTACCGTGCAGATAGAAACACCGATTAAACTGCACATAAAACGACGTTCAATAACGTCGAAAGACAGTCATTCGCTATACAAAAATTTCGCGTTTAATCCACTAAATACGTTATAATCTCGCCTTATTTTGTCTGGTACAACGACTTGTTTGGGTCCAGAGAAGAAACCTGACGAGTGTAGTAAGCAACGGAGTTAAAATCTAATTATGCTAGAAAGAATCAGAGAAGGTTCTCAAGGCCCTTGGGCAATGATCATTATCGGTCTGGTTGTCCTGAGTTTCGTGTTTGCCGGTGTCGGTAGTTATCTGACATCCTCAGGCTCTACTGTGGCGGCAACCGTAAATGGCCAGGAAATTAGTCTTGATACCCTTGAGCGTGCGTACCAGAACCAGCGCCAGCGTATGGAAGCGCAATATGGAGAAAGTGTTTCTGCGATGTTTGCAGACGAAGGGTATCTGCGCGAGTTCCGTCAGGGTGTTTTGGAGCGTTTAATTGGCGATACGCTGGTTGAGCAGAAAGCACGAGAAGTGGGATTGCGAATCAGTGATGCGCAGATTCGGGATACTATTCGCCAGATGCCAGAATTTCAAACAGCAGGTACGTTTGATAACAATCGTTATATCAGCATATTGCGTCAGAATGGCTTTCAAGCAAGCGATTTTCGCGATTATCTTCGGGTCGAGCTTACCCGTAAGCAACTTGCCAGTGGCTTAGGCGCTTCAGCGTTTGCTTTACCGTCTGAAGTTCAGCGCGTTTATGATTTGCAGGCGCAGACCCGCGATGCTCGGTATCTTACTGTAAATGCCGCTCCTTTTGCCGAATCAATTGACGTCAGCGACAGTGAAATTCAAAACTATTATGAGGCGAATATTACAGCTTTTGATACGCAGGAAAAGGTAAATATCGCTTACGTAAACTTGTCTGTAGATGACTTAAAAGATGATGTTACTGTTTCCGATGGAGAGATCGATGAATACTATCAGAATAATCAAGACCGCTATCGTAAAGAAGAGCAACGTCGGGTTTCGCATATTCTTATAGAATTTGGCGATGACGAAGCGGCTGCTAAAGCCGAAGCAGAAGCGTTGCTGGCGAAAATTAAAGATGGCGCCGATTTTGCGCAAGTGGCAAAAGAAAATTCTCAAGATACTTTATCTGCCGAAAATGGCGGCGATCTTGACTTCATTTCGCCTGATATGATGGATTCGGCCTTTGATGAAGCTGCTTTTGGTTTGGCAAATAAAGGTGATGTCTCTGGTGTTGTAGAAACGGAATTCGGTTACCACATCATTAAGCTTACGGATGTGAAGCCGGAACAAGTTACTCCCTTTGAAGAGGTTTCTACGGAAATTCGTGAGACATTATTAGCTGACAAGGCTACAGAGAAATTCTTTGACTTACAGTCAAGAATGGCAGAAGTCGCATTTGAGGTTCCCGATACGTTGGAAGACGTAGCCGGGGTAGCCAATAAAGAGATCAAGGAAACCGGCTTATTTAATCAGGCTTCTGCGCCGGCGCCTATGGATAATCCAGCGGCACTATCTGCTGCATTCTCACCAGAGTTGATTGAAGATGGTGTGAACAGCGAACTTATTGAGCTGGATGAAAACAATGTAGTGGTAATGCGGGTAAAAGAGCATGAACCGCAACGTACACGTAGTCTGGAAGAGGTGAAATCTCGTATTGAGTCTAGCTTGCGTGCGGAAAAGGCGCAGCAAGCAGCAATGGCCTGGGCTGAATCTTTGGTAGCGAAGACGGAAGCTGGAGAAAGTATCGAGGACATGCTGGCGCAGTATGATCTTGATTGGAAGTCCGTTGAAGGTGTAAATCGAGCAGGCGGCGAACTACCCGCTAATCTGGCGGAAACACTGTTTCGCCTGGCTCCGACAGAAGGCGAAAAAACTGATGTTGTTTCACTAACCTCTGGTGATGTTGGTGTTATCGAACTTACTGCTGTAAATACTGCTGAGAAGCTGGATGACTCTGTAAAAGCGGATCTTAAGCAGCGTCTGGCTTCTAATTTCGGGCAGAGTACCTATGAGAGCTTTGTCAGCGCATTGAGAGAGGAAGCGGATGTGAGTATTGCCAGCAATCTTTAGCATGCGAAATAGCTAGTTTTAGGATAAATAACCCCAATCCTGTTTAAGAAATTGAACTAAAAGCCTGTTCCAAGATCGGATCTTTCGACAAAGAAATGACCAAATCAACAAGGAACAGGCATGAAGAATCTAGTTGAATTATTTTGCGATGTCGATGACTTTTGCAAAGTGTTTATTCCCCAATGGCAAAAGCAGCTACTTGAAGACGGCACCAGAAGACGACGACGTGAGTGCCGTATGTCAATGAGTGAAATGATGACAATCATCATCGGTTTTCACATGTCACATCATCGCGATTTTAAGAATTATTACTCGGGATATGTAAGAGTATTTTATCGCAACGCATTTCCTGATTTGCTTAGTTATACGCGCTTTTTAGAAGTAATGCCGCGAACAATTGTGCCCATGTGTGCCTACTTCAGTACTTTAAAGGGAAAGCCTACAGGCATTGAATTCATTGACTCTACCAGCCTAAAGGTTTGCCATAACATTCGCATACCTCGCCATAAAACCTTTGACGGGATAGCGCAAAGAGGAAAAGGAACAATGGGCTGGTTTTACGGCTTTAAACTACACTTGATAGTGAGCCATCTGGGTGAAATCGTGGCGGCAAAAGTGACGACGGGGAATGTCCATGACACAAAACCTGTCGAAGAATTAGCTCGACATTTACCCGACAAATTGTATGGCGATAAAGGGTATTTGAGCAAAGCATTAGAAGCTAATTTATTTGAGAAAGGCGTCAAACTTATCACCACGGTTCGCAAAAATATGAAAGCAAAAGCGATGTCTTTATGGGACAGAGCGATGCTATCGAAGCGCTTCATTATTGAAACTATCAACGACCAATTAAAGAACATTTCATACATTGAGCACTCAAGGCATCGCAGTATAAATGGTTTTACACTCAATTTAATGGCTGGTCTGGTGGCTTATTGTCTTAAAGAAAACAAGCCATCCCTTAATATCAGTGACATTGAGCGCAATGCGATGGTTGTTGCTTAAGCCGATCTGGGGTTAAATAGGAAAGGGCGCTGAATCTCAGCGCCCTTTTTTTTGCTGTTGCTGCGCTGTATACCTATTTTGAGCTGCGCCAATTGCGTTCGATAGCCCCGCAAAACCTTAAGGAGATTGGTTCGTCAAAAGTTGAAGAATTCTCGCGCTAAGTGAGCAAACATCAAGGCGGATTAGTATTATACGCAGTCAAAATTCCATAATGCATAATTCTGCACTAGTGTGGAGGCATAGGGGTGACATGCGTGATTTGAGGGAATGGCCATTCGAATCATAGCGGCGCCTTGTGTGGTGACCGCATAGGGCAGTAGACCACTTCCCCTGCTGATTATAAGCGTTAATGGGTCAGGAAAAGCATTAGTGTGTAGAATGCGGCAATGACACTCGATAGGATAAGAATATACACAAATCCTTGTTTCCCTTCACTGATGGCATAACCATTCATTTTCAAATAGCCAATCCATAGCGCGCTGAGCAGTAGCGGTAATAGCACAAATATTTTAATCAAAAGTTTTATCCACACGTCCTTTTTCCAGCATGTGCTGATTATCTTATGCTTCCATAGGATATGAAAGCAACTTCTCTGTAAAGATTATGCCGATGAAGTTTTCACTTTGTTAAAGAAATTATCATTTCGCGAACATGGTGCGCCCCTTGCACTGACAAGCTCGTGCGCAAATTAAATAGGGAGCATTTATGAATCTAGCCACAGCAATAGTCTGCGTTGGGATAATACTTACCACTTGCTCAGCTGAGCTTTTGGCTGCTGATAGAAGCAATGCGCTATCGTCCGGATACGACAGAAAACCTGCCAAAGAAGGAGACCTGCCTGTAGGCTGGCAGAAGAACCTTTTAAAGGGGCAATTTCTGGATTATGACGTGTATCGTATGGGACAGCTCGTGTACAGAGAGCCTTCAGCGGGAATTGTATCCATCCGCATTGAAAATAAAGTGATACGGCTGGTGGAGAACACGCGAGAAATTGTGAGTGTGTTGGATACCCTGTAATCGCTTCTGTTGAGTCATTTCCCTGGTGAGTCGCAAATCGTGTCATGCCAAATATCGTCATGACACGCTAAAGGAAACCCGAACGAATCGAGCTTTCTGTCGCTGAAGAGAGACAATTTCAAAAGTGACTTCTACTCCTTTCTTTTACTTTTCCGCTGATTTGTCTGATGTTATGCTGTCTTAGTCATGTTGCAATCTTGCAAATAGCGCTTTTTCTTTTTCGCGGTAAGCTGGTGCATATCAACCACTATTAAGCCATCGATACAATTATTGAAATCCGGATCTACGTTAAAATCGATAAAAGCCGCGCCGCCTTCATGACATATCTCGGTGTATTGCTTATATAAGGTCGGAACATTTACACCCATGTTGGCAAGTAAATGCTTTAACAGGGTGAACTCCTTTTTATAGTTGTTACCGACAAACCTTTGAAGAGTATCTCCGTTTCCCTGATAGGGGAGTCGGGAGCGTGCCTCAGCAAATTTCGCGGGATAATAGGTGCGATAAAATTGTACCAATAAGTCTTGTGCGGGTTTGGGATAAGCATTGCTTATACTAACCGCACCAAATAAGTATCGATACTTTGGATAGCGAGCCAAAAATGCCCCAATACCAAACCAGAGATAATCAAGGCTACGTTTGCCCCAGTAGGCAGGTTGTACAAAGCTGCGGCCCAGCTCCAGTCCTTGAGAAAACAACCTGTCATTTTGCTGCGAATAATTAAACAGGGTTGCTGAGTAAAGCCCGGTAGGGTGGGTTGGCGCGGCAAGTTGTTCGGCATCACCAAAACGATACGCGCCAACAATTTCAAGATCATTTTCATCCCACAATATCAGATGATAGTAATACGCATCATAGGCATCGATGTCACGACGTTTGTTGGTTCCTTCCCCCACTGCGCGGAATGCGATCTCTCGTTGACGGCCTATTTCCCGCATGATAGGTGAGCAATGGGTGTGCTGATAAAGAAAGATATGTTTGCCATCGGCGGTGTGGCCCAGGTGTTCACATTGCTGCCTGATGGCTTTGCTCAATTCTCTTCTATCTTCAGGAGGCGCAATGGCTGCTTGTGTGGTCAATAAACCTTTTTTACTGTGGCCAATTCTATAAAGATGTCGTTTAAACAATTTAACCTGAGCGGCAATGGGCAAAGCAAGTGGCTGGTAAACTTGTGCTGGTATAAGTTCGCCAATTCTAATTGGCAAATGGCTTTGATGTTTACGAAACATTTCTTTGACCAACATGGCGGTTGCCAAAGGCTTATAGATCATGGACAACCCGTAGAACAATGATGAATTCTTAGCATCAATGTAAACCGGCAGAATAGGCGCTTTTGCGAGCCGGGCAATGCGTAAAAAGCCGCTATTCCATGTGGTGTCGCGCACGCCTTGCGGACGTAGACGAGAAACTTCACCGGCGGGAAATATTAGTAAAGCGCCTTCAAGATGGAGGTGGCGTTGAATTGCCTCAAGATGCTGTTTGGGTGTACCGCCTTGCATATTGTTGACGGGCAACAGTATATTTTGCAAAGGTTCAATTGCCATGAGCATTTGATTTGCCACCACTTTGATGTCGCTGCGCACTTCGCTAATAAGCTTAATAAGCGCAAGACCATCAAGGGAACCGATGGGATGATTGGCAATAATGACGACACGTCCCGCACTGGGAATGCGCTCCTTTTCCACGTCTCGTGTAGAATAGCTAACGGTGAAATATTCAAGAACCTGTTCTACGAAATCAATGTCTTTGTAATGCGGGTAAGCGTCTTTGAATTCGTTCATTTCCCGCTCGTGCAACAAGTGGCGCAGGACAAAAGACAAAGATTTGAAAAGAACAGGGTTATTGCTTACCTGTGGATAATGCTTATTGAGAACTTCATCGACTGTGAACATAATCTTTCCCGGCTTTTTGCGCACTGTATCAACTGAACATGACGCTTTTTGCACAATCTTGCTTCACTTATTTGACAATGTACGCGGGGAACTGACTGTTGCTAAGGAACGTGGAATGGTGATGGGCTGTTGCTGACACAGCAGTAGTACCGGAAAGCAGATATAAAAAAAGCGCCGAAGGGCGCTTTTTTAAATGTTGCTAAATAAAACTTAGCCTAGTGCTTTAATTTGTGCAGCTAGACGGCTCTTATGGCGAGCAGCTTTATTCTTGTGAATCAAACCTTTGGTAGCCATTCTGTCAAGGATCGGCGTAGCAGTAGCAAGTGCAGCTTGAGCACCTTCTTTATCGCCATTAGCGATTGCTGCTACTACTTTTTTGAGACTTGTACGAGTCATGGAGCGACGGCTGGCATTATGCTGACGACGCTTTTCGGCCTGAATTGCACGTTTCTTAGCAGATTTAATGTTAGCCAAGGTGTAACTCCGAAATAAAATTCATGTCAAAAACGAGGGTGCGGATTTTGCCTACCAATCGCTTAATTGTCAAACTGTTTTAGCAACTAAGACAGACTCAATAGGAAAAGACACTCTGTTCACGCGGCGCGCATTATAGCAGTACTTTTCGGGAATATCACCCGAGTTTTTATCTAAAATTAAATACAGTCCTAATTATGCATCGGTTTTAGCTAAAAACTTCTGCGTTGAGTTATTTCCCCGCTATCGCCATTCCGCTATGATGTCGGTCCGCTAATTTACGCGCTAATCAAGAGGTATTGTGTCAGGGAAGCTATTAAAGTCAGGGCTAATTGTCAGCGTCATGACCTTGTTATCCAGAGTGTTGGGCCTGGCACGGGACGTCGTCGTTGCTCGACTGATGGGCGATGGGGCTGCTGCTGATGTTTTCTTTTTTGCCAACAAGATTCCCAATTTTTTGCGCCGGCTATTTGCTGAAGGTGCGTTTGCTCAAGCTTTCATTCCTGTACTAACGGAAGTGCACCATGAAAACGATAAGGCGCAGCTGCGGGAATTCGTCGCGAAAGTATCCGGAACATTGGGCGCTATAGTGTTTGTTGTGGCTTTAGTGGGAGTAATCGCCTCACCTGTGCTGGCTGCTTTATTTGGCATGGGATGGTTTATTGATTGGTGGAACGGCGAAGAGGCGGGTGATAAATTTCTGCTAGCCTCTACCATGCTCAAAATTACCTTTCCCTATCTGGCATTTATTTCGCTTACCGGATTAGCGGGCGCAATTCTCAACACTCTTAATAAGTTTGCGGTAGCGGCATTCACCCCAGTGCTGCTAAATATCTGTATTATTATTCTTGCTGTGTATCTGGCTCCCCATTTGGCGCAACCGGCTTTTGCCCTTGCCTGGGGCGTATTCATAGGGGGAATCGTTCAGCTAACTTTTCAATTGCCATTTTTATATCAGGCTGGACTGCTGGTAAAACCTAAGTGGGGCTGGCACGACCCTGGAGTCGTTAAAGTAAGAAAGCTCATGATACCCGCGCTTTTTGGCGTGTCAGTAGGGCAAATTAATCTGCTGCTTGATACCTTTATTGCCAGTTTTTTAATGACGGGTTCGATTAGCTGGCTTTACTATTCCGATCGTTTATTAGAATTTCCTCTTGGGCTATTTGGCATTGCCATAGCAACGGTGATATTGCCTACGTTATCGCGGAATCATGTGGCGAAAGATCCTAAAGCCTTCGCCGGTAATATCGATTGGTCGGTACGTATGGTGTGCTTTCTTGGTTTACCCGCGGCTGTTGGGCTTGCAGTGATGGCCGAACCTATTCTTACTGTCATTTTCCAGCGCGGGGCGTTTACGCCAGAAACCGCTCGAATGTCTTCTTACTCCTTGACGGCATATGCTTTTGGTTTGCTCAGCTTTATGCTGGTAAAGGTGCTGGCGCCGGGGTTTTACTCTCGTCAGGATCTGAAAACGCCAGTGAAATATGGTATCTGGTGTATGATAGCCAATATGGTTTTCAATCTGATATTTGCCATTCCGTATGGCTATATCGGGTTGGCTATTGCCACCAGTCTGTCTGCCACCATGAATGCAGGATTACTGTATTTAACATTACACCGGGTCGGGGTGTTTAGAGTCAGTCGCGAAACATTTTGGTTCTTAATCCGGATTATCGCAGGCAGTACGGTGATGGGGGCGGTGATACTATGGCTGGACAAAGGCGATAGTTTTTATTTACTGTCGTTGCTGGAACAGATTAAACATGTGGTGCTGACCATCGGCCTTGCCGTAGTTACCTTCATTGCGACGTTACTTATTCTGGGAATTCGCCCCCGGCATTTCAGGGCTATTGGCGGATAAAGCGGGATGAACAATTGGTATTACGGAACGGGTCGTTTATAATCGCGTGTTTTGTGATGTAGCGAACGAAAAAAGGCAGCGTTCAACAGTGGAATTAATTCGGGGGCTTCACAACCTACGCCCGCACCACCGCGGATGTGTACTGACTATCGGTAAGTTTGATGGTGTACATAAAGGGCACCAGGCGGTATTAGCCAGTGTCATTGAAAAAGCAAGAGCCCTGTCGTTGCCCGCCACAGTCATGGTTTTTGAGCCGCAACCAGAAGAAGTTTTCAGCCCGGAAACCGCACCGGCCAGACTGAGCACTTTGCGTGAAAAATACGTTCAGTTAAAAGCCCTGGGCGTAGACAGACTTATCTGTGTGCGTTTTAATCGTCATTTTGCCAGCCAGAGTGCTGATGCGTTTGTGCACGATTTACTGGTAGACAAACTGGGTGTGAAATTTTTGGTGGTGGGCGATGATTTTCGCTTTGGTCGAGGTCGTGAAGGTGATTTTTCCATGCTCACGCACGCCGGTGAGCAGTATCAGTTTGATGTCGTCAGTACCCAAAGTTTTCAGGTCAATGACTGTCGGATCAGCTCAACGGCTATTCGGCAATTGCTAGCGGCGGGAGAATTTGCCAAAGCGGCGGTTATGCTGGGCCGGCGCTTCTCTATCAGTGGCAAAGTGGTGCATGGTGAAAAAAAAGGCCGGACTATCGGTTTCCCCACGGCTAACGTCTTGCTTAAACGCTTTCGCACCCCCATCAAAGGAGTGTTTGCGGTAACTGTCAGTATCGGCAAAGACACCTATCACGGGGTGGCTAATGTAGGGTCCAGGCCCACAGTGGCGGGAAAACGAACGCAACTGGAAGTACATGTTTTTAATTATTCGGGCAGCTTGTACGGCCAAACCATTATTGTTTGCCCTGAATTTAAAATCAGAGACGAAATAAAATTTGCCTCCTTTGAGGCGTTAAAAGAACAAATAGAGCGTGACGCCGAGCAAGCGCGTCAGGCATTCACTTAAGTAGTCGCGGACAGTGTCGCACAGAACAGTGTCGCACAGAACAGTGTCGCACTGAACAGTGTCGCACTGAATAATGTCGCACAGTAAAGGGCATATCCATTTGATATGCCATCAAAATAGGTGGACGGAAAAACAAGTTTATGAGTGATTATAAAGCCACATTGAATCTACCCGAAACACCCTTTCCCATGCGCGGTAATCTGGCTCAGCGCGAGCCTAAAATGCTGCAGGACTGGCAGGAAAAAGGTGTCTATAAAAAAATTCGCGAAGCAAAGGCGGGAAAAACGCCGTTTGTTTTGCATGATGGCCCTCCGTATGCCAATGGCGATATTCATATTGGGCATGCGGTAAATAAAATCCTCAAAGACATTATTGTTAAAGCCAAAACGTTATCTGATTTCGACGCGCCTTACGTGCCGGGATGGGACTGTCACGGCTTGCCTATTGAGTTAATGGTAGAGAAGAAAGTGGGTAAACCTGGCAAAAAGGTCACTGCCGCTGAATTTCGCCAAAAGTGCCGCGATTACGCACAAAAGCAAATTGATGGCCAAATGGCCGACTTTATCCGATTAGGTGTTTTTGGCGCTTGGGACAAGCCGTATAAAACCATGGATTTCAGCTCTGAGGCTGACATTATCCGGGCACTAGGAAAAGTGGTAAATTCCGGGCATCTGGAAAAAGGTTTTAAACCTGTTCATTGGTGTACTGATTGTGGTTCTGCCTTGGCTGAAGCGGAAGTAGAATACAAAGATAAAGTTTCACCTGCCATTGACGTAAAATTTCCTGTTGCTGATAGCACGGCTATCGCCGCAGCATTTGGAGTGACAGAGCAGGATTTAACAGCGCATAAGACATCGGTAGTGATCTGGACAACAACGCCTTGGACGTTGCCCGCTAACCGCGCCATCAGTTTGCACCCGGAGCTAACCTATTCATTGGTTGAATTAAGCGTAAGCGGAGACTGGATTGTCGTTGCCCACGATCTGATGGAAAGCTGCATGCAGCGCTATGGCATCACCGACTATAAAGAAGTTGCCAGTTGCGTTGGTGAAGCACTGGATACGTTAAAAGTGAAGCATCCGTTTCTGGACATGACTGTGCCGCTGATTTTAGGTGAGCACGTTACGACTGAATCCGGTACCGGTTGTGTTCACACCGCGCCAGCTCATGGTGTGGATGATTTTAACGTAGGCAAACGCTACGGCATCGAAGTGTACAACCCGGTTGGAAACAATGGTGTGTATTTAGACAATACACCTTTGTTTGGCGGCCAATTTGTATTTAAAGCAAACAGCGCTATTGTCGACACGGTAGCAGAGCACGGCAACCTGATGTTAAGCGTGTCCTATGAACATAGCTATCCTCATTGCTGGCGTCATAAAACGCCAATAATCTTCCGTGCGACACCGCAATGGTTTATCAGTATGGATAAACAAGGCTTGCGTGCAGAATCGTTAAGGCAAATCGAACAAACGAAATGGATCCCTGAATGGGGTCAACAACGCATTGAGAAAATGGTGGAAGGTCGCCCCGATTGGTGTATTTCCCGACAACGCACCTGGGGTGTGCCCATTCCTTTATATGTGCATAAAGAAAGCGGAGAGCTGCATCCTGAAACTTCTGTACTCATTGAAAAAGTGGCAGAGCAGGTTGAGCTCAGTGGCATTCAAGCGTGGTGGGATCTGGATGACGCCACGTTGTTGGGGGATGAGGTGGCGCAGTACGATAAAGTTACTGATACCCTCGACGTGTGGTTTGATTCAGGTGTAACCCATTATTTTGTGGTAGAGCGCCGTGACGACATTCCTGCCAGTGCCGATTTATATCTTGAAGGTTCTGATCAACATCGCGGTTGGTTTATGTCATCGCTTATGACGTCTACGGCAATGTACGGTCACGCTCCCTACAAAGAAGTATTGACCCACGGCTTTACGGTTGATGCGCATGGACGAAAAATGTCCAAATCTGTAGGCAATGTCGTGGCGCCGCAGGAAGTTACCAACAAATTAGGCGCAGATATTCTGCGTTTGTGGGTTGCATCCACGGACTATCGCGGCGAAATCGCAGTTTCTGATGAAATTCTTAAACGCGCAGCTGATGCTTATCGACGTGTGCGTAACACTGCGAGATTCTTGCTAGCTAACCTGAACGGTTTTGATCCTAACGTACACGCCGTTGATGAATCTGAGATGGTGGCATTGGATCAATGGGTTGTAGCGCGCACCCGGACGCTGCAACAGGAAATTATCAACGCCTATAACAACTACGACATGCTGGTGGTTATGCAAAAGCTTACACATTTTTGTTCTGTGGAGCTGGGCAGTTTTTACCTGGATATTATAAAAGACAGACAATACACCGCTAAAAGCGACAGTGTGGCGCGTCGTTCCTGTCAAAGCGCGCTTTACCATATCATTGAAGCACTGGTGCGGTGGATGGCGCCTATCACCAGTTTTACCGCGCAGGAGATCTGGCAGGAGTTGCCTGGTGATCGTGAAGAATTTGTGTTCACGCAAAGCTGGTATTCTGGGTTTGACAATTTTGCCTCATCGGGTGCCTTCAATGATGACTTCTGGCACCAGATACTGGCAGTAAAAGATGCAGCTAACCAGGCCATGGAGCAAGCCCGTAAAGAAGGACGTCTCGGTGGTTCTCTTGAGGCTGAAATTCGTCTTTATGCTGATGACAATTTGTTTCAGCAACTGAGTCAGTTAGAAAATGAACTTAGATTCGTACTTATCACCTCTGGCGCTGTTTTAGCGCCGCTTGCAGATAAAACCGATGACGCTCAGGAGACTGAAGTTAAAGGGCTATGGATTGAGGTGACAAAAAGTGCGGGTGAAAAATGTGTTCGCTGCTGGCATCATCGGGAAGATGTAGGCACTGATGCATCACATCCTGAGCTATGTCAACGTTGTATCACCAATGTTGATGGGGAAGGGGAAGTGCGTCAGTATGCGTAATGTGCTCACTCAGACGGGTCTGCGCTTTTTATGGTTAAGCGCTGTAATATTTGTGCTTGATCAGTGGAGCAAACACGCAGTGCTCGACAGCATGCAGTTGTACCAGTCGGTACAACTGCTGCCTTTTTTCAACATTACCTACGTACACAACTATGGTGCAGCGTTTAGCTTTTTGCACGATGCTGACGGCTGGCAGCGCTGGTTTTTTACTGCGATTGCCGCTGCGGTAAGCGCTGTGATCCTATGGTGGCTCAAGCAGGCTACGAAATCACAGCGATTGCTGCCAATAGCATTTAGTTGCATATTGGGCGGGGCGTTGGGCAACGTTTATGATCGCCTCGTTCATGGTTACGTGATTGATTTTTTGGATTTTTATATTAGTAATTGGCACTGGCCTGCGTTTAATATAGCCGATAGTGCCATTTTTATTGGTGCGGCATTGCTAATTATCGATATGTTTTTACATAAAGACGTGAAAAAAGCCGATAGTGCCAATTCACCTACTTCACCTTCAACGAAGCCGTAGCGGGGAGGCCGCCGTGTCACAAACAATTATTGGTCCTGACAGCGAAGTCATTATGCACTTTGATCTTAAGCTGGAAGATGGTTCTGCAGCGGACAGCACAAGAGTCAACAATAAGCCGGCGAAACTGGTAATGGGAGACGGAAGTTTAACGCCCAATTTTGAAGCCTGCTTGTTAGGATTGGAAAAAGGGCAGAAAAAATCTTTCACGCTTCACGCTGAAGAAGCGTTTGGTAAAGCGAATCCAGATAATATTCATCATATGGATCGCAGTCGCTTTGGTGCTGATATAGAGATTCAAGAAGGGGCTATTCTGGCATTCTCGCAACCCGATGGTTCCGAAATTCCGGGTATAATACGCAGTGTGGCTGGCGATTCGGTAACGGTGGACTTTAATCATCCGCTGGTTGGTCAAACTGTCATTTTTGATGTAGAAATTATTGATGTTAAACCCGCAAAGCGAGAGGCTTAAGGAGTATTCCATGCAGATCCATCTTGCTAATCCTCGCGGTTTCTGCGCCGGCGTAGACAGAGCCATTACCATTGTAGAACGAGCTTTAGAGATATTTAGCCCGCCAATCTACGTGCGCCATGAAGTTGTTCATAACCGTTTCGTCGTTGATGGCTTGAAAAAGCGCGGCGCGGTGTTTGTCGATGAACTTAATGAAGTGCCCGATGATAGTATCGTCATTTTTTCTGCCCATGGGGTATCGCAGGCTGTACGCAATGAAGCGACCTCTCGAGGATTGAAGGTTTTTGATGCGACCTGTCCGCTGGTGACAAAAGTGCATATGGAAGTGACCCGCGCCAGTAAAACGGGAACCGAGTGCATTCTTATCGGCCATGCCGGACACCCAGAAGTAGAAGGGACAATGGGGCAGTATAATAATGAGGCCGGTGGAATTTACCTTGTTGAATCCATCAGTGACGTTGCGCTATTGAATGTAAAAAATCCGGAGCATCTGTATTATTGTAGCCAAACCACCCTGTCGGTGGATGATACCGCGGAAGTGATTGATGCATTACGAGAGCGTTTTCCTGCAATTCATGGCCCGCGTAAAGATGATATCTGCTACGCAACTCAGAACCGTCAGGATTCCGTACGAGAGCTCTCGAATGACTGTCAGGTTTTGCTAGTTGTGGGAGCGCAGAACAGCTCTAATTCAAACCGATTGCGAGAGCTGGCAGAAAAAGTAGGAGCTCAGGCTTATTTAATTGCTGATGCTAACTGCATTCAAAAAGACTGGCTGGAAGGCGTCGAGCATATTGGTGTGACCGCAGGCGCATCAGCACCTGAAGTGCTGGTACAGGGCGTGGTTGACCGGTTAATAGAATGGGGGGCAACAAAAGCATTTGAGCGACCTGGACGAGAGGAAAACGTAGAATTCGCCGTTCCTAAAGAGCTAAGAATTAAGCAGGTTGTTTAAATAAGTCGCCAGCAGCGATAGGTATATTCGCGAATCATTTTCGATACTCACTGACGTTAAGGAATACGTTAAAACAAACTACTCTGGTATAGGATAAATTTGAAAAGCTATTCTTAAGTAGTGAGTATAAACCATATGCGCAATCATGCGCTGTTGGGCCGTCAGGCGGGCGTGGGGTTAATCGAAATTTTGATTACTCTATTTATTCTTGCAATCGGGCTATTAGGTGTTGCCTCATTGCAGTTCGTCGGATCGTTTGCCAACAAAGATGCCATTAGCCGAACCCAATCCGAATTTGTCGCCGAACAGGTGGCAGAGCGTTTGCGTGCTGCCTCAAGACCTGCTCAGGCGGGAGATGGTCTGGTGGTTAATAATCGCTATTTTGAGGCAGCAAATTACAATTTCTCTTCCCTAAGTTGTAACAGCGGCTCCTCGCCTTATCAATGTTACTGCTTATCTCGTCCCGCCGATATTCCAGATTGTGAATCGGGTCAGTGTGACGAAGCGCAGATGGCAAAATACGACGGCTGGGCGTTGTCATGCTCGGCAGTTCAAACCAATCCCGCCACTATTCTCTCTGTGGCTTGTAATGATAATAATGGCGCCGACGCAGATAATTGCAGTGCTGGTTCACGCATCGAAATCTTGTTGCGGTGGCCCGTAAGTACAACCGTTAATCGCCAATACACCCTTCATGAACGTTGTAATCCAGACAGCGATACTGCCAATGCCTGTGTCTTTAAGGATATAACTTTATGACGCGGCAACAGGGTTTTTCACTCGTGGAATTAATGATTTCGCTGGTGCTGGGGCTGATTATCTCAGGAGCAATTATCCAGACCATGGTCAGTAGCCGGGTGACGAATTCGTTAAATCAGGCAGTGGCACAGGTGCAGGAATCGGGGCGGTTTATCGTGCTTCGTCTGACGCGCGAATTGCTGGAAGTGGGACGCTACGACCAGGTTAAAGCTAATGTGGACAGCAGCGTAGACATGGTGGTTGAGGCGGCTTTTGTGCAGAACCGGCCAGTAGCCGTACCCGGAGATTTTCCTGCTAACAGAACGTTAGGCTCTGCGCAAGGTGCTTCAGGCGCAAACGATACATTGGTGGTTAACTTATTGGCTAAAGCAGACTGTGCCGGTAATTCTTATGGCTATGCCACAGGGAGTGAATTTCACGTCGCGAACCGTTACAGCGTTGTCAGTGGTAAATTGCAGTGCACTGGTTTTGATGGAAGAGTATTGCGAGGCTTAAAGACAGGGGCGGCAGTTAACCAGGCGGTAACCTTGATGGATAACGTTGTAAGCTTTCAGGTTCAATATGGCGTCACGGCGCAGGCTAACACCTCTGAAGGTCAGGCTGTTCGTTATGTCACTGCCGATGAACTGGCTGGATTACGTACCCAAAACCAGCAGGTTGTAGCTATCCGCTTTGGCGTGTTGCTTCAAAGTGATAGCGCAAACGTCAATCAGACGACGACGCAACAATACGCGCTTCTCAATGAAAATCCTGTGACGACGGATAAGCAACATTATTTTCAGGTGTTTACTCAAACGCTTGGTCTACGAAATATGAAAAATTTTGTAAGGAGCGCGCAGTGAAACAGCAAGGTGTGGTAATGGTGCTGGCGCTTCTGGTACTGCTTTCCCTGACTATTCTTGGAGTCAGCGCAGTGTCCGGCAGCCTTGGCCAATCAAAAATGGCAATGTCTATGCAACAATCCGGTATGGCATTTGATGCGGCAGAGGCGGCGCTGGCAGGCGTTTTTTTTGAAGCAGAAGATGAAGTGCTATTGGTAGACGATACCAAAGAGGATCCGCTATCTGAAGCACGTCAAGGGGCGGCATTCGACCCCAAATCAGATACCATGAGCTGCGCAGATGATAGCAGCTGGACAAATCGCCAACTTACCGCGGCCGGATTGACCACCGGAAATGAACATACGGCAACAGGAAATTATCAGTCATCCCCTTCAACCCAAAGTTGGTCCCGAACCGCTTTTGTGAGAGAGCAGGCATGTCGTGGTTCGAGTAATGTCATTGGCGGTAGTAACATCAACTGTCATGTGTTTATTGTGCGCGGCTGTGGAAAAATAGCCGGTAAAAAAACGATAGTGGCGAACACTGTGTCAGCTGCGGTGCTTGCACCAGCGTCGCAGTAACCGGAGTGGATATGAAGAACCTAGTACAGTGTCTGTTTTCATTAATTCTGTGGCTTTGTATCGGCTGGTCGGCGGTAGGGGATGACCTTGATATCTATTTAGGAACTTCCGGTTCTGCTGTTACTTATAGTCCTAACGTGCTGTTTATTATGGATACCTCCGGAAGTATGACGGCAAAGGATAATACAGATTTATCCAGAATGGTAAGAGTACAGGATGCGCTCAAATCTACGCTAAGCTCGGCGACAAACATTAACGCCGGCTTGATGCGGTTTTCGGATTATGGCGGACCTGTACTGTTTCCGGTACGCAATATTGACGATACCGTCAGCCCGGAAATTATTACTTCTACTTCCCAGGGAAGCGACGATGCATACGAGGTGAACGGCAATGTTAATTTTAATAGCAATACGTTGGTGCTAAGTCTGGGAACGTCTACCGTCCTTTCGGCCTTTCGTTTCACCGATGTAGACATTCCACGGGGCGCGGTAATTACCAGCGCTCAATTGCGTCTGACTTCCAGTCAATTAAATACTGCCGCGACATCCTTTGTTATAAAGGGGGAATTAAGTGGAAATAGTGCTGAGATTACAAACTCCGCCAATAATCTCTCCTCACGCACTATCACCTCAAATGACATATTGTGGGACAGTAATAATAGTTTTCCTGTGACTGATGAAATTGTAATTACACCTGACATTTCTGTCATCCTGCAGGAAATTGTTGATCAAGAAGCGTGGTGTGGTGGGCAGGCGCTCACGCTAATGATGGAAGCTTCCAGCACAGACAGCGCCAGCAATCGTCAGGCAAAAGCCTACGATCAAGGCCTGGGTAGCTCGCCCCAATTGGTGGTGACGTATGACGAGACAACTGCTGTTGGATGTGTGGCGGGTGAAGCCGTTTTTCAGGTAGATACCAATAAAGATAACGTAGAAGAGCAATCACGAGGTTATGACGCAACGGGTACAGAACTGACCTTTGACAGTCGAAACAATGAATATGTTGGCATCCGATTTCATAACGTTAACATTCCCCAGGGAGCCACTATCAAAGAGGCTCATCTTGAATTTACTGCTTACGATACCGAATACTGGTCTGCTTCTGCAAGAATCAGGGGTGTTGCTCAGGATAATCTTGAAGACTTTCACCCTCACCGCCGGTATATGGTGCGTGATCTACCGAAGACCGCGGGAATAGACTGGAATATACCTGCTTTTTACCGTAAGTATGATGTGCAGACACCAGATGTTTCGTCCATTGTGCAGGCTATTGTTAACCGCGGCGGCTGGTCACCCGGCAATGCCCTGGGTTTTGTATTTAGTGATTTTTCTGGTACCCGGGGTATTTACTCCTACAACGGACAAGCATCCTATGCGCCAAGACTGGTGATAAAGTTTAACGGCAACGCCTCACCCGGCGTGTCGGCAACAGTTCGAGAGCACCTAATCAGCAAAGTAGATGAACTGTACGCCAGCGGCATGACACCTATTGTCGATTCCTTATATGAAGGCGTTCTGTACTACGGCGGCTTAGACGTAGATTATGGTTTGGCCCGAGGAAATTCCAGTGTTTCCAGCACGCTAAGACGTAGTACCCGCGTCAGCCACCGAGCCTCTTATATTGGCGCTGATTCGGTGCTGCCAAATGGTTGTACTGAAGATAATCTGAGCAGTTATGAATGTATGAACGAGTATATACCCTCTGGCGCGACGTATATTTCGCCGGTGCAGGATTTGCAGTGTCAGACGAACAATCATATCGTCTTGCTCTCCGACGGTGAAGCAAACAACAATCATAGCGTATCGAAAATTCAGTCTTTGCTTAACAAATATTGCACAGGTTCCGGCGGAGAAAAATGCGGACTGGATCTGGTAAAAAATGTCAGCAAAACTGAAACTTCGGCTATTGACCGACGGGTAATTACCCATACCATCGGTTTCGCTGCTAACACCACGGCCAATAATTTTCTTAATCAATTAGCAGTTCAAAGCGGTGGCGGCTTTTATAAGGCCGATGATAGCGAACAACTCACCAACGCCTTCCAATCTATTTTGCGATCAGTAAAAGACATAAATGCGACCTTTGTATCACCGGGGGTGGCGGTAAACCAGTTGAACCGTCTGACACACCGGGACGAGTTGTACTTTGCGCTTTTCAAACCCGCTGAAGGTACCATTTGGCCGGGCAATCTTAAGAAATATAAATTAAGTGGCGATCAAATTCTGGATAGAAACGGCATTGATGCGGTCGACAGTGTTACCGGATTTTTTGCCGACAATTCCCACAGTTACTGGTCTGTACTCGCGGACGGCAACGATGTACGTGAGGGCGGGGCAGCCAGCTTGCTCAATAGCAACAGAAATGTCTATTTCTTCGATACCCCGGGGAATGTAATTTCATCAGTGAATCGCCTGCATGAGACCAACACCACTATTACTAGACGCGACTTAGCAATTGAAGCTATTGATGACGACAGTCTGCGCGCTAATCTTTTGAAGTGGGCCCGAGGCGTAGATATAAAAGACGTTGATGGAGACGGAAGCACTACCGACGTGCGATTGCAAATGGGCGATCCTATCCATTCGCAGCCCGTCATTGTGAATTATGGAACCACAGATTCAGCAATTTTTGTCGCTACCAACCAAGGTTTTCTGCATTCATTTGATGCTTACACAGGGGAAGAGAATTTCGCCATTATCCCCAAAGATTTGCTCGGCAACCTGTACGATTTTTATCAGGATAACTCCACGTTTAACCATGTGTATGGATTAGACGGTGACATGGTATTACGGTATGTCGATGATAAAACCTACCTGTATCTCGGGATGCGCCGTGGTGGTCGAAACTACTATGTGTTTGATGTTACCAGCAAAACCTCCCCCTCCTTGCTTTTTACTATCAATGGCGGTGATGTCGGGCTGGAAAAACTCGGTCAGACCTGGTCAAGGCCTACCATTACCAAAGTTAAAATAGGTTCCACCGAGCGCAATGTGATGATTGTAGGCGGTGGATACAGTGATGAACAAGATACTAAATCAGTTCGCTCGGCTGATGCTTACGGCAATGCCGTATACATGTTTGATGCTGATAGCGGCGAATTATTATGGCACGCCAGCAACGCTGATGCTGATTTAAACCTTCCTGACATGCAATATAGTATTCCCGGCAGAATTTCAGTCATTGATCGAGATAATGATGGATTTGCTGATCACATGTATGTGGCCGATATGGGCGGTCAACTATTCCGTATGGACATTTACAACGGCAGCACGGGCGCTGATTTTGTAAAAGGCGCAAGATTGGCTGATTTTGGAGGGCCGTTAGAAGCCGATAATCGACGCTTTTTCTATGGCGCTGATGTATCAGAGGTCGCGCTGGGAGATGAGCTTTACTATGCGGTAGCCATTGGCAGCGGCTGGCGCGCTTCCCCGCTCAATACCACTGTGGCTGACCGCTTCTATATGTTGAAGGATAAAGGTGTGTTCCTTAGAGACAGTGAAGGCTTGTATACGTTTGACACTGTTCTGACCGAATCAAACCTTTATGACGCCACTAATCATCTTCTCACTGACAGTGACGCTACCACCCGAGAAATCGCAACCTCGGCTTTTGCGGGAAAGTCGGGCTGGTATATCCGCTTAGGAACCGCGGGTGAGAAGGTGCTGTCTTCTCCGCTTATCATAGATTATAAAATACTTTTCACATCTTATGTGCCAGCGAGTAGCTCCGAGAGTGCCTGTGCGCCGCCTACAGGAAACAGTCGGGCTTATCTGGTGGATATGTTCAACGGGAACGCGGTGGATGATCTAAATAATAACAACAATTTAGACAATGAGGACAGGTATGCGCAGCTGAAACAAACCGGAATTGCGCCGGAAACCAAAATACTGATTGAAGAGATTGTCAGGCCGGTGGTGTGTCTTGGAACCGAATGCGTCTCAGCAGTGATTGATGTTGATGAAAATGGCGACGAAGAAGACTGCGGTTCTGATTTCGCTTGTCTGGCACGGCATATCTATGGTCGATTCGAGCGGGTACAGCGAGGCAGTTGGGAAACAGAAACCGAACGCCAATAATAACAATAATTACTGAGTGATGTACATGAAGAGCACATTAAAGCAGGGTTTTACCCTTATCGAACTGATGATTGTAGTGGCGGTGGTAAGTATAATTACCGCCATAGCCTATCCTTCGTATCAATCTGTGATCAAGAGCAGTTACCGCAGCAGCGCGCAGGCGGATTTAATGGCCCTTGCCGCTGCCATGGAACGCCACCACAGTGGCACATTCAGCTATCAGGGCGCAGCATCAGGAGGGGCAAACACCGGTAGTCCCGCAATATTTGCCGGTTACTCACCTGCCTCGGAAAGCGAAACCAATAAACGCTATTCGCTCACCATAGTGGCCGCTTCAGATACGGCTTATGAACTTAAGGCGACGCCGGTTTCAGGTTCATCTCAGGCCGGCAACGGTGATTTGTTTTACTTCAGTGATGGTCGCAAAGCGTGGGACAGCGATAGTAACGGCAGTATTCAGGCAACAGAATACTGCTGGTCCTGTTAAAAACCTGCAGTCATATTAAGTTGATAAAAGTTATCCAGGCTGCCTGGTGCGGGTGACCTGATAGCTACTGACGTGGTGATGCTTTTGACGTCACCATCAGCATCAGTCCAGTTTATTGTCACAGTTATTTGTTTTATCGTAGGGCGAATTTCTTCTTGTGGCGTGGAGGTGAAGTTCGCTCTTAGCGGTGTAGAAAGGTCAAGGTATTGTGAACTCACATGCCAATTTCTTGAAAACGATGCACTTGGATTTGCCGAACCAAGATTGATGGTAGTTAACCCAGCTGGTTCCCGTGCTCCGCTATTTTCTTCAATTTGCGCAAAAGCGTCGGCCGCCTGATTTGCTGCTAAAAGCTGAAAATCTTGCGCAGTTCCTATAAGTAAAAAGTTCGCAGCGTGTCTTTCAAAAATTGATTCAGCAAATTGGCGCCAATTCTGCGTCAGCATAATCATACTCTGTGCTGATAATGCGACAATGACAGTCGCAATGGCAACTTCAATATAGGTAAAGCCTTGTTGTTTCATTTTCAGAAGCTTCTCCAGGTGCCTGGGATCAATTCCATTTGCTGTAGAAAAGGATGCCTCTGAAGCGTTAATAAAAGCGCCCGAGAATATAAAATGTTGATAGTAGAGTCAGCATCAACAGCATGGTTGGATATAATTGCTCCTTTCACCAAGGCACTTATGGGAATGGTGACGCGGTAATCCAGCGCGGAGTTTTCTCTAAAAATCACCACCAAGCCAAAAATTTTGCTGTGAGTTCTTAGCAATAGTTCGCCATTGTGAACAACTACAATTACCGGCGAGGTTTCGCTACCGAGCATTGCTGAGGTGGCGAGGTCACAGTTTCCTTCTATCCAAATCATTCCGACCAGTCCTGTAGTATCATCGCAATTGGTGCGCAAAAAATGTGCGCTTTGACGTACTTTTTCATAGCGGCTACTTGTAACGCCGAAGAGATAGGCAAAAATATCTGGCGGGAATCCTGCTGCGTTATCCACGATATCTGGGCCTTTAACAGCGGACGAGGTAACAGCGTTATCCACGCAACTGGCGACATTGAAGCGCGGTTCCAGACAGGTGATTTTGTCGTTGCCGCTAAGGTCTAAATGGCTATCACTGACGTACGATAGCCACTGGGGCGTCAGTGTATCTGCGGTAATCGAGTGCAGCATTAAGCTGGTCGATGGAGACAGCTCCCCTTGTACCATCAAAGGTGCTGGGGGAAGATTAATAAGTCGCGGAAAGCGTATGTACGATGCTTCAATATGACGTTGTACTGCGCCGTCCTCGGATGCTCCCCGAACCCGTAAGGTAAAGCTTTCTGTCGTTGCCTCACGAACAATGTTTTTGGAGTAGGATGTAACGTCCTCACGCTCGGTAAGAGAAAGCTGCGCCTGCCAATCATTGGTATGTTGTAACTGCGCAACCCGAACCGTAAGTTTATTAACCGCATCGGCTGATGCCTGCTGTTGCTCTTTGAGGCTTCGGCTAATCGTTTGCTGGCTTAGCAGTATTTTTCCTACCACTACCGCACCAGTAATACTAAAGCCGATAAGCAGCATGATAGGCCCGAGCAACGCCATGCCGCGAGTCGTCCTTACCGGTAAATTAGCCATTTACAATGCTGGTGGTTGCGCTAATGGTACGGGTAATAGAAGGATAGCGAGTCAGCTGCGCTTCTATTGTTACAGCAAGTAAGCGATGATGGGGTTGGGTTGGCTGTGAATACAGCGCAAAGTGTAAAGAGAGTACTTCAACTTCATTGGGATCCGTTAAATTATGCCAACCCAATTGCTTGCAACTGTTGCCATTATACCGCATTTCCACCGCCTTCTCGTGTAGACGAAATCCGAAATTTTCGTTGGGCGATACAGCGTCAAACTGCCCGTTGCGATTGTGGTCATAGCGAAAAACCACACAACTGTTATTCATTTCGCCGGGAAAGTGTGAAAGTTTGAGGGTATCGGCGAATTCGCTGCTTCCACTGGAAGGGGTATGAAAATAAGTCATGGCATTGCCGTCATACCCGGAATGAGAAAGCTGCCGGGTGAGAACAGTCGCTAACCGTATTAACGAATCCTGAAGCTGAAGCGTGAGAGTCATCTTTTGGTGGGTGACAGAAAGATGGGCCGCAAATATGGCTGTAGCAGAAACCATGGCTGTTCCTACTGCCATGGTGATGAGCAACTCAACTAACGTAAAACCTTTGTTCGCTCTTAGCATTGAGGAACACCACTTAGTTGCCCTTGCGCCATACAAACGCGAACCCGCCCCAGGTTACTTAAAATAAGTTTGGCCTGACGCTCGGCAATTTTAAATGTAAGACTACCCGCAAAGCCATAGGAAAGGCCGGTGGAATCAAACGAGGTTGAATTGGCAGGAACAAACGTGGAGTGAAAAAGAAGTATTGGCGTTTTCGCGGCACTCACTTTGTATTCTCGACCCGCGACTGCGCAATCGCTTTCTATCAAGCAGTTGCAGGATGTTTGGCGGGTAATGGCAAGACACCATGAAGCTCCGGTTGTGATTTGTAAACGGGTAGTTTTACTTTCTACCATAGCCAGACTTTGTGCTTCTCTGAATAACAGCCGAGTCTGAGTCAATGTTTTTCGCAACAACTGTTGGTGTTGAAGGTCCACGTACGAGGGAATAGCGAGCGTTAATAGCAGGCCTATCAAGCCCATAACTACCAGTAGTTCTGTTAACGTCAGCCCGTAAGGTGGTGACTGTACTTGTGAAGAGGTCAAAAGGAAGTCCTGCTTTGTTAATCTGTTTGCAATGTAACGAATAGCAAGAGCTATGAATACTGACCTTAAGCGGGGGAAAGCGAATGCTGGGGCGAAGGGAGACGAAAAGCGAGTGTGGCATGAGCTTGTTGGAACTGCTGGTGGCGCTGGCAATCAGTGGCATATTGGCAGCCATTGCGGTGCCAGCCTATAGTCAGTTTATTACGCGTGCCAGACAGGCAGATATTCGTCTGACCCTGCTTAATTTACAACACTTACAAGAACGCCATCGACTCGAGAATGAAAGCTATGCCAGTGCAGCTGAATTGGGAAGCCCGGTAACAGAGTATTATACCATTAGCGTGGAGAATACAGGACGAAGCACTTACACTCTTATTGCAAAAAGAATAGATGAAAAACGAGACGGCTGCGATCAAATTTCAGTGGATCAGTCTTCTCATCAAACGCCGGAAGAATGTTGGCACTAACTGCAGGACAAATCCGCGCCGCTGCTACTTTCTTTAATGTCATTGTTGTCACTATCAATAGCTACGGCGATGCGGCCATACAAGCTGGTAATTAAAGCGGAAGCATCCTTTGCTGAGCCACCGCTAGGGCAGACAGTAACAGTAAGGGCTTGATCAATGCCGCCGTGGGCGCTAAAAAGGAGTGCGCTGGATATGCCTGCAATTGAGTTTCCTTTACTGACAGCATCCGCAGTGGAGAGAACGGGTTCATTGGCATCTCTGGAACCGTTAGCGTTACTGTCGACGAACACCATTTTGTTTTGCTGCCAGTCGGCAGTACATTGACTGAAATCTGCGGTAGGGCAGAGCGTTACTTCCACCTCTTCATCAATGGCGGTAAAGCGCGCAAATCTGGCCGCTGCGCTTAAGTTATTGATATCGGCGGTCACACTGTTTTGTTGTAGAATGCGCTGAATACCGGGAGCGCCGATTGTCATTAGAATGGCTAGGATGGCAACCGTTGTCATTAACTCTATTAATGTGAGACCGCGGACGTTGCGCATATCGATAGGGATTCTCGTCGTTTCTTTTGTTGTATAGCCTAAACTATAAATAAAAAATTTGGGTATAATAATTCGAGTGCGTGAGTCTATAGCAATAACAATTTGCGTTTTTTCTCACATAGCGTCTGAATTTTCAGATGTCTGTACGTTACGTCATTGCTGACACAACAATCGCAGTAGCGTAGACTCCATTCAGGACGCCAACGCAGACAAGTGGATTTTATGATGCAGAAACAAGCAGTTATTGAAGAAATGAAAGTGCTTCCCAGCATTGATGTTGCTTTTGAGGTAACGCGACGGGTAGATTTCATCAAGCAGCAACTTAAGCAGTCGGGACTTTCGGCGTTGGTGCTTGGCATCAGCGGCGGTATCGATTCCTGTGCGCTTGGCCGGCTTGCTCAGCTTGCTGTTGATGAGCTCAATGAAGAGCAACATCAAAGGTTTAAATTTATTGCAGTCAGATTACCTTATGGTGTGCAGGTTGATGAAGAAGATGCAACAGCAGCCGTGGAATTTATTAAGCCGTCGCACACCATTACCGTTAACATAAAGCCTGGTGCCGATGGGACTCACGACGCCACATCCTCCGCGCTTAGTGGTAGCGGATTGCTACCAAAAGACGAAGGGAAGCAGGACTTTGTAAAAGGTAATGTTAAAGCTCGTACGCGGATGGTGGTTCAATACGAAATTGCGGGAATGGTAGATGGACTGGTGTTGGGCAGTGATCATTCAGCTGAAAATATCACCGGCTTTTACACCAAGTATGGCGACGGTGCCTGTGATTTGGCTCCTTTATTTGGTCTGAATAAGAGACAGGTTCGCCAGGTAGCAGAGCACCTTGGAGCGCCGGCTAAAATACTTCAAAAAGCCCCCACCGCCGATCTGGAATCATTGGCACCGCAAAAGGCCGACGAGCAGGCTCTGGGGCTGACTTATGATCAAATTGATGATTTTCTTGAAGGGAAGGATGTTCCAGAAGAAGTGTCAGAAAAATTGCTTTATATTTACCAACGAACCCAGCACAAACGGGTTCCCATACCCACCGTTTACGACGAGTAGCCGTTATGAAAAAAATCGAAGCTATTATTAAACCGTTTAAAATGGATGACGTTCGCGAAGCTCTCGCGGAAGTTGGCATTGCAGGAATGACGGTGACCGAAGTTAAAGGCTTTGGACGACAAAAAGGGCATACTGAACTGTATCGCGGCGCCGAATACCAAGTCGATTTTCTGCCGAAGATTAAGATTGAAATGGTGGTTGCGGACGATCTTGTAGAGCAAGCGATCGAAGCGATAGAGGGTTCAGCCAAAACGGGCAAAATCGGGGATGGCAAAATTTTCGTGTATAACGTTGACCATGCGATACGTATTCGTACCGGTGAAAACAACGAAGATGCGTTGTAACCCTGATTAGTCGTAATAATTATTTACGCTGCGAAAACATCAAAAGTGCTAATTCTCATAAAGCGGCGCGTGATTCGATACACCGGAGATAAATTAGGTCACTATTAAAACAGATGAATATGGCCTCTACTAGCCGGTAATTACCCCAATAAAATAAAAGGTGGCCGCGGCCACCTTTTATATTGGGTTGAGTCAACTAGTGATCGTGACCACCCGGCCCGTGCACATGGCCGTGATCCAGTTCTTCTGGTGTCGCTTCACGGACCTCAACCACTTCAACTTCAAATGATAAAGGAACGCCAGCAAGTGGATGATTACCATCCACAACGACTTCATCGTCTGTCGCTTCCACAATCACAACAGATTGCTCACCTTGTTCGGTGGTTGCTCTAAATGACATGCCCACTTCAGGTTCCATGCCTTCAAACATATTTTTAGGTACGCGCTGCACTAGCTGATCCATTCTCTGGCCATAAGCTCTTTCTGGTTCAACCGACACGGAAAAGGAATCGCCTTTGCTTTTACCCATCAGCGCCTCTTCCAGGCCTTCAATGAGAAATCGTCTGCCCAGCAAAACGGTTAAGGGCTGTTTGCCGAAAGATGAATCCAGCTCTGTACCGTCTTCTGAAGACACTTTATAGTGAATCGTAACGACGCTGTCTGAGGTAATTGTCATAATATTTCCTTGATTGTGGCAGCCTTGCGCTGCACGTGAATTTGTCGCCAGCTTACTTTTGCTTAGCGAGATTTTCAGAATTCGGTTCTACAGAGTAAGGTAACGTTATAGGAGTGAAGCTGTGTTCTGGAGCGCTAGCCAACCGATGAACAGCATTCATTTCAGTATCATTTGCTAGTACCGCCATTATCCAGGTTTCCGCTCCTAACGTTGCGGCCCGAATTACCGTACCGCCCCTGCGCCAGTTGTCCCCTAACTGCTTCTCAAGTATATCTCCAGGCTTTACGGCTAGCGCGGCTGGAATACAAAAGCTGAACGCAGCACGTTTGTTTCGCCCCAAATAACGAGTCCGTGCTACGACTTCCTGACCCATATAACAGCCTTTGTTAAAATCAATACCATTTAACGCCTGCAGGTTCATCATCTGCGGCACAAATTGATTGATATTATCATTAGTGACGTCTGGGATCCCATTCTCGACCGCTAGCGCCTCATATACGGAAGAAGGGTAGTTAACAATCTGATTCTGTCTAACATATGTCTGCAGTGCTTCTGCCCCTGCCGGAGATAAAATCAGCCAGTATAGTGACTGCGGATAGTCCTGTCGAATTACCAGGCCATCAGAAGACTGAAGACTTTGCATTGGGCTTTCGGGTAACTTACCAAATTGTTCAATAACGAACGCTTCTGCCTGGGTTCCCTGTAAAGCAAACTGCTGAAAGTGAGAGGCTTCATCACGGATCTCTATTTTTGAAAAAACGCCGTACTTTTGGAGTTGCGCCATAGATGACGTCAATGCGTCTTTAGCAATGCTAAGCAATACTGCATCGCTGAAACGACATACTGTCATCAGCGCCCAGGCTTTGCCTTTAAAATCGCAGTGAGCCGCTCTTCTAGCCTGATCATCAGCCAACTTATTAATATCAACGGTCAATTGTCCGTGAAGATAGCTATCACGCTGTTCACCAGTCACACTAATGATTGCGTGCTGATCAAGGGTAATACAACAATTTTCCTCAATGTTCTTCAATGAGGCGAGTGAACTCATGCGGGCTCCGAGATCCTGTGAGGTAGCAATATTTTTAACAATGGGGCAATTATTTAAAGAAGCAAGCCCGTTGAGTGGAAAACCGCTAAAAAGAGCAGTCAACACAATGTTGGAGGCGTGTTATAGTTAGGCGGTGTAATTAACAGTGAATTTTCTATGTTTTCAGTAAAAAGACGAGCCCGATTAAAGTGGGCGTGCCGTCGCGGTATGCTTGAACTTGATGTGTTGCTGATGCCATTTGTCGATGAAGCATTCGATGATTTAAAAGATGATGAAAAAGAGACGTTTGAACGCTTACTGACGAGTGACGATCCTGACCTGTTTGCGTGGTTCATGGGTCATCAAAAGTGTGAGGATCCAGAATTGGCAGAGATGGTTTCGATTATCGTCAATCGTGTCAAAGTATAGACTTTCGCTACAGGTATCACCACTGCGTCGGTATGCTTATTATGGGCCAGTGATAATTTTAGGCGTAGCCTTATATTTACTGCCAGAACCGGTGTGGACATGGCTGTCTCCACTGTATCTGTTTTTACTGTTTGTACCGGTCGCCCTTTGGTGTGGTTGGCAACATCGTCAACCCGTCGAACAACAACCCGAAGCAGTACAGATAAACCAGGAAGCGCACTGGCAGGTTTTATTGCGAAATAATATTGCAGTAGAAGAGCCGTATCAGATAATTTCCCGCAAAAGCTGCGTCACATTCTTTGCTATATATCTGTGTTTGCTGGACCAGAACAATAAAAAATTTCACCGCTGGATCATGCGAGGGGAGTGTAGCGAGCAGGACTATCGTCGTCTGGTGAGGCAAGTTCTTGCGATTAGACAGTCTTAAAGGGAACAAGCAGAAAATGCGGCACTGACAGAATAGAAGTTTATTTGTGCAACTGACTTCTCTATTATCTATTTTTAGATTTTCTCTCATAGAACTATTTTGAATTTAACTTACTTAAAAGCACTCCTAAAACGGGCAGATACTCAAGCGCTGACGCAATTTAATCCTCCGTTGCTGCCACAAAAGGTTTATGTAGAGCACTTGTCTCCTGATCCAGAACACTATCAGGCATATTGCGAAAACGTAGGCTGGAATGTGAAGCACCAACCTCATCCGTGCTATCTACAGACAAGAGCCACGAATCTTCAAATGCAATGTCTGGCCGATAAAGGAAGCCCGTTCCCGCTTTTAGGGTTGATCCACAGAACCAATGAAATTATCCAGCAAACCCAAGTGGACGTATCCAAGCCAGCGAAGTTAACCGCCCGGTTTCATGATGTTCAAGCTCATGTGAAAGGGTGGGAGATTGGAATAAAAGTTACCGCCGAGCAACAGGGGCAAGATGTTTATCAGGCGATTGGCCGCTATCTGATCAGAATTAATGCGCCTCATGTGGAGCGAAAAGTAGACAGCTCATTTCCGCCTAAAGCGCAGTGGGAGCAGTTCAATGAGGTCACTGATATTGATGTGCCTGAGGGGATTGGACGGCGCTACGCAAAACTTTCCGGCGATTATAATCCTATTCACTTATCGCGTTTTAGCGCCCGTCCGTTTGGATTTGATAAGACAATCGCTCATGGAATGTGGACGCTGGCAAAATGTGTCTCAGAAATTGAAAAACATGTACGACGTAAAGAAAACGCTGCTGATCCTATATCGCAGATATACTGTGAATTTAAGCGTCCGGTGTTTTTGCCAGCTCTGACTCACTTACTTATGGACAACCCCGAACAACACACCGCAACTTTCGCTTTAGTCGGAAATGAAAAAACGGCCCCGCATATTCTCGGCACCGTTTCTTAAACGTTGGCTACGAGCTGTAAGTGGTCAGAGAGCCAGGTTCAATTTTTGTGCGGTTTTTTGAAGGTTGTAAGATAGTTGGGGTAGGGTGCTCCAACATGTCCGGGTAGTCGAGGTTAAAGTGCAGACCGCGACTTTCTTTTCTACTCATCGCACAGCGGACAATCAGTTCAGCAACAGTTACCAGATTACGAAGCTCTAAAAGGTTATTGCTCACCCGGAAGTGAGAATAGTATTCCTGAATTTCCTGCTCTAGCAGATTGATCCTGCGAAGTGCTCTTTCCAGTCGCTTATTGGTGCGAACGATGCCGACATAATCCCACATAAACAGTCGTAGTTCGTGCCAATTGTGTTGAATAATAACTTCTTCATCTGAATTACTCACCTGACTTTCATCCCAAGGCGCAATCGCCTCTTCCGCATAATCATCATTTGTCCGGGAAATAATATGCTCCGCCGCTGCCGATGCATAAACCACACATTCCAGCAACGAATTAGAAGCCATACGATTTGCTCCGTGCAGACCAGTGTAAGCAACTTCCCCAACAGCGTAGACGTTATCCAAATCCGTTCTGGCGTCAAAATCGGTGACCACGCCGCCGCAACTGTAATGTGCTGCCGGTACGACCGGTACGGGTTGGCGGGTAATATCGATTCCTAAGGAACGACAGCGCCGGTAAATATTCGGAAAATGCTTAACGATGAAATCAGCTGGCTTGTGGCTGATATCCAGATACATACAATCTGCGCCTAAACGTTTCATTTCGAAATCGATTGCACGGGCGACAATGTCCCGGGGCGCCAGATCTCCCCGTTCATCGAAATTGTGCATAAAGCGAGTGCCATCAGCGTGACACAGTTGAGCACCTTCGCCCCGCAGCGCTTCTGAAATCAAAAAGTTTCTCGCTAGAGGATGATAAAGGCAGGTAGGGTGAAACTGGTTGAACTCCATATTAGCCACGCGACAGCCAGCGCGCCACGCCATCGCTACCCCGTCACCGCTGGAGACATCAGGATTTGACGTATACTGGTAAACCTTACTTCCGCCGCCGGTTGCCAGCGCAATAAAATTGCTACGAATTACTTCAACATGCTCGCGCTGACGATTCCATACGTATGCACCTGTGCAACGGCCAGGGTGATTTTTCGAAGGAATTAGGTCGATGGCGTTGTAGCGCTCGAAGAAGTGAATGTTAGGATGTGCTGATACCTGATCATTCAAAGTAATTTGTAAAGCTTCACCGGTAGCATCTGCGGCATGTAAAATTCGCCGGTGGCTATGACCGCCTTCTCGGGTTAAGTGGAAACGCTCTACGCCTTGTTCGTTTTTTTCTGTATCAAATGGCACGCCATAATCAATTAACCACTTAAGTGCACCTTTGGCGTGTTCCGCAGTGAAGCGTACAGCAGCTTCATCACATAAACCTGCGCCTGCATCCAGGGTGTCATTAACATGAGCGTCGATGGAATCGAGTTCATCAAAGACAGCGGCAATCCCGCCTTGCGCATAGCGCGTCGAACCTTCATTGCGATCGCTTTTGCTAAGAATAATGACATTGCAGTGATCAGCGAGTTTCAACGCCATGCTTAGACCAGCAGCACCGCTGCCAATAATTAGTACGTCACAACGATGTTCAATCGCTTGTGAATCTGTGGAAGATAGTGAAGAAGTCACTGTTTTCATGTATTTTAGCATTGTCGGATTAAGCGAAGGTTCGGCAAGTCTAATTGATGCAACGAAAAACTTAAATAACGATCAAACATTCGTTTAATTTTTTTGCAATAAAAGATTCTTTTTTGCGAACTTTTTCAGAAGTAGAAAGTCTACTCCATTGCTTGCATGAGCTATCGAGATGTAGACGTATAGGAGATATAGCTCGGATGAGCGAGCAGATAACCGATCAGCAGTTAGTTGAAAAGGTTCAGCGTGGTGATAAAAACGCGTTTAACCTGTTGGTAACCCGATATCAGCATAAAGTGATGCATCTAGTGTCTCGTTATGTGAAAAATACTGGAGATGTTGCCGACGTAACTCAGGATGCTTTTATTAAAGCGTATCGTGCATTGCCAAATTTCCGTGGTGATAGTGCGTTTTATACCTGGTTGTATCGAATTGCAGTGAACAGCGCCAAAAACTACCTCGTTGCTCAGGGTAGAAAGCCACCTGCAAATGATGTAGACGCTGAGGAAGCGGACTACTATGAGGGCAGTGATGCGTTAAAAGAACAAAATACGCCGGAACGGAACCTCCTTTCCAGTGAGATTGAAGCCACCTTATTTCGTGTGGTAGAGAAGCTTCCCGATGATTTGCGTATGGCAATTACGTTGCGCGAAATTGAAGGGTTGAGTTATGAAGAAATAGCCAATGTTATGGACTGTCCGGTAGGAACAGTGAGATCTCGGATATTCCGGGCTCGTGAAGCAATCGACAAAGTGATACAGCCGTTGTTAGAAAATTGAACTTTTTGATGATGTCGGGTACTAACTAGCTGTGTTAAGGTGTTTATTGATCATCATTGATCAGGATTAGATAATATGATGCAACAGCAAGAAAAACTGTCAGCCTTTATGGATGGCGAGACTGAAGGCACTGATATCATCGATGCCATCAAAAACGATGCACTGCTCCAGGCGAAATGGCAACGCTATCATGTTATTCGTAGCGGTCTTCGCAAAGAAGCATCCGTCGCTCCTGAGTTGGACTTGACGGCGCAGATTGCCGCAGCCCTTGAACAGGAACCTGCAATAGTGGCGCCGAAGAAATCTCGCTGGCGATCGTTGCCCGTCATCGGCAACGTGGTGCCGTTTGCGAAGCAATCTGGTCAGTTTGCAGTGGCAGCTTCGGTTGCAGTTGCAGTGATTCTTGGTGTACAACAGTACAATCAGCCTGCACCGACAGAGCCATTTGAATCTTTACCGGGGCGTTTAGGACCGCAGGGTGGGATGGCTCCGGTAAGTCTTGAACAAACCCGTTCTTTGCCGCGCAATGATATGGAAGTATTGCTTGAGAAGAAACGCAAGGTAAATGCGCTGATTGCAGACCATGAACAACAAGTGAGATTAAAGCAGGCAGAGGAACAAAGTGAAGCTGCCAAGCTGAATGAGGAATCAGACGAAAGTCCGAAATAAATAAGCGATGAAATTAATGTGTAGTATTAGCATACCAGCCCCTTGTGGGCTGGTATGTGCATTTTTACGCCCTTACAAATTGGCTTGGGCGATAACAGGTTTATTTCCCGTAGGACTTTACGCTCAGGAAGTTACCCATCCAGATGCTATTCGGTCGAATGGCGATCCTAATGTGGTTCAGCAACAAAGCACAGCGGCTGAGTCTACAGCCGAATTTGTGCCCGAGCGCGGTGAAGCGCAACCTGATGACGAAGTTGCAGCCACGCGTTTGTTGAGCGCATCAGATTGGTTACACCGGCTCACCGACTCGACTCGCAAGCTAAATTTTCAGATTTCTTTTGTGGTGAGTCGTTCAGGCCAGGAAACTGAACCTTACCTTTGGCGTCATGCAATATGGGAAGATGGCACTGCCATGGAGCAGTTGAACTTACAGAACGGGCCAGGGCGGGAATTAATTCGGGTAGACGATGTAGTCAGCGTATTTGAGCCGGATGTGCCTCCATACAGTTTGCGCTCTACCGAGATAAACGGACCGATTCCCAGCGAGCTACTGTTCCATCCTGATACGCTTAAAAAAGGTTACGAATTCGTTACCGTTGGCAGAGCACGGGTAACCGGGCGCCCCGCTCAGCAGATACGGATTGTCAGCCGCGATAATACCCGTTTCAGTTATCAATTGTGGCTGGATGAAAAAACGGGTATGTTGCTGAAAATGAATACGCTGGATTTACAGGGAAATCTTCTGGAGCAAATTCAGGTCACTAGCTTGTCTATTCTTGATTCACCTCACCACTATTTTGCCCGGGTTAACCAGGCTTCCTTACCCGATGTAATGGCAATTGTGCCCAAGTTACCCAGGCAGCATAACTGGGAAGTCGAATATCTACCTGAAGGAATGACAGAAGTGAAGCGGGATATCCGTCGTCTGTCTTTGACAGGTCAGGTGGTGGAATACAAGATGTTCAGTGATGGTCTGGTTGATGTGTCTGTTTATGTTCAACCTGCTACGGATGCTGTGGGCGCCGACCTTGTACTTAGACACGACCTCAACACTTTCCTGACTTTAACTGATGGTAAAGCGCAGGTAACGGTGGTGGGTGAAATCCCTTTAAAAACAGCAAATGCCATAGCTACGTCATTACGGGTTAAGGACACAGGCAAATGATTACTGAAACCGCGCGCGTGGTCGCCGTTGATGGCGATAAAGTTACTTTGGAAGCCGCAATTAAATCGACATGTTCAAGTTGCCAGGCGCAGGCAAATTGCGGTTCTGGTGTTATCTCTCGTGCTATGGCCCCCAAAACCCAGCAATTAACAGTGACTGCCTTGTTTCCAGTTTCTGTAGGTGACAGCGTTAAAGTGGGAATTCCTGAAGCGGGGATTCTTGCCGCTTCAGGCTGGCTGTATCTCGTCCCTTTACTCATTTTTATTGGCTGTGCGCTGCTGCTTACCGAGCTGCTGCCTAAAATTGGCTTCAACAGCGAGTTATGGGTAGTTGCTGGCAGTATCGCAGCTACGATGGCAGGTTTTATTTGGATTTCTGGCTATCTAAAGCAATTCGATAAACGCCGCTTTCAACCGGTGATTTTCCCCCTACAGAAGCACGTTGAAGCCAGCGTTCACACAGCCGCGAACAAAGACGACGCCGAAAGCCGCTAATCAAACGGCGAGTCTATTCGCTTTTCCCTTCAGAAATAGGTAAAATCCGCACGCTTCGCGCGCAATCGCTTTTAATTTAAGTATCGTTGCGCTTAATCAGGCTTTGCATTAGCAAAGTGACAATACCGTTAACGTTATTCTTGCAGGTAATCTCCAGCATTATGCAACATTCGCACATTCGTAATTTCAGTATCATTGCCCACATTGACCACGGAAAATCCACGTTGTCAGATCGTCTTATCCAGCACTGCGGAGGGCTTACAGAGCGTGAGATGGCCGAGCAAGTGCTGGACTCCATGGACATTGAGCGGGAGCGCGGCATCACGATAAAAGCGCAAAGTGTCACCCTTAATTACAAAGCGAAGAATGGTGAAACTTATCAGCTGAACTTTATCGATACTCCAGGCCACGTAGATTTCACTTATGAAGTCTCACGTTCACTTGCGGCTTGTGAGGGCGCATTGCTGGTAGTGGATGCGGGGCAGGGGGTAGAAGCACAAACATTGGCGAACTGTTACACCGCTATCGATATGAATATGGAAGTTGTGCCTATTCTCAATAAAATCGATTTGCCACAGGCCGAACCTGAGCGCGTTGCAGAGGAAATCGAAGACATCGTAGGTATCGATGCTATTGACGCAGTACGTTGCTCCGCGAAAACCGGTGTAGGTATTGAGGATGTGCTTGAAGTTATTGTTAATAAAATTCCGCCGCCAGTAGGAGATCGTGATAAACCACTGCGTGCGCTAATTGTTGATTCCTGGTTTGATAACTATCAAGGTGTAGTGTCACTGGTACGAATTGTCGAAGGTCAGTTGACCGTGAAAGACAAAATTCAGATTATGTCCAATGGTCACTCACATCAGGTCGACAAAGTTGGGGTGTTTACTCCCAAAGCTTTGGATACCGGTGTACTACGAGCTGGTGAAGTTGGTTTCATCATTGCTGGTATAAAAGAAATTCATGGCGCACCTGTGGGCGATACCATTACCTTAGCAAAGCAACCCGCGGAAAAGGCGTTGCCGGGCTTTAAGAAAGTAAAACCGCAGGTTTATGCCGGTGTGTTTCCTGTTAGTTCCGATGATTATGAAGATTTTCGTGACGCTTTATCTAAACTTAGTCTGAATGATGCCTCATTATTTTATGAGCCAGAAAGTTCCGCTGCTTTAGGTTTTGGCTTCCGTATTGGCTTTCTGGGCATGCTGCACATGGAAATTATCCAGGAGCGCCTTGAACGGGAGTATGATCTTGACCTTATTACCACCGCCCCGACCGTAATTTATGAAGTAAAGACAACACGGGGGGAAGTGTATACGGTGGATAATCCCTCTAAGCTGCCGGCAGTCAATGAGATTGAAGAAATCCTTGAGCCTATGGTGGAAGCGCATATTCTGGTGCCGCAGGATTATCTTGGTAACGTCATTACGCTTTGCGTCGAAAAGCGCGGCATGCAGACCAACATGACTTACCACGGTAAGCAAGTGGCGGTAACTTATGAAATTCCTATGGCAGAAGTAGTGCTGGATTTCTTTGACCGATTAAAATCTACCAGTCGGGGCTTTGCCTCGCTGGATTATAACTTCAAACGCTTCCAATCTTCCGACATGGTGCGGGTAGACATATTGATTAACGGTGAGCGCGTGGATGCGCTGGCACTTATCACTCACAGAGACAATTCGCAGCAGCGTGGCCGGGATATGGTCGACAAACTTCGTGAACTCATCCCAAGACAAATGTTTGATATTGCTATTCAGGCTGCAATCGGGAACCATGTCATAGCACGTAGTACAGTTAAACAGCTACGTAAGAATGTTATTGCCAAGTGTTATGGCGGCGATGTGAGTCGGAAGAAGAAACTGCTCCAGAAACAAAAAGAAGGGAAGAAGCGAATGAAGCAAGTAGGAAACGTTGAGTTGCCACAAGATGCCTTCTTGGCGGTACTGAAGGTTGGTAAATAATGGCGAACTATTTTTCTATACTGCTGGTAATTTTAACCATTGCCTCAGGTCTGATCTGGCTGATTGATGCTATCGTTTTTGCGCCCAAACGTAAGCGTAAAGCTGCGCAAAGCGACGCTCGCGCCACTGGCACTTCAGCAATGGGGTCTGAACCAGAGGTGCCTTATCTGGTTGATACCGCACAGCAGATTTTTCCCGTCATTGCTTTTGTACTGATACTGCGCTCGTTTCTGTACGAGCCTTTTCAAATACCTTCAGGCTCCATGATGCCAACCCTGCTGGTCGGTGATTTTATTCTGGTAGAGAAGTTTGCTTACGGTCTGCGCGACCCGGTGTTTCGAAACAAGTTTGTTGAAACGGGAGAGCCTGAACGCGGTGATGTAGTAGTGTTTAAATATCCGGAAGATCCTAATATCGATTACATTAAGCGTGTGGTCGGGCTGCCGGGCGACACCGTGGTATACCAGAACAAACAAATTTTCATTAAACCTTATTGCGCTAACGAGCAAGCCAAGCAGTGTCCAGCGCTAAAACCGGTTCCGGTAGAATTTAAAAGCCGCGGCGATTTTGTTCAGGACATGGCGCCTTTGCTGCGATATACCGAGCAATTAGGAGAGGCGAGCCATGACATATTGCGCCATCCGATGCGCGATATTCCTGCTTCTAATTACTATACTCAGCCTGGTACCCGCAGTAATGAATGGCTTGTTCCTGAAAACCACTATTTTGTGATGGGAGACAATCGTGATAATAGCCGTGACAGCCGTTTCTGGGGATTCGTACCCGAAGAAAATCTCGTAGGTGAAGCCGTGGCTATCTGGATTAGCTTTGAGTTTGAACGGGGTGAAGACAGTCTGCTGCCCACCTGGATACCAACGGGCGTTCGCTTTAGCCGCGTGGGTAGTATTGAATAATGCAGGGTATCGACACGTACGCGCATCTTACACGCGTGCTGAATTATCAGTTCTCAAATATTAGCTTGCTGGAGCAGGCGCTAACCCATCGAAGTGCCGGTAAAAACCATAACGAGCGGCTTGAGTTTCTCGGTGACGCCGTGCTGGGCATGGTAGTGGCTGATGCGCTGTTTCAGAAGTTTCCGCAGGTGCCGGAAGGCAAACTCACACGCATGCGTTCTACTCTGGTTAAGGGAGAAACGTTGGCTGAACTTGGACGAGAAGCCAAAGTGGGAGACCTGCTTAAACTCGGACAAGGAGAGTTGAAAAGCGGCGGTCATCGAAGGGGCTCCATTCTCGCTGACGCTGTGGAAGCCATTCTTGGCGCTATTTACCTTGACGCAGGGTTAGAAACCGTAAGAGCTGTGATATTGACGCTGTGGGAGAAGCGCATTGATGCGCTGGATCCTAATGAACATCCCAAAGACAGCAAAACCCGTCTCCAGGAGTACCTGCAATCCCGACGTGAAGCGCTGCCAGTCTATGATGTGGTAAATATATCCGGCAAAGATCATGCGCAAGTCTTTGAAATCAGTTGTATGGTTAATCAACTGGATGAGCCCATGATTGGCACCGGAAACAGTCGCCGCAAGGCAGAACAGGAAGCTGCCAGAATGGCCCTGGAGAAATTAGAAGATGCAGGAAAATGACACCTCAACCCGTTGTGGGTTAGTCGCGATTGTTGGTCGTCCCAATGTAGGTAAATCTACATTACTGAACCAGTTGCTCGGGCAAAAAGTAAGTATTACCTCACGCAAGCCGCAAACTACCCGCCACCGAATTTTAGGAATTGATACTGACGGCGATACGCAATCTATCTATGTAGATACTCCCGGTCTTCATCAGGATGAAAAACGTGCGATAAACCGCTACATGAACCGTGCAGCGTCAAGTTCATTGGCAGAAGTAGGATTAGTCCTGTTTGTGGTCGAAGGCACGCGCTGGACCGACGATGATCAAATGGTGCTAAATAAGGTCATTAATTCCGGCTTGCCTTGCTATCTTATCGTGAACAAAGTGGATAAGGTGCAGGATCGTGATGCCCTGATGAAGCACTTGCAGGTGCTCTCAAGCCAACATACCTTTGAACACATTATTCCCATAAGCGCCAGGCAGGGAAAACAGGTGGACGCGGTGCGAGAACAGGTGCAGGCATCATTGCCTTACAGCGAGTTCTATTTTCCTGACGATTATATCACTGACCGTTCCAGTCGATTTATGGCTGCGGAAATCATTCGCGAAAAATTAATGCGCTTTACTGGTGATGAATTACCGTATTCCACTACCGTTGAAATTGAACAATTCAAATTAATGGAAAACGGCGTGTATCGTATTAATGGCTTGATTCTGGTGGAACGGGAAAGCCAGAAACGTATGGTAATTGGAAAAGGTGGAAAACAGCTGAAAACCATTGGTGAGCAAGCACGTAAAGATATGGAATCGTTGTTTGACAACAAAGTTTTTCTGGAGCTTTGGGTGAAGGTTAAACAAGGGTGGGCGGATGATGAGCGGGCATTACGTTCGCTTGGCTATGGTGAAGAGTAAACGCTAACTCTGGCTTCCCATACTAAGTGAAAATCTCTGGATTCGTAAAGGCAGGAGGTGTCATGGCAATTTCGGATATGCGTCGACAGTATTCAATGGGCTCTCTGACTGAAAAGCAGTTAACGCCTCATCCGTTGACACTGTTCAAAATGTGGCTGCAAGACGCTATTGATGCAGGTATACCGGATCCTACTGCAATGACGGTAGCAACGGTTGCGGCCAATGGGCAGCCTTCCCAGCGTATCGTTTTACTTAAAGATGTTACTGAGGAAGGCTTTGTTTTCTACACTAACCTCGGTAGCCGTAAAGCACAGGAAATTGCGGCTAACCCAAAGGTCGCGTTGCATTTCCCGTGGTTTTTTATGGAGCGTCAGGTTCGAATCTGCGGAACGGCCGAAAAACTCAGCGCGGCAGAAAACGCTCGGTACTTCTTTTCTCGTCCAAAAGATAGCCAGTTGGCTGCGTACGCTTCGAAGCAAAGCCAGCCCATTTCTACCCGCGAATTGTTAATGACCCAGTTTCATCAGCTAAAAGAAAAATTTGCCAATAAAAGTCTTCCTGTTCCTGATTTTTGGGGAGGCTTTCGTATTAAGCCGCATCAAGTAGAATTTTGGCAAGGCGGAGAAGATCGCTTGCACGATCGGTTTGAATATAATGTCGATGATGCGGGGAACTGGCAAACTCAAAGGTTAATGCCCTAGGCGAGGATTTCGAAAGATGATTGACAGCCATTGCCATCTGGATCTCCCTGCTTTTAAAGATGATATTGATGATGTTATCGCCAACAGTGAAAAAGCCGGCGTTACGCGATTTCTGGTTCCGGGTACTACGCCATCGGGCTGGCAACGGCAACTTGATCTGCAGTCACGCTATCCACAGCTCGATTTGGCTTTCGGTCTGCATCCTTATTTTTTTGCAGAATTTAATGACTCCAGTGTTCAAGCTTTGGAGAAATCGCTGGATGAGCATCGCGACATTCTGGTCGCTGTCGGTGAAATTGGTCTGGATGCCACTGTTGATACCAGTGCACAGGATCAGGAATCGCTGTTTTCTGCCCAGCTAGCATTGGCAAAAAATTTCAGGTTACCTGTCATTTTACATCATCATAAAACCCATCACCGTCTAATTGGCTTATTAAAAGAAGCGGCTTTCCCCTTTAAAGGCATTATTCACGCTTTCTCCGGCAGTGAACAGGTTGCTAACGACTATATCGAGATGGGATTCTTACTTGGCATTGGCGGCACTATTACCTATGAAAGGGCAAAAAAGACGCGCAACGCGCTGGCTAACATCCCACTAAGGCATCTTGTGCTAGAAACTGATGCGCCAGATATGCCTATGGCCGGACGCCAGGGGCTGCGCAATTCCCCGCAGTATTTGCCCCAGATAGTCGAAGTGTTAAGTGAACTTAAAGCAACAACATCAGAGGATGTAATACGTCAAACTTCACAGAACTACTGCCGCCTGTTTAAGTTCTCACAAACAAAGAGCGATTTGTAACGTCGTTGCAATAGCGGGCGTAATTTGTAAAAAAACCGCGCTACGTAAAAGCCGGTGAAAAAAGTGATGAATCCAACAGCAACTATCAGAGGTTGCTTATCCCGCTCGCGAGCTAATGGTTTGGCTAACTGGGCGCGTTGATCTACCAGTAGACGGAGATAACCGGTAGTTGTTCCGGCGTCATTCACGATGTCCTGCACTTGAGTAACGGGCGGAAAAGGATTGAGGTAAGTTTTACTGACCACCGAGGATGTGCTATCTAAAGGCGCGATTATCTCCCCCTGGCTATCAAAAACGGTTGCAGCCAGCACTCGGGGCTCGGACGCTAAGATGGCCAGCGTTGCCGTTACCGTTTGCGTATCTTTGTCCTGTACGGCAGGAGCCAAAATTTGGCTGTACTGTCGAACCAGTGTTTTGCCCGGCTCTGCCGCTTGTTCCAGCAACCACGCCTGCTGTTGCTTCTGATACGTAATCACCACATAAAGGATGAGTAACATTATTGCCGCTAGCAGTAGTGTATGAAAAATTTGCTTTAAAACGCGATAGCCGCTGTGTGAGACCAATTGAGACGCCCGTTGGTCTGAGATAGGGTTGCCAGGGAATGTGGATTCTGTTGACGAGGCAGGATGTGAAGGCATAAGTGTAAGTCCGACGGCATTTGACGAGGTATAACCTGTGGGGCAACAGTAGGGTAAATATATCATATTGCCAAGTGGTTATTTCACACGGAGGTATCTTTCGTTAGGATGAGCGCAGTTTAGAATTAAGGATATGTGCTAGTGACCAAAATAACTCCCAATGACTCTCAGCTACACAGCGCAGCTTACCTGCAATCGTTGCTCTGTGTTCCGAACCTGGCGATGCACCTTACAACCACGGGCTGGCGCCAGGAAGCGCACAAAAGTGATGCCACGCCACCCGCTGATGCCGTAGTGACCGTGGCTGCCCAGGCGCTGACTTTGCATCAACTTACGGAAATAGTAAAGGCGTTGGCGGATAATGTTTCTGTTGGTGGAATAGTGGAGCATGGGTTAAACCAGGCGTTTGGGGAAACTGTGCTTACCGCTCCTGTAATGTTGCACAACCACCAGTCTCTTAAGCAGAAGATAACCGAGGTTTCAACGCGCTACCGGGTGGAGCTTGCGGTGCAGCGTACACAACCGGAACTGGAAAAAGCCGGCCTGCTGGTGATGGATATGGATAGCACCGTGATTCAAATCGAATGTATTGATGAAATTGCTAAACTCACCGGACTGGGCGATCAAGTTGCGGCAGTAACCGAACGCGCCATGCGGGGCGAAATGGAATTTAAAGAAAGCCTGATTGCGCGAGTCGCGTGTTTAGAGGGAGTTAAAGCTGAAATGTTAACTCAGATCCGCGATAGCATTCCGGTGATGCCAGGCGCGATTACGCTGGTTGAAGAACTAAAACGCCGTGGCTGGCGAGTTGCCATTGCATCGGGTGGGTTCACGTTTTTCGCTAATCATCTGGCAACCCGTCTTGGGTTGGATGCTGCCATTTCTAATGAGCTGGAAGTCGTCGCCGGAACCTTAACCGGAAAAGTTTCAGGCAGCATCGTTGACGCCAACGTTAAAGCACAGACCGTCACCCAACTGGCAACTGACTGGAATATTCCGCTACAACAAACGATAGCGATGGGAGACGGTGCCAATGACCTGCTAATGATGGAAAAAGCGGGTTTGGGGGTTGCGTGTCATGCCAAGCCTATAGTAAACGACAACGCTGATGTCGCCATTCGATACAGTGGCCTTCATGCACTGCTTTACTACATGAAATAAAACCTACGCCTGTAACATGGCTCGAATTCCGCCCAGCTCGACCTGATATGTCGCGTCGAGCTCACGATTTCGATCTCTATCCACTTTGGGCACGTTGTAGCGCATAAGCACTTCATCAGTGATATCAATAAGGTGCGCGCAGGCACAGATGCTCCACAACTTTTCTTCCAGCTCTTTAGCCCGGTGAATCGCATAGACGCTTACATAGTTTATTTCAGACTGCAGCATTTCCAAATCCGGTTTACCGGTGGTGGCCAGCATAATATGTAGTGCGATAAACTGGCCTCGGTTCATTGCCTCAGTAATAAAGTTAAGGCGGTTTTCATCATTAATAAAGCGGCTGTCTAAACGTGGGATAATAGCCATCCTGCTTTCTTTTTGAGAGGGATCATAGGCTATAAATAATTCCTCTCTTAACACATTGTTATCCGCTTTAACCTGTTTAATACCCCGTTGGACAAAAGCATCAGTCATTTTTCTATCTCTAAACATAAATTCTACGTTTAGATTTCCCTTTTCTGAAAAATGGGTAGCAAGGCGGTTCAGATTATTGTCAAATTCGCTAATAATTCCGCCCTGGGGAACATAACGAGTATTTTCTTTGGCGAGCACAAAAGCCATGGACGGCACATTGCGCGCGTTAATACAGCGGAGCGCATGGCCAATTCCGGGAATTTCTTCTTCTTCCGGATAGGTTTTCAGCGAAGAGCGATTTTGTTTAATGAGATCATCAAAAAAGGCTCTGGCGCTTTTACCTTCCTCACCTTCCATCGCTTTTAAATGAAGGATATTACGCTCCACGTTGTGATGAATAACGCGATATTTCAGCTCCATCACATTATGTGTGCGGGTGATTTCCTGCAACTTAGGGAAAGCCACCTCTACCTGAGTGTCCAGTTCGCCAAGAAACTCCTGAGCTAATTCTATCCGTAATCCATGTACCGAAATATCTTCGCTAACGCCACTCAACGCCGGCGCTGCACCGTTTCTTTTTACAACAATATTTGACCGTAGCAGATAGCGAGTCTCCAGACGTTTATCCTGAAAACAGACACGATGCACTTTTATCTCTGCAGGAATACGGTTTTTGGCGTGGCCGAACGCACGCAAATGCGGTAGATTGTTTCGGCTAAATTTTTGGCTCGAATATTGTCTCTGACCGCTTTCTGAAGTGATATCAGTAATATGAACGATATGGCGTAGATTTTTTAGCTTTGCCATTAAACGCGCTGATGGTGGGTGATTCTGTCGCTTAATTTTAACACCTACACTGTCAGGTATAGACAGGGGAACATGAGCTTGATCCGGTGACATATCAGCCATTTGAAGCTTATACACTCGCCAGCTTGCTTTACGCGATCCAAAACCAAGGAACAAACTTTTCAGCTCCTCTTTTTGCTCAAGCTCCTGCGCGGATGCAGAGTAAAAATAAATCTTTTCATTCTGTAGGTGGGTAAAGCTGTAAACATAGGTGACCCGAGCCGTTGTTGATTGTTCGGCTAACCATGACAAGCGTGTGGGATTGATCAGGTAACCGAGGCGCAAATCCTCATTTTCGTCGTTCCAATATGCCAATATCTCGCGGTTTACCTCGTTTGTCATGGCGTAACGAGGAATCAGACCTTGTTCAGTTGTATCCACAAAAACGGGCAGAGAAGGGCTACGAGGAGAAAAATATTGTTCAAGCATCTTATTTCTGATGGCGTCGATGGTATTGGATATGTTGACTTTATATCGACGCTTATTGCCATGGATAAAATTTTCAAGAAACTGATCAAATGCGGCATTAGGAAATTCTTTTGCCCGGCGCAGCATCAGGTGCTGCGCGTCGGGTAAGCGCGAGATCTTCATAACGTGATAAGCAATGCCGTGTCGCTTATCCATCGCGAATTCATCTTCCAGCCCTCGAAAATACACCGACAGCTTTTCGCCAGGCTTAAACAGCGCTTCTTTACCGACTTTTATCTTCATCCCTTCGATGGAGATATCGACGCTGTTGCCACGAATGCTGACACGATTTTCGTTAAAAACTTCAACGGCTACAGCAAAATTCATTCGCTCGTGCTCGCGAATGGAATAAGAAAACAAATTGACTACAGGTACATTGTAGCCGTTAAGCGCTCTGCCAGTGACGTCTTCTTCAGCTTTGCGCTGCGCTTGAGCCGCCTCTGCTGCAGCTTTGTCGCGCATGACACGAAAGTTATTTTCCGTTTCCAATACAGCTTCGTATACGCCGAAACAAAAATGGCCAAAAATACGCAATTGCTGCTCGAAAACTTCAATGGCAATATCGTCAAGATAGTGGGGAATGCCAGCATGCTCATAAAGGCGACACTCACCATCAACCTGACCACGAAGGTCGATGGAACGCATACAGGGGCGAGCCAGCCGTTTAAGTTCCATTTTAATCAAAAAGCGTTTTTCACGGGGAATATCTCGAGTCAACTGCACCAACACCTGATTAAACTCAGGTTCGTTAATCATTGATTTTAACTGCTTTATGATTTCGCTGTACTGCTGCAGATCCTGACTCATGGGCTTGTATTACAACTTTTGTTATTATATGAAGAGGGTAAACTGATATCGGCAGTTAAGGCAATATCTGGATAAGAATTGCTTTTGCGATCTGTTTCTAAGCTCAGCATGCGAGACCCCAGTTATCGGTGTAGAATACCTCTAATCATTTGTGGTGAAAATATTTTTATGGCAAAACGCAAAACCGCTTACGTGTGTACAGAGTGTGGTGCAGAGTTTCCGCGCTGGCAAGGTCAGTGCAGTGAATGTAAAGCCTGGAATACCATTTCTGAGTTTGTGGTAAGTCCAGCCTCCGCAGCAAAGGCAGCCCATTCAGGCTACGCAGGGCAGACACAGGCAAAAATAGAGCCGTTAAATACCATTGATTTAGCCGCACTTCCGCGTTTTTCTTCTGGTTTTAAAGAGCTCGACAGAGTGTTAGGGGGTGGAATTGTACCTGGTTCCGCTTTGCTGATAGGCGGTTCCCCAGGTGCAGGTAAAAGTACTTTGCTTCTTCAGGTAATGTGCAATTTAGCGAAAAATTACACCGCTTTGTATGTTACCGGGGAGGAGTCTTTACAACAGGTGGCGATGCGGGCGAATCGCCTCGGTTTACCTGATGACAAGCTACTGATGCTTGCAGAGACAAACGTAGAAACTATTTGCCAGCTGGCATTAGAGCGAAAGCCAAAGATTATGGTAATTGACTCTATCCAGGTAATGCACATTGCTGACGTACAGTCGGCGCCCGGCAGCGTTTCTCAGGTACGGGAAAGCGCGGCCTATCTTACCCGCTTTGCAAAGCAGAATCATATCGCCATGTTTCTGGTGGGGCATGTGACAAAAGATGGCAATCTTGCTGGACCTAAAGTGCTGGAACATTGCATTGACTGCTCTATGATGTTGGAAGGCGAAAGCGACAGTCGTTATCGCACATTGCGTAGCCAGAAAAATCGCTTTGGGGCGGTGAATGAACTGGGCGTATTCGGTATGACAGAAAAAGGCCTGAAGGAAGTAAATAATCCTTCAGCTATTTTTTTAAGTCGTGGCGAAAAAGAAGCGCCAGGCTCCAGCGTAATGGTGATTTGGGAAGGCACCCGGCCGCTGTTGGTAGAGATTCAGGCGCTGGTGGATTACTCACAAATGGCTAATCCGCGGCGGGTAGCTGTCGGCACAGATGCAAACCGCCTGGCCATGCTATTGGCAGTGTTGCATCGTCATGGAAACGTGCAAATGAATGATCAGGATGTCTTCGTTAACGTGGTAGGCGGTGTAAAAGTGGCAGAAACCAGCGCTGATCTTGCTCTGCTTTTAGCCATGATTTCCAGCTTCCGCAACCGCGCACTGCCCAGAGATTTAATAGTATTTGGTGAAGTGGGTCTGGCCGGCGAAATCAGGCCTGTGCCAAATGGCTCCGAACGCATTACCGAAGCTGCCAAACACGGTTTTAAGCGTGCGATTGTACCAAAAGCCAATGCGCCCAAACAACCCATCCCCGGTTTGCAGGTTGTACCGGTTTCTCAGCTTTCTGATGCACTTGACGCTTTACCGTAAATTGCTTCAATAAACGCGTTGAGATCTTTTTCGCTCACATCTTCGTGGCGGCTGTTAAGTTGGATGAGCCTGCGTAGCGCCGCCAGGCTCTCCACATCAATATGATCAACTTTACATCCCATGATGATATCGGAACGCCGAGTGTCGGTTTGCCGATATAGTTGTTGTAAATGCGCCACAATTTCCGGGCTGTCACCGTTCGCTTGGAACGTGATGGTGTAGGGATCGTGGCTGTCGAATGGGAGCGTTTCTAAAGCTTTTTCGTCTGCACTGATCCGCAGTCCCTGGAGAGATAAATCTACAACGGTTACATTAATACTAGCTTGTTGATGGCTTAATTTTCCCGCCACACCAATTGCAACACGCTGAAACATGCGCTTGTCTGTCATGCTGATACTCTCCTAAAAATTCGCTACCATTATTAGTGCATAGAGTAGGTTCAGGTCAACAGCTGTTGTTGAGCTGGTGTAAAAAAGCCGGATAATAATCCGGCTTCAGCTATGTTTATTTGGTCATGCGTTTGTATTTGAGGCGGTGTGGCTCTACTGCAGCCTGGCCATAAGTGCCTTTCAGCCATTCTTCGTAATCAGTATAATTACCTTCGAAGAAATTAATACTCCCTTCATCACGATAATCCATAATATGCGTTGCGACGCGGTCCAAAAACCAACGGTCATGGGAAATCACCATAGCGCAACCCGGAAACTCGAGCAGTGAATTTTCCAGCGCCCGCAAGGTTTCCACGTCCAAATCATTGGTTGGCTCATCGAGTAACAGCACATTTCCACCTGCTTTTAACAGCTTCGCCAGATGTACTCGGTTACGTTCTCCGCCGGATAAATCCTTGATAAATTTTTGCTGGTCATTGCCCTTGAAGTTAAAGCGGCTACAATACGCGCGGCTGTTAATTTCAAAATTACCAATGCGGATAATGTCCTGATCGTTCGAAATTTCCTTCCATACCGTATTTTTTTCATTCATATGATCGCGGAACTGTTCAACACTGGCAATGCGAACCGTTTCGCCAATATCAATTGTGCCCGCGTCCGCTTGTTCCTGGCCTGTCAGCATACGAAACAGCGTTGATTTACCGGCACCGTTTGGACCGACAATGCCCACTATCGCGCCTTTAGGAACAGAAAATGTCATGTCGTCGATCAGTACCCGATCGCCGTAGGACTTTTTCAGCCCGCTAACGTCAATAACTTTATCGCCCAGACGCTCCCCGGGAGGAATGAAAAGTTCGTTCGTTTCATTACGCTTTTGGTAATCTGTCGTAGACATTTCCTCAAACCGAGCCATCCTCGCTTTACTTTTCGCGTGTCTGCCTTTGGGATTTGATCGCACCCATTCCAATTCCTGCTTCATTGACTTCTGGCGAGCACTTTCAGTCCGTTCTTCCTGCTGCAAACGGTTTTCTTTTTGCTCCAACCATGAAGAGTAATTACCTTCCCATGGAATGCCTTGTCCGCGGTCCAGTTCCAAAATCCAGCCCGCAACATTATCTAAAAAGTAACGGTCGTGAGTAATGGCTACCACAGTGCCCTCATAGTCGTGCAAAAAGCGTTCGAGCCACGCCACCGATTCAGCGTCGAGGTGGTTGGTAGGTTCATCCAGCAATAGCATGTCAGGCTTTTCGAGTAACAGACGACAAAGCGCTACTCTGCGGCGTTCGCCACCGGACAATTTGCTGACATCGGCATCCCAAGGAGGCAGACGTAATGCATCAGCGGCGCGCTCCAATGAGTTTTCCAGGTTGTGACCATCTTTTGCCTGGATTATTGCTTCCAGTTCGCCTTGCTCTTTTGCCAGGGCATCAAAATCGGCATCTGGATCTGCATAGGCCGCATAAACTTCGTCAATCCGTTTGAGCGCATGGGTGACATCGGCCACTGCTTCTTCAATGTTGCCGCGCACATCTTTGGTTTCATCCAGATGGGGTTCTTGCGGCAGGTAGCCGATTTTCAAACCCGGCTGAGGACGGGCTTCGCCTTCAATGTCGGTATCAATACCGGCCATAATGCGAAGCAGGGTAGATTTACCCGCACCATTGAGACCCAGCACACCAATTTTTGCACCAGGGAAAAAACTTAACGAAATGTCTTTTAAAATTTGACGATTAGGCGGGACAATTTTGCCCACCCGATGCATAGAATAAACGTATTGTGACATGCTGAATCCTTGCCCAAAGAAAGGGCTATTGTAATCGTTTTATAGCAGCGTATTCCAGTGAACCTGCGTGGATTCATCGGTAACTGATGTAAAAGTAACCAGTGGCGTGTAATAAGGCCAGTTTTTTAATGGCGGATGAGGAAGTATCTGAAAATTTACAGTAGCATAGGATTAGGATAAATTTTAGAGGATGTATCAATGACCGCATTTAACAAACGTGTTTACACCTTATCGGAGCTAGCGGCGCATGCAGGCGGTGAAGTATCAGGAAACGGCGACGCACAGATCTCAGCAGTTGGTACGCTCGCGCAATCCCAGTCACACCAGATATCCTTTTTAACCAATACCAAATACAAACCCCAGTTAGCCCGAACGAAGGCTGGCGCAGTCATTTTGCATGAAAGTATGAAGGGAGACTGTCCGGTCCCTGCACTTGTCCATAAAAATCCCCACGCCGCTTTTGCTCGTATCGCTCAGCTTTTCGATACCACGCCAGCGGTAACAACTGGCGTGGCAGATTCGGCAATTGTGGCGGCTTCAGCGGCGGTGGGTGCCAATGTTTCACTAGGGCATCATGTTATTATTGAAGACAATGTTGTGCTGGGCGACAACGTCGTAATCGGCGCAAATGCCATCATTCGTAAAGGCGCAAGAATCGGCGAAAATACGGTAATTTACCCGAGTGTGACTATCTATCACGATGTGGTTATCGGTAAACGGGTGACAATACATAGCCAGACGGTCATTGGTGCCGCAGGTTTTGGCTATGCGAATGACAGCGGGACCTGGCTACCGATTCCCCAGACCGGGTCGGTACAGATTGGTGATGACAGTCAAATCGGTGCCTTAAGCAGTATTGATCGGGGAGCTATGGAAGATACCTTGATTGGCAAAAATGTCATCATCGATAATCAGGTTCAGGTTGGGCACAATTGCATTATTGAAGACCATTCCTGCATTTGTGGCGCAACAGGGATTGCAGGGAGTGTGCATATTGGCAAACATGTCATTATCGGTGGCGGTGTGGGAATAAACGGCCATATCAGCATTTGTGATAACGTGCAGGTTACCGGCTATACCATGATTGTTCAGGATATTACTGAACCGGGTTTATATTCATCAGGTCAGCCAGCAATGAAAAACCGTGACTGGCGTAAAAACACCGTACGGCTACGTCAAATTGATACATTATTTGAGCGTGTAAAGGCGCTGGAAAAGCAATAGTCGCCGTTTGGTAAAGTGCTGCAAACGAAGTGTTACATGGCTGAGACAGACAAATCGACCATAAAGCAGTATACATGCTGTTTAAAATGACTAGAATAAGCGTTCATTTTAATGCCACCTCAAATCGCTGTAATAAGGAGCCTTCATGTTTTCTCGTGAAATGACAATTGCGGATTTCGATCCTGAATTAGCACAAGCCATTGCTAAAGAGAATGAGCGTCAAGAACATCATATTGAACTGATTGCCTCAGAAAACTACTGTAGTCCACGAGTGATGGAAGCGCAGGGCACCCAGTTAACCAACAAGTATGCCGAAGGTTATCCGGGCAAACGTTATTACGGCGGTTGTGAGAATGTCGATGTGGTTGAACAATTAGCCATCGACCGCGCTAAGCAATTGTTCGGCGCTGATTTCGCGAATGTGCAGCCTCACTCAGGTTCTCAAGCCAACGCCGCAGCTTTTATGGCGTTGCTTGAGGCGGGTGATACTGTGTTAGGCATGAGCTTGTCTGAAGGTGGTCATTTAACTCATGGCTCGCATGTTAACTTTTCTGGTAAAACCTATAATGCAGTTCAGTATGGTTTAAACGACGAAACCGGTGAAATTGATTACGATCAGGTTGCAGCGCTCGCTGAAGAGCATAAGCCTAAAATGATTATCGGCGGTTTTTCTGCGTATTCAGGCATAGTGGATTGGCAGCGGTTCCGCGAAATTGCTGATTCAGTTGGGGCTTATCTGCTGGTAGATATGGCTCATGTTGCTGGTTTGATTGCGGCTGGCGTCTATCCGAATCCTTTACCCCACGCACACGTTGTGACCACTACCACGCATAAAACGTTAGCAGGTCCTCGCAGCGGTTTGATTTTATCATCCTGCGGTGACGAAACGATTTATAAAAAACTGAACAGTTCTGTCTTTCCCGGCAATCAGGGCGGTCCGCTGTGTCATGTTATTGCTGCAAAAGCCGTGGCGTTTAAAGAAGCGCTACAGCCCGAGTTCAAAGAGTACCAGCAACAAGTGGTAAAAAATGCCAAGGCTATGGTTGCTGTTATGCAGGACCGTGGCTATAAGATTGTTTCCGGTGGTACTGAAAATCATTTGTTCCTGTTGGACCTGATTGACAAAGATATCACTGGTAAAGACGCTGATGCCGCACTGGGTCGAGCCAATATTACGGTGAATAAAAACTCTGTTCCTAACGATCCACGCTCACCTTTTGTCACTAGTGGCTTACGTATTGGTAGTCCGGCTATCACCCGTCGTGGCTTCAAAGAAGACGAAGCGAAACAAGTGGCCAACTGGATTAGCGACATACTTGATAATCTTGGCGATGAAAGTGTTGTCGATCGGGTGCGCAGTGAAGTTGTCGCGCTGTGCGAGAAGTTCCCTGTTTACGGCTAAATAGCTAATTGGCGTTGTGCACTGCTTTATAAGAACAACGCCCATCGAGGACGTGCCATGTTTTGCCCATTTTGCTCAGCTCAGGAAACGAAAGTTATCGACTCTCGCTTGGTTGCGGAAGGGCATCAGGTACGTCGTCGTCGTGAATGTGTGATGTGCCATGAGCGTTTTACCACCTTTGAAAGCGCTGAACTGGTTATGCCTCGTGTTATCAAGCGAGACGGTTCGCGCGAACCTTTCAATGAGGAGAAACTGCGAGCAGGTTTGCAGCGCGCGTTGGAAAAACGTCCGGTGAGTACCGAAAAAGTCGAGCAATGTGTGCTTTCTTTAAAGTCGAAGTTACGGGCTACTGGTGAACGTGAAGTATCGAGCCAGTTTCTGGGAAATCTGATAATGAGCGCACTGAAAGAGCTGGATAAAGTCGCGTATGTGCGGTTTGCTTCAGTTTATCGCTCGTTTGAAGATATTCGTGAATTTGGTGAAGAAATCGCCCGGTTAGGGGATTGATGCTTTCTATGAAAACTAGCGAAATTCCTCAGAATACTAACGCCGTTCAAACCGATTATTTGTGGATGGCAGAAGCCATTAAGCTCGCCCGTAAAGGACACTATACCACTTCTCCAAACCCCGCCGTTGGCTGTGTAATCATTGATAGCAATGGAAATAAATGCGGGACAGGTTTCCATCTTCGAGCGGGTACGCCGCATGCCGAGGTCCACGCGTTGCAGGAAGCCGGCGCATCAGCAAAAGGTGCCACTGCCTACGTCACACTCGAACCCTGTAGTCATTTTGGTCGCACTCCTCCCTGTGCTGAAGCCCTAATTAAGGCAGGCGTAAAGCGGGTGGTTGTGGCAATGACTGATCCTAACCCCCGTGTAAGCGGGCGGGGTATAGAGAAATTACAAGCGGCAGGTATTGAGGTGACTTCAGGTATACTTGCCGCTGAGGCGGCTACCCTCAATCGCGGTTTTATTAAAAGAATGGTGACCGGAAAGCCTTTTGTTACTGTTAAAGTAGCTGCCAGCATTGATGGTAAAATTGCATTAGCAAACGGCGTGAGCCAGTGGATAACCGGGCCGGAAGCACGTCAGGATGTGCAGCGTCACCGAGCTGCCAGTTGCGCGGTATTAACGGGTTCTGGCACCGCAAAAGCAGATAACCCGAGTTTGTTAGTCAGGCCCGGGCAAGCGGCGCTAGATCATTATCCCCTTGCCGAAATCCGCCAGCCACTACGCATCGTTGTCGATAGTAATTTATCTTTGCCGCCTGACCTGCGACTTTTTCACGACGGCTTTCCCACTATTGTTGCGACCTGTATACATGACTCAGCCAGATTATCTGATTTGGTGTTACCAAGAAAAAACCGTCACATTGATGTAAACGCGCTAATGCAGGCGCTAGGGGAACGGCAGTTAAATGAAGTTTGGGTTGAGGCGGGACCAGGACTGAGTGGCGCGTTGTTTCAGGCTGGCGAGGTCGATGAACTTATTGTTTATCAAGCGCCTAAGCTATTAGGTAGCGAAGGTAAATCTATGCTCGCCCTGCCTGCGTTCACTTCACTTGATGAAACTTTTCAAATGCAGTTGCTGGATAGTCGCCAGCTCGGCAATGATATTAAAATGACCTACCGCGTTAGGTAGCAGACAGCTTACGGTACTAAAATAGTTATGTTTACTGGAATAATACAGGCGCTGGGAAGTATCAGTCGTTTAGACAGGCGGGGCGAGAATATTCGTCTTACGGTATCTTGTGGAAAGCTGGATATGGCCGATGTTGCTTTGGGCGATAGTATAGCGACCAATGGCGTTTGCCTGACCGTAGTGGAATTTGGCAAGGATTATTACTGCGCCGATGTCTCGGCTGAGACCATCAAACATACCGCCTTTGCACAATATCAATCAGGTTCGAAGGTAAATTTAGAAAAAGCTATGCGGCCCACGGACCGTTTTGGTGGCCACATTGTTTCCGGCCATGTTGATGGTGTAGGCAATGTCAGCAACGTGATCCACCGTAACAATTATGTAGAAATCTGGGTTGAAGCCCCCAGTGATTTAGCCAAATATATTGCTCATAAAGGCAGTATCACCGTTGATGGTGTCAGCTTAACGGTGAACGATGTAAATGGCGCCGAGTTTATGCTCTGGATAATCCCTCACACGTTACAGGAAACAGTCATAGGCACGTATAAATCAGGGAGTAAAGTGAATCTTGAAGTCGACGTAATCGCGCGATATCTAGAACGTCTGATGATGGGGGACAAGGCAGCCAGACCTCAAGCCAGTTCAATAGATATGGCTTTTTTAGCAGAAAATGGTTTTTTACGAAAATGATAACAATACCCTACATAAGCAAACACTATGGCATTTAATACAACTGCAGAAATAATTGAAGACATCCGTCAGGGAAAAATGGTTATCTTGATGGATGATGAAGATCGGGAAAACGAGGGTGATTTGATCATGGCAGCAGAGCATGTGACACCCGAAGCTATAAATTTTATGGCTACCCATGCAAGAGGGCTCATTTGCCTGCCAATGACACAAGAGCGTTGTAAGCGTCTTAATTTGCCTTTAATGGTGGATAAAAACGGCGCGCAGTTTTCTACTAATTTTACCGTTTCCATTGAAGCTGCCCGTAATGTAACGACGGGAATTTCCGCAGCCGACAGAGCCACTACTATATTGGCCGCTGTGGGGGCAAACGCAAAAGCCTCGGATATAGTGCAACCCGGCCACATTTTTCCTCTCATTGCTAAAGAAGGTGGCGTCCTGAATCGTGCTGGTCATACCGAAGCGGGTGTGGATCTGGCACGCTTAGCAGGATGTGAACCTGCCGCAGCCATCGTGGAGGTGCTTAAAGACGATGGTTCTATGGCGCGCCGACCGGAATTGGAAGACTTTGCGAAAAAGCACAATTTAAAGATAGGTACTATTGCTGATTTAATTGAATATCGAAATCTTAACGAAACCACGATCGAAAAAGTGGCTCAGTGTCAGCTACCGACAGAATACGGCGAATTCGAACTACATACCTACAAAGACATTATCGATAACCAAATTCATTTTGCGCTTAAGAAAGGCGATATTTCTGAAAACGAGCCTACGCTGGTGCGTGTCCATCTTCATAATACTTTAAGCGATTTGCTCGGTTCCACCCGTTCAATAAATCGTTCAATGACGTTACCCGAAGCCATGCAGCGTATTGCTCAGGAAGGAGGCGTACTGGTGCTTCTTGGGAAAGAGGAACATCTTGAAAGTCAGGTGCGTCGTTTTGCCGCAGAGGATCGCGGTGACCAACCTGAGGGGCAAACGTGGCAAGGGTCTTCGCGCACAGTAGGCATTGGCAGTCAGATTTTAGCCACGCTGGGAGTGAAAAAGATGCGTCTATTGAGTAAGCCAATCAAATACCATGCGCTTTCCGGCTTCGGACTGGAAGTCGTCGAATATATTTATCAATAAAAGTAGTAACATCTCGGTTTACGCCGGAATAGATAAAAATCAATTCATTCAGTTTCTGTGCAGTTATGCTATACTGCGCGCCGTTTTTTCTTAAGGGTTTAGGTCATGCAGGTGATTGAAGGTAACATCAGAGCAACAGGTAAGAAGTTTGCCATTGTTGTATCACGCTTTAACAGTTTCGTGGTTGAAAGCCTGCTTGAAGGGGCGTTAGATACTCTTGAACGCCATGGTGAAGTGAGCGATGGGGATATTACGCTGGTGCGCGTACCTGGTGCTTATGAGCTTCCGGTAGCGGCGAAAAAAATAGCTGAAAAAGGGGGCTATGATGCAATTATTGCCCTTGGTGCAGTCATCCGCGGCGGAACGCCTCATTTTGATTTCGTTGCAGGAGAATGTAACAAAGGTCTGGCTCAGGTCTCTCTCGAATTCGGAATCCCGGTTTCTTTTGGGGTAATCACTACCGATTCTATTGAGCAGGCAATTGAACGCTCAGGAACTAAAGCAGGTAATAAAGGTTCTGAAGCTGCATTAGGCGCTCTGGAAATGGTCAATGTTATGTCAGCCCTCGATAACCTTTAAGGTACGATTTAAGTGAAAGTTTCAGCACGTCGTAAAGCTCGCGAACTTGCCTTGCAGGGTGTCTATTCCTGGCAAATGAGTAAAAACCCTATTGATCAAATCGAGCTGGCATTGGCTACCAGCAATGATATGCAAAAAGTAGATATGGTTTATTTTCAGTCATTGCTGCGGGGAGTCGCGAAAAATGTCAGTAAACTGGATGCCGCTATTAAGCCATATTTAGGCAGATTGCCCGAAGAGTTAGATCCAATTGAAAAAGCTATATTGCGTTTAGCTGCTTTTGAATTAACTGAACGCATGGATGTGCCCTATCGTGTAATCATTAATGAGGCTATTGAATTGGCCAAGACTTATGGCGCAGAAGAAAGCCATAAGTTTATTAATGGTTCGTTGGATAAAGCGGTGAAAACGCTGCGTCAAAATGAGCGCTGATGATCAAGGAAGGCGTTTAGTGCGTATTCTCTCATCTCATATAAATACCTGCGAAATCTCGTGAAAGAATTCGATTTAATCGGCCGCTACTTTGCAGGTGGCGGCCATCAGCGTAAGGATGTGCTGGTGGGAATTGGCGATGATTGTGCCGTTACCACTGTCGCAGAAAATCAACATCTGGCCATTACCACTGATACCTTAGTAGGAGGCATCCATTTTTTTGAAAGTGCGCCTGCTAAGTCAGTGGCGTATAAAGCTGTTGCCGTTAATCTGAGCGATTTAGCTGCAATGGGAGCGGAACCGGCGTGGATTAGCCTTTCGCTTTCACTTCCTAAAATTGATGAAAACTGGCTGGCAGATTTTGCCGAAGGATTGTATGAGCTTACCCGATACTACTCTGTGCAGTTAATCGGCGGTGATACGGTACATGGACCCATGGCGATGACAATTACCGCTCAAGGCTTCATACCTCCAGAGAATGCGTTAAAACGCAGTACTGCCAAACCAGGTGACTGGATTTATGTCACAGGCACATTAGGTGACGCTGGTGCAGGACTGGGAATTCTGTCAGGCGAGATTGAGACAACTGCACAAAATCGGGACTATCTGGTCAATCGCCATTATTTTCCAACACCCAGAGTTGCTGTTGGAACGGCTTTGCGTCGAACGGCGAGCTCGTGTATTGATATCTCAGACGGCTTACTTGCGGATCTCGGTCATATTCTTAAAGCGTCTGGTTGCGGTGCAACAGTTCACGTTGACAGACTTCCTCTTTCCAGACAACTAACGGAGTGTTTGGGGGAAGGAAAAGCCCGCGAGTTTGCGCTGACTGCAGGTGATGATTACGAGTTGGCGTTTACTGTCAATGAAGAGCAGCGCGGACATCTGGAAACCTCTTTAAGCAGTACCAATGTTAAGGCTACCTGTATTGGACAGATAACGGGACATTCTGGAAAGCTGGAATTGAAGCTGGAAGATGCTCCTTATCCTATGCCCAGTAAATCAGGGTTCGAGCACGAGTTTTAATGCAGCCACTATATCGCGAACGGATTTCAATGAAGAATCCGGCGCATTTTTGTGCCGTAGGTTTCGGTAGTGGGTTAATTCCATTTATGCCCGGAACTTTTGGCTCGCTTGCCGCATTACCTTTACTGTTGGCGGCGGATTTACTAAACGCATGGCAATTTGCTACTGTCACTACAATAATATGTCTGGCAGGGATATACATATGCGGTAAAACGGCTGAGGATATGCAAGTTCACGATCACGGCTCCATTGTGTGGGACGAAGTAGCGGGCATGTTTGTAACGTTTTTACTTATTCCCATTAGCTTACCGAATTTAGCTGTAGGATTTGTCATCTTTCGCTTCTACGATATTCTTAAACCTTGGCCAATTGGGATGGTAGACAAACGTTTACATGGCGGGATAGGAATAATGTTAGATGACGTTCTCGCTGGCCTTATGGCTTGCCTGACGTTGCAGTTGTTTAATATGAATTGGCCTTTGTCGCTACCAGCTTGATGTTAATCCACCTTGATCTGTGCTCAATCAGCGCGAGAATTTTTCCACTTTTGACAAGCCATTTTCGTGAAGGTTTAGGGGGGCTAATTCGAGCGCAATTTGGCGCAGCTCAAAATTTGAAAAACCCGCTTTGAGCGGGTTTTTTCTGTAAGGGCATAATACCAGTTAGTTAATTACTTCAAAGCCCGTTGGATTTTCTCCACAATACCTGCTTTATCTAACCCGTGTTCAGCATACATTTCTTGCTGTGTGCCCTGAAGAATGAAGGTGTCGGGTAACCCAATCTGCAATAACTGTTTAAGCTGTTTGCTGCTGTTAAGGTATTCAGCTACGGCACTGCCTGCGCCACCCATAATACAGCCATCTTCTATTGTCACCAGTAGTTCGTGTTGCTGGCATACCTCATCGATTGCTTTTTCGTCCAGCGGCTTCACGAACCGCATATCAATGACGGTGGCATCCAATTCATTCGCCGCCTGTTCAGCGTAGGGTAACAAAATGCCGAAGTTAAGGATGGCAACGCGTCTGCCTTCCCGCATGATACGAGACTGACCCAGCGGTATTGCTGTCATTGTCTCGTCAGGCGCTACGCCGTTACCTGATCCCCGGGGATAGCGCACTGCAACAGGCTGCTTGGCCTTGTGGCCGGTGTAAAGCATCTGACGACATTCATTTTCGTCAGCAGGTGTCATAATGACAAGATTGGGTATGCAACGTAAAAAGGCCAAATCGAATGCGCCCTGATGAGTTGGCCCATCAGCGCCTACGATGCCAGCGCGATCAATGGCAAAAAGCACAGGAAGATTTTGTAGCGCCACGTCATGAATAAGCTGATCATAAGCGCGTTGCAGGAAAGTAGAATATATTGCTACAACCGCGTTATATCCTTCCTTCGCCAATCCAGCAGCAAAGGTAACAGCATGTTGCTCGGCAATGGCAACGTCAAAATATTGCGCAGGAAACTGCTGAGAAAAGGCAACCATTCCGGAGCCTTCCCGCATTGCGGGCGTTACCGCCATAAGCTTGGGATCGGCTTTCGCCATATCGCACAGCCACTGACCAAAAATTGCTGAAAATGTTGGAGCGGAAGGCGGCGATTTAGGTAAGGCATCATCCGCAGGGTTAAACTTTGGCACTGCATGAAACTTAATAGGATCTTTTTCAGCTTGAGGGTAGCCTTTGCCTTTTCGGGTGACAACATGCAGCAACTGAGGCCCTTTTAATCTTCTAAGGTTGCGTAAGGTGTCCACCATCACGTCCACATCGTGACCATCAATAGGGCCGATGTAGTTGAAGCCAAGTTCTTCAAAAATGGTCCCGGGAACCACCATGCCCTTAATGTGTTCTTCAGCGCGGCTGGCAAATTCTTTAATGGGCGGAACATTACTTAGCAGTTTTTTGCCACCATCTCGAATTTTATTGAAGAAGTTACCGGTGAGCAGGCGGGCAAGATGGCTGTTAAGCGCTCCTACGTTTTCGGAAATTGACATTTCATTGTCGTTTAGCACCACCACCATATCCGTATTAATATCACCGGCATGATTCATTGCTTCAAACGCCATTCCCGCAGTAAGTGCGCCGTCACCGATAACGGTTACCACTTTACGGCCTTTACCATCTTTCTCTGCAGCTACGGCCATGCCTAATCCAGCGCTGATAGTAGTAGAAGAATGTCCAACGGCAAAGGTATCGTACTCACTTTCCGCTGGCCATGGAAATGGATGAAGGCCGTCTTTTTGACGAATAGTAGACATTCTGCCTGCTCTGCCGGTGAGAATTTTATGCGGATAAGCCTGATGGCCTACATCCCATAGCAAACGGTCAAAGGGGGTGTTGTAGACATAATGCAGCGCCACCGTTAGCTCCACCGTGCCCAAACCCGAAGCAAAATGACCGCTACTTTGGCTTACACATGTCAATAGGTACTGACGAAGCTCATCAGCAAGGGCCTTAAGTTGTTCTTGCGGCAGCTTTCTCAAGCTCTCAGGTGTTTGTGCCAGCGCCAGCGTGGGGTAGTGCGTTAAATCTAAACTCATTATTCGTTGTTCTTATGTTTTTAAGTAACATATCAGCGTTAGTAATTCCGCTTAACCATCAAGTCGGTAAACGCTACTAAATATTCTGTATTGTAGGGCAAACTGTCGAGCGCTTGAAGCGCCCGTTCGTGAAGTTGCGCTAATTCCTTCTTGGCATTGTCCATTCCAAGCAAGGCCGGAAAAGTCATCTTTCCTTGGGCAATATCTGATCCAGTCGATTTACCCAGTTGCCCGGCATCACCTTCAACATCCAGAATGTCATCCTGAATTTGAAAGGCAAGACCAATTAAGCGAGCGAATTCTATAAATTGCGCTCTGTCTTTGATGCTCACTTCTGGACTCACCAATGTGATCATTTCCACACAAGAACACAACAATGCACCGGTCTTCAGTTGATGAAGCTCAGTTAGCCGTGACAACGACACGTTTTTGCCTGTGCTGTCCAGATCAATTGCCTGACCGCCGCACATTCCCAGATACCCCGCCGCTTTTGCCAGCAGCGATACCAGCCTCGCGCGTTGTGCGTGACCAAATTCAGACATGGGATGATCAGCTAATATGGTAAACGCCAATGTTTGCAATGCATCTCCAGCAAGAATTGCCGTGGCCTCATTGAAAGCAATATGACACGTAGGCTGACCGCGCCGCAGCTCATCATCATCCATCGCTGGCAGATCATCATGTACCAGTGAATAGGCATGAACACACTCAATGGCCATACTGATGGTAAGCTGGTCTGATGTAGGTACGTCCAGCGTATTACCTACCAAATTAACCAGCAAAGGGCGCATCCGTTTGCCGCCTACTAATAACGCATGTTGCATTGCGGCTTTCAACTGCGGAGCATGATCTGGCAGTATAGAGATGAGATGCAGAAGACTCTCATCTGTCTGGTTTTTCACCTGCTGACGAAGAGCATCGAAAATCATAAAATTAAACCTGTAAGGGAAGCGTTTGTCGCGCTTAGCCTTTGCGTGTCAAGGAAAGTGAGAAACGGTTAGACAAAAAACTTATTCTTCAGCCGTACTATTAAAATCTCGAAGTTTATTTTCGTCTTGTTCATTCAGCAAAATTTTAACTTTTTGTTCAGCTTGTTCAAGAGCTTGCTGGCTGAGTCGGGATAGTTTAATACCGCGTTCAAATTTTTCCAACGCCACGTTTAGCGGCAAGTCACCAGATTCCATCTCTGAAACGATGGCTTCCAGTTCGGTGAGGCTATCTTCAAAAGCAGGTGCAGTGGTTTTTTCAGTCACGGTTACTGACAATGCCTGGTTGGTTTCAATAGGCGCACATTAACCGAGGCCTTGCGCCGGGTCAAATGGTTTGTCCGCAAATGGTTTGTCCGGTGTTAATGGGAAGACGTGCGAATACAAAAGGATACGGAAATACTGCATCTATAAGGTGGTAATGAACTAAATAGGTTATAGAATTCTTCACCAATGCCGATAGAATAACGGGCAGAAGTTTGTTGTTGCTCTAAGCAGCTAATATAAAAGGCATTATGATAAGACCTTTATCAGATCTTCCGATTTGTTTTTGTATATTGAGGATTGACACGTGGATTTAGCAACCGTCATTGGCATGTTGGGTGGGATAGGCTTTATTATCATGGCCATGATTCTCGGCGGGGATCTCGGCATGTTTTTCGACGTTCCCTCGGTACTGATTGTTTTCGGTGGCTCTACGTTCGTCGTGTTGTCGCAGTTCACGCTGGGGCAGTTTTTCGGTGCTGGCAAAATTGCCGGAAAAGCCTTTATGTTTAAAATCGATCCGCCAGAACAGCTGATCGAGAAAATTGTGGAAATGGCAGATGCTGCTCGCAAAGGAGGATTTTTAGCGTTGGAAGAAGCTGAAATTGAAAATCCCTTTATGCAAAAAGGAGTGGATATGTTGGTGGACGGTCATGACATAGAGGTTGTGCGGGAAACGCTGGCAAAAGATATTTCCATGACCACAGAGCGTCACGCTTTCGGGGCTTCTATCTTTAAGGGGATGGCCGACGTCGCGCCAGCGATGGGCATGATCGGCACCTTGGTGGGATTGGTGGCAATGCTATCTAATATGGACGACCCAAAAGCCATTGGACCGGCAATGGCAGTGGCGTTGTTAACTACCCTGTATGGTGCTTTTTTAGCTAACGTGGTCTGTTTGCCAATTGCCTCCAAGCTGGCCAATCGAATGGAAGAAGAAAAGCTAAATCAAAAGCTTGTGCTAGACGGAATTGTAGGAATTGCCGATGGGCAGAATCCTCGCGTTATCGAAGGAATACTTAAAAACTATCTCGCGGCGGGTAAGCGCGGCGTAGAAGAGGAATAACGGTCCCATGGCTCATCAAGAAGAGTGTCCTAAGTGTCCGCCACCAGGTCTGCCTGCGTGGATGGCAACATTTGCCGATCTTATGTCGCTGTTAATGTGCTTTTTTGTATTGTTACTTTCATTTTCAGAAATGGATGTCCTCAAGTTCAAACAAATTGCCGGCTCCATGAAATTTGCTTTTGGTGTGCAAAACAAGATAGAAGTTAAAGATATACCGAAAGGGACCAGTGTTATTGCTATGGAATTTCGGCCAGGGCGTCCCGATCCTTCGCCTATCGAAACTATTCAGCAGCAGACGATTGAAATGACACAGCCCACACTGGAGTTTCAGGCTGGCGATGAAGAATCTGCGGGTGGGCGTCAAAAGCAGCATGGGGAAGAACGAGGAGGACAAGCTCAACAAACTGCGACTGAACAGAGTTCCTCGGCACAGGAAAGTGCGGACCAGGAGCAAGTAAGTGAAATGATGAAAAAAGTGGCTCAACAACTTCAGAAGGAACTGTTAGATGGATCGATTGAAATGGAGTCTCTGGGTCAACAACTTACAATTCGGATCCGCGAAAATGGTTCTTTCTCTGCTGGGTCAGCCTTTCTGCAACCGCAGTTCGCACCTATTTTAAGAAAAATTGGTACCTTGCTGGCAGATATACCTGGTGAGATTGAAATTTCCGGCCACAGCGACGGTCAGCAGATATCAAATGAGCTATATCGTTCAAACTGGGATTTATCGGCGCAGCGAGCTGTGGCTGTTGCAGAAGAGCTGCGAATGGCACCGGGATTCGACGAATCCCGTATGACAGTCGTGGGTAAGGCGAGCACTGAGCCCCTTATAGAAGATGCCGCTACTGCGGAAGATCTAGCCACGAATCGACGGGTAGAAATTAATATTAATCAGGGAAAGCCCATGCTATCCAAGCCAATCTCGGTGATTGAAAATAAGCAAGAATAACCCACGCGATCTTTGTGGGAATTCTGTGCAGCAGTGATACTAATACTTTGTGATATGGATATAAGGTATCACTGGCGAAACATGGGGCGTCTGCACTGAGCTTAGAATAATAGCGATGCCACACTGTTAACAACACCGAAAAAATTTCGTTTAAAGACACGCCGGAACATTTCTGGAGCAAAGGCATCAATATCCACATATTCGTGTGACCCTGCGTTAGCTCGGCAATGTCAAAAACGCTTCTTTTGCAGAGCACGTTGAGTTGCCTTCCCATCAGATACATCAAAATGACAACTTTCTATGTTCTCGAGCTCGGCAAGTTGATTAAGTACTCCGATTTCTGCCGCAGGCAGTAACGTAATAACCTTTCTTAGCGGCTATTGCGCCAGAACTTTGCCAATACCCGATGTGACCACTGTTACTTATAGGGTCGTCATGTCTTTATCTTCCTCTTGATCTTTTTGGCTATCCCACCTGGAGCAGGAATATGTTCATATATCATTTCACCGAAACCATAGTAATCGCGTAAGAATTCCATTTTCATTAGCTTTTAGCTGGCTGATGCCGTACGGCTACACGGTAATGTCAGATGCACCATTCAAGTAACGACGTCAGTGGAATTATGGGATTGCCATAGCACTAAATAACGATCCGGATAAAAAATGGCAGGTGCCAAGGTTTACAGTTGTTTTGTGAGTTATTTCTTGACGCAAGCAAGCTTTTGGGCAGTGTAAATAGGGTCTATAAACTCTACATCGTTAGTGTAAATAGTTCCCAGCATTTCACTGTTCAAACTGCCAATGTCTTGAAAGGCCGTAAAAAACTGGCTAATTATCGACAAAGGGAAAGGCCATAATCGTTAGTAGATCCATTACCGCCAGCTACAGGAGAAAGATCATTGCTGGCCCCCCAAAACCTTTGGGTTCGCGGGTTTAACAGCGATCCGAAAAGAGTGTCGTAGCGTAGACAGCCTAAAAGCTATTTTTAAAAAAATTAATCAATGATGCAAAGCCAAATACCCTTGTTTCCTCTGTCTGCACACTTGCTGCCTGGAGGGCGTACATCCTTAAGAATCTTTGAGCCCCGGTACGTGCGGATGGTAAAGGAGGCGTGTGCATCAAACTCTGGTTTTGTTCTTTGTATGCTTAATGCGCGAGGGAACAAAGAGAACAACGAACATATCTTTCCCATAGGAACTTACGCTGAGGTCATTGATTTTGATGTTCTTGATGATGGTCTTCTTGGCATCAAAGTTGCTGGTCTATTTGGTGTAGAGGTGAGTGATATTAAAACTGAAGCCGATGGCCTTAGGATTGGTAGTTGCCAAACCATTGAACCGTGGCGTTGCAATATCACCCCTGAAGAAATTTCACCTATGGACGAACGCTTAAAGGAGATTTTCGACCGTTATCAGGAGTTAAGCTCATTGTATGAAAAACCCGCATTCGAAGATCCTTTGTGGGTAGTTCATCGCTGGTTAGAGTTGCTTCCGGTAGACGCCAGACAGAAACAGTATTTTCTTGAGCAGAAAGATTGTCACAAACTGCTTAACTATTTGTCAGCGCTGGTTCAGTGATAGAATTTGAACTTTTTACAGCGTTACCGGTAAGTTAGATTATACGACGGGCGTAAGAACGGGATCTTTTTTAAACATTTGTACCTGGATATCTATTAACCAAGTAGAAAACGGACGAAACTTATGTTAGTTGGAATTCCATTGGAACAAAGTAACAGTGTAGTTAAGCCTAAAGATTGCGCTGGAGAGATGTCAGATTATATCGTGTCGGTAGCAGAAAGCCGTTGCAAAAAGTCTTTCGCCAGAGTCTTTAGCTATTTCGCTCCACGGCTACGGTCCTACGCGCTTAAGCAAATGGGTAACGAAGCGCTCGCTATGGAGTTAGTTCAGGATACAATGTCCAATGTCTGGCAGAAAGCCCATCTTTTCAATGCTGAGAAAGGTAGCCCGTCTACGTGGATTTTTACGATAGCTAGGAACATCCGTTTCGATATGCTTCGTAAATTACAAAATCGCAAGGAAGACGTCTGTTCAGATGACCTTTGGCCGGTTCTTTGCGAGCAAACTGCAGACGCGAATGAAGCGCCTTTAGATGAACAAATTACTCTGGAGCAAATCGGATTCATGTTTGAATCATTGCCAGTGAAGCAGAAAGCCGTCATTGAAGCCATTTATATTGACGGTAAATCTCAGCAGGAAGTGGCCGATGAACTTAGTATTCCTTTAGGAACTGTAAAATCAAGAACGCGCCTTGCGCTACAGAGATTAAAAGGCATGCTTCAGGATCATGATTAAGTTCCATCCCGGCCCTGAGCAATTGACGAGGTTTGTTGAGGGCACGCTGCTTCCTGTAGAAAGTATAATGGTGTCGGCCCACTGCGACATGTGCAGGAAATGCAGGGATGATATAGATAAGGAAACGGCTCGAATAGCGGAGAACGAGTTTCTCTTCGCCGACGAAGGAAACGTCCCTTCTTTAGAAACAATGTTGGCACAGATCACGGAGTTGCCCGCATCCACGCAGTTAGTAGTCTCAACCTCGCAAGTTCATCCTACTGCTATTGAATTAGATGGAAAGTCGTTTCCATTGCCAGCTACTTTACATCGATTTATCTCCAAAACAGGAAACTGGTCATCGCTAGTGGGTAGGCTGTGGCAGGCTCCTGTAAGTTTCGGTCATTCAGGAGTCGCAAACTTCATCTATATGGGAAAGGGAGGAGGTGTTCCTGAGCACACTCATCAGGGAATTGAATACTCATTGGTAATTAGTGGCGAATTCAGCGATAACCTCAACACCTACAGGAAAGGTGACTTTCTTTGCTTCCGGGACGATCAAACTCATGCTCCGCATTCTCAAGTCGATGAAGGTTGCCTGATGCTAACTGTTCTTGACCGACCTGTGCAATTTACTTCCGGCATTGTCAGTCTTCTTAATCCCTTTAGCGCTCTGTTTTTCGGCGACAGTTACGAGAGCGCGGAAGCGGCCGCATACGCTGTTCAGCGATAAATTCGTTAGCAACAACAAATAAAAAGATACTCTGCACAAGCTGTCGCAAATCAACGATGCCTGCGAAAGCGACTACCGCCAGCACTAACTTCTGATTAGCAAAGCGGTAGAAGAGCACGGTTCGCTAGCTAACAAATTCACTTTCGGGAAAGTTGAGTTTCAGCGTTTTCATTGCATTGTCTTTCAACTCATTTAAACCAAGCTCTTCATAGCTCGATACCATAATTTCCAATGCCTGTTGAATTTGATCTGAATTGGGATAATGCTCAATAACATATCTTCCACGATTGGCTGCAGCGACGTAGGCCTGCCGACGCATATAAAAACGGGCAATAGCAATTTCATACTGGGCTAACCGGTTCTTAATATAGACCATTCGCTTACGAGCATCTGCAGCATATTTACTGTTAGGATATTGCTCAATAAGCTTGCGAAAATCCTCGAATGCTTCCCTTGACTTCGCTGGATCCCGATCTGCTCTGTTAATGTTCATTAATTCCTGAAACAGATTAGTATCCGATTCCATATTTGTAAGACCGCGCATATACACTGCGTAGTCAACATCCGAATGATTAGGATTCAATCGAATAAAGCGGTCAATGGTTGCTAATGTTTCATCAATTTTACCAGATTTATAGTAGCTGTAGATTAAGTCAAGCTGTACCTGGTTTGAAAGTGGACCAAAAGGATAACGGGAGTCAAGTGCACTTAAAGTGTTTGCTGCAGCACTGAAATTTCCATTATCCATACTTTTCTTGGCATTATCATATAACTGCTGTGCGCCCATGTTGGCCATAGCCGCTTTTTTCTCCGGATCTTCCGATGAGCTACAACCCGCTACAGAGACCATGACACCAACAACAAAGGGCATCATCAAACGAAATGATTTCATATATATTTATTTTTCCTGCTTAACCGTTTTACTGCGTGTGTCACTTACTACCTTTATAAAGCATTCTAACGCACTCATTCGCGCAAACTCCACATAAAACCGTGAAAGTTTCCGTTTACCTGTCGCAAAGCTTGTTATAATACCGCTTTTGCTACTTTTAAAAGAAGTTATGACTCAGTCTGAAAATGTCGTTAATCTTGAAGCCACCGCTGACTCCCAACATTTTGGTCAAAGGTTAGATCAGGTTTTGGCGGATTTGTTCCCCGAATATTCCCGTTCGAAGTTAAAAACCTGGATCCTTGACGGAAATGTTGCCATTAATGGTCAAACAAGTACCACCCCAAGGCAAAAAATGTTTGGCGACGAACATATTACTGTTGAAGCCGAAATGGAAGTGCAAACCGTTAGCCAGCCGCAAAGAATAGAGTTGGATATCGTGTACGAAGATGAAGCGATCCTTGTAATTAATAAACCCGCGGATCTGGTGGTGCACCCTGGGGCCGGGAATCAGGACGGGACGCTTCTCAACGCGTTGCTCGCTCACGTGCCGAATATTGATAAGGTTCCTCGGGCTGGCATTGTTCATAGGCTCGACAAAGACACTACCGGCTTAATGGTAGTAGCCAAAACCGTGCCGGCGCAAACTCACCTTGTTAACCAACTGCAAAATCGAGTGATGAGCCGGGAATATGAAGCGTTAGTTATGGGAACGATGGTAGCTGGTGGAGTGGTAGATGCGCCAATCGGAAGACATGCCACCAAACGTACCCATATGGCAGTCCGTGAATTAGGAAAGCCAGCGGTGACACATTATCGTGTGATGGAAAAATTTCGCGCCCATACTCACTTGAGGCTAAAACTCGAAACCGGTCGAACCCACCAGATTCGCGTGCATATGGCGTATATTAAACACGCTTTAGTGGGCGATCAGGCTTATGGCGGCCGTCCTCGCTTGCCAAGAGGAGCGACGGAGGCATTTATCGAACAGTTGCGGAACTTCCAGCGCCAGGCGCTTCACGCGGCTCAGCTGTCTTTATTTCATCCAGCTAGCGAGGAGTGGATGACGTGGCAGGCGCCACTGCCACAGGATATGGAGACGCTGTTAAACGCGGTGCGAGAGGACACTAAGGCCTTCGGGGCCAACGAAATATAGATGCTCTCCCTTATTCGGCCACACTGGCCCGCACCCAAACATATTGTTGCTTATACCACCACTCGCCAGGGTGGAGTAAGTACGGGTAAGTATAGCGGGTTGAATGTGGGATTGCATGTCGGTGATGTACCTGAACATGTAATTAGTAACAGAGCTTTATTACCTGACAGCGAGAAAATCTGGTGGTTAGAGCAGGTACATGGAAATCAGTGTGTCAGACTACCGCAGCTTCGCAAAGAAGGTACGTTTGCCGCTGATGCTAGTGTCACTCAAGCCCAGGATGTCTTTTGCGCCGTCATGACTGCAGATTGCGTTCCACTGTTACTGTGCGATCAAAATGGGCAGGAAGTGGCTGCCATTCACGCTGGTTGGCAGGGCTTAGTTAACGGCATAATCGAAAATACTATCGCTGAAATGCGCACCGCACCTGAACAAATGATGGCGTGGGTTGGTCCTGCAATTAGCCAACGTCACTATCAGGTTGGTCATGAAACAGCGGAAAGATTTTCCAGATGGCCCGGTTTTCAGACTAACGCAGATGAAGATGGCAGATGTTATCTTGATTTACCCGCAGTAGCGGAATCAATTTTAAGTACACTTGGGATCGGTTGGATAGGTCGGTCAGAGCTTTGCACCTACAGTGATTCAACGCGTTTCTACTCCCACCGCTTTGCGCAACATGCTGGCAGATCTGCTACTGGGCGGATGGTAAGCGTAATAGGAATAACTTCATAACGGTTTTGCGCGCACACTCTTTGCTTTAGCTTCTTTTTATGAACACGATAAAGTGTAGGTGGCTGTAGAGCCGTATCTGAAGGTTCTCACCAATCGGCGATAAAAAAACTGCACGATATTTAATCGCCTCACTTGAATCATTTCCCAATAAGACCCATAAATTACGCAAGGTTTTTTGTGAAGGTGAAATTCATGCGATTAGATAGATTTACCAGCAAGTTCCAGATTGCGATCTCTGATGCGCAGTCTCTTGCGCTAGGCAGAGACCACCAGTTTATTCAGCCAGTTCACTTAATGACGGCTCTGCTGAATCAGCAGGGTGGCTCGGTACGTCCGTTGTTTGATCAAGCGGGGGTTAATGTAAACGGGCTTCGTTCAGCGCTAGCTGAAGCCATTGAAAGATTGCCTCGGGTTGAGGGGGTAGGTGGTGATGTCCAGCTCAGTAAAGAAAGCGGTTTGTTGCTCAATCTGTGCGACAAAATTGCACAGCAACGGAAAGATGAGTACATCACTTCCGAAATCTTCATATTGGCTGCTTTAGAAGATAAAGGGCGCTTAGGCGACATCTTACGGGAGTTGCACGTCACTAAAGATAAGATTGAAACCGCTATCGATAAAATGCGAGGTGGTCAAAAAGTGACGGATCCGAACGCTGAAAACGTGCGCCAGGCACTGGAAAAATTTACTACTGATCTCACAGAGCGCGCAGAGCAGGGTAAGTTGGACCCGGTAATAGGACGTGACGAAGAAATTCGTCGCACGGTTCAGGTTTTACAGCGCCGAACCAAAAATAATCCGGTGCTGATTGGCGAACCAGGGGTGGGAAAAACGGCGATAGTTGAAGGTCTTGCTCAGCGAATTGTCAACGGTGAAGTGCCTGAAGGGCTGAAAAACAAGCGCGTATTGTCCCTTGATATGGGGGCGTTAATTGCTGGAGCTAAATACCGCGGCGAGTTTGAAGAACGATTAAAAGCTGTGCTTAATGAACTCGCCAAGGAAGAAGGGCGGGTCATATTATTTATTGATGAACTGCACACTATGGTTGGTGCGGGTAAAGGTGAAGGTGCAATGGATGCGGGTAATATGCTCAAGCCAGCGCTGGCTAGAGGCGAGCTTCATTGCGTGGGTGCGACTACGCTGGATGAATACCGCCAATTCATCGAAAAAGATGCAGCGCTTGAACGACGTTTTCAGAAAGTGCTGGTGGAACAGCCGAGTGTTGAAGACACCATTGCTATTCTACGCGGGTTAAAGGAGCGGTACGAGCTTCATCATTCGGTTGACATTACTGATCCGGCAATTGTAGCTGCGGCTAGTCTGTCTCACCGGTATATCAGTGACAGGCAACTGCCAGATAAAGCCATTGACTTAATTGATGAAGCGGCTTCCAGCATTCGAATGCAGATTGATTCAAAACCTGAAGAAATGGATCGACTTGAACGGCGCATTATTCAGCTTAAATTGGAAGAGCAGGCGCTGGCAAAAGAGACTGATGATGCCAGCCACAAGCGGTTAGAAATGATCGAGTTGGAAAGAGAACAGGCCGAATCTAAATACGGTGATCTTGAAAAGATATGGCACGAAGAAAAAGATGCCATGCAAGGCACGCAAACGATTAAGTCTGAACTTGAGCAGGCCAAACTCGATTTGGAAATTGCCCGTCGGGCTTCGGATTTAAACCGAATGTCTGAGTTGCAATATGGGCGCATCCCAGAGCTTGAAATGAAGCTGGAAAGGGCAGCGGAAAATGAAGCCAGAGAAACGCTGTTATTGAAAAACAAGGTCACCGATGTAGAAATTGCGGACGTATTATCACGCTGGACAGGAATTCCTGTCGCCAGAATGTTGGAAGGAGAGCGCGATAAGCTTCTGCGAATGGAAGATTCGCTACATAACCGGGTGGTCGGCCAGCAAGAAGCCGTAACGGCAGTATCCAACGCCATTCGTCGTTCAAGAGCGGGTCTGGCGGATCCCAATCGGCCGATAGGATCGTTTTTGTTCCTGGGGCCAACAGGGGTAGGAAAGACCGAGTTATCAAAGGCGCTGGCCAGCTTTATGTTCGATACTGAAGAAGCGCTGATCCGTATTGACATGTCCGAGTTTATGGAAAAACACTCTGTGGCTCGGCTGGTAGGTGCACCTCCAGGCTATGTAGGATATGAAGAAGGTGGGTATCTTACCGAAGCGGTGAGACGGAAGCCTTATTCGGTTATTTTACTTGACGAGGTAGAGAAAGCCCATCCGGATGTCTTCAATATTCTGTTGCAGGTATTGGATGATGGTCGTTTGACCGACGGACAGGGAAGAACTGTGGATTTCAAAAACACAGTGGTGATTATGACTTCCAACCTCGGCTCAGACATTATTCAGGATAAGCACGAGCAAAGCCAATACGATGAAATGAAGGCGATGGTAATGAATGTGGTGGGACAGCATTTCCGTCCGGAATTTATTAATCGTGTGGATGATATCGTCGTTTTCCATCCTCTGGGCAAAGAGCAAATTAAATCCATTGCTAAAATTCAGTTGGCCTCTCTGCGTCAGCGTTTGGCCGATAAAGGTTACAAATTTGAGCTATCAGGAGCGGCTATGGATAAACTTGCTGAAGCGGGATTTGATCCTGTATTTGGTGCCCGGCCGCTAAAAAGGGCGATCCAAACTGAAATTGAAAATCCACTGGCCCACAAGTTACTTTCCGGAGTGCTGTTGCCGGAGTCGACAATACGCATTGATGTGGAAGGCGAGCAGTTTATCGTACTGTAGCCAAAGCGTTATTTAGAACAAGGGGGCGTCCGTCCCCCTTTTTTATATCTTCAGTTTTTCCGCCAAAGACTTTGCTTCATTCAGTTCCGAGAATGTCATACGGAGGGTGCCATGTTTAACCAGTACTTGCCTGGCTTCCTCCGCTCTTCCTAATTTATCGAGCGTATAAGCAATATGAAAATGAATTGAGGGGTTTGAGGAGTCTAACGTATAGGCTTGTCGCAACACGCCTAACCCAGCTAGATAGTCGCCAGATAAACTTAACAGCCACCCTTTCGTATCGAGCAAGGGCGCCGAGTTGGGCGCTTTTTGCAAAGCAGTTTCAATGTATCTCTGTGCTTTTTCCACATCGCTGCTAGCGTAAATGTTTGCGAGATTATTTAGAATTGATTCCTTATTGGGCAAGTTATCTTTCTTAAGCAACGCTAAATAAAGAGGTGAGGCTTTATCATAGCTTTTATCAAGATAGTAAATATCTGCCAACAAGTGAGACTTAAACGCCTTATCTTCGTCATTGCCGTTCTCCCTGCTTTGGTTCAAATAGTTGATAAATTGCTCTTTACCTATTCCTCTTTTGGCGAGTTCATAAGATTTTATTAAAGGAAGTGTAAACTCAGGAGCTAATTTTATCGCTTGCGCATAAAAAGAGGAAGCTTGTTCGAGAGAGCCTCGGGCATTCGCAAGATCACCTTGCAGTAACCATAAATTTGCAGAATCACCAAACTGTTCAACAACCTCTTTAATCAACGTTTCCGCTTGATCGAGTTCATCTTGCGCTATTAAAAAGGCAATAAATTCCTGCTTTGGTTGAACCGCTTTGGGCGCCGCATTGATTGCTGACAGATAAGATTTTTTTGCGCCAGCGACGTCTGCGGCTCTCACTTGATAAGAAGTTAACGCCAATAGCTTCTGCGGTTCATCTAACCATAAGGAGTACACGATATCTAACTGCTTTTTAGCGCCAGCGAGGTCCTTGACGTCCATCAAAATAGACGCTTTTTCCAAATGATATTCGGGTGAAAGTCTGTCTATTCCCAGCAGAGCGTTTATTTCACTAAGAGCTGCTTTGCTATTTCCTTCTTTCCGATAGATGGATATTAAAAGTTCGCGCGGTCTGACATCTTCTTTAGCCAGTGTTTTCGCCGCAAGCAGATGTTCCAACGCAGCGTCATTGCGGTTAGAGTTAATATAGATCTGTGCCGCTAGCAGTCTTGCTGGAATATTGTTCTTGTCCAGCTTTACGGCAGTTTCAATGGCTATTCTGGCCTTTTCACTATCCTTCCTCGCAAAGGCAATGCGAGCTTTTGCCACTTGACCGGCAACAGAATCTGGATGCTTAGCGAGAATATCAGCAACAATGCGGTTGGCAGCATCGATATCATCAGTACGGATCAGCAAATCAGCAAGAAGCGCCTGATAATCTACATTTTTAGGATATTTGGCGCTAAGTTTTTTGGCAATGGGTAAGGCTTTGTCAAATTTTTGCTGATTACTTAACAACATTGTGTTTAACCGCAGCACTTCTTCGGCCTCTGAGGCTGACAAATCGTTTGCGAGCAAATGTTGGGCTTCTTCAAACTTACCAGCGTCTAATAATACCTTCGCTTTTAATATATAATAGGCTTCTTGATTCCCGTAACGTTTTTTCAGTTCCGGTAGGATCTGCTCGCATTTAAAGCGTCGATTTAAGGTGATAAAAAGCTCGCAGTTTAGTGTGGCTAAAGGTAAATTTTGAATGACTATGGCTTCATTTTTTTCCAGTATCTTCGCGGCTTCTTTATAAGCGCCGATTCGTAGCAATGCGTCCGCTAGCATACCTAGTTGCTCCGGCGTCATTTCACGCTGGCTCATATATCGGGTCAGTTCTGAGCTGGCAATATCGAAGTTTTTATTCAAGTAACCTACAATGCCGGTAATCAGACTTAATTCAATACGCTCATTAAGTTGTTCGTCAGAAAGCAGGCTAAGACGTTCAGTAAGTTGTTTAAGTATTTTATCTGCTTCATGCTGATTCTGAGTTAACGCTAGGATACGTGCTTTTAATAATTGGTTTTGCACATCGCCAGGCGTTTGTGCCTCTATCTTCTCAACCAACTCACTGGCCTGTTGATAATCGCCATTTTCAGCCAGCGCGCCAGCATAGCCGCGCATCGTTGCAGGGTTATCTGGAGCAATTTCGAAAGCCTTGCGATAAATCGGTAAACTGTTTTGGCCTTCCTCGGTGACCAGCTTAGCTTTAGTCAATAATGTAAAAGGGTTACCAGGCTGAAGATCTTCTGAGTGGGTAATGAGGGTTCTCGCTTCATCAAGCTGATGTAGTTCGATCAGTTGAGTGGCTAATGCGTTGTTTGCCTCAATTGAATCCGGCGATTTACTCAATACGCTTCGATAAAGTGATATTGCATCATTTTTTCTGTTAAGCCGGTTGTAAGCAGTGCCAGCTACCAACGATACCGCTAACTCCGCTTCACTGGAAAGGGAATTGCGGTTAAGCATGGCAAAAATTTTATTGTACTGACCGGAAAACAGATAAGCGCGAGAAAGTACAGGCATTACAAGATTAACGTCACCGCCAGCTAACAAAACTTCTTCAAATTCTTCAATAGCTTCGTTTACGTATCCGTCAATAAGAAGAATTTTGCCCATTAAAAGTTTGGAAGGTAGATGGTCTGGATTATCTTTTAAAACCTGTTTAAGTAACAGATAAGATTCCTGAACTTCGCCTTGATTGAATGCGGTTAAAGCACTGTCGTATGACTCTGCCGCGTTGGTCAACGCCATTGCGCTGGTGCTTATGAAAATTCCCAGTAAGCAGCCTTTTAATCCGTATTTCACATCTACCTCTTCGCGGTTAATAGCATATAAAATCTTTACAAATTGTACACAAAAAAGCCCCGACAGAGCGGGGCTTTTCTAATAAATTACTCTATCTGCGGTTTCTGCGCACCACCAGCAAACCTGCCATACATAAAAATAGCATTGCTGTTGCTGGCGCGGGAACATCAACCGGTGGGGGAGTCGTATCAATACCGTGCGTAGTTAATGCCAGCAGCTTAAATTGGTCATTATTAGTACTCCAGCCATGGCCGCCAAAATTATTGTTATAGGCACCAATTAACCAATATTGAGCGACGGTAGAATTATCAGACAAATCAAGCGTATTATAACCTACGTCATTCTTCGAGTAGCTATCGCTAATTGCATCGCTTATAGCTACATCGGCCCACGTTTGTCCAGAGAAGTCGGGCATAGTTGAGAAAGCTGCAATAGACAAATCAGAGTCGCCAGAAATCCAACCCAGCTGAAGACTGGTTAGGCTGACGGCTTCGCTAAATGAAAACAGCAACATGTCGGTGTAGCCCGCATTATCAATCGCATGACTGTCGCTGGAGTGAGTATGGGTTTGACTATAGCTGAGTAAGCCACCGCTGTTGTTAGTTATATAACCAGATTCAATTTGGCCGTTTGGAGTGTTAGTATTGTATTGCCAAGGCCAACCAGCCCACCGAGTTTCCGTTGTCTGACCACTATCTGCCCACGCTGATATTTCAAGCGTCATGTCACCGGAGGACATACTAAGCGTATTACCCCAGTTATTATTGTTCCAACTCGCGCCTGAGTTCGTTATACCGGAATTACTGTCTTGGAAGTTCCACGTTGTATCTGACGCAAAAGCATTTCCTATGCTCAATGCACCGCAAAATAAAGCTAGCCCTACTAAAGTTGTAATTTTTTTCATTATAGTACTCCTCAATACCTTATTGCCCTTCAGCAGGAAACAGGCCACTTCTAATAAAACCAACTTTATCAATAACATGAAAGATGTTTTGTAAATATTACAACCTTCCATTGTAAAGATTACTGACAACGCAGCAGAACAGTATTTAACGCTGCCAGTCTATGATATTTCACGCTGGAGTGCGGTATATACACCAATCCGCAGGTATGTTTATAACAGCAATGATACTGTTACTTCCTTTATGCGTATGGAATAATGCTGTTAATACAGTTATGAAAACGAGGACATATGTCAGATAACAAGCGTAAAGGAATTTATTTACTGCCTAACCTGCTCACTACGGCAGGGCTCTTTTCCGGCTTCTACGCGGTAGTTGCATCAATGAACGGAAGGTTTGAAGCAGCAGCCATAGCGGTTTTTATTGCAATGGTTTTCGATAGTTTAGATGGCAGGGTCGCGCGTATAACTAACACACAAAGTGAGTTTGGTGCTGAGTATGATTCTATGGCTGACATGGTCTCCTTTGGTGTAGCGCCAGCTTTAGTCGCTTACAATTGGGGACTAACAGAACTGGGGAAATTCGGGTGGCTAGCTGCTTTTATCTATGTAGCAGGAGCTGCTTTACGATTAGCGCGGTTTAATACCCAGGTGGGAGTAGCAGATAAGCGTTTTTTTCAAGGATTGGCAAGTCCGGCTGCAGCGGCAGTGGTTTCAGGTCTGGTTTGGGTAGGGCAAGGCTATGGGCTGAACGGCGATGATTGGGGAGTAGTTGTTGCTTTAGTAACAGGTATTGCCGGATTACTGATGGTGAGTAACTTTAAGTATAACTCATTTAAAGAAGTTAATTGGCATGGCAAGGTTCCTTTCGTCGCCATACTTATTGTTATGCTTATTTTTGTAGTCGTTGCTACCGAACCAGCTCTGGTATTGTTCCTGGTATTTTTGATGTATGCGCTAGCTGGCCCTATAAATACTTTCCGTACTGTAGACAAAGTTACTCTTCAGGATGTAGTGGGTGATCATGAAGAAGATGCAGACTTTCCTACTAAGGAAACCTCAGAAGCTGAATACGAAACGCCAAAGCATACCTATGAGGCCGATGAAGAAGAGAAAAAGTAGGTGGTTTGTTGGTAAAATAACCATTGTGAGTGAAAAGCGACCGGTTGGGTCGCTTTTTTAATATTTTACTATTTTCACTGTTGACCTTTGTATAGAAACCTCTAGAATGCGCATCCGCTTCGGCAGGAAAGTCAAAACAACGACGGCCCTGATGGCTGGTAAAGCCAGTGCTGATGCGGGTTTCAGCTGCAACCGCTGATGAAAGAAATTTCAAAAAAAAAGGTTGACGGCAGGAACCAGTCGCGTAGAATGCGCGCCTCGCTTCAGGGGGTTGTAAGAGACACCACTGAAGCCGTTTTGAGTGACACGCTCTTGGAAATAAAAAATTTCAAAAAGTGTTGACACGGAAAACGAAAGGCGTAGAATGCGCCTCCCGCTTCAGGGAGTAAACTGAAGCAAGCGGTTGAAATGATTAGTCATTAACTGCTTTCTACACAGCATTTGATTCGTAGTGTTGTGCGACTTGATAAGCGACGAAGGAGCATGCTGATGCATGTGACTGAGAAGCGAAGAAACCAAGCGCATCAATACGAAGCAAAGGCGCAGTAGAAATGTTCTTTAACAATTTATAACAAGACAATCTGTGTGGGCACTCGTTAAGAGTGTCACAACGACAATTCATATTTCGATATATTTAATTGAAGAGTTTGATCATGGCTCAGATTGAACGCTGGCGGCAGGCCTAACACATGCAAGTCGAACGGTAGCAGGACTAGCTTGCTAGTTGCTGACGAGTGGCGGACGGGTGAGTAATGCTTGGGAACTTGCCTTTTGGAGGGGGATAACAGTTGGAAACGACTGCTAATACCGCATAATGTCTACGGACCAAAGGGGGCGCTTGCGCTCTTACCAAAAGAGAGGCCCAAGTGAGATTAGCTAGTAGGTGAGGTAAGAGCTCACCTAGGCGACGATCTCTAGCTGTTCTGAGAGGAAGATCAGCCACACTGGGACTGAGACACGGCCCAGACTCCTACGGGAGGCAGCAGTGGGGAATATTGCACAATGGGGGCAACCCTGATGCAGCCATGCCGCGTGTGTGAAGAAGGCCTTCGGGTTGTAAAGCACTTTCAGTTGTGAGGAAGGGTTGATGGTTAATACCCATCAGCATTGACGTTAGCAACAGAAGAAGCACCGGCTAACTCCGTGCCAGCAGCCGCGGTAATACGGAGGGTGCGAGCGTTAATCGGAATTACTGGGCGTAAAGCGCACGCAGGCGGTTTGTTAAGCTAGATGTGAAAGCCCCGGGCTCAACCTGGGACGGTCATTTAGAACTGGCAGACTAGAGTCTTGGAGAGGGGAGTGGAATTCCAGGTGTAGCGGTGAAATGCGTAGATATCTGGAGGAACATCAGTGGCGAAGGCGACTCCCTGGCCAAAGACTGACGCTCATGTGCGAAAGTGTGGGTAGCGAACAGGATTAGATACCCTGGTAGTCCACACCGTAAACGCTGTCTACTAGCTGTTTGTGAATTTAATTTGTAAGTAGCGAAGCTAACGCGATAAGTAGACCGCCTGGGGAGTACGGCCGCAAGGTTAAAACTCAAATGAATTGACGGGGGCCCGCACAAGCGGTGGAGCATGTGGTTTAATTCGATGCAACGCGAAGAACCTTACCTACACTTGACATGCTGAGAACTTTCCAGAGATGGATTGGTGCCTTCGGGAACTCAGACACAGGTGCTGCATGGCTGTCGTCAGCTCGTGTCGTGAGATGTTGGGTTAAGTCCCGCAACGAGCGCAACCCTTGTCCTTAGTTGCCAGCATTTGGTTGGGCACTCTAAGGAGACTGCCGGTGACAAACCGGAGGAAGGTGGGGACGACGTCAAGTCATCATGGCCCTTACGTGTAGGGCTACACACGTGCTACAATGGCAAGTACAGAGGGAAGCGAGACAGTGATGTGGAGCGGACCCCTTAAAGCTTGTCGTAGTCCGGATTGGAGTCTGCAACTCGACTCCATGAAGTCGGAATCGCTAGTAATCGCAAATCAGAATGTTGCGGTGAATACGTTCCCGGGCCTTGTACACACCGCCCGTCACACCATGGGAGTGGGATGCAAAAGAAGTAGTTAGTCTAACCTTCGTCGTTTCACGATGAGGGAGGACGATTACCACTTTGTGTTTCATGACTGGGGTGAAGTCGTAACAAGGTAACCCTAGGGGAACCTGGGGTTGGATCACCTCCTTACCAAAAGTCGACGCGACATTTTTGATGCAGTGCCTACACAGATTGTTTTGTTATAGAAGATAAAGAACGAGATAGACCTATGGGGCTATAGCTCAGCTGGGAGAGCGCCTGCCTTGCACGCAGGAGGTCAGCAGTTCGATCCTGCTTAGCTCCACCATCTGCCTACAGGCACTTGCTTCGCAAGTGAGCGCGACACGCGGTTTAATCGCAGGGAAACCCTGCTGACCTAATGTCTGCTTACTAAAGAAAGCAGGTCGGGTAGAAAGTTATTGCGATGGCTTGGTTTGTAGTGGTGTTCGACTTGACGAGCGACGAAGGAGCATACATATAGTATGTGACTGAGGAGCGAGGAAATAAAGAGCAGCAATACGAGCCCAGACAGAAGCAAGAACAGGCTTGTAGCTCAGCTGGTTAGAGCGCACCCCTGATAAGGGTGAGGTCGGCAGTTCAAGTCTGCCCAAGCCTACCATTTCTTCCGTATACGGCGTCAGAGAAAATCTCATGTGCTACGCGCACACCACGATTTCCTCTTCCTTATCTACGAAAGAAATACGCTAATATGGTCGGCAAAGCAGAATCCTAATGAATAACCGCGGGTAAAGCGAGTATTGATTAGGGTTTTTTACTCTAAGGCAAGAAGGTGTTTGCTTTGCAAATATCTACCTTGTGTTGCAATCGGCAAGTTCGATTGCAAGAAACGTTCTTTAACAATTTGGAAAGCTGATATTAGTAATCAATCTAAGAAAGAGTAACTAAGAGAGATAAATAGTATGCAACTGAGCGTACTGTGAGTCCTCCTTGCGCAAAAGTCATCCTCTGGATGATTTTGCACTCAAGCTACTCTATCTGACTGAAAACGTGCAGCAAGTGGGTCATTTTACACAACTGAGTGTAATGATGGTCCTCCTTGCGCAAAAGTAACGATGCTTTGCATCCTTATTTGGCACGAAATTGATTAGACTTGTCATGCATACAACAGAGATTCAATTCTCACCTGAGCCCGGATAAAAAGGCGGGTCAAGGCCGCTGTTGCCACCCTTTCACGAACATTCGCTGTTCAAAAGTGGTAACAGTAAAAGAACATTTTCTGGTATCAACCTGGTTGATAAGAGGAAATGGGCAATGATTTGGTTTCCAGACAAGCGAGCTTGACGAACGAAGGCAGGAGCATACATCACGTATGTGACTAACTGAGTGAGGAAAAGGCGCGCAGGTTAGGAAGCAAAGCAGCAGGCCATTTAGGGTTGTATGGTTAAGTGACAAAGCGTATACGGTGGATGCCTTGGCAGTTAGAGGCGATGAAGGACGTGTAAGTCTGCGAAAAGCTGTGGTGAGCTGACAAAAAGCATTTGAGCCACAGATGTCCGAATGGGGAAACCCACACATTTATGTGTATCATTAACTGAATACATAGGTTAATGAGGCGAACGTAGGGAACTGAAACATCTAAGTACCTATAGGAAAAGAAATCAACCGAGATTCCCTTAGTAGCGGCGAGCGAACGGGGAGTAGCCCTTAAGTTATATTGGTGTTAGTGGAAGGCTCTGGAAAGTGCCACGATACTGGGTGATAGTCCCGTACATGACAATGCCATTATAGTGAAAACGAGTAGGTCGGGACACGTGTTATCCTGACTGAATATGGGGGGACCATCCTCCAAGGCTAAATACTCCTAACTGACCGATAGTGAACCAGTACCGTGAGGGAAAGGCGAAAAGAACCCCTGTGAGGGGAGTGAAACAGAACCTGAAACCGTATACGTACAAGCAGTGGGAGCCTCTCTTTATGGGGGGTGACTGCGTACCTTTTGTATAATGGGTCAGCGACTTATATTTAGTAGCAAGGTTAAGTGAATAACGGAGCCGTAGCGAAAGCGAGTGTTAACTGCGCGTTGAGTTGCTAGGTATAGACCCGAAACCCGGTGATCTAGCCATGGGCAGGTTGAAGGTTGAGTAACATCAACTGGAGGACCGAACCCACTAACGTTGAAAAGTTAGGGGATGACTTGTGGCTGGGGGTGAAAGGCCAATCAAACCGGGAGATAGCTGGTTCTCCCCGAAATCTATTTAGGTAGAGCCTCGGACGAACACCATTGGGGGTAGAGCACTGTTAAGGCTAGGGGGTCATCCCGACTTACCAACCCTTTGCAAACTCCGAATACCGATGAGTGCTATCCGGGAGACACACGGCGGGTGCTAACGTCCGTCGTGAAGAGGGAAACAACCCAGACCGCCAGCTAAGGTCCCAAAATATTGCTAAGTGGGAAACGATGTGGGAAGGCTAAGACAGCTAGGAGGTTGGCTTAGAAGCAGCCACCCTTTAAAGAAAGCGTAATAGCTCACTAGTCGAGTCGGCCTGCGCGGAAGATGTAACGGGGCTAAGCAATATACCGAAGCTGCGGATTTGAACTTAGGTTCAAGTGGTAGGGGAGCGTTGTGTAAGTGGTTGAAGCTCAATTGAGAAGTTGGGTGGACATATCACAAGTGCGAATGCTGACATGAGTAACGATAATGGGGGTGAAAAACCCCCACGCCGGAAGACCAAGGTTTCCTGTCCCATGCTAATCAGGGCAGGGTAAGTCGGCCCCTAAGGCGAGGCAGAAATGCGTAGTCGATGGGAAACGGATTAATATTTCCGTACTTGTATAATCAGTGATGGGAGGACGGAGAAGGCTAGGCAAGCCTGGCGTTGGTAGTCCAGGTGAAAGTGCGTAGGCTGAGTGTTTAGGTAAATCCGGACACTTAAGGCCGAGACACGAGACGAGCCACTACGGTGGTGAAGTTGTTGATGCCCTGCTTCCAGGAAAAGTCTCTAAGCTTATGATTATGCGAACCGTACCCCAAACCGACACAGGTGGTCAGGTAGAGAATACTAAGGCGCTTGAGAGAACTCGGGTGAAGGAACTCGGCAAAATTGTACCGTAACTTCGGGAGAAGGTACGCCTCTGTGCGTGACAGGACTTGCTCCTTAAGCGCATGGAGGCCGCAGTGACCAGGTGGCTGGGACTGTTTATTAAAAACACAGCACTGTGCAAAATCGAAAGATGACGTATACGGTGTGACACCTGCCCGGTGCCGGAAGGTTAATTGATGGGGTTATCTTTTAGAGAAGCTCTTGATCGAAGCCCCGGTAAACGGCGGCCGTAACTATAACGGTCCTAAGGTAGCGAAATTCCTTGTCGGGTAAGTTCCGACCTGCACGAATGGTGTAACCATGGCCACGCTGTCTCCACCCGAGACTCAGTGAAATTGAAATCGCAGTGAAGATGCTGTGTACCCGCACCTAGACGGAAAGACCCCGTGAACCTTTACTATAGCTTGGCACTGAACATTGAACCTACATGTGTAGGATAGGTGGGAGGCTTTGAAGCATTGTCGCCAGATGATGTGGAGCCATCCTTGAAATACCACCCTTGTATGTTTGATGTTCTAACATAGGTCCCTAATCGGGATTATGGACAGTGTCTGGTGGGTAGTTTGACTGGGGCGGTCTCCTCCCAAATCGTAACGGAGGAGCACGAAGGTTAGCTAATCACGGTCGGACATCGTGAGGTTAGTGCAATGGCATAAGCTAGCTTAACTGCGAGACAGACACGTCGAGCAGGTACGAAAGTAGGTCATAGTGATCCGGTGGTTCTGTATGGAAGGGCCATCGCTCAACGGATAAAAGGTACTCCGGGGATAACAGGCTGATACCGCCCAAGAGTTCATATCGACGGCGGTGTTTGGCACCTCGATGTCGGCTCATCACATCCTGGGGCTGAAGTCGGTCCCAAGGGTATGGCTGTTCGCCATTTAAAGTGGTACGCGAGCTGGGTTTAGAACGTCGTGAGACAGTTCGGTCCCTATCTGGTGTGGGCGTTGGATGATTGAGGGGAGCTGCTCCTAGTACGAGAGGACCGGAGTGGACGAACCGCTGGTGTTCGGGTTGTCATGCCAATGGCATTGCCCGGTAGCTACGTTCGGAATCGATAACCGCTGAAAGCATCTAAGCGGGAAGCGAGCCCCAAGATGAGTCATCCCTGACCTTTAAGGTCTGGAAGGGTTGTTATAGACTATGACGTTGATAGGCAGGATGTGGAAGTGTTGTAAGGCATTAAGCTAACCTGTACTAATTGCCCGAGAGGCTTAACCATACAACGCCTAAATGGCTTCGAGAGAAGACCGGTGTTGTGTGTGAATGACAAACCTAATCAAGTCAAAAGAGTAGCGAAGACTCTGACTTAGACACTAATATTATGCTTTCCAGCATTGTTAAGACCAATTAAGAATTTATGTAAGGGTGATGCTCATACTTGAAAGAGTAGTGAAATCTTCCTTACGCAATAAGACAACGCCTTATTGCAACGAGTTTTTGCCTGGCGACAATAGCGACGTGGCACCACCTGAATCCATTTCGAACTCAGAAGTGAAACACGTTAGCGGCGATGGTAGTGTGGGGTCTCCCCATGTGAGAGTAGCACATCGCCAGGCTCCCATTCGAAGAAAGGGCTATCCGCAAGGGTAGCCCTTTTTTTATGTTGATAAGTTCTCTCAGCAGGTGCGCGGCCGCCGATAACTACGTACCTCCGGTAACTATCGGCATTTCGCTGCGCATTACGTGTATAGTCGTACTTTTAAATCATCAATTTCAGGCGCTAGTTGCCGCTGGATGAATTACGATTCTGGTAAAAATCGACATATTCCATTCGAGATAGCAGTTGATCGTTATTTTCATCGATATCGTTAAATGCTTCATTGACTCCGTCACGAGAAGCCTCTGCCTTTGTTAATTCGCCGCTTTTATCGACATCCATCCGATCAAATTCTGCTTTAGCAATTCTTCCATTGTTGCTCTGCTGTGCAGGAGAGGTCCTCTGAGCTGTATTCTGTTCCAAGGCAGAACTTTGATTATTTACTGTAGCGTCATTGTTTCCTGACTGCCCTCTCGCATAACCAGGTTCTATATCGCCCTTACTATTTTTTTGAGCTGTTTGAATTATATCATCTTCAAAAGATTCAGGATTAGACTGCAAATAGGATTCAAATTCATTTTTACTTATTTGTTGATCTGAGTCTGTATCTATCTTGGTAAAATAGCTGGCTACACCTTCATCATCTACTTCCGCATTGGTAAGGTAACCATTACTGTTTTCATCTAACTCTGCAAAGGTGCTTTCAATTTTTTCCATGTCGTCGCCAGCCGGTGAACAAGCTGACAGGGCTGCTCCAATTACAGTGACTAAAAGTAGCTTTTTCATTTATTAGCTCCTTAACGGATTTCTCCTAAAATTTAGGAATTAAGTTCAGAGAGTTGAATACATCAACTGTGCCATATGCTCTAATCCTATGTGAAACAACAGCCTAGCTTCGAAATTCGATTATTTTTGATGAAGAGATGTCATAGAAATGTAAACGACCGTGAAAATAATACCTAGGTAGTAACAGTTGGCGCGGAAACAACTATTGCGATTTCCGAAGAAATTGATTGCGGAGACTAAAAATGCTCGCTAGCTATATCTATCTATTTCAGGCGCAGTTAAAGCTTCTGAACCGTCACGCCCCCCACAAAACGGTTATCAGAGAGTGTAAAAATATCTGTGTAAATGGCATTCTTATCAACTCTTTAGAAGGATATCAGAATGCCATTGTACCAAAGCTATCGAACAGTGGCGGTTGTCGTCAATCAACCGCGCATTATCGGCAACTTTTAATTAAAAACTACTTCACCCATAGTAGGCAAAACTTCTAAATCGTTCTTCCCAAACTCGGGATCTGTCGGGCAATTATTGACGGTTCCTTCAAAGTAGAGAGTACCTCCGGCAAGGTTAGCGTAAGCTCCCGTAGCGGAAGTTAAATTGACCTGTTCTCTTACAGTCATAGGAACACCTGTAGAACAGTAAGGATCGCCACTTGTCGGTAAAACCTGGTCGCCTTCGCTTCTTATCACGTACTGGCGATTTATGTCTGCCATGGTGTGACTAGCGATAAAAGTTTGACTATCAATTACTCCCAGAAGTACTCCCTTCAAGGTGATCTTTCGCTGTATTCCTTTACGTTCACGCGGAGGTATATCTTTCCATCCTGTATTAATCAGCTGAATTTCATAAACACCTAACTGCTGTGGGGAAGTGCGATTTGCAAGATCTGCCGTTTCGTAAGTTTTCACCCAACCACTTTGAGCGGAGTAGGTACCCTTTGCTATTTTTTCCGCGGAAAAAGCAGTGAACGGTGAAATTAAAAGACTGGTAACAAGTGACACTTTAGCAATCTTGGATATACGCATACGAGTTCCTTTTCGGGAGTAGTTTTATTTAAGCGTAGCTTGTATAGCTATGACAAGTACAGGTTGCTTATACTATTGCAGACAGATTAAAGATCGAAAAAAACACTGTTTTTCTAGTGCTATTTGTTGAAGGAGCAGTGCAAGTATGAGTGAGTAAAAATTCATTAGCGGAAACGCCGGGAAAACATTTCTGATGGCTCTGCTGGAGCATCTTAGCTCCAGAAGCTAGGCTAAGGAATATCCAGTTATTGTTGATTAGCTATCTTGAAGTAAAGCGCAGCTACCTTTGGCAATCTTTGGTTGTAGTGCTGAATCTAACATTAATAGAAACATGTGAAAGAAAAAATAAAAAGCAGGGGTCTAATTAAGGATGTTGTGCATAATGCACTTCAGCCATGTCATCTACTTTTGAAGGATTAATTATGAAACTAAATAAGAAAAAGCCAGTAGCGAACACCATTGGTGCTGTGGTCATAGGATCATTCGCATCAGCCGATGTGATGGCAGAAAGTAATCCTTTTGGTATGCAGCAGCTTGAATCAGGCTATATGCAGGTAGTTGCAGAAGGTAATTGCGGCGGAAATAAAAGCGCGAAGGAAGGGAAGAGCAAGGATGAAAAAGCTGATAAAGAAGGCAAGTGCGGGGGTGAGCACAAAGCTAAAAAGGAAGGCAAGTGTGGAGGTGAAAAAGCGAAGCAGGAAGGTAAATGCGGTGAAGATAAGGCCGAAAAGGAAGGTAAATGCGGCAGCGATACGCACTAGTCTTTAAGGTGAGTGGCCTCTCTCGTCGTCGGCCACTCCACGTATAGATTTTATCACTGGCTATAGAGGATGCTATGAACGTATTGGGTGCCGGCCTGGGCTTGCGAAGAGAAATGCTGGATGCGCTGTTGCCGGAACTGCCCGCTAGCGTGGACTTTTGGGAGGTCGCGCCAGAAAACTGGATCCCGCTGGGTGGCCGATACCAAAAGCAGCTCAACCAATGTATAAAGCAGGCTCCCTTTACAACCCACGGCTTATCTCTTTCTATTGGCAGCCCGGATCCCCTCGATATTGACCTGATCAAATCCATAAAAAGATTTCTTGATGAGCATCAAATCGAAGTTTATAGCGAACACCTCAGCTACTGCTCCGGGCACGGCCACATGTATGATTTGATGCCCATACCATTTACCGAAGAGGCTATTAATCATGTCGTCGAGAGAATACAGCGCGTTCAGGACATTATCCAGCGACCTCTGATCATCGAGAATGTGTCTTACTATCTTGCTCCTGGTCAGGAAATGAGTGAACTGGATTTCACATTGGCGGTGCTTGAAAAATCCGGCTGCCAGCTGTTGTTGGATGTAAATAATCTTTATGTAAACAGTGTTAATCATCGTTATGATGCAAACTCGTTTTTATGCGCATTGCCTTCTGAAAAAATTGTTTATGGCCATATTGCGGGTCACTTTGATGAAGCGGAAGATTTGAAAGTAGATACTCACGGTGCAGACGTTATCGAACCTGTATGGAAATTACTGGATGACGCTTATGCCTGCCATGGTGTCTTTCCAACCCTTTTGGAAAGAGATTTTAATGTTCCACCGTTACGTCAGTTGCTGAAAGAAGTGGAACGGATCAAATGGTATCAGCAGAAGCATAGTCCAAGGCAGATGTCTGTTCAGGAAGTGATAGGTTGAGTCACTTCAAACAGGTACAACAAGAGTTCGTAAGCAGTATCAGAGAACCTGAGAAATCGGCACCGGATAGTCACGATAAACAAAGAAGATTACACCTATATCAGTCGCTTTTTCTTAAGAATATAGACGGCTTTCTGCAAAACAGTTTTCCCGTGATAAACAGTATTGTAAAGCCGCAAGAATGGCAGAAGTTGGTGAGTTCTTTTTTTAAAGAACATAAATGCTGCTCACCGTACTTTGCTGAAATCAGTAAAGAATTTATTGACTATCTTTCTGTTAAACCTGAATGTCTGAAAGAAGTCCCCGGCTTTATACCTGAACTGGCTCACTATGAATGGTTGGAGCTGGATGTCAGTATACGCAAAGGTGACAACAGCATTTATGAGTGGCGTGTCGAAGAGGGGATTCCGCACAGGGTGCGCCTGTCTCGTTTGGCAGCGTTGGTTTCCTACTACTATCCCGTTCATCAAATTGCGCCATCTTTTCAGCCACAAGCCGCATCTTCTGACCCCTTTTACTACGTAGTTTATCGTAAGCCCGATGATGCAGTGTCTTTTCTGCAAATTAATGTTGCTACCGCGCTCATGCTCAACATTGTTCAAGCGGCAGACGAGGGGCTCGATAGGGCATTCATACTTAAACAGCTACAAACTTCTTTACCCCACCTTGACGCGACTTCCTTGGAAAATAGCTTTGCAGAAACATTCACGCAATTGCTGGATCACACTATCCTCTTACCAGCCACAGAAGCGAAATAGCGGTTATTCGATAGCCTAATGATGCGCTTGATTGCTAGAAAGGCTGTCAATCTGATTAAGTTTCGATTACCATTTACGCCCATTTTTAATGATTATACAGTTAGGTAACTAATGGCTGATAACAGTGATTTTAAAGAAGCTTTCAATGGTTGGTATGTTCTGGCTATCATTGCGGTTTTATTAGCGTTTTCTCTCTTGCATGTCATTGTAGGCTGGTTCACTTTCTGGCTGTAGCAGCAAACCAAAGGCGTTATTGTGACCGCTGAGTATATTAAATCAGTCGTTAAGACTGTGCCTGATTATCCGAAACCAGGCATAATGTTTCGTGATGTGACCAGCGTACTGGAGGACCACAAAGCGTTCTCCAGCTGCATTGCATTATTATTAGAAAAATTTAAGCCTTATAAGTTCGATAAGGTTGCCGGAACGGAAGCTAGAGGCTTTCTTTTTGGTGCGCCATTAGCAATTGAAATGGGGGTCGGCTTCGTGCCCGTTCGTAAACCTAATAAACTACCCCGAGAGGTAATAAGTGAAAGTTACGAACTGGAATACGGCATGGATACACTGGAAATTCATAGGGACGCAATTCAGCCGGGCGATAAAGTTCTGTTGATAGACGATTTACTAGCGACCGGCGGCACCATTGCCGCGTCAGCAAAGTTAATAAGAAACCTGGGAGGTTCAGTTGAACATGCAGGGTTCGTTATTGGTTTATCCGACTTGGGTGGCGCTGAGAAACTTGCCGCAATGAATATATCTACCTATTCAATCTGCGAGTTTGCAGGCGAATAAGGAGCAGCAACACCGATGAGTTACCAGGTATTGGCGAGAAAATGGCGTCCCGGCCGCTTTAGCGAGCTGGTAGGCCAGGATCATGTTGTGACCGCTATCGCCAATGCGTTGGATAATGATCGCTTACATCATGCTTACCTGTTCACAGGAACTCGTGGTGTGGGAAAAACCACCATCGCTCGCATTTTTTCTAAAAGTTTGAACTGTGAGGAAGGACAGGGCGCCAATCCATGCGGAAAGTGTGATACGTGTAAAGAAATTGAGCACGGCAATTACGTTGATTTGCTGGAAATTGATGCTGCCTCCAGAACCAAAGTGGAAGATACCCGTGAATTATTGGATAACGTACAATATAAGCCGACGCGGGGCCGCTTCAAAGTCTATCTGATTGATGAAGTGCACATGCTGTCTAAACACAGTTTCAACGCACTGCTGAAAACCTTGGAGGAGCCGCCTCCGCATGTAAAGTTTTTGCTGGCGACGACAGATCCGCAAAAATTACCTGTTACTATTCTCTCTCGCTGCTTGCAGTTTAATCTTAAAGCGCTTTCTCGGGAACAAATTACCGGGCAGTTACAATACGTATTGCAGCAGGAAGCAATTCCCTTTGAGGAGCCAGCTCTCGCGTTACTTGCCCGTGCTGCACAGGGAAGTATGCGTGATGCATTAAGTTTGACAGATCAAGCCATCGCACAAGGCGATAATCGCATTTCAACCGCTATCGTTACCGATATGCTGGGTCTGATGGATCGTCACCAGTTGCTAAAGCTGTTGTATGCTGTCGTACAGAAAAAGCCTCATGATCTTATGGAAATCGTGGCGCAGATGGCGGAACAATCGCCGGATTATAATCAATTACTCGCTGAACTTAGTAGTTTGCTGCATCAGATTGCACTTACTCAATGGGTGCCTGATGTTTGTAAACTCGAAACTACATCGGCCAAGGCAATCTATCAATTAGCAAAGCAAGTACCGGCAGAGCAGGTCCAGTTGCTTTACCAGATTGCGTTGCAAGGCAGGAAAGACATGCCTTATGCCGCCGAGGGACGCAGTGGACTGGAAATGACACTGCTACGGATGATGTCGTTTGCGCCAACTGCGCCTGTCAAAGATCCGGAACACGTTATTGCGGAGCAGGCACCTGCAGCAGTCTTGCCTCAGCATGAAGAAATGCCTGATGAGGACGATGTTGATGGTTCACGTGCTGAAACTGCCGGTGCCGGTGACGAAACAGATAATTTCAGCATAAAAAAACTTGCCGAGGAACAAGCGGCAATTGAACAGCAGGCTGGGCAGTACCGTGTTTCATCAAATGTCCCTCGTCCGGTAGAAGCTGAATCAGAAGGACAAAATACCGCCGAGCCGTTTAATGATTCAGATGATGCGGCCGAAGAGCCTGCGAACATGGCACTTCGTGATATTCCACCTTTTGATAATACACCTGATTACGCCGAAGATTACTTTTCCATTGACGACCCTTCTCCTTTTCAAGAAAGCTATCAAGGTCAACAGGAGGAGAATGTATCGGCTGAGTCTGAGGCGTCATCCCAATCAGCACCTGATGATGACAGTGCTGGTAGTTTATCCTCAATGGAGGAAATGCTGGCATTGCGTCAGCGTCTGAAGCGAAGTCGTGGGGAGGCGTCAGACTCTTCGGTAAAAAAGTCTGACAAAGTCACCGAAGTTGCTCGCGATATTCGCAGGCAACCAGCAAAGTCGCACTTCGATCAAGCAAAATCAGCGTCGCCAGCGGTTCCTGTCGTTGAAAAGCCGGAACGTAAGGAAGCTCAGAAGGCTCTAAAAGAAGCCAACCCTACACCTGTCGATTCTACTCCTGATGATAAGAATGATGTTCCACCTTGGGTAATGGAAGGTATACCCGATAATGTTGACTCAGGGCCTGGTTATTCTCAGGTCAATTCTCCTGTGGATGGACGAGGGGCATCAACAACGTTTGCGACTACTACCAAACCCAATCCTTCGGTAAATGCCATTGAGCCAGACGCTCCTATGGTAGCCAGCGCTTCCGACGTTGCAGAGGCAGGGGCGCGGGTTACTGTTGAGATTTCGGTAAACCCCGAAAGTACAGACACACCAGTATCACTTGAGCAAGGTTCGCTACCCGCTTATCTACCTAACGGAAAAAAACTGCTCGAGGCTAGTCAGATTGATGAGTGGAGTCATCTCATATCACAGATGCCAGTGGCTGGATTAGTTAAACAGATCGTATTGCACTCTGCATTTTCTCAACAAGGAAGTGCAGTGACACTTGAATTAGACGCCAGTCAGTCTCATTTACTCAATGATGGAGCCGTAGCACAGGTGAATCAGGCGCTGAACCAGGTTTTGGGAATGGACGTAACGCTGAATATTGAAAAAGGCGAACCGCAGCAAACACCTTTTTCACTGCAACAGCAAATTAATGAAATGCGACAACATTACGCACAACAGGTTGTGGCATCTGATGAATCATTTCAGTCTTTACTGACAACTTTTAATGCCTCTGTGCTCCCTGACACAGTGAAAGCACGGTAGCAGTAGGCTGAATTATTTACTTAACGAATAGCGAGAAAAAGTATGTTTAAAGGTGGAATGGGCAATATCATGAAGCAGGCGCAGCAAATGCAGGAGCGCATGCAAAAGATGCAGGAAGAACTGGCTAACGTTGAAGTAACGGGGCAGGCCGGGGCCGGTATGGTTAAAATTACAATGACTTGCAACCATAACATTCGCCGAGTCGATATCGATCCTTCCTTAATGGAAGACGATAAAGATATGCTGGAAGATTTGATCGCCGCGGCCTTTAACGATGGCGTTCGTCGCGTACAGGAAACCAGCAAAGAAAAAATGGGTGATGTCACTGGGGGCATGCCATTACCTCCAGGTTTCAAAATGCCGTTTTAAGCAAAAAGCCCCGTATTCATTGGTCTCTAGCAGTTTGAAAAGTGATGGGGTCAAGCAGGGGGCAAGTGATATATATGAAAAAGCTCTGGTTGCTACCAGAGCTTTTTTGATTCAAGATTCGAGTGATAGTCTTTAAGCGGCTGGACTCTGGTAAATATTGTTGACGAACGTACACTCTTCAAAGCCATGCGGAAACACTTGTTCGCGTTTGATATATTTGAGACCTATCATTGTTTCAATCTGCACTACCTTGTCTTTCACGAGGACTACGAGTCCACAATGGCTATCGTCTCCCTCTTCGAGTTGTTCTCTGAATTGAACTGTCCGATCCCGAAGCGCTGCAACTTTAGCTTTAGTTTGAGCGATGAAACCATTATGGTCAGACTGCTCATACTTCCTAATGAAGAACATGTAGTCAGAGATCGTTTCGAGCGATTCATATTCAGCCATTTGTGCCTGAGTTTTTATCGATAGTATCTTGTGCTGAGCAATAGCTCTAAGTTCTTTAAACTCATTCGATGAGTGATTGGTAATAAAACTTTGATAGTCAGTAATAGAGTTGAGCTGCTGGAGTTCTCTATTCGCTTCTTCAAGTTTTAGTTTACTCAAAAGCCCTCGCGCTTTAGCAAGAAGATCTTTTCGAGTGGAATTTCTGGGGTCGCTCAAGAATTCCTTAGCTTCTTTCGAAGAAGATATCGACAAGAAATTTTTTTCAACTGCTTTAGCGTGCTGCTCTTCCGCTAGCTTCATTCTCGCTTTCTTAAGCTCAGCCAAGAGCAGTTCAGCTTCATTCACTAGTCCGGCAGGATCGTTGTCTTTGTATCTCCGAATGAACCATTCCAAACCAGCTTCGTCATTTTTATTGTAATTGAAATGACTTTCTTGTTTTTCAGAATCTTGAGCAAAGGCATGATTTATTAGCGGGAAGATTGATAGACAAATAGCAATTGCTGAAATGCGAAGGAGTCGAAATGACATGTGAAACTTTCCTTAGTTTTAAATTTTTATTACTCAAACTTTTAATCAGAAGTCTACCAAAAGCTTGTAGCGCGGAGTAGGGGGATGATTGAGAGAATTGAATTTTGTGCGGAATAAGTGAGTTAGGTAATTAATTTGACGGCAAGGAGAATAACTACTTTTACTTTTCTACTAATCTAATTTTAGGGACTGACATAGCTGTACAGCCCCTATTTTTCTTACGGTCAGTAGTTTTGCCCCAGCTTTTTTGCCAACTGGGCTATATAGTCAGGGTTGTCTTCAGGTATCCACTTTCCGTATATCGTCGCTATCATATTTGTATTCGCATGGCCCATTTGACTTGCTAGCCAAGCTTCGTTGCATCCTGCTGTAAGCATCCTACTCGCATATGTATGTCGAAGTTGATAAGCAGCGCGGTAAGAGACACCTGCTTCTCTCAACCACTTTTCCCATTGCTTGGGGGCAGTTGTAAGTTCTGGTCTTTTGTAAGGCTGATTAGCTCTTCCTAAGAAGACTCTTCGTCTTTTGACGATATCAAATTTGCCGTATTTGTAATGAATTTTATCAGTTACTGGCGGAAGAGCTGCCGACTCATCCTTCATTTCTTCTAGCACCGCTAATGCTGCTGGAAGAAGCTCTACCACACGGTAGCCGCTTTTGGTTTTTGGCGGTTTTAGCTTTCCTTTTCTCGTGAGGTTGTATTTAACAGTAATTCTCTTGTTTTCCAGATCAACGTCTTCCCATGCCAGCGCCTTCAGTTCACCGTGCCGAAGTCCTGTCCAGGCTAGGAATTTAACCATCTGTCTAACTGATGGGACATGGATTGTGGCGAGGAGGCAGTCTAGCTCAGCCACAGTGAAAGGCTTAACGTAACGATCATAATACTCTAAATTAAGGTCGTCCTTCTTCAACTGAGGTACTAATCTCATGGGGTTTTCTTTCAGGTGACCTTCTTCAACGGCATAATCTAGCACTCTTCGTAGCGTACTGCTGTACTCGTTTACTGTCGTTACTGTGCAACCAGCAAACTTCGTTTTGCTATTGCCTTGTACGCTCTTTTTTCTTAAATCTTTAAGGACTGTCTTAGTAAGATGTCCAAGTGGCTTCGAGGCGAGTCTATAGTGCGAGAGCCAATTAAGAGCTGTATTAAGTTTCTCTCTAATTGAGTCGGAGAGTACCGAATCATTTTCTTCTACATAGCTTTTGAAGCAAGCTTCTACAGTGATCGGCGAGCCTGGGTTGCGTGCATTAGTGGGGAAGTGCTTAGACCAAAATTCTTCCTCATCATACTTAAACAAGCCATTTGCGATGTCCTGTTTTATGTTACGCAGCCTGTCAATAGCAATCTCAATATTATCCAGGTTTGGCGGATAGCCAAGCGACTTTCGAGTATGTCGAAGTTGACCTGGAAGCTTAAATTGCAAACGTAGGCTGCCATTGTGGATTGATACCCCTTTTGCTGCGTCTAATGCGACTTTAATAGGGTCATTTTCGTTAGTTAGGGCCTGAGACATTACATAAACTTCCTAAAATTTGTTACATTTACAGAGATGGCGTGACCTTTTTTAGCCTGCTTCCACACTTTGCCTTTTGGCATAGGCTTCTTCGTACTTTTAAGTCGCTGACGAACTGCGCTTACGCTTTTCCCGAGTTCAGCTGCGGCTTCTTCTAAAGTTAGCCACTGGTTTTGAGGTTTTTTGAGCTTCGCAAGCTCTGTTTCTAGGAAAGCGATCTTATTCAGAATCCATTCAATCTTTTCAGGGTTGTCCATTACCTCGGCAATATTTATGCTAGCTGGGTTGGTCAAAGCTTTTTTCTCTTTGTTTATAAACCTGATATCAGGTTACAAAACAAAAAAAATTTTCAGAAAAATTACGTGCTTTTGTGTATGCCTTTTAGATATATAAGGTTGATATACTGGCATAAGCAGCATTTAAGCTTTTCTGTCAGTTCTATACCGGAATTACGCAATCAGTCCTTGCTTTCAATATTCATCAAAACCACTGTCCCAGGAGCTGTCAAAGCTGTCTGATATAAAATCGTTCGAAGTGTCGCAATCAAATATGGTTGCTGAATGTGAGTGAAGCGAGTCGCAACTAAACGAGTCGCTTAAATGATCATCAAAGTCTTGAAAGCTGCATGAAGAGGTTTGTCCTTCTGTAAAATCAGTACCGAGCGGATTGCCCGCTACATCTATCGTCGAGCCTTTCAACATGGCTAGACCTGTTGCTGGGTTTACTGTCGCTAAATCTTGTGTACCAGTGTCTTCTGTCTCTGGCGATGGGCTAACTTCAACGTCGCAATGATCGAAAAGTATTTTTGAAAGCAGAGTCATATTTTTCCCGACTAATTCGTATTTCCATCACTAGAAATTTACGGAAAAATCTGCTAGTTTCAATTTCATTGACTGCGATAGCTCAGCAGCAATGTGATTGCCATTTTGCCTCTCCCTCCTGCTTAAAATTTTATGTTCACCAATGTTTGAGCGAAAGTTTTCCCTCCAGCCCTAAAGTGCAATTCGCGGCAGCTCGTATAGTGGATACAATCCGTAAATTAATGCTAACGCCTTGATCATTTCTTGTTGTTTTCCGTCAGCTGGCAGCACAGGTAGACTTAATTCCCCACTCACAGACTTAGTTATTCCTGAGGTTTACTACTTGAGGACTTAACTATGACAAAGAAGACACAACACCGTGATCTGCAAATCACGTTTATTCACCAATTCAAACGCTCTACCAGGACTGAATGGCCTGATAAGTTTCGAATGTGCTGGTATTTCAACCCAGAGACACTCGACTATATCTATGAGCACAAAGATGAGAGGTTTATCACTAACGGCTTCGTGCTATCAGATGGGCTTGTACAGCAACTCCCTGATGAGTTCAGAAAGAAATACTTCGCACCTAACGAACGGTGCTTGTTATTCCTGATTTTTGAACTGCAAATAGTTCAGTTTATCAACTCAGATGAAGTAGACGACCTGGAGTTTGAGAACGTGTTCGGTGTATCGAAAAATCGGTACTTTTCCCCCGAAGCGATTGATGAATGGACTGAGCAGATCGATCTACTCTGAGGGCTGCTTTGCAGCCCTTTTCATTATCGTTAGCGAAGATATTTGGGAAAAAAGAAAAAAGCCAGCAATAAGTTGCTGGCTTAATAGTTACAGTGAGTCAAAGAACTCGGCAATCGACGCATCAAAAAAACGATAAAAATGCAGAAGCTGGTTGCTTTTGATCACATATTCCTGAATGCGCAATCTAAATTTTCTTATGACATGAAAATGTACGCGCACAAAGATGTTTGTCATAGGCCTGTAATATTCCGGCAATTCCATGACTAAACCCGAACTGATAATTAGGAACTCTTGCTGCATCAAATAATTTCTGACGTAGCAAATCGATTCTTTTCCTTCCTTATAGAGGATGAGAATATCTTCATCATCACTTATTGCGCTACTCGGCTTGAAAGTATCAATGTCAGTTATATTCATTAAAGTCATGATTTTTCCTTAATAGTAGTTATGTCTTCGAATGTACATAGCCACTGACGAGGAGAATTCTTTGTCCCTTACGCTATTTACTCATACGGCTCAAAGAGGAGGAAAGGAGAGCTTTGCTAACGATGGCCGTCATCTTTATTTACATTGTGACAGGTTGGAGCGTAATCTAGGGATTGGTCTAGACAATACTTTGCTTGCTGAACTGGATGACGGCAATGGCAAGCGCCATTGGGTTTAGATATGGTTGCAATTTATTTTTAATACCGTGTGGAGGTGCTGCAATCCCTTGAGCATTATGCAGATAAATTTGAGCTTCACTATTGTCTAAGTCCAATGGGGTGAGGGGAAGCGGGTAAGCTGCGGTGGTACGCCCAGTTAGGGACAGCGAACTATTTTGGAGACTCCCTGTAAGTAGCTTATTTGTTCTAACCACAAAAAATGATATCGAAATCTTCTCAAGAGGCGCTGCTGAAAACAGCAATGTACACAAATTTTTTCTAAAACTGCTTACTCCGCTTTTTCAACATTTCTAAGCCTTCCTTAGCATCCAGTTCCAGCGCTTCACAAAGGCGTACATATTCAAGAATATCGAGCTTGCGTTCAAATGTCTCAATCTTGCTCACATAAGAGTTGCTGGGGAAGCCTAGCTTCTCAGCAAGCTCGGGCTGAGACATCTTCTTGAACTTACGCTCTGCAATGAGCCAGCCAATTACTTTGCGATAATCTGCATCAAATATCGTTTTCATAGTTGCAAACGATATGCGAGTAATTAATATATCCGATATTCGGATATTTATCCGGAGATATAATAAACAATAATTATCAAGGAAAAGTAGTATGAATCGGACGACAATAGCCTCGCTCATTATCCCAACGCTAGTATTAACGGGATGCGGTGGCTCAAGTAGTGACCCCTCGGAAAATCCATCTCCCAATCCCCAACCCCCTTCAAATGCAGCTCCAGTAGCCCAGGCAGGAAGTGATGCCAGAATTAACGTGGGTGACAGCGTTACGTTAAATGGTGAAAGCAGTTCTGACGCAGATGGCGATGCGCTGACTTATCACTGGAAATTAGAAATGCTTCCCGAAGGCAGTTCACTCGCGTCACCAATGGGTGAAGGCGCGCAGATTGAATTTACCCCTGATGTTGCTGGTGAATATGTCGCGGTACTGATTGTCAATGATGGCACTGTTGATAGCGAGGGTGATTCGATCACTATTACCGTTGATGCGCCAGCTCCTGTTGCAGTAATTACTTCGGAATTTGATGTTGAGTTAGGCGACAAATTGACCTTTGACGCATCGCAAAGCCAACATGTGAGCGAAGATAATATATATTCCTGGCGTCTCGTTTCAGCGCCCGGCGAAAGTGCGTTAACCAGCGCAACATTCGATGTGGAGTCGGATTCTCCCACGCTTGCTGCACCGGAGTTTGATGTTGTCGGGACGTACGAGTTTGAACTGGTAATTACCAGCACCGATATACAAAGCGAACCTGCTTCTTTCAGTGTTAAAGTCAGCGAAGCGAATATTGCTCCTGTCATTTCGGAGCTTGTCTCCGATGATGAGTTGACATCAGGAAAAATTGTCTATCTTTACAGCACTGTAGAAGACAACAGCGATGAAATAAATTATGCATGGTCTTTCACTTCTACACCCGAATCGAGTGAACTTGCAGCGACCACAAGTGATAAAGCGACATTCGAGTTTGTGCCAGATTTGGCGGGAGATTACACAGCCCAATTAGTCGCCAGTGATAATGAGTTATCATCCGAGCCAAAAACTATCACCATTTCTGTGGCTGAGTTTGCACCGTTGGGTCTAAATGTGGTGACTTCAGAGTATCTATTTGGCAAAGTCAATGAACCTATCATTGTCGATTTTTCTGACAGTATTTCGCCCAATGGTGAAGAACTGACATACAACTGGACAGTGGCGAGTGGCCCCTCTGGTAGCCGCCCCTCAATTACCCGTTCAATTCTTGAAAAATCTTGGACAGAATTTACTGGAGATAAAGCTGGGAACTACAGAATCAGAGCAACGGTAAGTGACTCTACAGGAACCAGCGAATCCTACCTAATTCGTATTACGCTTTCTGACGATAAACTCAATCCTTTCGCTGTTACAGCGCATAAAAGTGCTGTGAGTCTGAGCACTGGCTTTACATTAAATGCAACGCCTTCCTTTGATAAAGAAGGAGAGCCTATGCGTTTAATCTGGTGGCCTAATGATCGCCTTAATAATGAAAAAGTAAACAGTCAAGCCTACGCTGCTTATGGAGATGAACGACCTGTTGTTTCTGTCAATCCTACAGTGCCTGGTTATTATCACTATAGCGTGGTCGCGTCAGGAAAAGAATCTCAAGGGGTAGCTGAGAGCGTAAAGGGAAGTCAAATCCACGTTTATGACTATATTACACCGATAATAGCCAACGCTGGGAATGATTTTGATGTCGTTTCTGGAACCACTGTTACTTTCGATGGCTCGAAGAGTTTAAGACTTGAAAACGAAAACGTTACCTATGAATGGAGCGTGATTTCTCGCCCCTACAATTCTACTTCCGTTCTGGAAGAAGCGTCCTCGTTAGCACCCAAGCTACTCATTGATGCAAATGGCCGCTATGTCGTGCAGTTGTTGGCGTCTGATAGCTATGGGATTCAGTCAGTAGATCATGTCACTATTTATGCCTCTGGCAATGCCAAGCCTGTCGCGAATGCAGGGGAAGATACCACGTCTTCGTCGCGTTCGGTCGAGCTTGACGGTTCTGCCAGTAGCGATTCCGAAACCAGCTCGCTAAGTTACACCTGGCAGGTTATCAGCACCACATCGGATTTCGCAGACTTACCCACGCTTAATGATCCAACATTGGCAAAGCCAACCTTGCTATTTAATGATGATTTCACTGGCACTGTGGTCGTTGGGTTAACTGTCAATGATGGCAGTCGCGATAGTGATCGTGACGAAGTCGTTGTAACCATCGAATAAAAATCATGAGAGGCGCGAGCCTCTCTCCTCAAGGTGTTATTCACACCGCAAATTAGCAAACGCTGTTTATATTAGTAACATTTAACTGCATTGGCAGAGGGAAACATAATGAAAATAATAGGAAAAAAATTAGCCGCATTGGGTTTGCTCGCTACGGTGACCACGACTACACATGGTGGTGTCATCAGTTATGGTGAGTTCACGCGAGAGGACAGTTCTGACGTCGTCAGCGGATTAGGCATGGACTGGCTGCAATGGTCGTCAACCAAAGGCATGTCAATTAATTCAGCTCTTTCAACTTACGCTGTCGATGGATGGCGCGTCGCGTCTGTGACTGAGATGACGGGCCTGTTCAATTACTTCGTACCCTCCTATGACTGGGTCGAGTCTGAGTCCTTTACCCAGCAAACCAGCACGGGGTGGTCAGATGAACTGAACTCTGATACTGAGACAGACGTGCAGTTTCAAACTTTATTCGGGTACACGTATCTGGCGCGCGCTTCAGATTACCTAAGTGGCGATGCCTTGAACAAAACCGAAGCCATATTTGGCAGTGATGATAATAATAATAATTACTACGGCTTGGCGGGTCTTTACGACGACTTTACGGTATTCAATGGCAACGAGAATGGTGGAAATGCTTATCTGAATAAAGATACGTTCACAACATCGTTTTCCTATCCTCGTTACGGCATAGCATTGGTTCGTGGCACCCTAGACTTAAGCTACTTGGACGGTGACGTCTCCAATGGCGGCGACGAAGAGAGTGACAACGGCGGAGTCGGAGCTATCGCCGACGTGTCTGAACCTACCTCTATCGCAATGTTTGCTGTCGTCGGTGGGTTCCTTTTCGCAAGAAGAAATAATTTCGGTCGCAAGGCTCGCTAACTTTCACTCACAAATAACAATAATTAGGAAGATGTAATGAACAAACTTATCTTTACAACCCTTTTTGCGCTCTTAGCAACTGGCTGCGCTTCAACCACTCCCACAAAATCAACCGAGCAAGCTTATCTGATCATTAACATCCCTGGGGATTCATCAATTCGTCAACAAGTTGTTGATACAGTCATTACAACTGTTAAAGAGAATATGAACTCACTGACGTATAACCAAGGCATTCCGCCTGCATTGCTGCCAGCTACGGCACCTAGGTTCACCTTAGTCAATCCATTCGGGCAAAGCGGTTTTGCGGCAATGGCTCAGGCGCAGGGCATGAATCTGAAGGTGCCACAGTGCCAAGACCCGTTGCTAACCATTAAATCTGATAGTTCCACGTCCGGTTGGAGTGAAAGCACAACGTTCTTTACTTGTGTTGTGCAGTACGCTGATGGATATCATGTAGATATTTATGCGACATTTGAACAAGAAAGCGGCGGACTTTCCGTAAACGCCCTTAGTCAAAGTTTGGCGCGCTCTGTGGTTGGTGATACCAGTCAATTAATTCCGCGAACAATGAAGCGGATTCAAATAGCTTTGCAAAATGCTTCGCCTGAAACGAGCGTCGTGGATAGTTATATTCCTAGCCGATGGAAGGGAGTATTTGTGGATGACACCGTGGCATTAGAAGCTACAGAATAATTAACCCATGACGAGAAGGCAGGGCACTCCCTTCTCGTCATAATTTCCAGGCCTATGTGTCAAATGGCAAAAGCTTCTTTCATCACTTTGCAACATCATCAAACCCCAAACCAAAGTCTCTTTTAACAATTTGATTGAATGGAAAAAACTTTCCGTTAATCAACTCGATAATTTCTTCATTGCCATAGACTTCGCTTACCTCGACACCTCGATACGCAAGAAAAATATCTTCAGGGAAACGTGTCATGGCGCTCCACAATTGGTCGATTTCTTCGCGGGACACAGCATTTCTTCTTTTTTCAAAGTGATGATCCAGTGTCACAGATAAAACATAGCTTGTAACCTGTCCTTAAGGACTGTAGAGATAACAAAAGACAGGCACTTTGTCTTTTGTTCTTATTGCATCCTGGTAGTAGATAGGAAGGTCACATCAAGCTCTTGTTGCTAACCCTATGGTCGGCGAGCAGCTAAAAGAAATTACGTCTCAACAACTTACCTCATTACGTACTCACATTTGCTTCATTGACATTGAAAGCGACCAAAATCACATTAAAAAGCTGTATATAAAAACAGTGTGTAGGTTGGTTTGTATGAAAGTTATTCCCATTTCGGCGCAAGCTGGGATTTTCGGCTTTGAGTCTCCAGCAGCGGAGTACGTTGAACTCGGTCTCGATTCGGATGCGTTATTAATTGAGCATCCTAGTGCAACATTCATCGGGTTAGCGAGGGGGGAGTCGATGATAGGAGATGGAATTCATGATGGCGATTTGCTAATTGTGTCGCGAGCAGAAAGCATCACGCACTTGGCGATAGTGGTTGCGTTATTGAACAGCGAATTTGTCTGTAAGCGCCTGGAAAATTAATCGCAAGTTGTTATCCTCGTCTAGTCAAATTTCGGCCTATCAATTGTCCGATGAAGATGAATTTCGCGTTGAAGGGGTGGTCATCCGTTCAGTAAGGCTTCATAAGAAATTAGCGCGGTTTCTTTGATGTTCGCACTAGTCGATGCAGTAAGCATGTACGCGAGCTGCGAAAAAGTGTTTGATGTAAGCATTCATAAGAGACCCGTTATTGTGCTGTCCAATAACGATGGTTGTGTTGTTGCGGTGTGCCCCATAGCCAAACGACTCGGATTCAAGAAATTCGTCCCGTTTTTCCAAGTTGCAAATGAGGCAAAGAAAGCGAGAGTAGTGGTGCGAAGTAGTAACTATGCGCTGTATGCGGATTTGAGTCAGCGGATGATGGATACGTGCGCTCGTTATGCGCCCGAAAGCCATGTTTACTCAATTGACGAATGTTTCTTGCGATATGATTTCACTGAAACCGACAGTGCTTTCTGGTATGACCTGGGCATTCAGATAAGAAAACGAGTCTGGAGGGAAGTGTGTCTTCCGGTAGGCGTTGGATTTGGGCCAACACCAACGCTCGCCAAGGTGGCAAATCATGCGGCGAAAAAGATTCAAGGTTTCGATGGGGTAGCCATCATTGCAACCGAATCAGAAAAGAAAGCTGTATTGAATCAAATGGATGTAACCGATGTGTGGGGGATTGGGAGACGTCTGGGAGCAAGATTTAACAGTATGGGAATTACTACTGCACTGGACTTGTATAAGCAGACACCCTCTCATATGCGAAATTTATTTAGTATAAACGTAGAAAACACCATCCGCGAGTTGCGCGGAGAAATTAGGTTTAATTGGGATACAGAAAGGCCAGATAAAAAAGAAATTTATTCTACCCGTAGTTTCGGTAAGCGAATCACAGACAAACAGCAACTTAGGTCTGCTTTGGTGACACATGCTGAAATCGTTGCGACGAAGCTGCGTAAACGAGGTTGTCTGGCTCAGTCAGCGGTAATATTTGCAACAAATTCACCACATGATGACGCTCCTTATTATCGCAAATCGCTACTTTTTCCTTTCTCAACACCTACAAAGGATACCCGACAGATAATTTCTGCCGTAAGTGATGGGATAGATGCGCTTTTCATGAAAGGTATTAAATTCTACAAATGCGGGGTGGGGTTGGTGGACTTAGTTAGTGAAAACGAGCATAGACAGCAAGATCTTTTTAGTAGCTCTGCTGACAATGCATCCTTAATGCGATGCTTAGACAGTATTAATCAGCGCTATGGCCGCAACACACTTCACTTCGGCGCTCGACAAAAGCATCAGCTATTCGATATGCGACGTGGTTTTTTATCAAAGTGCGCGACGACGCGCTGGGAGGATATACCACGAATTCTATGCTAATTCACATAGCTAATTAATTACTGGGATTAACCAAAACTATATCTGTTACTCTTCATTTTAGAGCTAAACCAAACTTGACAGTCTGCTTTGTACGTAAAGCGGACATTTCATGTTCTTTCCCATGAAAACACAGAATATGGTTTTTCAGTGGAAACGAGTGTTACTATGAAGTCTCAGCAACAAGCTGCTAGCTGCCAACAAGGAGGTTTTTGTTAAGTGAAGAATTTTGAACTTGAGACGATGAAGGAGAAAATACACTTTGGTAAAACTAAAGAGTATTTCGAAGAGGTTCTATCCTCATATCAAATAGGTTCGTATCGATCTTCTGTAGTGATGTTATGGGCTGTAGCTATTACAGACATTATCTATAAACTTCAATATCTTGTTGACCTCTACGCAGACCCATCAGCTAAAGAGATCCTTGAGGATGTTAGGAATATTCAAGATGAAGATTCACGTTCATCAAGCTGGGAGCTAGGCGTAATAGAAAACGTTCTCAAAAAAACAAATTTCATTGACACAGCTGACTATGAAAATCTACGTTATTTACAAAAACAAAGACACCTTTGTGCTCATCCTGTTCTTAAAGAAAACCTCGATCTTCATAAGCCAAATAAAGAAACAGTCAGATCCCTAATAAGAAATACGCTCGAAGGTCTGCTAATAAAGCCTCCCTTTTACACGCAAAAAGTAATTACGGAGATTTTAGAAGACTTAGACGAAGCTAAGGAAGCTTTAAATACTAAAGCCAAGATCAAAACTTACCTTGAAAGTAGATACCTCAACAGAATGAGTGAGGATGTGGAATTCGCGCTTTATAAATCATTATGGAAGCTTACGTTCAAGCTTGATAACGACAAATGTAATGAAAATAGGATGGTAAATATTGGTGTCATTCGACTGATCACTGATCGGCATAAAACTCGCCTAAATGCACTAATTGACGCAGATAAAGACTATTACAGTAACATCGCTGGTGCAGGGCAACCTCTTGATTATCTACTCCACTATCTTTCAATGAATGAGACTATTTACCCGTTACTTACAGAGGATGCTAAGCTAAAAGTTAAACATGCTAGTGAAAGTACAGATGTAGGTAAGACTTGTGGCTGGTTCGTCCGTGGAAGTTTAGAAAATCACTATGAGTATTTGGTAAATTGGATTGAAGGTGAAAACTCACCAAAATTTACTCAATATCAATGGAAGTACGTTTTAGAATTATCCGACTCAGAAGAGTGGGAGGATTGTTACGCTAAACTTATTTCGTGCTATTACGGAGTAAGTGTCGATTATGATGCAGCAGACCTTCGCTTTACTCAACACCTGATGCCAAATCTAAAACACTTTAAAAATCAGGACACCGCTGAGTTCTTGCTGAATAAAATTGAGGCGAACAACCAAATTTACAGAAGAAACAGAGCGAGCTGTGATCACAAAAAGGTTCGCGAATCATTTGAACGTTTTCTGACTGACGAATTTGATTATTCTGTGTACCCTCATTTTGATGACAATACGAGAGAAGAATAGTTGAGGCCGCAGCTAACAAGAGCATTAACACTCAAGGAAGAATATGAGCATCAAATTAATATTTTCAGAATACTTTGAGATTGAAGAGAAAGAACTCGATGATCATGGCGCTTTGAACATCTGTTTAACTTCAGACTTACCGCTGTTTATTGATCCATTTCTACTATTTGCTTCAGACAAGCAAGAATATCAAGAGCAACACGATAAAATCGTTTCTCACCTCATTTTACTAAAAGAAATAGCAGTAAATGAGGGAAATTCAGCAAATGAAAATCTCTTCAAATTTCCAGAGATAAAACAAAACTGGCTCGGTCTCTGTAAGTATGGAAATAATGGAAAGGGGTTGGGAGCCAAGTTTGCTAAAGATATCATTGCCGCATTCAACGGGTTCTATTCCAATTTCGGAGAAGAGACAATTTCGTCAGCAACCCATATTGAGAAGCTGACTCTTGTTGGTGTAGGAATTGGAAAAGACTTTATTAGTGATTTCGCCACTAATTTAATGCTTGAGTACCTACTGGAGTACACACAAAGCTTTGCAAAAAAATCGTTACAGCCCCATCAAAGAAAGGTTTTCAGTGTTAGATGTACTTATGACGAAAAATTGATGATATGGAAACCAAAGGAATATGAGCTACCATACTTCCACCTAGAGGAAGATGGCGATTTCATACTGCTTACCCCCCTAGATATTCTTACAAAAGATCAAGCATTTATATGCCACAGCGAGCTGTCTGGAAATTTTAGGAAAATAGCAAACTCAATTGGTAATGCTGCTTTGCGTGAATCTGTAAACTCTTACTTCTATAAAGCCTTGCCAGTTTCGCCAAAGAAAAAAGATATTGAGTACGCCGTATCAAAAACAATAAATCAATTTCCAGAGATTTTAGATTACTACATAAAGCAAAAAGAAGACAAAAAAGATGAGTCCACGAAGTTATCAAAAGAGAAGATTGAAAAAATACGTGGTGAACTTATCAATACTCTTTCGCTTTTTTGTGAGAGCTTACTCAAGTCTAGCGATTTCTTTAACGTTAAGCCTAATAGTTACGACGAAGCTCTACAAAGAGCAAATTTTCTTAAAGACAACATAGAAAACAATGACGGATATAGAATTTTCTATCAAAAAGGAAAACCTATAGCTTCCGAGGATACTATTCAGCGTGTATTTAGATTGACTTGGTATGCCTCTCCATATGATGTGAACTCTGAAGTAAATAACGGTCGTGGACCTGCTGACTATAAGGTTTCTTTTGGTAGCGGAGACTCGACAATTATAGAGTTTAAGCTAGCCAGATCTACCTCGTTAAAAAATAACCTTAAAAATCAGACGGAGATATACAAGAAAGCATCTAAGTCGATCTCTGATATCAAAGTGATACTGTGCTATACGAAATTAGAAGTTGCGAAGGTAGGTAGAATCCTTAAAGCTATGGGGCAAGAAGGGGCCGAAAATATAGTGATAATTGATGCATCACCAAAATTGTCGGCTTCTAAAGTTGTCTAGGGGTAACAAGGCGCTGCTGTCGCAAATTTTTTCGATGCGCTCCAACATCGCCGTAAAGTGCGGTGTTATTTAACAAAGAGGGCAATTAATGCCGCTACAAATGGCAAGTGAACTTAGATTCCCCATGGGGATAACGACACCACTCAGTGACCAATCTGTAAATGATTTTAATTCATTGATCAGAAGAGTTTCAGGAGCAATGAGTCGGCAGCAAATAGTTGAGATATTCAAGAAACACTTCTGCAAAGTTTCTGGTGATTATTACGCCCGCAGCTCTTCGCTCGACTGGGCTGAGTCTGACATGTCCAACCAAGCTCAGAATGCAGCAAAGGATGCTCCAAATTTTATAGCTGCTGTATATGAGGCTTTAGAAGAGCTAGAAAATCGTGGCGCATCCGTGCCAACGGTGCAGCACATGAATCAGATTCTGCTTAACAACCAAGATCATTATCAAATTGTTGATGAGGAGTTGATTCAAACAGCAGGCAGTGTTGCTGCGCCAGAATTTAGTGAATCTATTTCGACTTCGGTAATGAGGGCTTTGGGAGACGCGAAAGCATTAATCGGTACAGTGGATTCTTCAAGCGCAATAGATCGCGCTCATACTGCTCTCCATGGATATTTAGTGCAACTTTGTACTGACAATCAAATTGATCTACAAAACGTCCCTACAGCATCTAAAGCGTTCAAGCAACTTCGACAGTTTCATCCGGCATTACAAGCGTCAGGTCATAGGGCTGAGGAAGTTACCAGAGTCCTTAATTCTTTTGCCGCGTCTATTGATGCCTTTTCTACGCTTAGAAATAAGGCCAGCCTAGCCCATGTGAATGACTTGCTAGATGTACCTGAAGCAACCGCCATTGTTAACGCCATGTATACAGTATTTAGGTACATTCAAGACAGTATTCAGAGAGAACGGTAGAGATCTTGTATAACAAAGGCATGCGCGCGGACCATTTTTCCGCAGTGCTACAAATTTCCCAGTTCACGTGCGTTGAATGTCCGCTCGTTGTCTGGAAGTGCCGCATGAAGCTTGTAGAGCGGCAACGTACTTAAAGTGGAAGTTTGCTAATCACTGCACGACGCAATGATAGGTCACTGAATCACATCTATTTATACTTCTGATTTGTAAAACTACCTCTCTCCAATATTTTTTTATGGTATGGTCGAGCATCGTTAAATTTTTTAATTAATCACTACCTAATTATCACAGAGGAAGGTGTAAATGAAGTTAGTGCACAGCTTAATTATTTTTGGCTTTGCTATAGTATTGGTAGCCTGTTCTGACAGCTCTCAACAATCCGACCCTGACTTCAGACCTAAACACAGAGTTGCACACTTTTCACCTGAGAGTAGTCCGCTCGTGTTAATAGATGAAGCCCATAATAACTTTCTTACATTGAGCGGTAGATATAAGCCATTCGCACAAGTTCTTGAAAGTGACGGATTCAGGGTCAGCTCGAATGATAAAGCAATTACAGAAAATCAGCTAAGACAGGTTGATGTTTTAGTAATTGCAAACGCGCTTGACAGAAAGCGACAGGACTGGCTTCCACCTTATGGAGCAGCGCTTGATGACAATGAGGTTGAAGTGGTCAAGAGCTGGATATCAAGTGGTGGCTCACTTTTTTTAGTTGCAGATCACACTCCCTTTCCCAAAGCTATAGATAATCTGGCACATGCACTTGGTTTTCAGTTCATCAATGGACATGTTGGAAACGTAACTTTTAGCAAAGTGAATCAGTCGCTCGCTGGACACGCGACCACTTACAGTAAAGAAACTACTAATAATATAGATGAAAAATCACAACCTCTTTTTCTAGAAAGTATCAATAATGCATCATCAGAAATTCTACAGGTGAGATCGTTTGGTGGCTCAGCATTTAAAGCCCCCGAGAAAGCAATATCTCTATTGAATTTAGGGAACAGAACTACTGCAACAGAACCAAAAATACCGTTCCAAATAAACTCGGATACACCGAGGGTTCCAATGTCAGGGTGGAATCAAGGCGCTATTTTAGAGTTAGGTAAAGGACGTGTAGCAGTTTTTTCTGAAGGCATGATGTTCTCTTCGCAATTAATTAAAAATACAGGCCAAACGATTGGGTTACGCTCTGTTGGTGCGGAACAAAACGAAGAGTTTTTGCTGAACATAATGCGGTGGCTAGCTGATTCGTAAACCAGCTAATAGACTCGCTTGCTTCAGGTTCAAAAGTGCCCTAGGCAACCCATTGCTCTGAGAAACGAATTTGCGTGAACAAGTTCCGCTTCTGGCTATCGACTTAGATCGCCCTACCTGGTCGAAGGGCTTGTAAACGAAAGAGAGCAGAACAGAAAGCAGACCAATGGTCAGAAGGAGAGTGGGGACAATTACATTGTAGTACACACGTTTCATATAAACACCATAGCCAATATGACATTTCTTGTCCTATACTGTTCGGGATATGCTCGTGCTTGAAACAACACTTCGCATTACGTTAAAACAGGCGAATTCGTCATAGTTAAACATGGTTGCAGATGATAGAAATATTTGTTGTATTGGGCTCGATTCTATCGCTGTTAATTGCATATGTTGGAACAGCCTACGTATTGACTCGGAAAAAAGGCCCTAAATAAAATGAATGAAGTTCAGCTAATAGGGTTGGCCGTGGCAATAGGTGGGATAGCCTTAATTGCGTATCTGATTAGTTATTTTAAGCATCGGTAACGCAATATTATGAATTAACGGTTTGAGATAGATGAACATTTGGTTGGCTGTGGGTATAGCCTGGTTTGTTGTTATCGTATTATCGGCGCTGGGCTTCTATGTCATAAGCTGGGCCAAAAAATAATTTTGCAGCAGCTTGTTGCAAAATTGTTCAAGGGACTGTTTGATGACCACTAACCGAGTATCGCACTGGATATAGTCATGCGGTGCCGTTCGACACTTTAATTCAGAGTTAGGCTCAAAAAATGTACATTGCCATCTTAAGCGCGAGTTACGCGCGTGAGTACAAAATCGACATCAGCTTTAGTGATGGCACCCAACAGCAAGTCGACTTCGGCCCATTCTTAAAATTGGCAACAAATCCAATCACACGACGCTATCTAGATATGAATCAATTTCGGAAATTTCGCATTATGGACGGTGAGTTGGATTGGAATGATTTTGAGCTTTGTTTTCCGGTTTCGCAGCTGTACGTCGGTAAGATATCCTCTGGGTTAGGCTAATATGACATTAGAAGGCTTTATTATTGGCGTGGTGGGGCTATTAGTATTGTTGGCATTTGCCTACTGGGTTGCAGATGCAAAGGACTAATTATGACAACAACCTGATTACCTTAATGAGGTAAAAATGCTCGTGAGCGCCGGACACAATCGTTCTGATGTGCTAAAAGCACTGCATACTTTGTATTTGCTGAACGATGGTGTCGAAAAAGCGGATGATGAACTTGGTGGCTTAACTATGGATATTGAAAACTTAAAACATGAGGCACTGTTCAAGTGACAACTTTGTATGTGATTTGTGGAATTTCCTTACTGATTGTTGGAGCAGTAGTTATTACAGCACACGTGTCCTATCGTAAGCATAAGGTTGTGAATTCGCGACGCAGAGCGGAACGAATTGGTCGGTAGTCATGCCTTTTTTTGGAGGGAAATTTTTTTATGATTTTTACGTTTATCGAACGTAATATTCCCAAATTGCACCTGTGATTCTTCAGAATATTAGATTTATCCTTAACTTTTGCTAAACGCTCATAGCTATCTGTCAAGTTAAGTCCAAACCTAGTCACCGAAACTGTAAGATCAGATATGAGCTACTACAAAAAATTTAGCTCAAACCTAATCTAACGTTGGCACCATAAAAAACTCGGTAATTGTGAGCTCAGGGCTGAGCTAGTACAAATTACACTAAAGAAAAAAACACCCCTGCCGGGGTGCTCAATATCATTCGCTTTCCAATTTTCGCATAGCTACATAAGCTATTAATCCTAAAACCAACGCAACCCCGAGACATCCGAAAGAAATCAAGTAAAGTCTGTTCGAAAGGGATTGATATACGATGAATTCTGGATAATCAAGCAACAAGAATATAACGTTACAAAGGGTATTGATTGTTGCAACTGCTATTATTGCGTTACTCAGCGACACCCACTTCCCGCTAATTTTCAAGCACGCGTTGAAAAGGCTTTCATAGTATATTCTCATTTAAAGTTTCTCCTAGTTAGTCCTGTTAATAACTAGGAATTGAGATGGGAAAATATTGCGTCACTCATTAACTTTCGTAAAGCTCAGCTATAGCTTCCTTGGCAGCTCGGAGTTCTGTTAACCATTTACGTAGTTCATCAGCTGCCTGATTCTCCAAGTCATTACGTAAATCATTTGAAGCGTACGGTTCGTACGCTGCTAAAGTTGTCAGTATTATATTCCACAATCTTCTGAGTAATGATTGCGCTTTTTCGGAAGATTGCCTCCATTCATCTACTAAAACGTCATATTCTGAGACAATTTCATAGCGTAAGATTTCCGAGGTGTGGTGCTTGTCCTTTCAAGATTTGCGAAGCTAGCATTATGAGCCTTGCAAGTAGTGAATTTCGGAAAATGTTGTCAGAAAAAAAACACAAAGCGCTGTAAACTGAAATTTACCTGAATACGTGACTACATAAAGAGGAATGCAGAACCACAGTCTTACTTTCATTAGCCATATTTTTCAGTTATATGGGAATAATATTGAAAGTGCGGTAAACCTCGACTGCGCTTTTGCCTCGGTTCGCAGCCAGCCGAGAGGTGCGGGCTGTAGATGATGAGCAATAATCATCGCGATTGGCGTTTGTTGTCGAAGCAAGAGAGGCCACAAGAAAAGGGAGCCATCAGGCTCCCGACAGGTCAAACAGAAGGCTTTTTTATTCAATCAACCCCATTAGCTTTCCCGCCTCTATGAATCCATCGCGACGAATTTGAATAACTCTGTCTTCAGTTGTGTGAGCTAGCTTTTCAAGTTCTTCCAACTGTTGTAGATACGAGTCTTTCCGAACTAACTCCAACTTATCGTCGCCTAGCTGGCGTTTGCTGTTGAACATGAGTTCGTAAATAACATTACACTCTTGTGGTTTAAACTTTATGCGGCTCGTTAGTAAAGTTTGCTGATCAGGAGAGAACTGTGAGCGATTAGCTGAAAACAATCTCGAATGAGCTTTTTCGATCTGGGTCAAAAATCGTTGTCTGTGGCTATACATGTAAACGAACTCATATAAGCCATTAATGTTTTCAAGCTCTTGTAGATATTTTGTAAGTATTGCCTCTCGGAGCTTACCGTTACCTTTATTTTTTGCATTCGATGTTTCCATTTCAATCGCGACAGTACATCCGGTATCTGCATCAACAACAAGTGCATCAACCAATCGTGGATCGTTGCCCCGACTCTCAAGAAGAACCGAAAGGTCTTTTTCTGATGCGAATCCGGTAATCCCTTGGCTCTTCGCTAAATTCAAAATTACTATTTGAACTGAAAGATCATGTATAAGATTTCGCTCATTGATTCTGCTCGAATCAGAGCGTAGGTGCAGCTCTCTATTCAACAGAAATTCAGCTTCTCTGATTCCCTGCGATGTGAGTAAAATAAATCCCTTATCGGTGTTCGCAAAAGAACTGTGCAAGGTAACCAGCTGTTTTTTCTTCATGCGATTAACGAGTTTATTCACTGCTTCTCGATTAAGCCCCAGATGGCGCTGTAGTACGCTTTTACTAGAAACTCTAAAAGCCCCGAGGATTGCAAGAACGGCATTCTCTCTCTGCATACCTAAGGTGCCAGGATCGGAAGCACTCGCTATATTGATATGCGTCAGTGATGTTTCAAATGCTCTTTCAACGTAGTTCATATTTTCTCCTGTGTTTTTACGTCGAAAGTAAATAGATTCACGCAATGAGAAATCGGCAGGGTGGAGCACAATGCTATGCATTATGCCCAAGCTTCGCTTAGCTAAGCAGTCCGCTTAGCAATTGTATTTTCTCGCCAGAAAATACAAACAACTTCGTTGTAGCAACACTTCTGCAAGCCAGAGTGGACGCGACTCGTCGCTACTCTGGCACTTGTCGCTTTGCGACGGCGACAGAAGCGTTGCTCGGAGTCAGCTACCGCTGATTAACCACCGTTTTCCCCTTCCTCTGCTCGGGGAAAGCGTCGCGAGGGATACCCCGCTCGCAGTTCTCACAACGTAGTTGTGAAGGTTGCAAATTATTGCTGCGCAATACTTTGCAAGTTTGCTAGGGCAAACGAAAACAGTGGTTAATCTGCGATGCTGCCTCCGGCTACGAGAATCACTATGTTTCACATACTAATTCTCTACGCGGTTGCTGTTGAGCTTTGCTCAAGTTCTTTTGCAAAGTCGTGCCGACTATTTGTTAGGGCACCTATGGTGCCGTATCGGTAGAAGTTTGGATTGTGTTGTCACATTCGGCGTTGCGCTAAAATATTTTCGATTTTGCCATCTAGCTGAGACACATTACATTGCAACCGAAGCTGTCTTGCTGAATACTGGAAAGTAAATAAATATGACAAGGGTAAAAAAACCCTGACAATTTGATTCAAGGAAGTAGTATGGATACGTTTGACTCCCTTCTCCAAAGCCTCACATCTGGCTATTTCATAGCCGTGTACTGTGTGATTACAGTTGGCATTGCGATCATATCTTCGCTCCGGTTCAAGGGGCATATAAATCCTATAAATAAAGAAATGGAAAGTGCGTTAGCACAGATTAAAAAATCGGAGCGAAATAAGGAGAGCTTTCCTGAAAGCTATTATGAATTTTCTGAGTGGATGGGGAAAAGTCATTACCTCAAAGACTGCTGGCGTGAGTTTGAAGAAACGCTGTTAATACCAGGCGACGATTTCGAAGGTGATAAAGAAGTTATCCTGAATACGCACCTTACCGCGACACATTTCAACCAAAAGAATATTTTGTGGCACTACATCAACATGCGCTTTTACAACTCGTTGCCCAATACCCTGACAGGATTGGGGATTATTGGAACGTTTGTTGGTCTTTCTGTGGGTATATATTTAGCAGCGCCAGGACTGAACTCAAATGACATGAGCGATGCTAAGCAAGCTCTTAACACATTGCTTGATGGTGCCGCGCTAGCTTTTATCACTTCAATATTCGGTTTGATATCCTCGCTTTTATTTTCCTTTTATGAAAAGAAAAAGCTTCACAATTTTACAAAGCGCTGCCAATCACTGGTGGCGGAAATTGATGCGAGGGTAGAGTATTTTTCTGCTGAGCGTTTGGCAAACAAGGCACTTGAAGAGTCTAAGAAGCAATCTGTGGCACTCGAATCCTTCGCGAATGATTTAGCCGTATCATTGGGACAAGTTATTGAGCAGCACGTTGCCGTTCCTGTAGTTTCAGCAATAAACGACCTGAGGAACGAACAGAAATCTGCCAACGATGAAACGCTTGAGAAGCTGATAAAAGAGTTTTCTCAGTCTATTAGTGGTGCAGCAGGTGAAGAAATGAAAGCGTTTGCGACCACTGTTGAAAGCATGACTCGACAAATGGAACAGCAAGTCTCTAGTCTTAGTAACGGTCAACAAGCGATGCAAGATGCATCCAGAAAAGCGGTTGAGGATATGTCTACAGCTCTTAGTCAGGGAAGTGCTGAAATTGCTAAAGGTATCGCGGATGCGGTTTCTGACCTCGCTGCGGGCATGTCTGAAGCTATCAAAGGTGTGACTTCTGAACTTGAGAAGGCCGCTGATAAGATGGCAAAAGACCTCGCGGCAGCCATCGACAACGTAACTCAGATAGCTACCCAGTTGAAATTGGCATCCGGTGAGATGACCTCACTGTCAGAATCAAACAAGCAAATTCATGCAGAATTGTCTGAAACACTAGAGCAAAGTAAAGGGCTTATTGAGCAAGCTGCTAAAGCGAATGTTGAGTTCAGGGAAGTCGCCGCTGAATTCGCGAGCTACGGTAAGGCTGTTAAGGAACATACTGACGCCCTCTTTAAATCTACACAGAGCACAGAATCATTTGTTTCCGAACTGCTGTCGGGTCAGAAAGAGATTGAGAGCAGTTGGAAGGAATATCAGGAAAGGTTCGCTGATATTGATAAGTCAGTTGAGAAGCTATTCAGCTCTCTTAGTGATGGTCTTCAAAGCTACGCGAAGAATACCGAAGATTACGTCATCAATTTGGATAAACACGCCGCTGAAGTAGTTCAAAGTCTGGCAGGTGCGACTCAGGACCTGTCCGAAACAGTGGAGGGACTTGATGAAACACTGGATAACAGGGCATCCGTTTTTACCGACGGCATTCAGAAAATCATTCAATTAACACAAAAAGAAGTATCCGAAGCTGTGGCTAAAGCAAAGGCTGCGGAAATTGAGCTTAATAGTAAGGTCGAATCAGCAAAGCGTATTGTGAATTCAGCGCAGTAATTGGGTAGGGAACTCCAATGAACGAACAACATGATCTCTTAGAAGATGAGGGAGCCGGATACCTTATCTCTGTGGCAGATATGATGTCTGGTTTGCTACTGGTTTTCATTATTACGCTAGTCGCGTTTATTCTGAACTTTCAGGATGCTATCCAAAAGCAGGAAAAAGTTACTGAAACCCAGAAAACGATTGTACGTAAGCTAACTAACAGAGAGCAAATCAGAACGCAGCTATTGTTAGAAATCAAAGAAACACTGGCAACTCAGGACATTATTGTAGAAGTTGATACTGAACATGGCGTCCTTCGCTTGACCGAACAAGCCGTATTGTTTGAGTCATCTGAGGTTACACTCAACGAAACGAGTAAAACCAATTTAGAAATCATATCTATGGTCATGTCCAGCATATTACCGTGCTATTCATCCAATCCTCCTGAAAATGGCTTGTGTGTAAATAAAAGTGAGTTAGAAGGTACGCTCGATAGTGTGTTTGTTGAAGGCCACACTGACAACGTTCCAATGAACTCGTGGCGATACAAAGATAACTGGGATTTATCAGCCCAAAGAGCAATTTCAGCATACCGACATGTGATGCAGTCGCCTCCATTGTTAAATATGGAAAATGCTTCAGGCCAACCAATATTTTCGGTCTCTGGCTACGGTGAAGGTCGTCCCGTTGAAGGGCACGCCCATGATGTACCTACCAATGACCCTGTTAATCGTAGGATAGATATCCGGTTTACAATGGCTCCTCCTACATTGACGGATGCCCAGCGCTCTATTGTTGAGGCAGGGGCGAACTAAATGGCGACTAAGAGCTTAAATTTCGACATGTTCACTATGCCTGCGCTAAGGACAGAGAGCGTAAGCGAACTTTTAAAAGCAAAAGAATATGTTCAGTCGATATTTGAATTGTCGTTAGCCGATGCACCCGAACTAGTTGATTTAGAAGCGGTGTATCAAAAGCTTTTAAAGGCAATAGAAGAGCCTTCGTTATTCTCGCAATTTTCCAGAAGAGAAGAGAAGCTAATCCCCTGGGCGCTGGTGCAAAGAATTGGAGAAGAGCCTCTCTTCGAACAGGAAAGGGCAATATCTATTACCTTTAGCTGGTTTCTCGACAGTGATCGTTTTCAGGCCGTTCCTGGTCTGATTCAGGTGTTTTTATCTGAGTATCCTGTTAACTCGCGCAAGTTCTCGGAACTCAAAGGAGCTATATCAGAACTTATCATCAAGGCAGATACACCGAAGCTGAATAAATTGAGGGAGTGGGCGCAAAGCGTTTCACTATTCTCCCCTAACGTCATGCAGCGTTTCACAAAGATAGCTGTTAACGAGTCAATAGTGGATTGTATCTCTACTTACCGCTTGCACAGGGGCTTAAATTTCGGAAACTTCTTTAAAGTGGGCTTGCAGTCTGTTCTGACAGAACTGGGTGCTTCTTTGTCAGAGATGAGTAGCTCCAGACAGCTCTTTATTGTTGATGAAATGATCAACACTTTTATTGATAGCGAGAAGCAGTTTATTTACCCCTCATTACGTAATGATTTTGCCGAGGGAATGTTACTTTCCTACCAGATAACACCGCCAAAAAAACGATCAAAGGAGAAACTGAAAAAGCTCTTTTTAGCTCACTATGGCGACCCTCGGATCAGTAAATCTGGCTGGATTGGAGTGAGTGAAGAGGCAGTTGATGTCATGCGTGGGTGGATGGTTGAAAATACCATGAATGACTTTTTCAACCTACTTAGTCATGTCGCCAAAACCGACTCCACAGCAGATCATCATTGGGTATACAGAAAGCGTTTTTGGAATGCCTATCTCAAAAAAGGGGTTATCCAGGAAGCCTGGGTAGCGCTAGGCCCTCAAGCAAAAGTGCAGGCTCGTAACTTTCTGAATCATGGAAGTGCATTTGCGACTTTGTCGGGCGGTGCGCCAAACCACAGTTCGCTAATCATGGTCATTGGTGGCGTATTGGTTACGGAGTGGAGCCATTCGGGGAAATACCGAGTGTGGGACCGTGACCTTTCACGACCTAAACTGTATAAGGGTGCTTACCGCCGTTCTGAGCTGATATCAAACTGTGACTATGAAGGCGCACACCATTCAAGCGATTCCGGTGGCTGGCAGTACAAGCTTTCCACATTGATAAATGACTTAACCGGAGTTTCGGTGAGTAGTCGAGAGTACATGAATGACAGATAGCGCGGATTTTTACTGGTCATACGACAATCAGGTATTTCATTTCTTTGCTGAGGGCGCAAGTCAGCGATTACATCCCAAAGAGTGGGGACGTTTCCAGCTTCAACGTGATGAGAAGGCAATATGTGCTGACCCCTTATTCAGGCTAGCCAACAGCAGTGCTGATATTGAAGTCTCTGATAAAGGTATTTTTTGCAGTAGTGCGACTATCGCCGAGCTGACAGAGATAGAGGTTAAGCAGCTCGGGTTGTTAAATGTCTTCGATGGTTCAGTAAAGCTTTCAACAAGTGGCCTCATTAGCAGCCCTAATTTTCAAATCAGCTATCGCTTACTTAATGCACAGGGGCGACCTGTTCTGGGGGCGAAAGTAAATGATATTTTTGTAAAAGCTGCCGGAAAGGAGTCTTTATTACTAGATCCACTCTTCCAATTAACGAAGCGAATCGACAGGTTTAATAACACCAGCTTTGATGACAGGGATGAGCAGTTCGTCGCTTTGGGTGAAATCAAAGAATTACTTCCAGAGGAAGCGGTGGTAGACGGGCAATTAGACGATATCACTATTTGTCGTGCGGATAGGCTAACGCTGGATGTTCAGGAGCATGGGGTTTTTAACCCGTTGTTAATTAAGCCCGCAGCGGAGAGTGAATGGAATACTCAATCACAATCTGATGTGGAGTATGCAGTTCCTAAGGTAAGGCAAAAGCAGTTCGAGGATCATTTCAAATCATGGAGCGGAGTAAGAAGTAACTACGCAGTTGGTAACAATACTTACGTGGTACTTCCTAAGCGGATACAAGATGTGCTTACTGTAGTGAAAGACTACCAAACGCGACCAGCTGAAGAGCGCCTGGCCTTTGTAAGTAACCCGCATAAAGTGATCAATGAAGCTCTCGGGTTGGACGAAACACCAGAAGATACCGAAGCCGTATTTGTAGAAACACCAGAATTTGTCAGTCAACGGATTGCTAATATCGGCGTGTGGGAACCTAAACTTTGCGCTTACGTGGTAAAGCGTGAAGGCGATTGGGTGCCAGATGATAGCTTACGCCTGTTTTTCCCTATTGAGGATTTGCTCGTTAATTTCACTGTAGAGGAAATGAAGCACCTACTCGAAGCGGTCACTGAAGCGCTGGATAACGAAATTACGGAGACCACATTCTCAGGTCAGCAGGTTCCAGTATCGTTAGAGACTAAAAATCTCCTCATCAGAATGTTGAAGCCGTTTGACGACGATGGGCCAGCAGATCCTTACAACCCTAAAGAAGTGTTGGCTCCTGTACTCAAAGACAATATTGAAGAAATTGATTTTGAAATCGTCAAGCGTAGCGCTCGGCCTGCTTTGAACCGGATGCCTGAGAAGCTAAAAACTAAAACGCTTTATGATCATCAGAAGTTTGGTGTTAACTGGCTATGTGAGCATTGGGAAAGTGGATCTGTGGGGGCATTGCTAGCAGATGACATGGGGTTAGGGAAAACACTTCAGACCCTCGCTTTTCTAACATCTGTAAAATCACAGATGGATTCAAAGCAGTACACCAAAAAGCCGTTTCTCGTCGTCGCTCCTTCTGGGTTGCTTAAAAATTGGTTGGATGAAGCTCGTATCCACATTCAGAATGACGGAGTCGGAGAGGTGTTTGAAGCTTTTGGTGAAAACATTCGGGCACTCAAAACTATGTCGGTGGTCGAACGCAATCGGTTGTTAAGTCGGTCTGATTGGATATTGACGACCTACGAAACGCTGCGGGACAAAATAAAGTATTTCATTTCTATCGACTGGGGGGTGACCGTTTTCGACGAAGCCCAAAAAATTAAAAATCCGGTATCTCGTGTCACTGAAATGGCGAAGTCCTTATCGTCTGATTTTACGCTTATGCTCACGGGCACTCCGGTTGAGAATGAACTGAAAGATCTGTGGTGTATTGTAGATACAGCTCAGCCAGGACTTTTCGGGTCTCTGAGTCATTTCCACAATGAATATGCACTCCCTGCTGAGTCTGATCCCACAGAAGCAAAACGTCTAAAATCACTGCTGGTGGATAAAAGTCACCCAGCACTAATGCTGCGTCGAATGAAAGAAGAGCACATCTCTGGGCTACCCGAAAAAGTAATCAGAGAAGTACCTATAGAGATGCCTGCGTTGCAGGCAGATGAGTACGAGAAAATAATCAAAGACGGGCAGGATGAAGCTGCGAAGGGAGGGATGCTTGGAGTTATCCAGAAAATCCGTCGAGCATCACTTGTCGCGGAAGAATTTGACGGTTCCGGTATAACCGACGGTGTCATAAAGCGTTCTGCAAGACTATCTGCACTCATCAAAATTTTAGATGACATACACAGTAAAGGTGAGAAGGCGTTAATTTTCTGTGAGGCCATCGATGTGCAGGAGTATTTATCAGGATATCTTCAGCAGCGATACCAGCTTCCAACACGTCCCTTCAGGATCAACGGCTCAGTAGACGGCTATACCCGTAAGCGTTTTGTTGATGAATTCCAGCAAGTATCGGAAGGCGAGTTCGACATCATGCTGCTTTCGCCAAAAGCTGGCGGAGTAGGGCTGACAATCACTGCTGCTAATCATGTTATACATCTTACACGTTGGTGGAATCCCGCTGTAGAAGATCAAAGCACTGACAGAGCATTTCGTATTGGACAGAAGAAAACCGTGCACGTGTATATACCGCTGGCACTGCACCCAAAATATAAAGAGCAATCTTTCGATGCAAACCTGAACCGATTGCTAACAAATAAACGGAATCTGAGCATGAATGCGTTGCTGCCTGGCACGTTATCAAAAGAGGAAATGCATAATTTGTTCAGTGACACGCTAAATACGAAAAATTAAAAGGAAACTGTAGATGGATTTACCCAATATCGGCCTGGTAATCGACGAGCCTTATATTTCGCAAATTTTCACAGGCGAAAAAACGTGGGAAATGCGTGGAACGCGCACCGGAAAAAGGCAGGTAATCGGACTAATTAAAAAAGGTACAAAGCATATCTTTGGCACCGCAGAGCTGTTTGCTTGTGAAGGCCCCTTGAGTTACGAACAGTTGCTATCAGCCACTGACAAACACGGCATCTCAAAAGCAAAAGTCGAAGCTGGATTACTTGATAAATGGAATTATGCGTGGAAGCTCAGAAATATTGAAGAATTTGATAGCCCAATACCTTACGAACATCCCAACGGTGCAGTCACCTGGGTGAAGCTTGATGGCGCGGTTAAGGAGCGTTCGGAGCGTCACGCATCTGTCCCCAGAGTAAAACCGGATAAGCCCACTGCATCTTCAGAAAAGAGTTTCACCGCAAAAATTACCAGAGACATTTCCAAGTCGCAGGTATCTGCATCGGCTATACCTTATGCCAAAGATGGTACGGCCTTCACGCCTGAACTTTCAAAAAACGGATTCTTTACCGTAGGGGAAAAAGGCGATGAACAGAAAATAGGATCTTATGAAGAGGCACTCCACTATCTGCGCAAAATGGATAAAGCCAAGTGGCGGCGTCCTAATCCAAAAGGAAATTGGGGTATAGTCTCAGCCGTTGAGTGGCGATAAGGAGTGAGAGAACATGGAAGCACGATATTCAGAGTTAAAAGCGTTTCAACGCGCTCATCGCGATAACTTCGGCGACAGTTTGGCACTGCGAAGCCACAGAGGACTCAGTTGGCTTCAGCGAGCTGAGATGTGCGATGACGATCCTGATGCTAAATTCATTTTTCTTTGGATAGCATTCAACGCCATCTACGCACAGGATATCGATGCACTTAAACTGCGCGAAGCCGAAAGTTTCTCGTTATTTATTGAAAAGCTACTTGCTCTGGATACTGATGACGTATTGTCAAAAATGGTGTGGCAAGAATTTCCTGGAAGCATTCGGGTGTTACTCAATAACCAGTCCCGAATTCAGATAATAAGTGCACCACTCATGGTTAAACGGTGAGAAGAGATCAACTGCCTGTTGGTGGTACTCTGTAGTCGCCAAACAAACATGAGTATTACCATGAGTTACAAGCAGTTGATCGAGGGGCAACGATACCAGATCGAAGCCTACTTATGCGAGGGTTTCAGCTATCGGGAGATTGGGAAACGACTTAAAGTAAGTCACAGCACTATTAGTCGCGAAGTCAGGCGCAACAGGATCCGGGATAATCACTACCTGCCCGAAATCGCTCATGCTAAGACGATTAAACGACGATGTCAGGCAGCGAAATATGGCATACCAGCGCTGACAATTACGTTTGTTGAGTTCGGGTTGAGCCAGAAATGGAGTCCCGAGCAGATTGCAGATGTAGGCAAAATCATCGGCCACCCAGTCAGTCACGAGTGGATTTACGGTTTCGTACAGCGCGATAAATTACGTGGTGGCAAGTTGCACAAGCAGTTGCGACATGGACGCCGGAAATACCGTAAAGGCAGCCGAGCGAAGCGCGTTATTATTCCGAATCGGGTTGGAATTGAGCGCCGTCCTGCCATTGTTGATAAGAAGAAGCGGTTTGGTGACTGGGAAGCAGATACTGTTTTAGGGAAGCAAGGAACAGGCGCGATAGTTAGCCTGGTTGAGCGCAAAAGTAAGCTGTATCTTATACGCAAAGTACCAGCCAAAAGCGCAGCAGAAGTGAGTAGAGCCATGATCGGCATGCTGTGGCGCTATCGTCGTCATGTCCACACAATTACGGCGGATAATGGCAGCGAATTCTGTGACCATGAACGGGTTGCAGAGAAGTTGAAGACGGATATTTACTTCGCCAACCCTTATTCGTCGTGGGAACGCGGACTGAACGAAAACTTCAACGGGCTGTTGCGGCAATACATCCGTAAAGGCACCGATTTACGGACAGTGACGGACAAGCAAATTGCTGACGTTGAACGTGCCCTAAATGCAAGGCCAAGGAAATGTCTTGGCTTTAAACAACCAACCGTAGTGTTCGAAGAATTGAGAGGCGCGGCTTAATTTAGCGAGTGGTGCACTTCGGAGTTGAATTCGCGGTATGTTTATCAGCCATTCTGGGATTATCAAAACGGTAACCTGACCGAAGAAGAATTCAAATCACGTTTTGCCGCTTCGAAATCCAGAGCGGCGAAAGCGCTTGGCAATACTCAGACCCAGGTTGTACTTCAATTGGTTCTGCAAAGACTGTACACACTTCGAAACCAGCTTATTCATGGTGGTGCGACATGGAGCAGCAGAGTTAATCGAGACCAGCTAAGAGATGCTAATTGTTTTTTGCATCAGCTAGTGCCAGCACTACTCGATATCATGATGAAGAATCCCAACGAGCTTTGGGGTGATTCAAATTACCCTGTTGTTATGCCATAGAAGCGTGAGCGAGCTTATAGCAGGTTAGAAAAAAGAGCACCCAGCGGGTGCTCCAAGAACATTCTATTTTTTTCGCAGCCTTGCACTTTGTAAGTGACAAGCAAGTGATAATAAATAGATGAGTAAAATTAGCATATAGCCTCTTATTCCGGTAAACGGATAACTCTCTGCAACTTCGAACTGGGTTATCAGCTGTACAACAAAAATCACAAACAGAATGTCACCGATGGTCATCAGTTGTGAGCTAAGTACGTCAAACAATGCGCTAAAAAATTGTCGCCTACATTTCATGAAGTTCTCCTCTTATGTCTTCAGCCTTAAAAAGGGCCGCTTGTGGAGAACTTTCGGCATAAACGAAGTAGGTGCAGATGTCAGTAGCCTTTCGAAATGACATCTACTCGGCATTCTGGTACTTTTACAACTGAACTAACGCCGCGACCAGGCTCGATAAAAGAACAATAAATTAAGGATTGATAGTTCATACGTAAAGGACACGTGTTCCCACCTAGTTTAGATAAGTCTGAACCAGTCCTTGGTATGAGTAGCATCGAGGTAATCATGAGTTCAGTGAACAAAAAAGCGCTATCAGAAACGGACATCATTTCTAAGTTCATCATGCCTGCTGTTAAACAAGCAGGGTGGGATGATATGACCCAGATTCGGCAGGAAGTAAAACTGCGTGATGGCAAAGTCGTCGTTCGAGGAATGGTGGCTGCCCGTAAAAAAGTAAAATCCGCTGATATTGTTCTTTATCACAAACCCTCAATGCCCCTGGCTGTTATAGAAGCCAAAGCCAATAAGCATGATATCGGTAAAGGAATGCAGCAAGGGCTGGATTACGCCAAGTTACTTGATGTGCCTTTTATCTTCGCCAGTAATGGCGATGGTTTTATTTTTCATGACAAAACGAATCCTCAGCAGCTTGAAACCGAAATCAAGTTAGAAGACTTTCCAACACCTGCGCAGCTCTGGGCTAAATACTGTACGTTCAAAGGCTATAAATATTCTCAGTTACCTATCATCACTCAGGATTACTACGATGACGGCTCTGGCAAATCCCCTCGTTACTATCAGTTACAGGCAATCAACAGAACAGTAGAAGCTGTATCGGCTGGGCAGGATCGTATTCTGCTGGTAATGGCAACAGGCACAGGTAAAACCTATACCGCCTTTCAAATAATTTGGCGATTGTGGAAAGCCAAAGCGAAGAAGCGTGTTTTATTCCTCGCAGACCGGAATGTTCTGGTAGATCAAACCCGTATTAACGACTTTCAGCCATTCGGTCAGGCGATGACTAAAATCACTGGCAGAAAAGTCGATCCCGCTTACGAAGTTCACCTTGCGCTATATCAGGCATTAACTGGCCCCGATGAAAGCCAGAAAGCTTACAAGCAAGTCGATCCTGATTTCTTCGATCTTATCGTAATTGATGAGTGCCACAGAGGCAGTGCTTCAGAAGACAGTGCCTGGCGGGAAATTCTTGAATACTTTGGTTCAGCTACCCAGATTGGCTTAACTGCTACACCCAAAGAAACCGATGAAGTGTCTAATATCGACTACTTTGGTGAGCCAGTTTATATGTACTCGCTAAAAGAAGGCATTGAAGACGGTTTTCTCGCCCCGTACAAAGTGGTTCGCGTGGATCTCGATATTGACTTGCAAGGCTGGCGACCAACCAAAGGGCAGGTTGATAAGCATGGCAACGAAGTTGAAGACCGCATCTATAACCAGAAGGACTTTGACCGCACTTTAGTCATCGATGAGCGCACACAATTGGTGGCAGAGACGATTACCAATTACCTAAAGCGCACAGACCCACTGGCAAAAACAATTGTGTTCTGTAACGACATCGACCACGCCGAACGAATGCGCAGGGCGTTGATTAACTGTAACCCAGAACAGTATGCCAAAAGCGATAAGTACGTAATGAAGATCACTGGTGATGATGCCATTGGTAAAGCCCAGTTAGATAACTTCATTAACCCAAAGCGCACTTATCCCGTTATCGCTACTACATCTGAGCTTATGACAACGGGCGTTGATGCGAAAACCTGCAAGCTGGTAGTGCTCGATCAGAACATTCAGAGTATGACCAAGTTCAAACAAATCATCGGCAGAGGCACGCGTATCGATGATAAATTTGGCAAGCTCTGGTTCACCATCCTTGATTTCAAAAAAGCCACAGAGCTGTTTGCCGATGAGCGCTTCGACGGTATTCCAGAAAAAGTCATCAGTACCAAGCCCAGTGATATCAATGATGCCGACTCTGATTTCGACGATATTTTAGAAGGGCATGACTCAGAGTATGAAACTGAAGACAATACAGATAACTCTGATAATCTCGGCAGCGATGATGACTTCGATTTTCCTGAAGGTGGAGAAGCACCTCAAACAGGCTGGGATGATGACGAAGAAACGACTGTAACCAAATACCACATTAATGGTGTAGCAGTGAAGAAAGTGGGGGAGCGTGTTCAGTATTATGATGAAGACGGCAAACTCGTCACAGAATCGTTTAAAGACTACACCAAAAAAACACTCACCAAGTCCTTTGCGTCTCTTGATGAATTTATCAAGCGCTGGAATAGCTCTGAACGCAAGCAAGCGGTTATCGACGAATTAGAATCTGAAGGCATCATTTGGGAAGTCCTTGAAGCAGAAATCGGGAAAGAGTTAGATCCCTTTGATATGATATGCCACGTTGTTTTCGACCATCCTCCGCTAACGCGCAAAGAACGCGCAAACAATGTTAAAAAGCGCAACTACTTCACCAAATATAGCGAAATGGCGCAGGCCGTTTTAAATGAACTGTTGAATAAATACAGTGATGAGGGCGTAGAGGCTCTGGAAAGCAAAGATGCCCTTAAAACAGGTAAAGTTGTAGAGTTTGGCCGCCCCATCGAAATTGCCAAGAAAGGATTTGGCGGGCCAAAACAGTATGAAGCAGCCATAGCGGAACTGGAAAAAGCCATCTACAGCACCACACCAGATAAATCAGCCTGAGCACCGCTCAGGCCGAACAATATAGAATCAGAGAATAAGAAAGTATGTCTATCAGTACCGTTATTAAATCCATTCAGGACATCATGAGAAAAGACGCAGGCGTTGATGGTGATGCTCAGCGCTTAGGCCAGATGTCATGGTTACTATTCTTAAAGATATTCGATGCCCAGGAAGAAGAGCTGGAATTTGAAATGGACGATTACCGTGAGCCAATTCCGTCTCAGTACCTGTGGCGCAACTGGGCAGCCGATGATGAAGGGAGCACGGGCGACGAGCTGATGGAGTTTGTGAATGATGACTTATTCCCAGCGCTTAAAAACTTAACAGCACCCATCGATAGGAACCCGCGAGGCTTTATCGTGCGCGAAGCGTTCTCCGATGCCTTTAACTACATGAAGAATGGCACGCTGTTACGCCAAGTGATCAACAAGTTAAATGAAGTAGACTTCACCGACTCTAAAGAACGCCACTTATTCGGTGATATCTACGAGCAAATTTTACGTGACTTACAAAGTGCGGGTAACGCAGGGGAATTCTATACACCTCGTGCAGTAACCCGTTTTATTGTAGACAGGGTAGATCCAAAACTGGGCGATAAAGTATTTGATCCGGCTTGTGGCACAGCTGGCTTTCTAGCCTGCTCCGTTGACCACGTAAAATCAAAATACGTAAAAACCGTAGCTGACCACAAAACACTGCAAAACCAAATTCATGGTGTTGAGAAAAAGCAGTTACCGCATCTGTTAGCTACCACAAATATGATGTTGCACGGTATCGAAGTACCTGTGCAAATTAGGCACGACAACACCCTCAACCGACCACTTTCAAACTGGGACAGCGAGTTTGATGTTATCGTTACTAATCCGCCATTCGGTGGCACTGAAGAAGATGGTATCGAAAAGAACTTCCCTTCAGATATGCAAACGCGTGAAACCGCCGACTTGTTCCTACAGCTCATCATCGAGGTGCTTAAAGACGGAGGCCGCGCCGCTGTAGTATTGCCAGACGGCACGCTGTTCGGTGAAGGTGTCAAAACCAAAATCAAAAAGCTACTTACAGAAGAATGTAATCTACACACCATAGTCAGGCTACCTAATGGTGTGTTTAACCCTTACACAGGCATTAAAACCAACCTGCTGTTTTTCACCAAAGGGAAGCCAACCAAAGAGATTTGGTTTTACGAGCACCCATATCCAGACGGCGTGAAAAACTACTCCAAAACTAAACCAATGAAGTTTGAAGAATTCAAAACTGAACAGGAATGGTGGGGCAAAGAGGAAGATGACTTTGCCAGTCGAGTAGAGAATGAACAAGCCTGGAAAATTTCAATCGAAGAAGTCATCGAACGAAACTTCAATCTGGATATTAAAAACCCACACGTTGGCGAAGTAGAAAGCCACGATCCTGACGAACTGCTACAGCAATACGAAACACAACAGCAAGAAATTCAGGCATTGCGCGATCAGCTTAAAGGCATACTGGCGGAAGCTCTGTCATCAGGCGCTGAGGGCGAAGTCTAATGTCAGTAGAAAGTATCATTACTGAAAACCTGGATATCTGGACATCAGCAATCAAAACCAAGTCTGCGTCAGGGCGGGGTAGTTCAAACAAGCTTGAGCTTTATGGGATAAAAAAGCTGAGAGAGTTGATTTTAGAGTTAGCTGTAAGAGGAAAGCTTGTATCGCAGGAACAATCAGTTGAAAAAAATGATAGCTTTCTAAGTAGGCTTACTGCGAAATCTTTATGCACAGGAAGTGAAAGTAAACTAATAGTCCCTACAGGGTGGGCAATCTTTAAGATTAGAGATTTAGTTTCCAAACTTGGATCTGGAAGTACACCAAGGGGAGGAAAAAGTGCTTACGTTGAGTCTGGTATACCATTTCTGAGATCTCAAAATGTGTGGAACGACGGAGTTAAACTAGATGACGTCGTTTACATTAGTGATGAAGTGCATGAAAAGATGAGCAAAACTAAAGTCTTCCCTGGTGATATTTTGCTTAATATAACTGGAGCTTCTTTAGGCAGGACGACAGTTTTTCCTGATTTTTTAAAGGAAGCTAATGTTAGCCAACACGTTACGATTGTTAGGATGTGTGAACCAGAATTAACCAACTGGGTTCATCTTGTACTCATGTCTCCCTTAATTCAAAAAGAAATCTGGGATAGACAGGTTGGAATGGCTATTGAGGGGTTGAGTAAGCGCACTTTTGAGACTTTTGAAATCCCAATTCCACCTTTAAATGAGCAAGCTAGAATCGTAGAAAAAGTAAGAGAGTTGATGGCGCTATGTGACCAACTAGAGTCACAAACCGAAGCCAGTATCGAAGCGCATCAAACACTTGTTAAATCACTGTTAGAAACGCTCACCAACGCAAAAGATACTGACGAGCTAAACGAAAGCTGGCAGCGCATCAGCGAACATTTTGACGTGCTATTCACCACAGAGGACAGCATCGACCAGCTGAAACACACCATCCTGCAACTCGCAGTAATGGGCAAACTGGTAAAACAAGATCCCAACGACGAACCCGCATCACAACTACTCGAACGCATTGCCGCAGAAAAAGAGCAGCTAATCAAAGATAAGAAAATCAAAAAACAAAAGCCGTTGCCGTCCATATCCGACGAAGAAAAGCCATTTGACCTCCCTGATGGGTGGGAGTGGGTAAAGTTCGACCACATAGCCAAAAATGAGAAAAATGCCTTAAAAGCTGGGCCATTCGGATCCGCACTGAAAAAAAGTTTTTACGTCGAAGATGGATACAAAATTTATGGTCAAGAACAGGTGATTTCTGGTGATGAAAATATAGGTGATTATTACATTAATCAGGAAAAGTTTGAATCTCTGATTTCATGTAAAGTTCAACCAGGAGATATGCTGATAAGCTTGGTTGGTACGATTGGAAAGGTTCTCATTTTGTCACAAGAGGCTAGTCAAGGAATTATCAACCCTCGTTTAGTTAAACTAAGCCTGCACGATGATGTTAGTAGAGAATATATACGTATTGTGCTTGGTAGCCGACTGATACAAGAAGAGTTATTCGACAAGAGCCACGGTTCGACCATGAATGTTCTCAATCTCGGTTTGTTAAGACAACTAGTATTTCCTTTGCCTAAAGTTATAGAGCAAAAAAGGATTGTCACTAGAGTCCATGAGTTGCTGGCGTTATGTGATAATCTTACGTGCAAGTTTCAGGCACTACGAAAAGTTAAAATCAATATTTCACAAGCCTTCGTTAAACAGGTTAAATAAGTTTTGGCTAATTTGTTAAGGCTGTAAAACGAAAAAGCTTATAGTGCGATTGGTTAAACTGATTCTTGCCAACCCAATTGGGGAAGCAGCCGCTAGTCCACAATTTGACCAAGTGTATCCATATGGTTTGTCAAGTTGAATTATTAAATTAATAGACTTGTGCGAAGGCAATCATGAAATCGAAATTAGATATTAAAGAAAAGATCCAAAATTTATTTGAGGATGATTCCTTTCCCTCACTGGTAGTCTTGGATGGGAAGTGGGGAACAGGCAAGACTGTCTACCTAAAAACGGAGTTTATCCCCAATGCTGATAGTGCAGTTTATGTTTCGGTTGCAGGCTTAAGAACCAGGGATGACTTTATAAACCATCTTTTGGGAGCTTTAAACAATGTAAACGGAGAAGGAGCTAACTTTCTCGCTAAAAGTTTAAAAACAACTACGGCTGCTCTGGATAAGGCACTAGATAAAACTGATAAAGGACTATTGGCTTTTTTCAGTGGAATGACTGGTATTGCTAAAGAAACAATGCTGAACGGAATTGGCAAGCGTTTAATCGTCGTTGATGATATCGAACGTCTTTCTGATACAAACTTTGCAAAGCAAGTTATAGAGTTGTGTTACAACTTAGCTGAGCAGAATGGTACAAAGTTTCTGTTTGCCACTGATTTTGAAAAGTTGAGTGTTGAAAAATCATTTAAAGAAAAATTTTTTAACGATGTTGTAGCTTATAAACCGACAGTTGACGAAATTATAAGAATCGCTTTTTGTGATGAAATCTATGAAAAGCATCATCTTCTTATTGAAAGTAATCTCACACGACTCGAAGTAGATAATCTTCGGGTATTGATACGAATGAGTAAGCGTATCAAGTATATTTATTCTGCTGTTTTGCGAGAATATGAGATAAACGAAACGAGAACTTTAGAAGGTTTAATAAACGACGCTTTTTCAATTGTATTTCTCGCTCAGGTAGGTAAGTCAGAAAGTGAGATAAAAGCGTTTTATAGTGCAGCGTTTGGGTTTGATGAAGACGACGAGTTAGATAAGCAACATAGGCAAAAAATAGGTGGTTCATCTATGCCTCTTGAGGGGGCCATCACAATCTTCAATGGGAATGATTTCCCCTTAAAAGATATATTCAAAGTGGTCAGGTTGATCTCGAAAGGTAATCCAGTTGATGAAGCCATATACAAAAGCACTATGATTGGCGAGATCTTTACCAAGGAATTTCTAGATCAAGATGTCCCTGTTTTGAAAAATTATATCTACAACGAGAAGAGTCCAGAACTCAATAGATGGCTAGAGGCTTGTTCTGCTTATAGCACATTGATTTTTTTCGAATATGTTGATGCAAGTGAAGACAAATTTTTAGATGAGGTGGAAACCCTTTGCCAAGGTAAGTCGTTTTCCATATCAAAGGAGCGAGGAAAAATTGTTGAAGTAAAGAATGCTCGTTTATCAATATTGGGAGATGAGTATTACGCAACTTGGCAAGAGCATAGAAAAAAGGCGCACTTTGAACTTCTATGTGGGGAAGTCGCTCACGGCTGGCCGTACGAATCGCAAAAAATCGAAGACTGGAAAGTCGGGGCTTTATCACGTTTGGATATAGATTATTGGGTAAAATCATTTGCTAGCTGGGAGTCATACTCATTTAGAAGACTAGGGATTTTTTTGCTCGAACGCTTTGGTTACGACAAGCCAAAAAGTCAGCTCTCTATAGAGCGCGAGGCTCGATTCTTGAAGTTGATTCATGACAGCATTGCAGAGTATTATGAAGTAAGCGATTTGGAATTCGGTAGTAAACGAGCTGAAGTGAAACGATTAGTTCTTTTGAAAGAAAAACAAGAGAAATTTTTAGAGTGCTAGACTTGCCGACTCCAGGTCTCATTTTGCTAAAGCCCCATAACCTGTAGAAATTTTTGATATCCTTGCGTTCTGACTCACTTGATATGTTGGGGTCAAATAGGGGCCAAAAGTTAAGTAATAAAGAGTAATGTTGAGTAATGAAAACGATGTCAAAAACGCTACAAGCCGCTGAATATAACACATCAGCACTCATCAGTAACAAAGCCTCATTTGGTTTCAAAATGCCGTTTTAACCTAAATGAAGTTTAGTCCGCTACTGTCAGAGCTTATTTCCGCTCTGACATGCCTGCCCGGAGTGGGAAATAAAAGTGCTCAACGCATGGCATTTCATCTGCTTGAACGCAACCGCCAGGGTGCGTTGGCGCTGAGTACGGTGCTGCATAATGCAATGGAGCATATTCGCCATTGTCAGCGGTGTCGCACGTTTACCGAAGATCCACTTTGTGAAATATGTCGGCACCCGGAACGTGCTGACAGCGGCTTGCTATGCATCGTTGAAAGCCCTCAGGATGTAATGGCTATTGAACAGACACTGACGTTTAAAGGCACCTATTTTGTGTTGATGGGGCATCTTTCTCCCATTGATGGCATTGGTCCTGACGATATTGGCTTAGGCGAACTTGAGCAACGTTTACGGGAAGAAGCCATCAGCGAAGTCATTCTTGCCACCAATCCTACAGTGGAAGGTGAAGCCACTGCTCATTATATTGCTCAGCTCTGTTCCCGCCACAATATAGAAGCGAGTCGTATCGCCCATGGTGTGCCTGTCGGGGGTGAATTGGAGTACATAGATGGCAACACTCTGACTCACGCGTTCTCTGGTCGCAGAAGGCTCTAATCTTTTAATTGTGCAAATTGCCTGACAAATATTTTTGTCGGGCAGTTGAAATCCTACAGCTAAGTCCTCACTTCCCTGTTTGAAATAAGATCCATCTAACTAGGAGATTCTGGTTTATGGCTGAAGCAGCCCATCAAGAAAAACACGGTTTTCAGACAGAGGTTAAGCAACTTCTGCATCTGATGATTCATTCCCTGTATTCCAATAAGGAAATCTTTCTTCGCGAATTGGTTTCTAACGCGGCAGATGCAGCAGATAAACTTCGTTTTCGCGCGTTGGAAAACGACGGACTTTATGAAAACGACAGCGAACTGCACGTTAAAATCAGCGTTGATAAAGAAGCCGGTACCGTAATCATTAGCGATAATGGTATTGGTATGAACCGGGAGGAAGTCATTGCCAATTTAGGTACGATTGCGAAATCTGGTACCAAAGACTTCTTCAGTAAACTTTCTGGCGATTCAGCTAAAGATTCGCAGCTGATTGGGCAGTTCGGTGTAGGGTTCTACTCGGCGTTTATTGTTGCCGACAGTGTGACAGTTCGTTCACGTGCGGCGGGCGCTGATCCTAGTGAGGGTGTTGAATGGATTTCAGACGGTGAAGGTGAATTCACAGTTGCTGAAATTAATAAACCTTCCCGTGGTACAGAAATTGTGTTGCATCTGCGTGAAGATGAAAAAGAGTTTCTTGATGACTGGCGTTTGCGCTCCATCGTTAGCAAATATTCTGATCACATCAGCATCCCTGTACAGATGTGGAAGAAGGAAACGCCTGAGAGAGACGGCCCAGACGGTGAAAAAATTCCTGCTGAGCCAGGTAAGTGGGAAGTGGTTAACAAAGCTACAGCACTGTGGACTCGCGATAAAGCGGACATCACTGATGAAGAATATAAAGAATTCTACAAACACATTTCTCACGATTTTGCCGATCCACTAACGTGGGCGCATAATAGAGTGGAAGGCAAGACCGAATATACCAGTCTGCTATATATTCCAGCTAAAGCGCCATTTGATATGTGGAATCGGGATCAGAAACATGGCCTTAAATTATATGTGCAGCGTGTATTTATCATGGATGACGCTGAACAGTTTATGCCAACGTATCTGCGTTTTGTAAAAGGTTTGCTCGATTCCAACGATCTTCCGCTCAACGTATCGCGCGAAATTTTACAAGATAACAAAGTCACTCAGGCACTGCGCCAGGGTTGTACTAAGCGTGTTTTACAAATGCTTGAGCGCATGGCGAAAAATGATAGCGAGCAGTATCAGGGTTTTTGGAACGAATTTGGTAACGTGCTAAAAGAAGGCCCGGCCGAAGACTTCAGTAACCGCGAAAAAATTGCAGGCTTGCTACGATTTGCTTCTACACATAATGATACTGACGCACAGACTGTGTCGTTGGCTGACTACGTAGAGCGGATGAAAGAAGGCCAAAAGCAAATTTACTATGTCACAGCTGATAATTATCAGGCGGCGAAAAACAGCCCCCATTTGGAAATTTTCCGTAAGAAGGGCATTGAAGTGCTGTTGCTGGGCGAGCGCATTGATGAATGGCTAATGTCGCATCTGACGGAATTCGACGAGAAGCAATTCCAGTCAATTGCAAAAGGCGATCTGGATCTTGGAGATCTGGATGACGAAGAAACCAAAAAAGCGCAGGAAGAAGCCGAGAAGCAAGTAGAAGGGATACTGGAGCGGGCGAAGTCGGCACTAGGAAGTAAAGTAGTAGATGTGAAATTTACTCACCGCCTGACGGATTCGCCAGCGTGTATCGTGGCCGATGAAAACGGGATGAGCACGCAGATGGTCAAGCTGATGCAGGCTGCGGGTCAACAGGTTCCGGAGGTTCAATACCAATTTGAACTAAACCCTGAACATCAGTTGATTCATAAGCTTTCTGACGTACAGGATGAAAGCCTCTTTAAACAATGGATTGAAGTGCTTTATGATCAAGCGGCATTGTCCGAACAGGGGAGCCTGAAAGATCCTTCCAGTTTTGCGCGTAATTTGAACAGCTTGTTAATGAGCCTGTCTAAATAGCGTAGGTTACAGCACTTAAGATATCTAAAAACGGGCGTTAGCGCCTAATGCCAGTCAGTTAAGAGCTGACTGGCATTTTCTTTTGTATGGATACTTCTTGGGCTTTCGTCTAATCACTCGTGGATAATGCCTGTCTGGGATTTTATCGGGCAATGTAAACAGTCTCAGAGTATTAAGCAGCTCTTCATAGTGAGCAGGAAGCTTACTTGCGCTGTGAACTGAAGTGAACATGAAGAACGCAATAACCTGCCTCATACAGAGATTGAAGCTCAATCTTGTCGGAGATAGTTCATCATAGTCTTTTGTCGCATCTATCATAGCGATCCTTATTAGGTTGTAAGCCAGCAACAATCCCCATAGCTCCTGGCGAACCATGTCAGGTTTTTTACTCCGTAGTGTATGTTTCGATTGATGCATTCCTTGTTTCATTTCCCTAAAACCTAATTCGATTTCCCAGCGTTGGGTATACACTTCTGTAACCTCGTCATAGGGGAAACGCAGTGGATCGATTAGAGAGCTAAGGACGCGGTAGGTTTTTCCTTTTACCTGGTAGCTGGTTAGTCGAGCCGTTAGGTTTTCTGGCAGTTCACTAAACTTCTTTCTGGCTTGAGGTGTGGTCGATAACGTCACAATTGCATCGTTCTTGCCTAGAGTATGCTTTACTTCATATTGTAAATCCTTTCTGGCAGGTATCATCCAGTGGGTATCTTCTCCCACACTTTGCCAACTGTGTAGTAAACCAAGTGAGTAATATCCGCGGTCAAACAGGGTTAACGAGTGGCCAGGAACTGAAGGTAACAGTTGTTGAGCTAAACTCATTTCACCTGCATGCCGGCCATCAAACGCACTGTCTAATAGCAAATGGCTGGAAACTTCCATCAAACTGCACATCCGTACCTGTGGGTAGCTACTTTCCCCATGATTGTTGCTATCACAACCAAACTCATGACGGTTAATTTCGTTGTCGTGAGTCCGATATACCACGCCATCGACAGCCAGAAGGTTCAGTCCGCACCATTGCTCAAATGCCTGAGTGGTAAACGTTCTATGCGCTAATATTTGAAATGTTTGTTGTACAGCCTCGTAACCTAAACGTTGTCTACCCTGGACCAGCGCGCTGGGAGCAACAAGTTTATTTTTACCAGGCAAAGAAATATCCAGTCGACTGGCAATATCCCAAACTGTTTCATTGCGAAACAAGCTCATTCCAACGACAGACCACATCACGGCTTCAAGCGGTAACCTCCTGCGCCGCACAGTTGCAACGCCTGCACGCTTAAAAGCTTGCTCAAGTATGTCAGGGTCAAGAATCGCTTTTAGTTTATCGAGGGAATTAACATCATCTAAAAATTGCGATGTATCAACTAATGCTTGAAGAAGAGACATAAAAAATCCGATACCAGTTTCCTGATATCGGATTGTGAACCCCTGAAAAGATCGGTCAACCGATCGCTAAAATATTTCTTAACTGATCGGCATTAGGCGTTAGCGCCCGTTTTTCATTTTGAGTCTTCTTATACTGGTCCTCTATCTTTGAGCCGGGCACAGACCGTGCGGATTGCTATTTTTATCTATAAACCAACTCTTTTTCCTCGATATTGAAGAGCTTTATCCGCTTTGTGTATAAAAAACAAAATAGCTCTGATAAACGCGTTAACAAAACTTGACTCAAACGACGCAAGTTCATAGGTTAAACCTCGCAAAGTCTTGTCACGCCTGATGTGAATGTGTAAAGTGCCGTCAGTTATAAAATAAAAAGCGGAGAGCGCAACAATGCGAATCATACTCCTCGGCGCACCGGGTGCCGGTAAGGGAACTCAAGCACAATTTTTAATGGGAAAGTTTGGTATTCCCCAAATTTCCACAGGCGACATGTTACGTTCTGCAATTAAGGCAGGCACAGAGATGGGGCAGGCTGCAAAACGCGTTATGGATGAAGGTAAGCTCGTTTCCGACGACATCATTATCGGTCTGGTGAAAGAGCGTATCAGCCAGGATGATTGCAAAGAGGGCTTTTTACTAGATGGTTTTCCGCGCACTATTCCTCAAGCTGATGCAATGAAAGAGGCAGGGATTAAGATTGATCATGTTATCGAATTTGATGTTCCCGATGATGTTATTGTAGAGCGGATGGGAGGGCGTCGCGTGCACCCTGCATCTGGCCGCGTGTATCACGTGGTTTATAACCCTCCAAAGGCGGAAGGAAAAGATGATACCACCGGGGAAGACCTTATCATTCGTGATGACGATAAAGAAGAAACGGTTCGTAAGCGTTTAGGCGTCTACCACGAGCAAACAAAGCCGCTGGTAGGGTATTACGCTGCGGAAGCCGAGTCTGGCAACTGTGAATATCATAAGCTCGACGGCACCAAACCGGTTGAGAAAGTAAGTAAAGAACTCCAAACTTTGCTTGATTAATATTAAAGAAATTGTAAAGGCCGCTTTTTGCGGCCTTTTGAATTTATAATAGATGCATTAATTTTGTCAGAGATGTGCGTCGTTGGCAGAATCATAAAATTTTGATCACGGAGAAACGGAATGACTTTGCCTATTACAGCGTTTTACGCCAGCTTGCTTGCGTTGTGCTACCTGTACATTTCTGTGTCGGTAATAAGCGTAAGACGAAGAAGGCAGATTAGCCTTGGCAATGGTGGTGATACCGAGTTGCTTAGGCTGACCCGCGTACATGGAAACTTCAACGAGTACGTGCCGCTAACATTGATTCTGCTGGCCGCGTTAGAAACCATTACGAATGTGCATTGGGTGCTGCATCTTGGCGCTTGTTCACTGCTTTTTGGACGCTTATTGCATGCCTACGGTCTGCGTCATCATGAAGGCGCTAGCTGGCAACGATTAGCGGGCATGGCGCTGACGTTTTTGTCGCTGCTGTTCCTGGCATGTACGAATTTATTTATGATCCACTACATGGTGTTATAATGACGTTACTGGCTTCACTCATCACTCCCGCCTGTATTATTGACGAATCAAAATTAAGGGCTAATGCTAAGCGCATGCAGGAGAAGTGTGCCAGGGAAAATCTTATATTACGTCCGCATGTTAAAACCCTAAAAAGCTTACAAGCCGCAGAAATTTACGCGCCTGCTCCTTCTCCCATTACGGTCTCTACGCTAGCAGAAGCGCGATATTTTGCCAGTGCGGGGTATTCAGACATTCTTTATGCTGTTGGGATAAGTCCGAATAAAGTCAAAGCGATAAATGAATTACTGAGTGCAGACGTTGGTTTAACCGTGATTGTCGATAGCATGGCTGGTGCCAAAGCATTAACTGAAGTTGCTCCTCAACTGGACGGTTCGTTACGCGTTGCTGTGGAAGTTGATGTAGATAATCAGCGCGCCGGGATTAACCCTAATGCGTCTACTCTAGTTGAAATTGCTCGTCTGCTATCTGATACGAGAAAACTTCAATTTAAGGGCCTGATGGCCCACGCAGGCGCATCTTACCAGTGCTTTTCGCAGGAGGCGAAGGACAAGATGGCACAGCAGGAATGCGAACAAATTAACGTTGCAGTTGCCTCGTTAGCGAAAGCCGGCATTTCCTGCGAAATGGTGTCTGTTGGTTCTACGCCCACTGCTCTTGCGGATATATCTCATGAAGGGATCACGGAACTACGTGCCGGGGTTTATGCTACCTTCGATTGTGTTATGGCCGGTATCAATCTTTGTGAATACACCGACATCGCTTTAAGTGTACTGACGTCAGTAATTGGTCATCAACAGGAAAAGGGCTGGGTGTTGATTGATGCAGGATGGATGGCGTTGTCGCGAGACAAAGGCACCACAGGGCAGAAAAAGGACTGCGGCTATGGTCTGGTGTGTGACATCCACGGGAATCTTTTACCCGGCTGGTACGTATCACAAACCAATCAGGAACATGGCGTTATTGCACATGTTGATGGACGCTCACCTATGGAAGACGTATTTTCATATGGCAGTATGCTACGAATTTTACCTATTCACGCATGCGCCACGGCTTCGCAATTTGCGCAATATCACGTAACCCGGGACAACCACAGCGTTAGCGCCCAATGGTCGCGAATACATGGCTGGTAGTAATAAGTTGCCAGCGCAGATGAACAAATAGGCAGCAGGAAAGACGCTTGTACTTTACCAGGTTTCAGGTTATTTAGTATTGGTTGAAGCCTACAACGATAAACAATACTGCCGGAATCTTTTGTTTATTAAAAGTTCGAGCGCCCGTCCATCAAATTTCTTATTTTTACTTCATCGTCATTACCTGATGAAAGTACTTGTCATAGCTCTTGAGTACGGCTTTTACCAGGATCAAGATACCACCTTTCGAGTCTCTCTTTTTCTGTATCTTTATAGAACTACTAGTCGTTGATGTGCTCATTCATATGCTCCTTTTGCCACTGATATCGCGTACTTAAAAATGTCACGTCGGTATTAGGTAAAGCCAGTTTTTCTAAGACTTATGTCAGTAGAGAAAACGTTAAGGAAACGCCGTATAAAGGCTAATTTTCATCTTAGAGATGAATGCCCAGAGAAAAAATAAAAGCTAAGGCTGCAGGCGCCAGGATGGCTAGGCGGATGCGGTTAACCGGTTGATGAGATCTATTTCTAACAGGCCGTTTTCCATAGCGGTTCTTGATATCTGCACGTGCTCTCCAATGTCGAAAATACACTCGAAAAAAGCTGCAGGGTTTCCCGTGATTGAAGCTGCGCAAAGAGAAGACATACGATAAGAGGTATCAACCGTGCGCTTTCCTGTAATGATTAAAAGTGTCCGCTCACGATTCATCGAAATGTCGCGTTGGCTAAACCCCGGTGCGCCAATCGTGATCCGGCAATGATCGGACTTAATCATGGCGACGTTGAACGTAGGGTAAATAGGCGCCGGGGAGCCGATATTTACTGGCTCGTCAAAAAGCAAATTTTTTAGCAGTCTCTTACCATCGGGTACGGGTTTTCCAGGTCGGGCAACCGTGGAGGGGGGCTGATTCAAGAACGTTGCTGATGTCATCTCTAATTTCCTTGTCTGTTTGAGAGATCGCATGTTAAAACCTCAACTTAGGTTTAGGTAAAGAGGTTTTTAAATGAATGATTTGTCAGTAGGAAAAGTTGCAGAGCGTTGTGGCGTCAATGTCTCAGCACTGCACTTTTATGAAAAGCGGGGGCTAATTCACAGTTCTCGAAACGCAGGAAATCAGAGACGGTATGGGCGAGATACCATCCGCAGGGTCAGCCTCATAAAAGCTGCCCAACAATTGGGAATTGCTCTGAATGAACTGGAACCGGCTTTCGCTACCTTACCGAAATTTAAAGCACCGACGCCACAGCAGTGGCAGCAGATGGCCACGCTCTGGGAGAAAAAGTTAGCGCAGCGTATTCAACGCTTACAGCGACTACAGTCTTCGTTGACCAGCTGTATTGGTTGCGGTTGTTTGTCTATGGAGCGGTGTCCGCTTTACAATCCTGATGACACACTGGCGCAAGACGGTCCCGGCCCGGTTTTGTTAGTTGAAGCTGATAAGGAGAAATGGCCAGACAGAAGCGAAACGGGATAAAAAAACGGCACCGTTAAGTGCCGTTTCGTAGTTATCTATGTCAGCAACAGATACTACTGCTTACTAAGCTTCTTGCTTGGTACCAATTTCTATTTTTTGCGGCTTTTTCGCTTCAGGAACAACCCGCTCCAGATCAATATGTAACAAGCCATGTTGAAGGTCTGCGCCAATCACTTTAACGTGATCACCTAACTGAAACTTACGTTCAAAACTTTGAGATGAAATTCCCTGATGAAGATATTTTTTACCTTCTTTACTGGATTTCTCATCTTGCGTTGGTGAAGTGTCAGACGGCTTTTTACCCGTAACAGTCAACGCGTTTTCTTGTGCTTCAATTGTCACATCGTCGGCGCCAAAACCGGCAACGGCCATAGAAATTCGGTATTTGTCCTCACCTAATAGCTCAATGTTATAGGGAGGATACGTGTGTTGATTCCGAGAGGCTGCATCTGCAAGAGAGGCAAGACGATCAGAACCAATAAATGAACGGTAAAGTGGAGATAGATCGATAGTACGCATGGTCATATCCTTAAAATAAAGCAATATGTTAAAAAAGTTGCCCCGATCATCGGCGGCAGTATTATCGGCCTTGCTTGCAAGCACCGATAATTCCTATGTAGTAACAGACCCAAGTTTTTCAAGCCGAAAAATCAAAAAAATTTAAGCACCTTAAATCATCGGCTTGAGGTAACGCGAGGAGCGAGGAGCAAAATAGTTATCTGCATCCAGTGAAAAAATGACGCTGATTGCTTTACCTTGCAACTCGTGGACAGGTACAAAACCGTAGACTCTGGAATCCGCACTGTTATTGCGATTGTCGCCTAGTACCAGAATATGATTGGCTGGAACAGTTACTGGCGAAAAACTGGTAAGGGTACTGTCATTTTTTACTAACTGAATAGGGTGCGCTACGTCACCTAGATGTTCAATTTTTTCTCCATCATTCCTGTCATCATAAAACAACGGCTTACCATTGATGAACAAGCGGTTCGCCTGCATCGCTAAGCGATCGCCCGGAAGTCCAACCACCCGTTTCACCAGCCGGTTGTCGGCTGCCTTACTTTCAAATACCACAATATCGCCCCGTTCGGGGTTTCCCGTTTCCATCACGCTAATATCGGTGAATGGAATGTCAATTCGATAAGCGGCTTTATTGACAAAAATTCTGTCGCCTTCCACTATGGTGGGTAACATTGAGCCTGTAGGTACATTGTACCAATCTGCGAAACTGCTACGTACGGCAAACATCAATACAATGAAAACCAAAAATCCTTTATTGTCGCGCCAAAGCGCTGCCAGTTGTTTTTTCATACCTATCTTCCTGTGATTTATTGCTCGACTATGACAAGACTATAGTTCAAAAGTTGTGGCTTGTGCTGTAACAAAACATGTCTATTTACCCACTCATAAGTTTGATAAAGTTAGCAAATATTAACAGCGGGTTCTGGTATGTGTAGTGAAATGTGTAACTGCAGGTTTATTTTTATTGTTATCCTGGTCAGCTTTAGCGGCTGATTTAGTTGTATAGACTGAATCTTCGCCTCCCTACCAATATGAGAGTACGGAAGGAGACGTAGCCGGCTCTGCAACGGATAGAGTTAAAGCCATTATTGACGCTGCGGGGCTTAACGCACGATATGAACTCTACCCGTGGGCAAGAGCGGTTAACCTAGCCAAGAAAAATACCAAATCACTTATTTACTCCATAACACGCCTGCCCGAACGAGAGCAGGACTTTATCTTTATCGCGTCTGTAGTGCTTTTTGAGCTGGCGCTGGTAAAGCTGGCTGGCAATAGAAATATCGTCATAAATGACTGGGCAGCGCTCAACAACTACAGCATCGCAGTTCAGCGCGATGACGTTTCTTATTACTGGCTGCAACAGTTAGGGCTAAAAGAGAACGAACAGATATTTATCTGTGCAGATATTCAGTGCTCCTGGCAACATCTGCTTCGCGGCACCGTAGATTTAATTGTTGAAGATCCTGCGTTAATTGCTCCAACAGCACAGCGTTTTGGAATGGACGCCAGCCGATTTGCACCAGTCAGGTTTATTCCTGAGCTATCGGTACACGGTTATTTAGCGGCTAACCGGAGCCTCGATCCGGCAATTGTGGCGCGGTTGCAGCGCGCCGTGCAGTCGATGAAATAAATACTGTCAGGGTTGATGGCGAGACTTTAGCACGTCAATTACATCAGAAAGGCTCATATCGCTCGCTTGCAACAGCACTGTCAGATGATAAATCAGGTCGGCGGCTTCGTTTTTCAGCTCTTCTTTGTCCTGAACAGTGGCGGCTAACGCTGTCTCTACCCCTTCTTCTCCTACTTTTTGGGCAATTCTTTTAATGCCCTTGGCATACAGCGACGCCGTATAGCTGGAATCAGGATCTGCGTTTTTGCGTGCAGCCAATACCCTTTCCAAATCGGCTAGAAAAGTAAATTCTGCTGGCTGGCTGTTAGCCCAGCAGCTTTCACTGCCAGTGTGGCAGGTCGGGCCATTCGGATTAGCTAAAACTAACAACGAATCATTGTCGCAATCACTGCCGACTTCAACCAGATCTAACGTATTGTTGGAGGTTTCGCCTTTTTGCCAAAGACGTTGCTTTGAGCGACTGAAAAAGGTGACCTTGCCTGATGACAACGTGACGCTCAACGCCTCCTCGTTCATGTATCCCTGCATTAGTACCTTTCCGCTAACTGCGTCCTGCACAACAGCAGGTAGGAGGCCCTCCATTTTTTCCCATGCTAACTGGCGCAGATTTGAAGAATCGATGATCATAGTATTCCTGTATTTTTTTGACTGTGGCGCTTGCGCATGATGATGCCGTGAGAACTAAGCGTATCTTTGAGATCCTGCATATCAATAATGCCTTTATGAAAAACAGAAGCGGCTAGCGCACCGTCCACATCCGCTTGCTGAAATACGTCTGTGAAATGACTAATTTCACCGGCACCGCCTGAAGCAATCAGGGGCAGATTACAGATTTCTCTCACCGCTTTTAACTGTGCAAGATCATAGCCTTTGCGAACTCCATCCTGATTCATGCAGTTAAGCACAATTTCACCGGCACCCCGGGACTGGACTTCGCGGATCCAATCTACCGTTTGCCATCGGGTTTGCTCGGTGCGGCTTTCATCGCCAGTAAACTTATATACTTCGTACTGACCGTTCTTTTCGTTGAAAAAACTGTCGATACCTATTACGACACATTGTTGCCCGTAAACATCGTGTAACTGGTTAATCAGCTCCGGATTTGTGAGGGCAGGGGAGTTTATCGATATTTTATCTGCGCCCATTTCTAAAATGCGGCCAGCTTCTTCTACAGACTTAATTCCTCCGGCAACACAAAAGGGAATATCAATGACCTGAGCGATACGGCTCACCCAGCTTTTGTCGACAACACGCTGATCAGAGCTGGCAGTTATGTCATAAAACACCAGTTCATCAGCACCAGCGCTGGCATACTGCGCTGCTAAAGGAACGATATCTCCTATAATTTCGTGGTTTCTGAATTGTACACCTTTAACCACTTTGCCATCGCGCACATCCAGGCAAGGAATTATCCGTTTTGCCAGCATGAAATAGCCTCCTTAACAGTAAACTTGCCTTCCAATAACGCACGACCCAAGATTATACCGCTAACGCCCGTGGGACGCAGAGCACGTATATCATCAAGGCCGCCAATTCCGCCAGAAGCTTGCCAGGCAATATTTGAAAATCGCTGACTGACTTCTTCATAAAGCGCTTCATTCGCGCCTCTAAGTGTGCCGTCGCGGCTGATATCAGTACATAGCACATGCTTAACATCCATTTCGGCAAAATTTTCAAGCAGATCTTCCAGCGCCACGCCAGAGTTTTCCTGCCAGCCGTGGGTAGCGATTAGCTTGTTACCCTGTTCGTCGATATTCACATCAAGCGCCAGCACGATGGCATCGCTGCCGTAAGATTTTAACCAGCCTTTCACCAGTTCAGGCTGCTTGACCGCTAATGAACCAATGACTATACGGCTGACTCCGGAATCAAGCAGTTGAGCGACTTCACGTTCGCTCCGAATGCCACCACCGGCTTGAAAAGCCATGCGTTTTGTATCCACCATACGCTTAATTAAGTGTAGTTGGCGCTTGTCGGTGTCTTTGGCACCGGTCAAATCGACAATGTGTAGCCAGGTAGCTCCTTGATCAGCGTATTCGTGAACCACTTCTACCGGGTCTTTAGCGTATTGCGTTTTTTGTTCATAATCGCCCTGGTACAGTCGCACCACAGCACCATCGATTAAGTCAATTGCGGGAATTATCATCTATAGATTCACAAAATTATTTAATAGTTCTGCGCCAGCTTCGCCGGAGCGTTCAGGGTGGAACTGCACACCAAAAAAGTTGTTATGGCCAATTGCGGCAGAAAACGGTTGGCCGTACTCACAGCTCGCTACGGTATGCTCATAAACCGGCACGGCGAAGCTATGCACAAAATAAAAGTAAGTGCCTTCTGGAATGCCCATAAAAAGAGGCGAATCAGGCGATGGAGAAACGGTATTCCAGCCCATGTGGGGAAGACGCAACTCTCCCGCCATTAAACGTTTTACTTTTCCTGGCATCAGATTCAAGCATTCGACTGTCCCTGTGCGGGTTTCATCTGAACTTTCCATCATTAATTGCATACCCAGACAAACCCCCAGAACCGGTTGGGTCAGGTTGTGTAAAGTTGGTGCGAGTCGCTTGCCGTGAATACTGGTCATGGCGGCAGTGGCGGTGCCCACGCCGGGCAGGAAAACTTTATCTGCCGCTTTAATTACCTTGTCTTCAGCTGAAACTTCGACTTGAACTCCCAGACGCTCCAGCGCAAATTTAACCGAAGAAATATTCGCGCAGCCGGTATTAACAATAACAATCCGCTGACTCATCACAATGCTCCCTTGCTGCTTGGCAACGCATCACCCTCGCGTGCAATGGCCTGGCGTAGCGCTCTCCCAAATACTTTAAACAGGCTTTCTACCTGATGATGCGCATTCCCCTCAGAGGTAGAAAGGTGTAACGATAGCCCCATGCTCTGAGCCAGAGAATAGAAGAAATGGGGAACCATCTCTGTCGTCATTTCGCCCACCTGATCCCGGGAGAAATTTGCGTCAAATTTAAGATGCGGACGATTAGAGATATCCATAATACATTCCGCCCGGCATTCATCCATAGGTAAGGCAAATCCGAAACGGCCGATCCCGCGTTTATCGCCTAATGCTTTTTTCAAGGCTTCGCCTAGCGCCAGGGCCGTATCTTCAACGCTATGATGGTCGTCGATGTGCAGGTCACCGCTTACATTCACGTTCATTTCAAAGCCGCCGTGGGTGGCGATTTGGTCCAGCATATGGTCGAAAAAACCCATGCCGGTATGGATCTGCGACTTAGCGCTGGAATCTAAATCCACTCGCACGGTAATATCCGTTTCTGAGGTCCGTCGCACCACTTCTGCAATCCGACACGAGGCCGTCAATGCTTTTTCTATCGCTTTCCAGTTATTGTTTTGGCGATCGTACTGTAACCCGCGGATCCCCATGTTCTCAGCCAGTTGCATATCGGTAATGCGATCGCCGATAACATAAGAGCGCGCGAAATCTACTTTACCCTGCTGCAAATACGCTTTCACCAGGCCCAGATTCGGCTTACGGCAACTACAGCTATCTTCATCAAAGTGAGGGCATATAAGGACATCGTCAAACTGCACGCCTTGGCTGGCAAAGAGAGCCATCATTGCATTATGGGGCTTATCAAAATCAGCTTGAGGAAAACTGTCTGTCCCCAGGCCGTCCTGATTACTGACCATCACCAGTCGGAACCCGACGCTTTGCAGCTTTATTAGTACCGGGATCACATGTGGCTCGAAAACCAGCTTTTCTAAACTATCGAGTTGTTTATCAATAGGGGGTTCTTCTACCAATGTGCCGTCACGGTCGATAAAAAGTATGGCTTGCTGGCTCATGCCGACACTCCTGTTTGTGCTATAAAGTGGTCAATTAACTGAAGTAAGCGGTTGTTCTGGGCTTCATTTCCCGCTGTGACCCGCAAACATTGATTAAGGCTGTACTGTTTAGACTGATCGCGAATGAGCATGCCTTCAGAAACTAAATACTGCATAAGTTCGCTGCTTCCCGCATAGCGGAACAATATGAAATTGGCTTTTGTATCGCCTAGTAGTTCAATACCCCTACGGCGCGCCAGTTCCTGCTTTAATCGTTCACATTCGCTATTCAAAAAAGCTGTCTGAGCGCGCAGGCGCTCAATGTTTTCTTTTGTTAGTGCCTGAGCCGCTATTTGAGCCACGGGCTCTGGAACAGGGTAAGGCGCAATGACCTTTAGCAGGGCCTGAATAATGGCAGGTGAGGCTAACGTAAAACCGCACCGCAACCCTGCCAGAGCAAAGGCTTTCGATAATGTCCGCAAGATGACCAGATTCGGATGGCTCGCGAGCGCGTTCGCCCAGGTGGCATCCATGGCAAATTCGATATAGGCCTCGTCTACAACCACCAAAGCAGTATCAGCAAAATGTTTAACGATGGTGAGTAAATCACCTTGATCAACCGTTGTGCCCGTTGGGTTATTGGGTGAGCAGATAAACACTAGTTTTACATCATCTTCGGCGCAGATCGCCGGAACATCTAAGCGAAAATCCGCTTGCAGTGGAACGCGTTTCACGCCCACGTTGCAGGTTTCAGCACTAATTGCGTACATACCATAGGTGGGGGGACAAATAAGAATATTGTCTTGCCCTGGCTGGCAGAAGGTGCGAATAAGTAATTCTATTCCCTCATCGGCGCCCCGGGTGACTAGAACCTGTTCACTATCGACCTGAGCGTACGCCGCGTATCCGTTGATAACAGCCGCGGGCTGGCAGGACGGATATCGATTGAAGTGATCGCTGTCGATTTCATAAGGGTTGGTAAAAGGGCTTTCGTTAGCGTTTAGCCAATCCTGCCCTCCGGAAAACAGACGTCTCGCCGACTCATACGGTTTTAACGCCGCAAGATTAGCGTTAATAAGACGATTTACAAGTTGGCTCATTGATCACACTCCTGCGCTAATGCGTTCAGCCTCACGGCAACAGCTTGTTTATGAGCGTCCAATCCTTCTGCCTGTGCCAGTGTCATAATGGCTGGTCCCAAATTACTGATTCCTTCTTTGCTAAGTTCCTGCACAGTAAACCGGCGCATAAAGTCCAACAGCCCCAGACTCGAGTAGTTGCGTGCGTACCCATACGTCGGCAATACGTGATTAGTACCCGAAGCATAGTCGCCTGCCGACTCAGGCGACCACGCGCCGAGAAACACGGAACCTGCATTTTGAATGGCAGGTAAGTAGCTGCGGGCATTGCCAACTTGTACAATTAAATGTTCGGGTGCATAAACATTGCTTACCGCAATTGCATCACTAATGGTGTCTGTCAAAATATACCGCGCATTTTCCATTGCTTTAGCGGCAATGTGATTACGAGATAAGGTGGCTAACTGAGCTTCTACTGCTTGTTGCACCGCCGTAATTAATGAGCTGCTTGGTGAAACTAAAATGGCTTGGGAGTCGGGGCCGTGTTCCGCTTGCGACAGCAAATCAGCGGCCACAAAATCAGCATTGGCATTATCATCAGCAATTACTAACACCTCAGACGGACCAGCCGGCATGTCGATCGCGGCACCATCAGCGCGCTGGCTAACCTGCTGCTTAGCTTCAGTAACAAAGCTGTTACCAGGTCCAAAGATTTTGTCTGTTTTACTCACGCTTTCAGTGCCAAACGCCATGGCGGCAATAGCTTGTGCGCCACCGCAGAGATAAACCTCATCAATATCGCAGAGGCGGGCAGCAAAGGCGATTTCTGAAGCAATTTCGCCATTTTGATTAGGCGGTGTACATAGGATCTTTCTGCGGCAACCCGCCACGCTAGCAGGTACTCCGAGCATAAGCACTGTGGAAGGCAAGGGCGCACTTCCGCCCGGAATATAAAGACCGACTGTATCTAACGCAGTGAAGCGCTGTTCGCAGGTTACTCCCGGCGTTGTGGTAAGTCGTATATCAGCAGGCTTTTGCGCCTCATGAAATTGCTTAACGTTATTAAACGCTATTTGAATGGCGCGCTTAACATCATCTGCGACCTGTTCGGCTAGCTCATGCAGCCGTTCGTTAGAAAGTCGTAACGACGTCAGGGAAGGGCAGTCAAACTGTTGTGTATACCGAATAACGGCAGCATCACCGTGTGACTGCACTTCAGCTAATATCTGACTTACTGTGGCTTTCAAAGATGCACTGTCTTTCATCGCAGGGCGAGCCAATGCCTCGCGTTTTTCATCAAAGGTTAATGTTGACCAAGTAATCATAGTGGTGTCCGCTCAGCCCATCATCTTCTCGATGGGCATTACCAAAATAGAGCTGCAGCCCAGTGCTTTTAGCTTCTCCATGGTTTCCCAAAACAGATTTTCAGCACTGACTACGTGAATCGCGACTGTCTCTTCGCTGCCTGCGAGGGGCAATACCGTTGGATTTTCCGCGCCAGGCAAAAGGCTTTTTATCTGTTCAAGGTAAGCTTTTGGAGCATGCAGCATAATATATTTGCTTTCTTTGGCCTGCATAACGCCGTCAATACGTGGCACCAAACGGTTGATTAAGGCCTGTTTTTCATCATTGAGTTCACCATCGGCGCGCTGAATAAGCACGGCTTTAGAACGAAATATCGTTTCTTCTTCTACCAGGCCGTTCGCCTCAAGCGTGGCGCCAGTGGAAACTAAGTCACAAATAGCATCCGCCACACCGGCGCGAGGAGCGACTTCCACAGAACCCGTCAACATGACAGCCTTGGCTTTAATGCCTTGCTCTTTGAAGTACCGTTCGAGTAAGTAAGGATAAGTGGTAGCGACTTTCTTTCCGGCTAGGGAAGCCGCGCCATCATAAGAAAATTCTTTAGGAACAGCGATGGAGAGACGACAGCCACCGTAATCAAGGCGTCGTAGGACTTCGAATTCAGCAGGTTTACCCGCCGCCTGACGCTCCAGCATTTTTTCTTCCAGCTCATTTTCGCCAATAAAGCCTAAATCAACCACGCCGTCCATAACCAATCCGGGGATATCGTCATCCCGTACCCGTAGAAGGTCGATGGCTTCGTTGGTGGAGTGCGCAATCAACAAACGGTCACGAATGTTAAGCTTAATGCCGATCGCTTTTAGCAGGGCGATGCTGTCATCGCTTAATCGGCCCGATTTCTGTATCGCAATGCGCAGTCTCTTGCTGTCCGTCATGACGTTCATTCCTCTGTATAATCCTAATATTGGCGCTAAAAACGAAAAACCCCCGGAAGTCTCCTTCCGGGGGTCGAGAATCTGCATCTGCGCCACTGGAAGGAAACAATAACCTCCCAGCACGAACCTGAAAGGCTATGCTATATGGTGATGATGATGGTTTAGAGCGCAGTTAAACATTTAATTTTTCACAAAAGTGTAGACGCCCAAACAGTAGCCAATTACCTGCAGGTTTGCAACCCTCTAGCTGCACTCTTTTACCCATTTTGATTCAACAGTTTGGATATAACTTATGCGAAGTGGAAATTTTCTTGAAAAAAATGCTAAATGATAGAAAGGAGCGGCCGATACGTACAGATAGGAGAAGTTGTATTCATTATAACTGTCATTACGGAGCCTGTATCATGAGCAGCGATTTATTGTTTCCCATATTGCCCAGAGAGGGCAAGGTCCCGGTGAAGAGCAAAGAGAAAATTACGCGAGTCACTGCAGAGCAAAAGTCGCAAGCGCTCGGAGATCCGGAGAAGGCCGAGCACGACGAAGAGCGCCTGGTGAATCGCAAAGAACAGTATCAGCGGCATGAAGAGCAGACAGGTTACTCACATGATAAACGTGAACATCAGGATATCAATTCCTCCGGGACGGAAGGCGAGCAGTTGCCGAAGCAGGTTAACCAGAAAGCTGAAGAAGAGAAACATCGAGCGACTGGAAAAATTAAACATTTGGACATTTATATCTAAGGCGTGTTGACCTAAATAACACTCATCCACCTTGATGTGTACTCTGAGCTGACACACATAAGGCGGATGAGTATATACTCTCCCTCGGGTGCTCCGCCGCAGCACCCAAGCTGGCCAGCGCCTACGGAGGGTACTGAATGATACATTTGTTTTGCCTTTTCATCTGTAGTGTAGCGCACTTACGAACAGCTATTTAGAGTCAGCAAACCTTACCTGACGCCGTCCCAGAATTTGTCTCTTTCTTGGGGGAGTGTGGTATACGCTTTTGCGAGTCCGTATTGAGTCTTGGGAACAAAACCGCGAACTGATAAAGCCCCTCTACTTTTGAAATAAAATACCTGCGGCTCGTTGAATTAATTTCATCTAATTGAGTTAGCCTACTGATGAGGCAGCTGATCACCGCCTCATCCAGTAATTAAACTACCTAATCAGTGTTATTAAGTGCGTCGGGAAGGGCATAGGCAACGACATAATCGCCTTTTGGTGTTTCCATAAAATGATGCCCGGCAGCAACAATAACTAAATATTGTTTACCATCTACCTGGTAAACCATAGGATTTGCTTGCCCTCCAGCGGGAAGTACGTCCTGCCACACAGTGTTCCCGGTATTGATATCAATGGCGCGAATGAGATTATCAGTGGCGGCAGCGATAAAAATAAGATCTCCCGCAGTAACCACCGAACCGCCGTTGTTTGGGGTGCCAATGTTTACTGGGAGGAAAGAGGGAATGCCGAACGGGCCGTTTCGGCGCGCTGTTCCTAAAGGACGGTCCCACAGCGTTTTGCCGCTCGCCAATTCAATGGCACGAATGCCGCCGTAGGGTGGCTGTTTACACAACAAGCCGGTGACGGGAAGGCGCCATCCCGCGTTTATATTGATACCGTAAGGACTGCCTGCTTGCGGGAAACCTGTGCTTTCGGACAACGCTCGTCTATTGTTTTGTGAACTTTGCGGCTGTTCGTTTTGTTCTTCCCGGGTCTGCCAGCCTCGCTCTTGTACGGCTTCACGAGGAACCAGACGGTTATAGTTTGGCATATCATTGTAGTTCGCGATCAGCAGCCCCCTTTCAGGATCGATGGCCACGCTGCCCCAATCGGAGCCGCCATTATATCCTGGATACTGAATCCAGCGGGATTCGGTGGTTGGTGGGGTAAACATCCCTTTATAACTCGCCATCTGAAACTGAATTCGACAGGCAAGCTGGTCAAATGGTGTGAGACCCCACATGTCCTTTGCCGTTAGATCAGGACGGCGCAATGTGTGATAAAGCGAGTGTGGCTGAGTGGCACTGCGCTCCTTTGGCTCAACGCCTCCCTGCGGGGCACGACGCTCTTCTACACCCACTAAAGGCTCGCCAGTGCGCCGGTCCAGAATATAGATATCTCCCTGCTTGGAGGGGAGAATAAGGGCAGGAACCGTATTCCCGTTTTTTGGAAAATCTATAAGCGTAACTTGAGAACCTAAATCGTAATCCCACACATCTTTGTGTACCGTTTGAAATTTCCATTCCGGCTTACCCGTTTTAACATCCAGAGCAACCAACGCGGTAGAATATTCGTTTTCTACCTCACTACGAAATCCGCTCCAATAGTCTGGTGAGGAATTGCCCATAGGCAAATATACCAGGCCTAGATTATTGTCGCCGGTAGCCGTGGTCCACATGTTGGGGGTGCCGCGGGTATAATGTTCCCCTGGCGGTGGTACCTTATCAATATCGGGTTTCACCATATCCCATGCCCACAGCAACTCGCCGGTAACTGCGTCGAAGCCTTTAATTACACCAGAAGGTACCATTCTGGCTTGCCCATCCAGTACCTGATGACCAGTAATAATGACACCATTAACTATATTCGGCGCGCCAGTGATAGCGACATAACCGTCTGGCGTGACACCCATATTCTCTTTTATATCCACTTGCCCTTGATTCCCGAAATCGGGGCAGGCTTCACCAGTGTTAGCGTCTACAGCTATAATCCGTCCATCCAGCGTACCTTCAATAATTCGTGTTTGACATAAAGCGGAACCATCAGATTGTTGGGACTCGGGAACTTGATAATAAGCAACTCCACGACAAGCCGCAGTATAGGGAATATCTTTTTTGTCTAAATTAGCCCGGTACCGCCAAATCAACTCACCACTTTTGGCGTTTACCGCCATCATATCGTTCATAGCGGTACATAAATAAAGCTTGTTTCCGACTTTTAGTGGCGTGGTTTCTGCTCCCCAGCGTTCTTCAGGAGTATCGCCGGTACGATACACCCAGGCCTTTTCTAAATTTTCAACGTTGGACAAATTAATTTGTGTAAGCGGAGAATATCGTGTCGCTGCATTATCTCTTCCGTAAGTAGGCCAGTCTTCTTCCGAGGGAGAATCCGCGACGTTGGGGTTTGTCGAAGATGCGGTATTGGTGTTGAAGGATTCACTGGCTATACCCGGCGCCACTGCACTTTGATAATGATTTAAGGGTAGAAAAGCTAATGAAAATACTACCGCAAAAATTACCAGCGATATTGAAGATAAAGTATAGGATAGTTTGCGAGGAAATGGCTGGCGGAGTCTTGGCATAACCAAAGTCACACCTAGCGCCAAAAGCATGACTACGTCCATCCGTGGCACCCAGCGCCAATAAGTCAGTCCCGACTCCCAGGCAGCCCAGATAAAGCTCCCTAGTAGAACCAGAGCAAATACCCAAACACCTTTGCGACTTCGTTTCGCCAGATAGAAGGCGCTAATTAACATTCCTATTCCGCCAAGGAAATAGTACCAACTACCCCCAACCACTATTAGCCAGGCTCCTCCGGCTGCCAGTCCTACCCCACATAGTCCCATAAATATCGCTAATATAAGGGTAGGCCAGTAGTTTCCTTGGCTATTACTTTTAGACGAACTCACAGACGACATCTCCTGGATTGCAATGCCGCGATAAGTAAGATTTCATCCTCAACAGGTTATCTTACGTGGCGCAGCATGTTGTTATACTAAAACGGCCTGATCCATCATTTATTCATGCCACTTGGAATACACAACATCAAATATTTCCATCGCGTATTGTTGTAGTTGCTACGAATGGTAGAGAAGTCGGTTCACACTCCCGCTAAGAATGCTGCGGAATCAGGAAAAAGCGCTAATTTAAATTGGGGAACAGGAGCTTTCGGTTTACACCGAAAGAAGCTGGAATATGGAAGAAATTAATGAGCTTAGACTTACCCTGTGTTCAGAAAAAGAAAGCTATATCTATTGAAGAGCGCAAGTACGGTTGTCTTGCGCATTTATAAGCATAGGCAGGGCGCTCTTGCTTCCTGATGATATACGTATACTAATCCGCATTTATGTGCGGTCACTCAGCGCGAGAATTTCTCAACTTTTCACGAGCCGATTTCGTGAAGGTTTAGCGGGGTTAAATCAAATGCTATTGGCGCAGCTCAAAAGCCAAAAAAACCCTGCCCAAAGGAAATAGAGGAAACCATATACCCCGCGTTTCATTAGCTTGAAAGGCATGGGTATTCCTTCACCAACGTGACTTCATCAGATGGATTCCTCTATCTCTGCGCCGATCATGGATCAATATTACTGCTTTTGCTTCCTACGCAGAAACACTGCAGCCAAGCCAGCTCCCCATAACAGCACCGTAGTGGGTTCAGAAACACCCACTGGTGGTGCTTCGTCTGCCATTACCTGGGAGTACTGCACATCCGGCTGGCTAAAATTATAAAAACCGAAGCCTCCGTCTGTGAACTCTCCACTGATGCTAAGTTCTTTTATATCATTGATGAAAACCTCCACCAATTCCGCAGTAAAAGTGATATCAAATGAATAGATGGTATTATCTTCCCAACCAGTTTCTGCATAATTGATTGAGCGAGCTAACTCAGTGACTCCCATGGTCGGGTCATGCTCCCAAGCACCAGTGTCGTAATTTAAACCCTGAGATACTTGAGAAATGGCAAGGCCTGCACTTGCTGTTCCAAGCTCAGGATGAACCTGATCAGCTTGCTTCCAATCAATTAATAAGAAGTCGCTGGTAGCTGAATTTATTTCTCCTGCATTATAACCAAGGACAAAACCAATGAAATCGTCGTCATTCTCGGTTCCTACACTAAACTCACCAGAAATAGTTTGACCCAAACTGCTTCCAGTGGAATAAAATACCGTCGGATCCCCGTTAACGGACTGGTTCGCAGTGTTGTTATCGGCGCTTACCGACCATGAGCCTTCGCCGTCTGTCATCCATGTGGACAAGTCAACCAGAGCTGCCTGGCTTGCAAAGGAAGTGAGAAGTAGAGGTATAGTGTATTTAAGTTGCTTCATTGCTTATTTTCTCCGGTACCGTGTTAAAACAGCCTAATTATTGCAACATTATTGCAACAGCGAACTGCAACATATACGCCTGGTCTGGGGTGGTAAAAACGGAGATTTATCAATAGCTTTAGAAAAGGCAAAACGCTCTTGAAGAAGTTATTACACGGCAAAGCGAGTTGCCGTGTCAATTTTACACAGTCAAATTACTAATGTACTTATAGATATCTTGAACTTAATTAAGCTGGTCATCTACCCAGAATTTAGTCCCTTTTACTGTAGCCTGAAGCGCTAATCCGCTTTCTGTCATTGTATAAACGGTAATATTTCCAAGGTAGCCTTCGCCATCAATAGAAGCACCTTTATTTCCCGCTTTAGCCGTTGCATCAGCGTTTCCGCCTGCGGTCCAGCCGTTTTCTATGAAGTACGTTAAGGCGTCCTGACTATGAAATACCATGACAATCCGATAGTCTTTTGCGCCGATACCCAGCCCAATACCACCTTCTGCCATGTTCATATAAGTTTTAACGCCGGTAAGATTATTATTAACGACGCCATATCCCGTTCCTGCGGACACAAAAATAAGATTAATATTGGCATTGCTGAAGACCGCATAACCCGCCGCGTCTCTAAGTTGCGCACGCGTATCAGGTTTTTCTTTATAAAGTTTGGTAAGTGCGGCTTGTTGCATATCCAGAATGACGTCTCGCTTTTCTGCCACAGTACCACTTCCCATTGATGCGCAACCGGTTAGCGAGAGAAAAGTTAAGGCACATATCAGCCAGAGCATCTTTTGTTTTATAGTCATTGTTATTTCCATTCAATGTGTTCTCCAATCCTGTATCGCCATAACAAGTGTCATTTACAGCAAACAGATGTATTTAACAGGCTTTACTGTTACTTTCCCAAGTCGATGCAATATTCGTGCGCTTTGGAAGTACGTGCGAATATGGCAGATGCAGAGAGGGCGAGCTCAAGGAAAAGCGGGTTATTATTATTCAGAAGAATTTATACGCTCCCTCAAGAGAGGGGAAGAGCATACGAGCAAATGTAGATTACTCAGACAGTTGAGTAATCGTATAACCTTCACGCTTTAATAAATCTAAAACACCATCTTTGCCCGGCATATGTAAAGTCCCTACTAAAACAAATTCGGTTTCAGGGGTAGCCATTAACGCTTTCAACTTTGGAAGCCAGTTAGTATTACGCTCAGTAAGTAGGTTTTCATAGATAGAGGGATACTCAGCCACAATTTCTTCGATGTTGTTTACATAAAGGGATGCCATGTCACCCTTTCGCCAATCTTCTTTCATTTCTCCGACCATACCTGGCATTTTTTCTAAGTCATCCAGTGTATACTGAATATATGCGTCTTCTTCGCCTTCACCTAGTTTTACAATAAAACCTAACTGATCTTCAGGTGTTTCGAACCAGTCCAGCGTCTTACCTTCTCCCATGCCTTTAGTGTAAAAATAATTATCGACACCTTGGCTGGTGAGCCCTATTCGCTGATATTCCATCAGGCTTAACGAAATACCGACTAACGCAGGTTTCAATTTCATAAAACGCTCAAGAGGCACGCCGCGACTTTTCAGGTGCTCAGCAAGTGCCGCCAGCGTTTTATCATTAATATTATCTTTCAGCGTCTTAGTACCGCTGTAAGTCAACAAGCTAGCAGACTTTTCAGCAAATTCGGGTGACGTAAGAGCGCCGATATCGGTTTCAAATACCAGGGTATCTGCTTCTTTATAAGCTTCTTCATAGGGAGCGGGGAGCGGGTAGTCCGACGGACTCAAAATATGCAAGGTTCCACCCAAATATAGCGTATTGGAACCGTTTTCCACTTTCCAAACGGAAGCAGCTTGAACAGAAGTTGCTAGTGCAGCCGCACACGCTGATAAAATAAACTTACGCATTAACTCTACATCCTTTGCGATGAATCCTGGAAAAGTTAGCAATGTACTGCGGAATGGGAACTGTCACAACTGTAATAGATGCAGCCACTGTTATTGTTTGAGCAAACACGGAGAAAACCCATTAGCTTTCTAACGTATCGGTAGAGACGGAGCTGGTATAATCTCAAAGGTTATTCCTGCCGATTCGCAAAGCGGCTCAAAAAGCGCAGATTTAAAACAGCTTGCAGGAGTGTAAAACCCGCCCGGCAGTCGACGTACCACGTGATCTGTAGCCAAAACATGTGCAACTTCACTGATGATTTGTGAGCTGGAGCCGTAGCCGGGATCTTTGTCTCCCGTGACTCTGGCGGTAAGGCGTTTTCCCGATATCGTTTCACCGTAAAACCAGATATCGAAAAAGCCTTTGTTGCGAGCTTTTTCAGATGGACCTTCACCAGATTGCGGCAGCCAGCGCTCTAACAGAACTTTGCGGGCAGGAGGAATTGAGGCTGCAAGCGCGAAAGCGCCTATAGCAAATGTATAACCCCAGGCGCGAAGTGCACCTTTTAGTCCGGCACCCGTGACCATTGCTTCCTGATAGGTGAAGTCTTCGCAATATTCAGCATTAAGTAAGGCGTTAGAACGATGTACGATGCGAGTATTGATGGCTGACATTATAAACGGGGCAATCCACCTGCCCGTGTAGTGATCGTATTTTGCTCGCTTCAAAGAAGGTTGTCGTACTGAGGGACGAAAATGCGCTGGGCATAACGCAAAAGGTGTTGCCACTGCCGCTCGGGCTTTCTTGTTATGCCGTAGTTCAGTAAACAGAGTTAGCATGCTGGCGACAGTTCCGCCAGAAATACCACCGCGCATTCGCTTTACGCGCATGTATACGTGTTGGCAGGGCTCACTAAAAAGCCGCTGACTCTCCTGTTGCAAATAATAAACGCCCAGATCTGAAGGAACAGAATCAAACCCACAACTATGCACAATGCGTGCGCCAGATTGTTTTGCTTTATCTTCGTAGCGGGAAAGCATTTTTGCAATCCACTGAGGCTCACCAGTTAAATCCACGTAATCCGTCCCATTGGCTACACAGGCTTTAACAAGAGGTTCACCAAATGTAGCAAAAGGCCCTACGGTGGTTAATATTACTTTTGTTTGTTCACACATAGCGTGTAGTGAGGCGGGGTCGTCGCTATCGGCAATTAAAACCGGCGGCGGTGCAGGCAGAAAGGATGCGAGCGAATCAGCCAGGTGACGAAGCTTTACTTTATCTCTACCTGCGATTGCCCAGCGGATAGCGCTTGTCTTCGGGGTTTTTGCCATAAAGCGCGCGATGATCTGACCAATAAAGCTGGTGGCTCCGTAGACAACAATATCAAGTTTTTCCATTACCTCATCACCTATTGTTTCCACCAATGTGTTCTGCAGACGGGAAGCCCGGCCTGTTCCAAATGCCTTCGCAATTCTTTTTTGTCCGGTAAATTTAGGAATATACCCACTTCAACGCGCTGCTCGCCACAATGCATAAAAATACCGGGTAGCTGCCAGTCGTCCTCTGACTCTCGAAAATCCACAAAGCATTCATGACGCTTTATCTTAAGTATCTTTTTGTGGCGGTAACCCGTTTCAATAATGATGACGTTCGGAGAAAGAATAATTAATTGTTCCTGGTAAGTATAGAGAGAAACCCGGTACATCAAAAACGCCAATAAACCAAACTCTAACCCGGCGAAAGGGAGGATGAGCCATGCACCTGTTAATGACCAGGCAACAGCAATAATAAAAATAGGAAAAGCCATTATTAACAGCAAGCGTTTCACCTCCCTCCAACTCGCGGATCGGTTCGGAAGTAATAGAATATGCAATGTCAGGTCTTGCTGCTTCACGGCCACCATAGCCTCTCACCTAGTTTTACGTTTTTACATTGCTCTTTAAAGGTAGCACATTAATTGTTGGTTTGAGGGAGGGGAATTTCCCACGCCGACTTTCCTTACTGTCAACTGACCCTAGCCACATCGGTTAAAGCGGGTTTCATCGTTGTCGCGCAATATCTCTAGCTAGAGTAATCACTTTAGGCGTTCGTGCGTAGAAACCTTTGTTCGTATCCTGGCAATCATTTTCAATCAAGACGCAACTCAATTCTGGAGAGGTTTCATGTCGACTCACCCTTATCCTCCTAATTCTCCTTATCTGTTAGAGCAACCGGAGTGGTCTAAACATGCCATTATATATCAGGTGAACACTCGTCAGTTCAGTCAGGAAGGGACCTTTGCAGGGGTGCAAGCAAAACTTCAGCATATCAGGGCGTTGGAAGCGGACATCATATGGCTGATGCCAGTTCATCCCATTGGTGAAATGAATAAAAAGGGAGAATTGGGAAGTCCTTACGCAGTGAAAGACTTCTACGGTGTCAATCCTGAATTTGGCAATCAGGACGACCTAAAGGATTTGATCGCGGCTATTCATGCGCTTGATATGAAAGTTATTCTTGATTGGGTGCCCAACCATAGCGCGTGGGATAACCACCTGGTCAGTAGCCATCCAGAGTGGTACGCCAAAGATTTTAAAGGAGATTTTCGACCGTCTCCCTGGTGGGACTGGGATGACATCATAGAATTTGATTATGACCAGGCTGGCCTTAGAACCTATATGATTGAGGCGCTTAGCTATTGGGTAAAAGAATTCGATATTGATGGTTATCGTTGCGATGTGGCAGGCTACGTACCTAAAGATTTCTGGGAGCAGGCGAGGGAAGTATTAGATGCCATTAAGCCGGTATTTATGCTGGCTGAATGGGAAGACCGGGATATGCATGAAAGAGCATTCAACATGACATACGGGTGGAGCTGGTACGAAACTGTTCAAGGAATCGCGCAGACGAGACTGCCTTTAGAAAAGTTAAGAAAATACTATTCATGGAATGAGCGCTCCTGGCCTAAAAGCGCTTATCGCATGACCTTCGTCAGTAATCACGATAAGAATGCATGGGCTGGTACACCACAAGAACAATTCGGCGAGGCTTTGGAAGCAGCCGTAGTGCTGTCGGTTATCGGTGAAGGCATGCCACTAATTCATAATGGTCAGGAAGCTGGAGAAACAAAGCGTCTGGCTTTTTTTGAACGGGACCCGATTCAATGGCAGGATCATGCCATGGGTGATTTATACAAACGGCTAATCGCAGTAAAGAAGTCCATTCCTGCACTGTGGAATGGTCCTTTTGGCGCCACCATGATTCAGGTTCCCAATTCTTCCATGTCACAAGTTTTCAGTTTTGTGCGCATGAAAGGTAATGAAAAAGTGTTGGTTATCCTAAACTTATCCAAGACTACCGCCGAGGCCGAATTCGACTCTGAACTCTTTGCTGGCAACTATATTAACGCGCTATCTGAAAAAGCCGTGAAGCTGAGTGATGAACAGGCGCTGACTTTACAGCCGTGGGAATATAAGGTGTTAGTGGAGAAACGCTAGCGCGGGAAAATATATTTGTGAGTATCGGCGACGAGTGAAAGGTTCTACCGAGTCGCAACAGGTCAGGTAGGCCAGAGAATGTTATCTATTCCACCACCAGGATAAATTATCTGGCATAATGCCGCCTTTTGCAGTTGAACCTGAACGATATGGCCTCGATTTCGACACTCTTTTCTGCCGATGGTCTTTTGGCAAAAGCCATTTCTGGCTTTGTTCCCCGTAAGGCGCAAACCGACATGGCCGATGCAGTCAAAGATGCGTTGGATAATAATCACTGTCTGGTAGTGGAAGCGGGAACTGGCACTGGAAAAACTTTTGCCTACCTTGGCCCAGCGCTTCAGATCAGCGGTAAGGCCATCATCTCCACAGGGACCAAAAATCTGCAGGAGCAATTATATCACCGGGATCTTCCCGTTATAAAAAAAGCCATGGGGAGCCATCGTAAAACGGCACTGTTAAAAGGCCGCGCCAATTATCTCTGTATTCACCGAATGGCGCAGCATGGCGGCAATTCAACGTTAGTAGAAAAAGATGTACTCCATCAGCTTTCAACAGTAAAAATCTGGGCTAATACCACCAAAAGCGGCGATATCGGTGAATTAAAAACCTTACCTGAGGACGCAAAAGTCATCCCCTTGGTTACCTCTACGGTGGATAACTGCCTGGGAAGAGACTGCCCTGATTATGAAGAATGCTATCTGGTAAAAGCCCGTCGCAAAGCCCTTGATGCGGATGTGATCGTGGTGAATCACCATTTATTTTTTGCGGACATGGCGTTAAAAGACACAGGTTTTGGTGAATTGATCCCTGAAGCAGATGCCATTATTTTTGATGAAGCACATCAAATTCCCGATATCGCCAGCGATTATTTTGGTGAGTCGCTGTCAACCCGGCAGATCCACGATATGGCAAAAGATATTACCTTGCTGTTTCGTACCGTTCTCAAAGATGCAGGACAACTCGACAAAGCAGCAGATAAGTGCCGTATGATAGCGTCGGATTTGCGGCTACTGTTTCCAGATTCGCCGCAGCGGGGGAACTGGCAGGAAGCATTGCAACGAGACGAAGTGCGAGAGCAGGTAAGCCGCCTGGCTGATGCGTTAGGTGTGTTGCATGAAGTTTCTCGCCTGCACATTGGTCGAGACAAAGATCTGGATAATCTTTACGAGCGAATAGTAGAAGCGCGAGAGCGGTTGGATGCGCTGCGGGATGACAAGCAGGATGGGGTGAGCTTATGGTATGAGACAACGCCTCGACATATCGTACTGCACTTAACTCCTTTATCTATTGCTGCCAAGTTTCGGCGATTCGTGTCTTCACCACCACGGGGCTGGGTGTTTACTTCTGCAACCTTGATGGTTAACGGCGGATTCGAACACTTTCAGCGCCGCATGGGTTTGGAAGATGCGAAAACGTTAGGACTGGAAAGCCCCTTTGATTACCAGAATCAGGCGCTACTCTGCGTCCCCCGCTATCTACCTGAACCTAATAGCTTCAAGATGCGGGAAACGCTTTTTGAGACCGCAAAAACACTAATTAAAGCAAGCCGTGGGCGCTGCTTTTTGTTGTTTACCAGTCATGCGATGTTAAATGAAATTGCCGGCCGCCTTGAAACCGCCGTAGAAAATCCATTGTTGGTGCAGGGCACAACTACCAAGCAGGCTCTCCTGAGCGAGTATCTGGCGAACGAAAATGCAGTGTTGTTAGGAACCGGCGCATTCTGGGAAGGTGTGGATGTACGTGGCAGCGATTTGGTCTGTGTCATGATTGACAAATTACCCTTTGCGTCACCGGATGATCCATTGCTGCAAGCCCGGATTGAAGATGTTAAAAAGCGGGGAGCGAATCCTTTTGCGGCTATTCAGATACCGCAGGCTGTTATTACGCTTAAACAGGGGGCAGGACGATTAATCCGAGATCCCACAGATAAAGGCGTTCTGGTAATTTGTGATAACCGATTGGTTACCAAACCCTATGCTCAAACTTTTATTTCCAGCCTGCCGGATATGCGGCGTACCCGGTCTCTTGAGCAGGTTGAAGCATTTTTAGCGAAAATAGATTAACCGCACTGGAAGTCACATGAATATTTTAGCCATTGATACCGCGACAGAAGCCTGCTCAGTAGCTTTACTGCTGGAAAACACCGTTATCAGCCGTTTTGAAATCTGTCCGCAGCAACATAGCCAGAAGCTTCTACCGATGGTTGATAGTGTTTTAAAAGAAGCTGGCGTAAAACTATCCCAGTTAGATGGACTGGCGTTTGGGCGGGGGCCCGGAAGCTTTACCGGCGTACGGATTGCCACCGGCATGATACAAGGTTTGGCATTAGGCTCGCAGTTGCCTGTAGTTGGAGTTAGCACATTAGCTGCCATGGCGCAGCAGGCTGTAGTACAACACCAGGCTGAGACGGTTTTTGCCGCCATTGATGCCCGAATGGGGGAAGTGTACTTTGGTGTTTTTTCCAGTAACGACGGTGTTGTTGATGCGCACCAGTCCGAGCAAGTTTGCTCGCCTGAAGCGGCATGTGAATTAATTGACAGTGACAGTTATACTGCAGTGGGGACTGGGTGGCAGGCATATCCCGCACTTGAAGAAAAAATGGGTGCACGAAAGGTGGCTGCTCTTTATCCTGCTGCTGAATACATGCTGGCACTGGCAAAAGTGGCGTTAATACGCGGAGAAGGCAAAACTGCTGAAGAAGCACTACCGGTATATTTGCGAGATACTGTTACATGGAAAAAACTCCCGGGCAAGGAATAGGGCATAAAATTTGCTGAACTAAATTGATTTTTGCCGGTCTTCTCTTACCGGCCCTAACGCTGTCTCGATAGTATCTCTTGCGCAAAAGATTTTTTAACGACCAGATGTGAAAATGGAAATAAAACCTTCTTTACAGATTATTCGCCCCGACCAAGCGCCTCCGCGTAGCAAAGTCGAGCGCGTACCTGACACCTCTTCAACGGGGAATGCTGTCGATCCTGTAATATCTGAAGGCGTTGTCAATGCTGCAAAAACCGATGATGCACTAAATAGTGCCAGAACTTTTCAGCAACAAAGCGGATACGACCAGCCTGAGGGCAAAGGGCAGGAAGCTGTCACCGCCTATTTAAGCCTGGACAGAGAAGCGCAGCGAGAAAATGTCCGGCAATTGTTGGGCGTAGATATCTTCGCGTGACACTATCCATCGCTGACATTCAGCTTTTATTCAGTCTTTTATTGGATAATATGCGTATTGAATCTCATCAGAAGCACTGAGGTAAATTTATGTTTCTTCGGTTAATCGCAATTTCATTTATATTGGTATTATCGGGCTGTGCATTAGTGCCCGAAAGCCTTGAAGTGCCAGAAGGTACGCAACTGGTTTCTTATAATCGGGCCGTGACGGGCGGCGACGCTGTTCGTGGTCAGACTGCAAGATGGGGCGGTATTATTGTGGGAGTGGAGAATAAGCCCCAAAAGACCTTGATTGAAGTCGTTCATTTTCCGGTTAACCATTACGGCAAACCTAATACAAGCGAAGATACAATAGGCCGCTTTAAAGCCCAGATAAACGGCTTCGTGGATCCTATTATCTTTGAGGAAGGTCGTCCAATTACTTTCGTTGGTTCAGTAGAACAACCCACTGCGGGGATGGTGGGCGAACAACCTTATATGTACCCTACTCTAAATGTGCAGGACTATCATTTATGGCGTAAAGAAACCGTTTATGACGTTTCTACACTATACTTCAATTATGGAACTGGCTGGTATTCTCCTTTCTACCATCCATTTTATCGTCCAGGCTGGGGATTCGGCATGAACGGATTTGGGCATTCGCGGGTAAGAGTTATTGAACGTAGTAATTTTCGGCCTACCGTGAAACCGCAACCTACCCCTGCGGTGAAGAGAAGCAGTTCCTCGTCCAGCCGTTCTTCGATATCTCGAGATGTTAAGGTTGATCGTAAATAACCTTTTTGAAAAGCGGCATCCATTGGTAAATAAGCGGCAACATATTGCCGCTTTTTCGGCATTTAATTTCCGTAAGGTGTGTCATGATTGAAACAGAATTTCACGCGGGTCCGCTAACACTCGGCGGGCTGGATAACCAAGGAGAAGGGCAGGTTATTATTGGCCTTCATGGTTTTCTTGATAATGCTGCGAGCCTGGAGCCGTTGTTTCCTTATCTTACTCAATATCGTTTCATTTCGCTCGACCTGGCGGGTCATGGTACTTCCACCCATCGCCCCCACGGCTCGCATTATAATCTGGTAGATTATCTTCAAGATTTGTATTCTCTGCTGGATCATTACGAGTTTAACAACGTGATCCTGCTTGGACACAGCCTGGGCGGAATTTTGGCTACCATGTATGCAGCAACGTTTCCCGAACAAGTAAAAGGGGTAATAAGTATCGATGCCTGCGGCCCGCTAACGAAACCAACTGACACCATTGCTGAGCAGATCCGCACATCCATCCTCAGCCGTTTCAAAAAATCTCGTAATCGCCTGAACATCGTCAATCTTGAGGAGGCTGTGCAAGCGCGATGCAACGTTTCTGATATTAAGCCTGAACATGCAAAAGCGATTATTTCCCGTAACCTTACTCAAGACGCAGGCGGACATTGTTTTTGGGCCAGCGATCCGAAATTACGTACCGTCTCCACAGTGCGTTTAACTGAAGAGCAGGCTGAGGCGTTAATGCGTAATGTGCAATGTCCGGTTTGGTTTGGAGCGGCGAGTGACAGTTTCAAAGAAGTGAAGAACAGTTATGAAGCGCGTCAGCATTGGTTTAAGAATAGTCAATGTGAATATTTTGTGGGCGGGCACCATATTCATATGGAAAAGCCTGAGCTGGTGGGTACGGCAATCCGTAATTTTGTTGAACAATTGTAAACTGGAAAGTTTATCTTTAGGCCTTCATCCTATACTATGCGCAAGTAATCAGACCAGTGGTGTTATGGATGAATGTTGTACGTTTTCCAGCGCTTAGATCAAAATAATAATAGACGGAGGGTTTGTGGAAAAAACCTGGCTTAAGCATTACGATTCTCGCGTGTCCGCAGAAATTGATCCTGATCGCTATTCTTCTATCATTGATATTTTTGAACAGTCGGTGGAAAAATACAGTGACTGTACGGCCTACATTAATATGGGCCATAAAATGTCGTTTGCGACATTGGATACATTGTCGGCACAATTTGCTGCTTATCTGCAACATTCCGGTTTGGAGCGCGGTGATGCTGTCGCCATTATGATGCCGAATTTGCTGCAGTATCCGGTGGCTATGTTTGGTGTGTTAAGGGCGGGTATGGTGGTGGTTAACGTCAATCCACTTTATACCAGCCGCGAATTGAAGCACCAGCTGAATGATTCTAATGCTAAAGCTATCATTATTGTCGAAAATTTTGCTGCCACGCTTGAAAAGGTTATCAAAGATACTCCCATTCAACACACGTTGCTGACTTCTTTGGGAGATATGTTTCCCGCCCCTAAACGCTGGGTCGTAAATGCGGTAGTTAAGCATATTAAAAAGTTGGTGCCCGCATTTACCCTTGCTGGTGCAGGCTCCTTTATGTCGGCAGTGAAAGAAGGAAGGACGCTGACATACAAAAAACCGCAACTTACCGGTGAATCGTTAGCGTTTTTGCAATATACCGGGGGAACCACAGGGATATCGAAAGGCGCTATGCTGACGCATCGCAATATGATCGCTAACTTAGAGCAGGTGTCCGGAATTCTGGAAACAGTGATAACGCCGGGTGAGGATTTAGTTGTTACCGCATTACCGCTCTACCACATCTTCGCATTACTGGCCAACTGCCTGTTATTTTTGAAGTACGGCTGTCCTAACTTATTGATAACTAATCCTCGTGATATGCCGGGATTTGTGAAGGAGCTGAAGAAATATCCGTTTGCTATTTTGCCCGGGGTCAATACCTTGTTTAATGGGTTACTCAACACGCCTGGATTCAGTGAACTGGATTTCACAAAGTTTAAATTTGGTTTGGGTGGCGGCATGGCTGTACAACGTCCCGTGGCCGAAAAGTGGCATAAGGTAACCGGGACCGTATTGTTAGAAGGCTATGGGCTGACAGAATGTTCGCCTGTGGTAGCCGTTAATCCTCCGCAAATTGATGCCTATACCGGGGCGATTGGTTTACCAGTACCTTCCACTGATATTCGCTTGCTTAACGATGATGGCATTGAAGTGCCAGAAGGCGAACCTGGTGAAATGTGGGTAAAAGGGCCACAGGTAATGAAAGGTTATTTCAACCGACCAAACGAAACAAGCGAAATTCTAAAGGATGACTGGCTTGCCACCGGCGATATCGCCAGGGTAGATAAAAACGGTTACTTCTATATTGTTGATCGGAAAAAGGATATGATCCTCGTATCGGGATTTAATGTTTTTCCCAATGAAATTGAAGAAGTGGCAGCGATGCACGACGGAATAGCTGAGGCAGCAGCGATTGGCATTCCTCATGAAGCGAGTGGGGAAGCCGTTAAGCTTTTTGTCGTAAAAAAAGATGCATCCTTGACCGCTGAACAGGTTATAGCGCATTGCCGCAATAATCTGACCGGATATAAAGTGCCGAAACTTGTTGTATTTAAAGATGAATTGCCTAAAACCAACGTGGGGAAAATTCTGCGTAGGGAACTTCGCGATTAATGGCTTAAGCTCCTGAATTAAAAATGAGGTGCAGCCGGCGAATGCCGGCTGCTTTCGTATTATGGATTATCAATTAATCACTTCTAATGAAGCATTGGCAGAGGCTTGCCAGCGCGCGCAGCAGTGTAAAGCGGTAGCGTTAGATACCGAGTTTGTGCGCACGCGTACACTGAAGCCGCACCTTGGGCTTATACAGTTGTTTGACGGTCAGCAACTGGTGCTTATCGATCCTCTTGACATTACCGACTTTTCTCCCTTTATCTTGTTATTGGAAAATCAGGATGTGGTAAAGATACTGCATTCGTGCTCAGAAGATCTAGAGACCTTTTTAGCCGCGTTCGGCGTTATTCCATTTCCGGTATTCGATACCCAGTTTGCAGCCAGCGTGCTGGGATTGGGGGCGTCGATTGGTTACGCAAAATTAATTGAAGAGCTGTGTGGCGTGGTTTTGGATAAAGGGGAATCGCGCACCGACTGGTTAGCTCGTCCGTTGAGCGAAAACCAACTGGCTTACGCAGCCAACGACGTGTTGTACCTGTTACCTGCATATGAACAGCTTAACGGTATGATTCACGGCCGCGAAAAGCGCAACTGGATTTTTGCAGAAATTCAAACTTTGGCCGAAAAGAAGCGTGCTTCTATGCCCTTGGAGTATGCGTACTTACTCATTAAAAACAACTGGCGGTTGAACAGCAGACAACTAACAGTACTTCAACACCTGGCTGCGTGGCGTCTGAATCGTGCTCGTGATAAAGATATAGCCTTAAATTTTGTGTTCAAAGAGCCGCATTTATTTGAGGCGGCCCAGCAATTGCCGGAAGACAAAAAGGCGTTAAATCGAGTGCACGGGATTTCTCCTCAAACTATGCGTATGCATGGTGAAGCTATCGTGAATATCGTTAATCAAGCTCTTGAGGAGTTTAACCAAATGTCACCTGCTGAGCACCTACCACGGGTAAAGCGGCTCATAGATTTTCCTGAATACAAGAAATATTTGGCGGCCATAAAAGAAATCAGCTCCAAAATAGCCGTTGAACAAGGTGTCAGCGAGGAAATTCTCGCCTCTAAAAAGCAGATAAATCAGGTCCTAAAATGGTGGTGGTTTGAAATTGACGAAACAAAGGCCATGGGTTTACAACCTGATCTTCTAAACGGATGGCGCAAGCCACTTTTCCAACCTATGCTGGAAAATCTTCTTGGTCCTGTTAAGCAGTACCATCGTCCTTTACAGAAGGCTGCCGAATGATGCTTTGTGCAGTTTATAGAACTCGTCGTAAAGAGGGCATGTTGCTATATGTGCCTGGCAAAGACGCATTTCAGGATGTACCTGAAATTTTGTTAAAACAGTTTGGCCAACCTGAATTGGTAATGGTGGTGCCGGTCGACAAGCGGCGGACTCTTGCTGGTATTGATGTAGCGGATATTAAATTAGCGCTGCAGGAAAAAGGTTTTTATCTCCAAATGCCGCCCAAACAGGAAGACTGGCTGGCGGAACATCGAGTAGCAATAGGATTGCCTGCTAAACCGGATAAAAAGTAGTCTGGAGAGTGTTTGTGCATAAGTTTTATGTTGTTGTAATCGTTTATTTTATAAGTTTTCATTTTGCTTGGGCAGAAG